>CAYFGK010000060.1:0-41238 GCA_964342305.1 uncultured Saprospiraceae bacterium | reverse complement strand
AGGAGCCAAATAACCGGGGAACGTTGATGGTAGACGCCACCGTTAGCCCGGTCAATATTGCCTACCCGACCGACACCAGGTTACTGGCCGAAGCCCGGCTGAAAAGCGAAGCATTGATTGATGCATTGTTTGAGTCGGCCCGTGACCTATGGCCAAAAAAGCCCAGGACCTACCGACGTAAAGCCCGCCAGAACTACGTGAGCTTCAGTAAGGAGCGACGCAAAGACAAAAAGAGTGTCCGCAAGGCCATCGGGCAGCAACTGCGCTATGTTCGCCGTAACCTCAAGACCATCGAAGGGATGCTGGACAAACTGGAGGAAGCAGAAAAGAGCATCCCCTGGACAACCACCCAATGGAAACACCTGTGGGTGATCCAGGAGCTATACCGCCAACAGGAGATCATGTACCGCGACAAACGCAGACAGATAGACAACCGTCTGGTCAGCATCGACAAACCAATGGTGCGCCCGATCAAGCGCGGTAAAGGGGGCACAAAAAACACCGAGTTCGGCCCTAAGATCAACGCCTCCATGAGCGAAGGCATCGCCAGAGTGGATCAGATCGACTTTAATGCCTTTAATGAAGCCAAGTACCTCAAAGACCAAATAGAGGCCTACAAATCGATATATGGGTATTATCCGGCCGAGGTACTTGCCGATCAAATCTACTGGACCCGTGAAAACCGCAAATACCTGAAAGACAGAGGGATAAAGCATAACGGCCCGGCAGTGGGCCGCAAGAAGAAACAAAGCAAAAGCGAGCGCAACAAGGCCCGAAAACGAAATAATAAGCGATCAGAGATTGAGGGCAAGTTCGGACAGGCTAAAGTCCGCTACGGACTCGACAAGATACAGGCGAAGCTATCGCAGACTATTCCGGCAGAAGTACACCTTATATTCCTGGCAATGAACCTGTTAAAGGTCCATTTGTCGGGAGTATCTTTACCTTTTTTATTCTTTGCTCAGGCCTTGCGTAGGGCCTGTGATAAGTTCTGGAAAAAAATACTAGATCAAATCAGCGACTGCTACGCTCTTTTTCGCCAGCACCCGGCGTGGGACAGAAAAAGAACTCCGGTGGCGTTGACTTTTTGAGGAAACCCTAGATAGGTGCTATGCTTCAAAAACTAATATTCATATTTAGAAGCTTGCTCGTTTGGAGGCGTTTAATTAGAAAGGACAGGAAAAGACCGTTTAAACTTAGGTTGCCACAGATAATAACTTGTTGGAGAAAGGGTTTTCTACCGGAATCATGGGTTATTTATCAATTTGATAGGAACCTAGCCAATAATTATCTAAGTGATTTTGCACGCCTGAAAAGAGCTCCTTCAATAAATGGATCTGCTTCTATTCTTTTCGACTCTAAATTGATTTTTTCATATTTACTTAAAAACAGTGATAGAGTACATCATCCGGAATTCTACATCGAGAATGGTCGGTTTATTAGCTTTCCTTCTGGTTTAGTTGTAAATCACTCAAAATTAGGTGATTTACTCGAACCTGGAAAGTATGTAGTAAAACCTTCGGGGGGTGGCGGAGGAGAGGGGATTCAGTTCTTCGAATATTTTGAAAATAATTGGAGTAATGAAAGTGTAGAATATACATCAAAAGGGTTGGCAGATCTAAAGCTAAAGCGAGGTAATGAGCTTTTGATCTATAAACAGATTTTACAAACAGGTTTCGCTAATCAGGTTTATCCATGGTCTTTAAATACAGTTCGCATGCTTACAATGGTAGACCCTGACACGTTTGAGCCATTTGTTGCTGCAGCAGTATTTCGATCGGGGGTTAAGGAATCAGGGGCAGTTGATAATTGGTCATCAGGTGGCCTTTCGATATATATTGATCCTCAGAGTGGAGTTATGGGAAAAGGAGTTACTTTTCCAAGAGGTGGTGCTTTAAATTGGTTTAAGGAGCATCCTGATACCGGTTTCCACTTTTATAAGATGGCTATACCAAACTGGAAAGATATCCAGGAAGAGGTTTTGATTATGGCCCGGCAACTTTCATTTATACCTTACATAGCTTGGGACGTTGTACCAATGACCCAAGGGTTCATAGTTTTAGAAGCAAATAGCAACAGTGATGTGAATTTGCTTCAGGTTCATGAGCCTTTATTAAATTCTCAAAAAATCAAAAAATTCTACAGGTTTTATAAGGTAATCTAATGGGGGCTTATTTTATAGCATTGTCGAATCAACCTAAAGAAGATAGGGTTTCAGTATTTGAAAAGCGTGGGCAAAAATCCAGTTTCAGCTATCGTCAAAATGGTATTCGAATAGTAAAGTATGCCAAGACCTTATTTCCCAATGATCCTTGGTTTTATGAAGATGAACAACAAGTGATTGTTGCACATGGTACACTTTCGTATGCTGGACAGGGTGTGGTTGGCTCTTTCAACAGTTTGGTGACGGATCTCAAAAACGAACGTACTTTAAGTCAGGTATATGGGCATTTCAGCATAGTTCGATATATTAAGAACAGTGATCTCATTAAAATATATTTTGACGAAGCTGGGTATGGCGCACCATATGTTTTAAACAATGAGCTCATCAGTACTAGCTTTTTGGCGTGCAGTGAGGCCGCTGATAGTTTAACATTAAATAAGGAAGCGATTTTTGAACAGGTTTATACTGGCTGCTACTTCAATAACGATACTACATTTAAAGAGATCAGTAGGATTACCTCCACAAGCACGCTGGAGGCAGGTCGAATTACAGTTCAATTTATTCAACTTGAGAATAGTGTAGCAAACAGGGTTTTTACTGACCGCAGCTCTGCTGTTGAAAGCCAAATTAATGAGATAGGGAATTACCTTGAAGGTTGGCTTCCCCAAATCAATACTCACTTTTCTGATTTAGGCCTGTCTTCAGGATATGATAGCCGACTGCTACTTGCCTTGATTGATCGGATGTCCACTTCCTATCAAGTGCATTGTTACTGGAAACCCATAGTGGACTTTGATAGTAAGGTGGCTATGGAACTAGCTAAGGTGGTCAATAAGCCACTTGTACGAGTTGCTATATCTCAGCGCGAGCAAATTGATTTGGATTCCTTAATTCAAAGAGCCTTTTGGTATTATGATGGCCTTTTCCCTTCGAATCATGGTTGGGTGAGAGAGTACCGAACTTCTAAACACCGATCTGAAATATTGGGTAAAACAAGGTTTGGTTTATCAGGAATTAGCGGAGAACAATATAGGAATGAATTTCAACTGCTAAATAAGAAGTATACACTTAGAAGTGTTATCAAGAGCATGGTCTTGCAGGGGCTGAATTATGAGGTGCTTGTAACATCTAACTATAAAGAAGAAGGAATTAAAAGACTTGAACATACACTGAGGAAAGGTCTTTCTCTGGCCACTAATGTCAAACGCATTGACCGTTTGGAAATACAACGGTTTTATTGTGAAATGTGGGTGAAGGGTGGGCCTGGTATACGTAATCAGGTGGAGAATCAATTAACTTATTTTCTCAGCCCATTCGCTGATCGTTATCTTCAAAAGTATGCTTATCAAGCTATACCACATATTGGTTATGGTGGAAGGTTTCAGGCTCAAATGATTACTATGCTGAACTCCCGTCTTGCGTCCATTTTATCGGATTACGGGTTTACTTTTAATAAGGTTCCATTTAAGCATGATCTTTCTTCTATTGTCGGGAGTGTTTTTGGAATATACACAAAGCGAAAATTGGCTGCGTTAATTAGACGCAACAAGCATTGGTACTTAGATTCTTTTGGCACACATAAACTTATCGTATCAGATAAATTAAATTACCTAAGAAAATATAGTTTTCCTTTTCCGGTTGATCATCCTAAATTCAAAGCAGATACCATTGATAGATTGATTGCCCTTTCGACTTTGTTAGAACATTTTAAAGTCAAGATTGAGTGATTACTAAATTAAAGCGCACGGTAAAGAAATATATTGCCAATGATGCCTTTATGGAAAAACGATGGTTACGGGCAAACCCTTATTTTAACACGGAGTGGGAATGGAAAGGGAGCTTTAGTGAAGGATCACACCGGGTTGGTATATTGTATGATATTGCTCAGGAGCATCAACACTACATAGCGGCTTGTCACGATCTGAAGATCAATTATCTAGTTGTAGATATTAGACATAGTAACTGGATAGAGGAGGTGTTATCGAGCGGTTGCCAAGTGTTTCTTGCCTGGCCTACTATTTATAAGCCTATACAGAAGCAGTTTTGGGATGAACGTTTGGCAACTATGGTGAACCAGTTAGGTCTAAAAGCGTATCCTTCCCTGGACTTATTGAATTTATATGAAAGCAAACGCAAAAGCCGGGATTGGTTAATCAGTCATGGATATCACCATCCAAAAACAGAGGTTTTTTTTAAAAGGGATCATGCTTTAAATTTTGCAGGCAATGCCAATTATCCATTGGTGTTGAAAACGGATCAGGGAGCTGCTTCTTCGGGAGTTTACATTATTAATTCCAAAGCGGAAGCCATAAAATGGGTTAAACGTGCCTTTGGAAGAGGCATTACTTTAAAGAACAGGGGGCGGTTCGATGTCCATCAGGGATATATCATTTTTCAGGAATACTTACCCAATTGCAAGGAATGGCGAATGATCAGAGTTGGTGACAGCTATTTTTGCCGGTTTAAATTAAAGAGGGGTGACTTTCACAGCGGATCTGGGGATATCGTTTGGGCAAAGCCTCCCGAGGAACTACTAAATAGGACTAGAGAAATTAGCAACAGGTTCGAAACACCTAATATTAATGTGGATTATTTTGAAACGGAGCAGGGCGAATACCTAGTCAATGAGCTCCATGCACTTTGGGGGGGTAAGGTGCTCAAGGATGAGGAGCTTGAAGGAAGGTACCTTTATGAACCAAGTAATAAAGACTGGCGGTTTGAGCGAGGTGACTTTTTTGGAAGACGTTGTGCAGAGCTACGTTTAAACTGGTTGATTGATAAAAAGTGGATATAGTGGGCCTTAAAAGGTGTAAGGTTCTTTTTATTGTAACTGGTTTTCCGTCCGATAGCCATCCTGAACGTAGCCCTTTTAACTACAGGGCGTACCTGGAACTTGCCAAGCACAATGAAGTTGAAGTGGTTAAGTTGTCAGCTTATCATCCTAGGCGCCGGCAACAATCAGTTGAACAATATAAGGGATTTACTTACAGAGTAATCAACCTTCCTGTTCTTACTTCAATTTCCAAATCCTTAAATGAACATTGGCTAATAAGGAAGATTAGGAGTAAGATTTTCAAAAAATCTATTGAGTACAATTTTGATATTATACATGCCGTTGGGGGTAAACTTCCTGCGCAAATGGCTTATGAAGTTTCAAGAGTTGATCGTACTCCTTACATCATACAATACATAGGAAGTGATGTCAATTTTTATTTGAAATCTCATTGTAAGGATAAATATGTAGCTGAAGCAGTCACTTCTTCCAAAAGCCATGTTTTTAATTCCAATTCCCTAAAATCGTCATTTCAAAGATTGTTTGGTCAAGTGGAAGAGGCCGATCTTCGTGTCGTGTATCGAGGTGTAGATTTAAATCAGTATACTTTTTGCTGGCAAGAAAGTCCAAAGCTTAGGTTTTTGTATTTAGGCGGCATTACAGATGGGGATTACACCATCCCTAAGGGAGATCTTAAGGGTGGATTGACATTACTGAGAGCCTGGCATGATATGGATTCTATTATAGCGGGCGCTGCCGAGCTGATTTTTGCAGGTCCGAATTCCACTAAAGACCAAGTTAAAATCAAATTAAATGATATGGAGGATGGTTTAAAGAATGTTAAGTTTTTGGGACCATTAAAAGCTGAAGAAGTAATTGTACAAATGAAGCGATCCCATGTGGTTGTTATTCCTTCGTATGCTGAAGGTCTTCCCAATGTATTGTTGGAAGCAATGGCTACAGGGAATTATATCATTGCAACTAGAGTAGGTGGTATCCCTGAAGTCGTCAAAGATGAAAATGATGGACAATTAATTAAGGTTGGTGGTGTGGATGACCTTATAAGGGCATTGACACAGACAATATTAGCAAAGGATAGACTAAAAGTCTATGCGAAAAAGACTTATGAAACTGTACAACAATTTTCCTCTGAAGGGTATGGAATAAACTATTCGAGAATTTACAAGGAAGTCATTTATGACTAAGATTTTGACTGTAGTAGGAGCTCGGCCTCAATTCATAAAAGCGGCAGTGGTGTCGAGAGCAATCAAAAAACGTAAGGGTATAAGTGAGCTACTTGTCCATACCGGGCAACATTTTGACACAAATATGTCTCAGGTGTTTTTTGAAGAGATGAAGATTCCGAAGCCGGTTCATAATCTCCATGTTAATAGTATGCCCCATGGAAAGATGACAGGCCGTATGCTAGAAGGATTAGAGGGACTCATGTTAGAAGAAAAGCCTGATGCGGTTTTGGTCTATGGGGATACTAATTCTACACTGGCCGGTGCACTGGCTGCTGTCAAACTTCATATACCCGTGGCTCACGTTGAGGCAGGCCTGCGTAGCTTTAATATGGAAATGCCGGAGGAAATAAATCGTATACTAACGGATAGAGTTAGTAAATGGTTGTTGTGCCCTACCCAAACAGCCCTTGATAACCTCAAGGCTGAAGGATATTCAAATATGGAAGTTCAGATAGAGCAGGTGGGGGATGTGATGTATGACGCGGCTTCATATTATCAGAAGATGCTCGCCGAGCGTTTCTCTGCTTTACCAGCACTACCTGAACAACCCTTTATATTGGCAACCCTTCACCGTCAGGAGAATACTTCTAAACCTGCCAGGCTGAAGGAACTGATTAATACGCTTAACTTCCTTCATCGACACAGAATGCCGCTGGTTGTTCCCATGCACCCAAGTACCCGAAAGAAAATTGAAACCAGTGGCCTTGTTACTGAATTTGATATAATAGATCCGGTTGGTTATTTTGATATGATCCGGCTTCTCAGGGCTTGCACTCTCGTTATGACTGATAGTGGAGGCCTGCAAAAAGAAGCCTTTTTCTTTGAAAAGTTCTGTATTACTATGCGCGATCAAACAGAATGGGTGGAATTGGTAGATCATGGTGTAAACTGGGTAGTAGGGGCAAATAAGGAAAAAATTTTGGATGCCCTTGATCATCTTTCAAAGCTAAGTTTCCCAACGGGTTTGTCCTTATATGGCGATGGAAACGCAGGTGACAGAATAGTGGATGTACTAATGCGATGAAGATCATAATATCTCATGATATTGACCACCTTCATTGGACAGATCATTTCAATGATTTTTTTATTCCAAAGTTCATTGCCAGGGAGAGTATTTCTTTAATAAAAGGGCACTTGTCGCGTAAACAGTATGTACAACGCCTTTCGCTACTCAAAAATAATCGGCAACATCGCCTACCCGAATTGATTAAATTTAATAAATACTATAGTGTAAAACCTACCTTTTTTGTAGGGCTAGACAATGCATTGAGTCTGTCGTATTCAAAAAGGAAAGCCCTAAACATTATTAGATGGTTAAAAAATCAGGGGTTTGAGGTTGGAGTACATGGTATAGCTTTTGATGTTGAGGAGAGAGTAAATTTTGAAAGGAAAGCTTTTGCAGAGAGTGGTTTCGGGGCCAATGGAATCCGTATGCATTATTTGAGAAATTCTACCAATACTCTAATGCATATTGCTAATGCAGGTTATGAATACGACAGCACGTTGATAGAAAGGCGGAACCCCTTTAAAACAGCAGATGGGCTGGTTGAATTCCCGGTGTCAACTATGGATGTATATGCTGCTGCCGATAAAGTGAGAAGTTATGAAGATATTAGAAAGCAGGTAGAGCAGGATATTGAATTGGCTGTGGATGAAGGATTGAGATATTACACGGTGATATTTCATGACCTGTATTTTGATCCCAGGTATCATAGCTATTATGCTTGGTATCGCCATTTAGTGGAATACTGTACGATGCGCGGTTATCAATTTATTGATTTTAAAACTGCTATTTCTGAAATGTATGGCTCAGAAGCCTGATTTTATACACATTGGGCCCGGTCGTACCGGTACTACCTATATATTCAAAATTTTGGGTCAACACCCTGAAATTGCCCTTCCCCGATCAAAGGAGATTAATTATTTCAATAGGAATTACGACAAAGGGGAGAAGTGGTATTTCAGTTATTTTCAAACCCCATCAGGTAAAATCAGTGGTGATTTTTCCAACCTGTACTTTTCCAATAACAATGCTCTTAAAAGGATAGCTTCTGAGTTGCCTGATATAAAGGTCATCTGCGTATTGAGAAATCCCTATGATCGAGCCTTGTCTAATTTTTTCTATCAGCAGCGCAGTGGTTCAATAGCCCCCGGTTTAACTTACACCAAGGCACTTGAAAAACACCCTGACCTTACAGCACAAGATGTTTTTTCCCGCCAGTTAAGCTTGTGCCATGAATTATTTGGTGACCGATTATTCATTGGCTTTTATGATGACCTCAAACAAAATCCTGAAAGCTTCTTTGCTTCGCTTTTCGAGTTTCTGGGGGTGAGTCCCAATTTCAAGCCCGATAATTTGGAAGAAAAGGTCAATAGTGTCGTTTCGCTCAAATACAAGAAGCTTTCCCGGCTTTTCCGTTTTTCGGCTGATCTCCTTCGGTCGTTAGGCCTAACCCGGCTTCTAGATGGCCTGAAGAATTCTAAAACCTTGGCAAAACTAATCTATATCAAAAAAGAAAAGTCTGAGGTTGATTTCCCTAGATCTATGATCCGAAGAATGAATAAGGATATTGATCAGCTTATGAAACTAAGCCAAAGGGATTTATCACACTGGAAAAGGTGAAGGATAAAGTTTCCATTGTTTTAGCGGTTTACAATGAGCAAGCCATAATCTGGGAGGCAATTCAATCCTTACTACAACAGAAATCTAACGGTTTTGAGGTTGAGATATTAGTGGTAGATGGTAACTCAGATGATGGGACAAAAGATCTATTGAAGGAGATAGAAGCCCAATCTGCCGGGCGAGTGAAATATCTCTTTAACCAAGCACGTATCACACCGGTGGCTTTTAATTTGGGTATCAAGGCGGCCAGTGGAAATTACATCGCCATTTTTGGGGCCCATGCCGAATATGCTAACGATTATTTAGAGGTTTGTCTTGACGAGATGCAAAGAACAGGTGCAGCTGGTTGTAGTGGTGTAGTTATACCGAAGATGAAGGAAATGAATAGGGAGTCTGAATTATGTCTAAGAATCCTATCATCGCCCATTGGTGTTTCAGGTAGATCGTTCCGAACCCGGGAATCAGGTTTTGCGGAAAGTATTCCCTACGGAGTATTTAGAAAAGATGTTTTTGAAAAAGTCGGCTTTTATAATGAGAGATTGATCCGAAACCAGGATAACGACATGAATTATCGGATTAATAAGGCTGGCTACCAGCTTTATATTACCGGAAAAACTCATGCTTACTATTACCCAAAGAGTGATCTGAGAGAATTGAAGAGGTATGCTTTCAAATCAGGTTTCTGGAATGCTAAGTCTTTGAAATTAGGCTCTTATACCCTGCGATTTCTTCACTTTGTACCTTTTTTCTTTCTTCTCTTTAATATTCTACTTCTGGGTATGCTAATCCTTACATTAGTCGCAGATGATTTCTACCTGTTAATTCCACTTCTGGCTATCTATATTTTTTACTGGGCATTGGTCTTTATAGAAAGCAGGAAACAGAAGTTTGAATTCGGAATTAATCGTTGGGCATTTCCTTGGGCCGTTTATGTCTTTCATCTTAATTATGGTTTGGGAACTTTAAAAGGCTTTTTCTCTAAAGGTTGACAGAGATTCATATGAACACTTCTAAAAAAATCCCATTCTCCCCTCCCTATATTGACGAAGAAGTTGAGAGGGAAGTACTAGATTCCCTGCGATCAGGATGGATTACCACTGGTCCTAAGGTAGCCGAGCTTCAGGATGCCGTCGCTCAAAACGTAGGTGTTGAGGAGGTCTTATGTGTAAACTCTGCCACCTCCGGCATGATGTTAGCACTGCATTGGTTTGGTGTAGGGAGGGGCGATGAAGTCATTTTACCCGCTTATACGTACTGTGCTACTGCTTTAGTGGTACAGCACTTGGGGGCCACTCCCGTTCTGGTTGATGTTGGTGAAGACTTCAACATTTCCATTAAAAATATCCGAAAGGCAACTACCCCGAAGACAAAAGTAATCCTTCCAGTTGATATTGCAGGCTGGCCGTGTGATTATGATGCCATAATGAGTTGGGTTGAAAGCAAAAAGGTCCGATCCATTTTTCGATCTAAAGGGAAGGCACAAGAAAATCTCGGTAGGCCATTAGTTCTTGCGGATGCTGCGCATTCCTTTGGTGCAACATATAAAAACCGGCCAACGGGTAGTTTGGCCGATTTGTCCGTTTTTTCTTTTCATGCCGTCAAAAACCTGACAACTGCTGAGGGTGGTGCCATCTGTATAAATCTTCCTTCTCCCCTTGATAATCATGAGATTTATAAAACACTCAGGTTATGGTCCTTGAATGGTCAGACTAAGGATGCCTTTACTAAGTCAAAGGCTGGGGGATGGCGGTACGATATCGTTTATCCGGGTTTTAAAGTAAACATGCCTGATATTTGTGCCGCCATTGGTCTGGCCCAAATGAAGAGTTACTATTCGAAACTCCTTCCCCGAAGGAATGAGATCTACGACCAGTACTCAACGCATTTTAAAAACTTTGATTGGGCGATCACTCCAACCAGAAAAACGGCTGAACGAGAAGGATGTGGTCATCTTTATCCCCTGCGAATCCGAAACTGTACGGAACAGCAGCGCGATGAAATCATCCAGAAGATTTCAGCTCAGGATGTGGCAGTGAACGTCCATTTTGTTCCATTACCTATGTTGACTGTATTCAAAGATCGAGGGTATGATATCCAAGAATATCCGAGTGCCTATTCACTTTACTGTAATGAAATATCTTTACCGATTTACCCTCAGCTTACTGATGGGCAGGTTGAAAAAGTAATTGATGCGGTGGTAAGCTCCGTAGAAAAGGTATTACGTTGATCCGATTACTTGATATAGCTTTTTCTGCTTTGGGACTTGTACTGTTAAGTCCTTTTTTTTTGATCATTGCTATATGGATTAAATTAGATAGTAAAGGGCCAGTTTTCTACCATCAGCAAAGAGTGGGTAAGAACCTTAAGTTGTTTGATTTGCATAAGTTCCGAACAATGAGCGTGGATGCTGAAAAAGCCGGCCTCTTAACCGTAGGGGAAGATCCACGAATTACGAATTCGGGATATTTTTTACGAAAGTATAAACTAGATGAATTACCTCAATTATTCAATGTTCTCAGAGGAGATATGAGTATGGTGGGGCCCCGGCCGGAGGTTAAAAAGTATGTGGATCAATATAACTCAGAACAGCAAAAGCTGCTAGCAATCAGACCAGGCATTACTGATCCGGCCTCCATCTATTATAATAACGAAAGTGCCATTCTTGGTCGGTCACCAAACCCTGAAAGGGATTACATTCAAATAATCCTTCCTCACAAGCTGGAACTTAGTCAATCTTATGTGAAAAATCGCACGCTCTTTACGTACTTCAAGTATATACTTTTAACCATGGCAAAAATGGTAGGTTTGATCAAATAACTTTTGGCTACAACCATGCTAATTGCACATACTCAAGACAATTCATTAAATAGCAGTGATCAAAATAACGTCAAAATGACTTTACAAGACCTATCCCCCACTCTGCGCTCACCCATAATATTGGAAACGAAAAACGGCCGAGAGGCATTTCAGGCTATTGCAGGCATTCCATTGTCCTTTTGGAAGGATCGTATTGTCAGCATTCACGCGGAGGGCGATAGCTTGGTTCTTCGTCTCGAGGAACAGACCCCAATAAAATCACTGGAAGAGCTGGGCTATAGTTTTGAAACAGGTGTGTAAGCGTACATTCTCCATGTCTCCTAAATACAGCGATTAACACTTCTAATATTCTTTCCTTGCGCCACCTCGCCCACATCCTCCTCAATCCCCTCACCATCTTCTGGCTAGCCCTCCTCACTGGGCTTTTTTTGTATTACCGTGGGCCAAGCCGCCTTGGTCAGGGCGTATTGATCGGAGCTATGATCTGGCTTTTCCTGATCTCGGTATCGCCCTTACCCGTCTATCTGGTTCACCAACGCGAAAGTCGTTTTCCGGTGCTGTGGGAACTCCCGGAGCAGAGTGACTCTTTGCACATTTTGGTGTTGGGTGGCGGGTATACCTTTTCTCCTGATCTGCCACCAAATGACCAATTATCCAGTCAGGCCTTAACCCGCTTGTCGGAGGGTGTTCGTCTGAAGCAGCAGTTACCTGAGGCGAAGCTCATTGGCTCCGGGAATTCCCAAAGCAAGCGTACCCCTCAGGCGGCAGTCCTCATGAATACGGCCGTAGCACTCGGTATTTCGCCTTTGGATACCCTGCAAAATATTCGTCCGCACGATACGGAAACGGAAGCTTTCACCTACGCCAGGCGCTTCGGTACGGATACGCCCCTCATCCTGGTCACCAGTGCGCTGCATATGTCACGGGCTTTGTACTGGTTCGAGCGGGCTGGGGTACAGGCTATTCCAGCTCCTACCGATCACCGGGTAAAGCCCGATCCGCAGAAGTCTCCCTACAACTGGAAACCCTCAGCTACCAAGATCCAAATGACGGGAGCTTTACTGCACGAGTGGGCAGGGATGGTGTATGCTAAGTTGAAAAGTTGATAAGTGTATGAGTTTATGAGTTGAGAAGTTTACCCTTTGGAATGCTCAAAGCGCGGATTCTACTGAGTAAACTCCTAAACTTATCCTCTCCTACACTTCTACACTAAGAAGAGCAGCGAAAACACCTCCCTGATAAATCAACAATCAGTGCACATCCGTGCCCTAATCTGAGCAAATCTGTGGAAGAAAAACCAGCATCCTCACCGATTGGGCACGAGTAAGGTGCGTACGTCAACGTCTAATGCCTCCGCTATTTGGAACAACACATCCAAAGGAGGCTGCACCTGATTGGAGCACCAGCGGGAGACGGTCGCTTTACTACGTCCCACTTGTTCGGCGAGCCATTTACTGGTCTTTCCTTTTTCCGCTAAGACGGCCTTGATGCGGTTGTATCGTTGCATAGGTTAGCAAAAGTTGCAAAAAGTGCGGAAAGTCTACTCCAAGTCACCTTGCAGAAAGTTCGAATTCAAAGTGATGTTTCTTTTCATGGCATTTTAGTTGCATGAAATGGAACTTTTTTGTTTCTTTCTTACCTAAATAGTTGTAGGTATGGGAAAGAAACGAGTACACAGAGGGCGTATTCAGGCGCAGGGAGATGGATTGGAAGAATCAGAAACCTGGCACCGGGAGGAACCTTTGAGTCGTTCGGATGGGTTATCCCTTTTGCGAAAGCTAAAGGACCGACTATCCACTGAAGAACAAGAGAAACGTGATCGCCCCTTCCGGGAGGCAAAGCGGTTCATCGAACAAGCGCAAGGTGGAGTGGATGCTCCTTTGCGCAAAACCTTCCGCAACAGGAAAACGAAGGATGTACGAGTGGATATTGAGGTTTGGAGCGGAACGGCCTTTATTACGATTGTCTTATTACTGCTACTACTATGGCGTATCCTATTAATATACATCATCATCAGTTCCTGGAAAGCTCCGTCGCTTACCAAGCTGCCGAATCCTTTTGGGCGAAAGCCCTGAAGCAGCTATTGGCCGAATCGGACCTGGACTGGCAACCGTTCTACCAAAACCCGGAACGGGACGGAAATCCCTTATTCAGCGCCTGGGTACCCGATCGCAATAAATTGGTCCGGGTCATTCAATTCACTCCGGAAGAAGTTGATGAACAGCTTTTCTCCGCCTGGATAGACACCTGGGAGGGCGATTTACCGGAAGGCTTGGTTTCCCAAAAGAATGCTATTGCGTCCCCCATTCCCGAATTGGTGATCGACCTAGCCCTGATGGATGTAACGCGGCAAATGGCACTGACCTATATATACCTATGGTTGGTCATGGATGTATCACCGGAGTCTATGCAGCGCATATTGAAAGCAGGAGGTTAGCAGCAGGAAATTTTGAATGAGCGAGATGCCAGAAAGCTATTGGAACTGCAGACTCCAAAATGAATGTTTGTCAAATACGGCTTAATCAATCGCAGAGCGATGAAACATTAAATCACCGTAGCGGAAGCTTTAGAAAAGCTACAGGCAAAAGAACCTCTGGGGGATTTTCAAATTGATTTTTCCAAAGATAAAGTGGAAGCTCTGGAGGCCATGCAACTAGCTAAAGCGGGTGTGGAGGTGCCGGAAGAAAGTATCTATTATAAAGATGAAGCGATTGTCGAGGACAAATCCTTTGATGGTGATTGGGCAGAGGTAGCAACCGATAAAATGGATAGATTATGGGAGGAACAGGGTTGGAGTACTGCTACTGTGGAGGAGTGGTCTAAGGAACACATGCGCACGAGAAAAAAGCAAAAGTAAATCCAATGAAGTTTGAGCAGTGCGAGATTTTGGAACTCCAAAAAACGATCTGATGATAGTGCTAACCGTTGAAGAAGCAGTAGCGCGGGTACAAAGCGGACAAAACTTGGAAGGTGTCGTCCTGGAGGAAAACAGCATGAAGCGGGTTAATGTCCGCGATGCAATGGTCTTATCAGAAGGGGGGATGGTGATCCCTGAGCAAAACATCTTTTACAACGATGATGATATCGAATACGACAAAGAAATAGATGAGTTGGTCATTACCAATGAGATTACCGGTTTGTCTTGGGAAGAAAAAGCAAGGAGAGCCAAGACATCCCTTTAGAAAAGGATCGCATTCACCGCCCGCCGGAGCCCATTACGGACGTAGGCCTTCTCCAACCTTCGTAACCGCGAAGCGGCAGCCGTGTGTATTTGCGAATCAAAAAAAAGGCATGCGAAGCACAATTTGGTCATGACTAAGGGGTTAGTTTTAGCACCTCACCGAAAACGACTCTCTGCAACCCCATGGTAAAAAATCCGTGCATATCTGTGGCTTAATCTGAGCAAATCTGTGGAAGAAAACGCCACGTCAAATAGAATAATGTTTTTTGGTCAATCTTACTGTTCTTTGTGGACGAACGAATAAGGTTGAAAGTGTTCATTGCCAAAGAACACTATAGAATGCGCCTGGCTGTTTTATTCCGTGTGCTTCCGTGGTAGACTAACCATATTGCTATACCGCCTTCACTCTGGGTATTCTGATTCAAAGAAATGGCCAGTAAGTGGAGAATGATTTGTGTAAATCGAAACTTTAAGTTTGGATTTACACAAATATATTAGGTCAATTCCAATATTTGCCATCATTAATTTCTGGAGAGCACCGTCGCTTACCAGGCTGTCCAATCCTTTCAAGCCCTGAGAAAGCTATGGGCCAAGTTGGATTATCCCCTCTCTTCCAGAGCAAATAAGATTCACAAGAGCAATTGAAGTAATGGGCAAAGAGAGGGGCCCGTACGTTGGAATCAGGTGTTCTTGTGCGAAGCACAAATTGGTCATGACTAAGGGGTGAGTTTTACCACCTCAGCGAAAAACCTCTCCCCCTAATCTACCAGGGCGTACAACTCGATTGCGGGTGCCGCATTGACTTACTGGTTGAAAAACAGTTTATTGTAGAGCTGAAAGCGGTGGATGAAATAGCGCCCATCCACCTGGCACAAGTGCTAACCTACCTAAAGCTCTCCGAACTCCGTCACAGAATAATTCTTAACTTCAACGTGCGAAGCCTGAAAAATGGCATCAAACGAGTAGTAAACGGATACAAGTAAAACTCCCTGAAACTCCATGTAACTCCATGGTTAGTAAAACAAAACCCCTAGTATAAAAAGCAAATGTACTCCCTCTTAAAAAACTACCTACCGGGCCAGGATAACCGCTACGCCGGTTACGTGACCAAGCTGGTCATGCTGGGCGTCGATCTGGCATTCACCGGGCTGGCATTCTTCGTGGCCCTGTTGGTGACGAACAACTTCGCCTTTGCGGCCGCCGGGGTGTTCTTCCTGGGGCAGGCATCCCTCATCCTGCTGGGACTGCGGGCCATTTCCTTCGTGCTCTTCCGGACCTACCTCATCATCATCCGTTTTGTGGGGCTGCGCGACGTACGCAACGTCTTCTACGCCGTCACTGCCTCCAGTGCTGCCTTTGCGCTGCTGGTCTGGCTGATGCCAAAACTGTTACCCCGCGACGAAGCACTGAGCATCATCCTGGTCGACTACGCCGTGCTGCTCATCCTCTGCGAAGGGTTCCGGGCCTTACTGCGCATAACCTTCGATGAATTGCGGGTGCGTGGCGCTGGCTCGCGCCTGAACACCGCCATCTTCGGGGCCGGCGAAATGGGAGGTATGCTGGAGAAGGTGCTGAAGCAAAATATGTCGCAACCCTACCGGGCCGTAGCCTTTTTTGATGACAATCAGAAGGTGCACGGAAAATTCCTCAACGGGGTGCGCATCTACGATCCCACCACCCAGTTCGAACAGGTGATCGATAAATACGATATTCGGGTGGCCATTATCGCCATCAATCAGTTGCCCGACGAGCGGCGGATCGCCTTCATCAACCAGTGCCTCAAAAAGAAGGTGCACGTGATGAAGGTGCCGGCCACCGAACGCTGGCTCAGCGATAAGCTCGACATTGGCCAGCTGCGTAAGATCCGCTTCGAAGACCTGCTCAACCGGGCGCCCATCCAGCTGGATCAGGAGCGCGTACAGAACAGCATCAACGACAAGACCATCCTCGTGACCGGGTGCGCGGGCTCCATCGGCAGCGAGATCGTGCGCCAATTGCTGCGCTATCAGCCCAAACATATCATCGGCATCGATCAGGCCGAAACCCCGCTGGCGGATATTTCGCTTTCGCTAAAACCGCATATCCAGAAGGGGGCGTTCTCGACCATCATCGCCGATGTGCGGGATCATGATGCTATGCGCCGCATCTTCGCCAGGTACCGGCCCGACTACGTGTTCCACGCGGCGGCCTATAAGCACGTGCCCATTATGGAGCGTTTCCCGGAAGAGGCCATCAAAGCCAATGTGCAGGGGTCGCTCAACGTCGCCCAACTGGCGTCGGAGTTCAACGCGCGCCGCTTCGTGATGATCTCGACCGATAAGGTGGTGAACCCCAGCAATGTGATGGGGGCCAGCAAGCGGATCGCCGAGATGTACGTGCAGTCCCTGAATTTTGCCGCGGGCAACAGGACTCAGTTTATCACGACCCGCTTCGGGAATGTACTGGGCTCTAACGGGTCGGTCATTCCGATCTTCAAACGCCAGATCGAGGCCCGCAAACCGGTGACCGTTACCCATCCGGAGGTCACCCGCTTCTTTATGACCATCCCCGAAGCCTGTCAGCTCGTACTGGAAGCCGGGGCCATGGGCAATGGCGGAGAGATCTTTGTCTTCGATATGGGCGAGCCGGTCCGCATCGTCGAACTGGCCGAGAAAATGATCCAAATGGCCGGACTGACGCCCGGTCAGGATATCGATATCGTCTTTACCGGCCTGCGTCCCGGCGAGAAACTCTACGAAGAACTTCTCGACGAAGCCGAGAACTCCATCCCCACCCACCACCCGAAGATCAAAAAGGCGCAGGTACGCACCTACGAGCACGAGCACGTGAGCCTCGAGATCGAGCAGCTCATCGAGTCCGCCCTGCGCGGCGAACCCGCCGACCGCATCGTCCAGCGGATGAAGGAGTTGGTGCCGGAATACACCAGCCAGAATTCCAACTTCACGCGCCTCGATCAGCCCCAGCAACAAACCGGGGGCGGCAGTAATCCCGGCTAGGAAGTCGGTCCTCCGGACCGACCAAGATGATGCCCAAAATGACGATTGTTGACGATTAGCACCACCAGACCGATCACAAAGTATACCTGAACGGCTTGCAGGCAATACATTTCGTATTGATCCACGAGGTGCAGTGGTTACTAGGGATCAACATGAGATAGCAATAGATGATTTGTCATAGATAGACCCTTAGGTCGATCCGGTTGTGCTGCGGTTCAAGATTCGTTATGCTGGCATGATCCTAGTCGATCCAGAGGATCGACCTCCAAAGGAAGTCGGTCCTCCGGACCGACTCTTTATCGACCACCAATACATCACTATCGCACTGAAATTCCTTTCCCGCCTCTATTTACGAACCCTCGGTCAGTGGCTACCGACCGACCTGTTCTCCTACCGCTTTCCCGTCTCGGTAAAGGGCGTTTGCCTGGTCGACGGTAAGGTCGTACTGGTACAGAACGAGCGTCGTGAATGGGACCTGCCCGGTGGCAAGCTCCGCCGCAACGAGTCGATCGAGGATTGCCTGCAGCGGGAATTCCGGGAGGAGCTGGGCATTCCGGTCCGGATCGACGCGCTGGTGGGGGCCACGCGGGTCCGCATTAAGCGTCTGGTGCCGGCCACGGTACTGGTGCTGATGTACCGCTGTCATACGCAATCGTCGGAGGAGGATCTGGAGATCAGCCACGAAAACCTCGGTCTGGGCACCTTTACTCTGGAAGATCTGCACGATATCGACCTCCCCGAAACCTACCGTAGGAGCATTCAGCATCTGTTTGCCGACACCTGACTGGCTGCACGGGATTAAAAAATTTGGTATCTTAATGTGAGGTTGGGAAGCTCAATCGCTTAGCAAAAAAATCGGTCCCAACCTCACGTTATCTTAGAAGTAGCAAATTAGCCCCCATAATCCCATGCTCACTATTACCCTGGCCTTTTTAACGGCCTTCACACTCACGTATTTCTCTATTCCGCCGATCATCCGTATCGCTTACCGCAATAATTTGCTGGATGAGCCCGATGATCGACGATCCCACACCGAACGCATTCCCTCCCTCGGTGGCGTCGCCATGTACGGCGGCATTCTCTTCTCCATCGTCCTCTGGACCCCCTTTTCCCAGTTCGGGAACCTGCAGTACATCCTGTGTGCCTTTATTATCCTTTTCCTGATCGGGGTCAAGGACGATATCGAGGCCATGGATGCCAAGAAGAAGATGGTGGCCCAGATCGTGGCCGTAGCCATCTTGGTCATCAAATCGGATATTCGTCTGGAGGGGCTGTACGGTTTTTTCTCCTGGGACAGTCCCATGCCCTACTGGGGCTCGCTCCTCTTCAGTGTGTTCACGATCCTGGTGATCATCAACGCCTTCAACCTCATCGACGGTATCAACGGCCTTGCCGGCAGTGTCGCCGCTCTGGTCAGCGGCATCTATGGGGTCTGGTTCCTGCTGATCGGGCATCTGGAGTTCGCCACGCTGGCTTTTGCAACGGTGGGGGCGACCATTGCTTTCCTGCGTTATAACATCACCCCCGCCAAGATCTTCATGGGTGATACCGGCTCCCTGACGCTCGGGGTGGTGACGGCCATACTGACCGTCGAATTTATCGACCTCAACGACGGTCTGTCGCCCCTGCATCCGCTCTATTTCGAGGCTATTCCGGCCGTGGCGATCGGCATCGTCATTTTTCCGCTCTTCGATACCCTGCGCGTGTTCATTACGCGCATGTACCGGGGGTACTCACCCTTCGCGCCCGACCGGCGCCACATCCACCACCTACTCATTGATTACGGTTGGTCCCACATGGAGGCCACCGCCATTTTGCTGTCCACCAACATCGGCTTTATCGTCCTGGTCTTCGGCCTGGATCCCTACGTCGAGCAACACGTCTTGCTCGGTATCGTGCTCGCTATTGCCGGGACGCTGACGTATTTTTTGCACCGCGCCGTGGTGCGGAAGAAATCCTGGACCTCCGAGTTGACTGATGCCCCTGCAAAGGTTGAAGTGTCTCACGGAAGGGCATTTGGAAGTCGGAAGTCAGAGGTCGGAAGTCGGAAGTTTTAGACGGTTGACGGCCCACGATCGACGGCTAACGGTCTCTGCGGTGAGTTTTGGGACGGTTCACATTCCACGGTCCAAGGTCTCTGCGGAGAGTTTTGGGACGGTTCACGTTCCACGATCGACGGCTAACGGCCTTTGTGGTGGTTTACGGGGCTGTGCAATAATGCCCAGAATGGTCTTACATTTTACCGAAACTATTTGGAGAAAACATCCTAATAAGCAAGCTTACCAAAATCCAAAATCCAAAATCCAAAATCCAAAATCCAAAATCCAAAATCCAGCCCGCTTTCCGTGTCGCGTCAACCGTGCAGCGTGCCGCGTCTTCACGTCCACCGCTAAAGCTGTGGCCTAATTTTTTGCTTTGGTGGGATATTTTGGCATCCGTAAGCCGTGGATCGTGCACGTGGATCGTCCATCGTGTCGCGTATCATTTTCCGATTTCCGATTTCCGCCTTCCGACCTAGATCCCCTCTCTTCCAGGACCAATAGGATTCTTCAGAAAATGATCGTAGAGGTTTAAAGAGAGGGGCCGGTGCGTTGGAATTCAAACGTCATCCGCGCAGCGGAAAATGAACACGACCTAAGGGGTGAGTTTTAGACGGTAGATCGTAAGCCGTAAGCCGTAAGCCGTGCAGCGTTAACCATTCATGGTCAAATACATCCACAATGGCTGTACCTCAATCTTTCCTTCCTCCAGGGAAATCGTTTCCTGCTCATTCCAGGTGAGAAGCAGACTTAGGTGTTCCCCGGTCTGTTTCATAGCTTTAGCCAAACCTTTGATTTCACGGTTTCGGGTATCCGGATCACTTAGGTCATAGCAGACATTGATCAGCCTGCCTCCTTCCCAATAAAAATCTACCTCCTGTCCGTCAAGCCAGTAAGAGGGATGAATGCCTTTTCTGCGGAGTTCCATGAAAACCATATTCTCAAATAATCGACCCCGGTCTTCACTGATCGACATGATATGTTTGTATGCCGGATCAACGGTATAAAATTTACGTGGATTAACTGCCTTTTGTCGGATGGAGGTACTCCACATGTCTACCTGAAAGATGGCAAATGCCTCTTCCAGATAGGAAACGTAATCGAAAATAGTATTCTTGCCAACCGAATACCCCTGGGATTTCAGGTCCCGGTACAGTTTGTTCAAACTTACTGGCTTGGCTACATTAACCAATAAATGCTTAAGTAAATATTTTAAAAAGGAAGGGTTCTTTAGCGAAAAACGTTCCGAAAGATCCCGATACAACATCAGGTCAACGTATTCAGTAATAGTTCTTCGATGTAGTTCAACCGGTAATTGAACCAACTCCGGAAATCCCCCCTGACTTAAGTACCGGTCCATCCAATGCAAAAGGAGTGCCTGTCCCTTTGATGTTCTCGGGTTTACTGAAACCTCGTTAAACTCCAAAAACTCCGTAAAACTCAGGGGGAATATGTCAAAGGGAAGCGTCCGCCCTCTTAGACTAGTGGCCAGCTCCCGGCTCAAAAGCTTGGAAGATGAACCCGTAATATAGATGCGGCAGTTTTCCTGATCATGTAGCCGGCGAACAAATTTTTCCCAATGAGGCACATCCTGGACTTCATCTAAAAAAAACCAAACCAATTGGTCTTTATGCTCCGGATAGAGGGCAAAATAACCTGTTACCAAATCATCCAAGTCGGAGACCGTCAATGGAAATAGTCGATCGTCCTCGAAGTTGACATAGACTAATCTGGTTGCTTCAACCTCTTCACGTAGTCGGTTTATGATGTCAAAAAGGACATAGGTCTTACCGGCACGTCTTGGTCCGAGCAGTGAAACTACTTTTGGAACGTTTAATGGAATGCCTAATGCCCTTGGACGCACTTGTTCCAAAGACCTCGTAAAGAAGTCGCTGATGATAGTTTGGAAAATAGTCTGCTTAGACATTTTGTCTTTTTATAAAAGGACAATTTAATGGTTATTTGTCTTCTTGTAAAGAGTTAAACTGATTTCTTCTTCTGTATCTTCAGGATTTCAATATTGGATGATTAATTAATATGAAAAATCAGATTGTGATAATCCAACATCCAGTCCCCTTTTCCCGCCCGCCGAAGCCCGTATGGGCGAAGGAGGGCCGCTTTCCGATCTCCTTCCCCTCTCTTCCAGCACGAATAAGATTCGCTAGCGACAAAGCATCCGGAAAAAAGAGAGGTGACTGAGTGATTCGACCTGTAAGGTCGATAAAGGTCCGGGGGACCTTTAAGCAAAGGAACCGCGAAGCGGCAGCCGTGTATATTTGCGAATCAAAAAACGCTATGCGAAGCATTAGAGGTCGTGACAAAAGGGGTGAGTTTTAGATAATTCACGGTCCATGATCGACGGTTCACGGTTTCTTCGGTGAGTTTTAGACGGTGCATGGCCCACTTGTTCAGAATCCTCAAAATGAAGATGGATGGAATCACCTCTTTCGCAGGAGGTGAATCAGTGCGCGATCCGGAGGATCAGCGCTCCTTTAAATCCATCCCCTCTCTTCCAGGACCAATAGGATTCTTCAGAAAATGATCGTAGAGGTTTAAAGAGAGGGGCCGGTGCGTTGAAATTCAGACGTCATCCGCGCAGCGGGGGATAAACACGACCTAAAGGGTGAGTTTTAGACGGTGCATGGCCCACTTGATCAGAAGCCTCGAAATGCAGATGGATGGAATCACTTCTTTCCTAGGAGGTGAATCTGCGCGCGATCCGGAGGATCAGCGCTCCTTTCGATCCGTCTGCCGTGTAGCGTCCACTATGCAGCGTTCAAAATCTAACAATTAGCAACGCCAAACTAATAAATGTATGCCAGAGTGTACAAAATGACGTAAAAAATGTACATTGAACCCATCAATATGCAGCATCTGGTCGAAAAATATCGGAAAAAACTGCTCCATTTACCGATGGACTTTCAGCGCAGTCTCATGGACGAGATTCGTTGGGATGCGCGATTAGTCGGTATCAAAGGTGCAAGAGGAGCAGGGAAAACGACCATGCTGCTACAGAGAATAAAAGCTCATTTTGACAATCTGGATCAGGTTTTATATGTCAGTCTGGACGATCTGTGGTTTGCTGAAAACAAACTGGTTGACCTGGCCGATACCTTTGTTAAACAAGGAGGAGCTTACCTTTTTTTGGACGAGGTGCATAAATACCCAAATTGGTCTCAGGAAATCAAAAATATCTACGATGATCATCCGGAGCTTCGTGTTGTGTTCACCGGCTCCTCCTTGCTGGAGATAATCAATGCCAGAGCTGATCTAAGCAGACGAGCCATCGTCTACTATTTGCAGGGCCTATCATTCCGTGAGTATGTGAATTTTACACAAGAGCAGGAATTTTCGGCATATTCATTGGACGAAGTCTTAGATCATCACCAGGAAATTGCCGAACAGATCATTCGGGAGATTCGTCCTTTGGCTCATTTCGGTACGTATTTAGTCTCCGGGTATTATCCCTTTTTTAAGGAGATTCCCGATTTATATGCCCAGCGATTACTCGAAGTGGTGAATTTGATACTGGAAGTAGAACTACCCCTATTGCGGCAGGTGGATGTAGCTTGGGTCCCAAAACTGAAGCAGCTCCTACTCATTATTGCTGAATCAGCACCATTTAAGCCGAATATCAGTAAGCTAAGCAGTAAAATCGGTATCAACCGGCAAACGCTCCTGACCTATTTGAATCACCTGGTAGAAGCCGGTCTGACGACTCATCTGTTCAAAGCAGCAAAGGGCATAAGTCGACTGCAAAAGCCTGATAAATTGTATTTGGAAAATACAAATCTGGCGTTTGCCATCAGACCCGAAAAGCCAGATATGGGTACGCTGCGCGAAACCTTCTTTGCCAACCAAGTTGGTTACCTACATGACATACAATATCCGGAGACAGGGGATTTTCTAGTCGATCAAAAAAATGTTTTTGAAGTAGGAGGCCCCAATAAATCCGCTAAGCAATTAGCAAATCATCAGCAACACGCTACCTTTATCGCTCAGGACCAAATCGAATTGGGTTATAAAAATCGAATTCCCCTCTGGCTGTTTGGGTTTTTGTATTGACCTCCCCTTTTTGGAAGGTTAACGGCTAACGATCGTCGGCTGACGGTTTCTGCGGCTAGTTTTTGACAGTGCAAGGTCCATCTAATCAGAAACCTCAAAATGAAAATGGATGGAATTACCTCTATCGCAGGAGGTGAATCAGTGCGCGATCCAGCCACACCTTCACTAAAGTTTCGGTGGCCAGGGGCATGCCTGCGCTAGGCTCCGGCAGCCGTGGAAGGATCAGCGCTCCTTTCGATCCGTTCTGCCGTAAGCCGTAAACCTTATCACGTCTTCATAATCAGAATATCCAGGGTACCTATCCCGGGAAAACGTATCTTTCTCAAAATCATTTTCATTGCCACAGAACAAATACTCAGAGCTCACTCCACTGGAAAAAAGATTACTCCTGCTGGCTGTTTTTCAAATGGAAACCCAGCACATCGCTTCGGTGAAACGGAACCTTACTTACATCGAAGAACGTTTCCAGGATTACCTAAATGACTACAAGCCACCCTACGCAAAAGCGATCCGGGAAAGCTTTTTCCGTCTTGAGCAACTCGGCTGGACACAAATAAGGAACAATGGTCAATCCGCTTTAGCGGAAGGTCTGGAGCCACTTCAGCTATTGACAGAAGCCCGCCAGGATGATCTCGATCTACTGCATGCTGCTTATCAGGAGGCACGACGCAACGTGCACAATTATTTGTACAGTACTATTCGCGGCTCCTTTTTTCCAGATAATGTGTTTGATCGGTTGTTGCTATTGCTACGGGCTTGCGTCATTTTGAATGACCCGGTAATATTTCAGGAATTAGCACGACATATTAATAAACAGGGAGCATACTATGTCGAACAGATGGAGGAGTTGTTGTACCAGAAACTGCTGGGACCATCCTCAGTCTACCGGGAGTTTATCGGCAAGCACGTAATGCCCTACCTGTTGAATATGTTCTTCCAACAATCACTCCTCGAGCTTACCCCTATTCACCAGGTACACCACCAGATGGCAGTACAGGTTATTGAGCAAGAACTTAATGGAAGTGATGAATTTCTGGCAACGTACTCCCTACTCCTGATCATGCTGGGACAGCTTGATCGTCTGGAAAAAGTACTGGAAAACCAGACGGGTATTTACGCCGATCAGGCACGCGCTACTTTGTTCTTTATCAGGGGAGACCGGGATCAGGCCGCTAAATGGTACAATCTTGCGTTTTCCAGTTTTCGTCAGCAGAAACATCATCGTGCAGCCTATCCGGCAGGTTCCCTGCCGATTTTTTGGTTTATCCTTTGCGTACAGTCGAATACCGACGGGGTGTTGACGGAGCTGGAAAACGGGCAAAAACACTACGCTGCCAATAAGACCATTATGCTGAGTCAGGGCGACACCTGGCTGGAGTGTATGGCTGCACTACTTTTGAATAAACAGGGAGTGGCTGCCTCCAAATTGCGGGATATACAAGCCAATGGAATCTTCGATGTGCTTTTTGCCACTGCCCTGCTGAATCAGCTAAAACAGTCGCTTCCGATACAGCTGTTTACGGAATTGTACGAAATTCACGAGTTAGCCGTGTTTAATGAGTACCACTGGCTGCGCCTGGAAGTGGCCGGATTGCTGGTTTCACACGAAAAAAAGCTGGAGGAGGAATCACCAATGGAAGCCGATTACCGGGCTATATCTGGTAAACTAGGTGTGACATCAATCTTTACTCTTCTACCCCAACAAGAGCCCTGGGAACGTGCTTTGCAGGGGATTTCCCAATACCTTGAGAGCCAGGAGACTCCCGTACATGAGGAGCAAAAAGACCAGCGCCTGGTAGTTTTTTTAAGTGTCACGGAAAAAGAAGTGGATGTGGTCTTCAAAATTCAGTCCATTTCTAAAAATGGTGGCTGGACACCCGGTCGTAAAGTCGATCTGCACCATATCTACCCCTACCTGGATAACTACGCCAATCAACAAGAACGATTCATTCTGGAGAACTACGCTGATTGGTTAGATAATATGTACTGGCGATCAGGTTCCAGTGGTCAGGAAGAACTCCAACTCTTTCGGGCCCTCGTTGGTTTTCCGCTCCTCTTTGATATGAATAACCCCGATCAGCGTATTGAATTGCGAGAGGATAAGCCACACGTATTCATTCAGGAACGCGACCAACATCTCCACGTACACATAAAGTACTTACCCATCGGGCATGGCTCATTTGGCATTTTCCCCGACGGTCCCCACCAATTCGCTATGGTTTATTTTCAACCTCAGGAGTTGGAAATACTACAGTTATTTGGAGCTCACGAACTCACCTTTCCCCCCAGTGCGGCTGATACCTTAAAAGCCTTACTCGGGCCCATGCAAGCCATCCTTACCGTCGAGACACTCTTGGCAGAGGAATATGCTGATCTACCTCAGTTGGAGGGGGATCCTCGTCCTTACCTGCATTTATTGCCCCATGATAATGGGTTCATTTTGGAGGCCTACGTAAAACCACATCCGGATATCCGGCAATTTTACAAACCCGGGGAAGGTTTGTCAATGTACCGGGAAACCATCGATGCTGAAACAATGCTCATACAACGGTCACCGGAAGAGGAGCGCCAACGTTTAGATATAATACTTCACGCTCTTTCGCTGCCCAACCGGTCATCTGATCAGTGGACCCTTGATAACCCACAAATGTGTTTGGAGGTATTGCAAAAGTTAGCTCCCTTTCGGGAAAAAGGGGAGGTAGTCATCGTTTGGCCCAAAGGGGAACAGTTGAACCTGATCGGGTCGCTAGACACCACTTCCATGAGTTTGCGAATTGGAAAAGGAGCCGATTATTGGTTTTCGGTAGATGGTCAGGCCAGAGTCAATGAATCGATGGTGATCGGCTTCAAAAAACTGTTGGAATGGTCTGAACGAACCCAGGATTCTTTCCTGGAATTGACGGATGGTCAGTATATCGCCATCACGAATCAACTGCGTGAACAACTCGATCGTACGCGGTTGCTTTTGCAGAAAGATCAGCTTATTCATGCCTTATCGGGCGAGCAATTAGAAGCGGTTTGGGATTCCGATGATATCCTGACCGGAGATGAGGATTGGAAACAGTACCGGGAGCGGGTCAGTAAAGCTCGAACTATTCACCCCCGGGTACCGTCCACCTTTAAAGCTACTCTTCGTCCTTACCAGAAAGAAGGATTTCGGTGGTTGATGCAATTGGCAGCGTGGGGTGTGGGCGGTATCCTCGCCGATGATATGGGACTCGGAAAAACCATTCAGGCCCTTGCGGTACTATCTGCACGTGCTGATCAGGGCCCCGCGTTGGTAGTTGCGCCTGCGTCGGTCTCTCGAAACTGGGTTCGCGAAACAGAAAAATTTGCACCGAACCTGATTCCCAAACTGTTTGGTGACGGGGACCGTTCGAAAATGCTGGCCGAGCTGGAAAATGGTGACCTTCTGGTCATTAGTTATGGCCTGTTGCAATCAGAAATCGAGCAGATCAGCGAGATTCCATTTAACATGGTCGTTCTGGATGAGGCCCAGGCCATTAAGAATCCACGCACTAAGCGGTTTAAAGCGTGTATGCAATTGCAGGCAGAGTTCAAAATTGCCACCACCGGTACGCCGGTCGAGAATCACCTGGGTGAATTATGGAGTCTGTTCGCTTTCCTGAATCCGGGATTGTTAGGCTCTGAAAAGGCTTTCGCCAAAAAATATGGAAGCGCTATTAAGGATGGTGACGAAGCAGTTTTGCAGCTACTAAAAAAGGTGGTAAGCCCTTTTATTCTGCGTCGCCAGAAAAATCAGGTACTGCGTGAGCTACCGCCCAAAACGGAGATAAATCACCTGATAACCATGCCGGAGGAGGAACGCAGCTTCTACGAAGCGACCCGCAGAATAGCCGTAGAGAAGGTTCAAAATGAAAAAGACCAACTTCGGTCGGGTCAGCGGCATCTCCAGATTTTGGCCGAACTGACCCGGCTCAGGCAGCTTTGTTGCCATCCCCGTTTGGTCAGCGAAACTAGTCGGTTGCCGGGAGCCAAATTTCAGGCCCTTAAAGAAATTGTATCGGACCTGTTGGAAAATGAACACCGTGTCCTGGTCTTCAGCCAGTTCGTCGGTTTTCTGCAGATTGTCCGCAGTTGGGTCGAAAAGGAACATATTTCCTACCAATATCTCGATGGCAGTACCTCCACTAAGAATAGGGAAGTAGCGGTGCAGGCTTTCCAAAGGGGAGAAGGAGAACTGTTTTTGATCAGCCTCAAAGCCGGTGGGGTGGGATTAAACCTTACGGCTGCTGATTACGTCATCATCCTCGACCCCTGGTGGAATCCTGCCGTGGAAGATCAGGCAGCAGATCGCGCCCATCGTATCGGACAAACAAAACCAGTTACCGTTTATCGCCTGATCCTGGAAAATACCATCGAAGAACGGATCGTGCAATTACACCACGACAAAAAGGAACTGGCTAATTCCATTCTAATGGACACGGAACACTCCGCCAAAGTCACCACCGAAGAATTGCTAAGTATTCTGCAAAATGAAGGGGAGTGACGAGTACGACAGCTATTCATCTCTGGCTGTTTGGGTTTTTGTATTGACTCCCATTTTTGGACGGTTAACGGCTAACGATCTCCCGCCTTCGCCCTATAGAGCTTCCGCGGTCAGAGACGGCTGATGGTTTCTGTAGCTTTTTGATTTTCATGCCCGCCGCATCCTTTGGCAATTTCCGCTTTATTGCCATCAGTCGCTATCGCTCGTGTCCGATTTCCGATTTTTCCGTCACCGCTAAAGCCGTGGCCTGATTTTTTGCTTTGGAGTGGACATTTTACCGTAAGCCGTAAGCCGTAAGCCGTAAGCCGTGGATCGTCCACCGTAGCTCGTATCATTTTTCCCTGCCCGCCGTAGTCCTTGCGGACGAAGGCGTACCAACCTCAGCACTGTTTCCCCTTGAGAATTTCACGGCTTTGCAGTATTTTGGATTAAATCGATGCGCATGATTTCCGATTTCAATCAACTGGATCTAACCAAACAGTATTCATACACTGATTATTTGACCTGGCGGTTCAAAGAACGGGTAGAGCTGTTTCGTGGTTGGGTAAAAAAATGTCTCCGGCCCCAAGCCGACGCCATCGGGAAGTAGCTAATCGCATCAACGTCTCCCTTTTCAATTATCTCCAGCAAAAAGTCTGTCGGGTCTACGTTGCTCCGTTCGATGTGGTGCTCGACCGCACCGGAGCGGATACCGTCGTACAGCCAGACATATGCGTGATCTGTGACCCTGAAAAACTAACGGACCAGGGCTGTTCGGGGCCACCTGACCTCGTCGTTGAAGTGCTTTCCCCGGGGAACTCTTCCAAAGAGAAGCGAGATAAATTTGAGCTCTACCAGGAAAATGGAGTCTTAGAGTATTGGATCATCTCTCTTCCGGAGGAAACCATTTACGCCTACGACCT
This sequence comes from uncultured Saprospiraceae bacterium, assembly GCA_964342305.1. Lineage (GTDB taxonomy): Bacteria > Bacteroidota > Bacteroidia > Chitinophagales > Saprospiraceae > DT-110. The sequence goes on along the minus strand of CAYFGK010000060.1, from coordinate 11,921 downwards.
GAACGATCAGGGAATTTACGTAGGACGCCAGCCATTCATCGCTGGTATGATTTTACCTAGCTCTGCCGTTACAGGTTTCTCTCTGGATGTGGCCAGCGCTTTCGCGTAGAACGGTTCAACCTATCAAACTTGCTTAAATCCAAAATCTTCCGTCTACCGTAAACCGTTGATCGTGCACCGTAGCGCGTATCGTTTTTCCCTGCCCGCCGTAATCCGTACGGACGAAGGCGTGGCCTTCCCCTCTCTTCCAGAACCAATAGGATTCTTCAGAAAATGATCGTAGAGGTTTAAAGAGAGGGGCCGGTGCGTTGGAATTCAGACGTCAACCGCGAAGCGGGGGATAAACACGACCTAAAGGGTGAGTTTTAAACAGTGCATGGCCCACTTGTTCAGAACACTCGAAATGAAGATGGATGGAATCACTTCTATCGTATGACACATGCGATTGCGCGATCCAGCCATACCTTCACTGAAGTTTCGGTGGCCAGGGGCATGCCTGCGCTAGGCTCCGGCAGCCGTGGAAGGATCAGCGCTCCTTTCGATCCGTCTGCCGTTATCCATGCCGCGTGTCGCGTCTTTCGTGCAGCGTCCTGATCTGCATCCCCCGAATGTAACGAACGTTCATTTATTTCCTTTTGAAGAGGATATAAAATAATGTATATTTCCTTTAAATAAGGATATATGGATCGGACTTCACTGGAGCAGATAATACGTGATAATGTGGAACGGTCGTACGCCGCGTTTCGGAAGCGTGAGCAAACACTTCCACTGGATTTGGATCGAATCATAACGCTGACTGGTGCCAGACGGACCGGAAAAACATCTTTGTTCTTCCGGGTAATAGAAGATTTGCGTAAAAAGGTTCCAGCCGAGCAGTTGTTATATATCAATTTTGAAGACGATCGTCTTTTTGGGATGGAATTGTCCGATATGAATACCCTGTTGGAGGCATATTTCACTTTGTATCCGTCAGCCCAAAACAAATTGGTATACTTTTTTTTCGATGAAATCCAGCGCATCAGGGGGTGGGAAACATTTGTAAGGCGCATAAAAGATACGCTTACGGCAAGGGTCTTTGTAACGGGGTCTTCTGCTAGTTTACTGGGACGGGAAATCGCTACTGCTTTGCGTGGACGAACACTTTCCTATGAGGTTTTTCCGCTTCGATTCTCAGAGTATCTGAATTGGCAGGAGTTACCTACTGCGATCGGTACCAGCCAAACAAATCAAAAAATACAGCATGCTTTTCGGCAATACATGGAAACGACTGCGTTTCCGGAGCTAATAAATTGGTCCGAAAACGAACGGGTGATGGCGCTTCAAGAATATATTGACTTGATCATTTACCGGGACGTGGCTGAACGACTGAATATCACAAATACCCAAATTCTCAAATACCTCATCCAGTTTTTGTTGGTTAACGCGGGTAAGCCATTGTCGGCAAATAGCATCTATAAAGACATGAAAGGTCAGGGACTGAAAATATCTAAGGATACCTTGTACGAGTATCTGGGGCTGCTCGAGGATGTCTACGCTATTTTTATGATCCCTATCTACTCCCGCAATTTGAAAGTTCAGCAACGAAATCCTAAGAAGTTATACATTCTTGATCATGGGTTGAAAAAAGCAGTCAGTGTAGGTGTCGATCAAGGGGCTCTACTGGAGAATATCGTTTTTCTAGACTTTCGCCGACGTTACCGGGATATTTATTATTGGCAAGAGGACCAGGAAGTGGATTTCATTATTCCGACGCAAGGAGGACCCAAGGCTGTCAACGTAAGCTTCTCGATAGCTCAAAGAAATACCTACGATCGGGAAATATCCGGCCTCCAAAAATGTATGAATGCTTTACACCTGACGGAAGGTTGGATCGTTACTGCCTTCGAAGAGAAAGAGATCTCTGTCAATAACAAAAAAATTCACGTCATTCCCGCCTGGAAGTGGTTGTTAGCCCCCGGGTTTTGACGGTTGACGGCCCACGATCGACGGTTCACGGTCATTCACTGCACGGGGATTTTTAATTATTACCGTTTAATTTTTAATTAGGGGTTTTGTTTTCCAGTCTTTTATAAAAACTTCCCCAACTCCCCAACTCCCCAACTCCCCAACTCCCCAACTCCCCGGCAGCCGTGTGTATTTACGAATCAAAAAACGCTGTGCGAAGCATAAAAAAACCGTGACTAAGGGGTGAGTTTTAAACGGTAGACCGTGAGCCGTTATCCGTGCAGCGTGAGGCGTTTAGTGAAACCACTAAAGTGGTGTGGTGAGGAGGGGGCCGCATTCATGACCACAGCTAAAGCTGTGGCCTAATTTTTTATGTTATCGTTTAGGTATTGTGGCATTCGTCTGCCGTTATCCGTGCAGCGGGCCGCGTATCATTTTCCCTGCCCGCCGAAGTCCGTATGGACGAAGGAGGGCCGCTTTCTGATCTCCTTCCCCTCTCTTCCAGAACCAATAGGATTCTTCAGAAAATGATCGTAAAGGTTTAAAGAGAGGGGCCGGTACGTTGGAATTCAGACGTCAACCGCGTAGCGGGGGATGAAAACGACCTAAGGGGTGAGTTTTAAACGGCGCATGGCCCATTTGTTCAGAACACTCGAAATGAAGTTGGATGGAATCACTTCTATCGCAGGACATATGCGATTGCGCGATCCAGCCACACCTTCACTAAAGTTTCGGTGGCCAGGGGATGCCTGCGCTAGGCTCCGCCAGCCGTGGAAGGATCAGCGCTCCTTTCGATCCGTTCCTGCCCGCCGAAGTCAGACATGCCCACTAAAACTTTCCTGACCGCCGAAACTGCGTGTAGGCAGTAGCGAAAGCGGGATGGACGGAGGCGGGTGCCGTTATCCGTGCAGCGTGTCGCGTATCATTTTCCCCGCCCGCCGAAGTCCGTATGGACGAAGGAGGGCCGCTTTCCGATCTCCTTCCCCTCTCTTCCAGAACCAATAGGATTCTTCAGAAAATGATCGTAGAGGTTTAAAGAGAGGGGCCGGTGCGTTGGAAACCGATCGTCATCCGCGCAGCGGTGGGTGAACACGACCTAAGGGGTGAGTTTTAGACCGTAATCCGTGCTGCGTCCGCCGTGCACCGTGCAGCGTCAATCCACCAACCCGATCTTTCGTGCCCGCTCCTCCCAGCGCTTCCGCGCCAGCTCCTGCAGGTCGGCCACTGCGTCCGATTCGTCCACGATCTCGAGGCCGAGGAGGGTCTCGAAGACGTCCTCCATCGAGACCAGGCCCACCAGACTGCCAAAATCATCGACCACAATGGCCATGTGGGCCCGGTTTTGCGTAAGCGCATCAAAAAGCTCCGGCAAAGGCTTATCCTGATTCACCGCCAGCACATCCTTGCGGATCTGATGCAGCTGCCAATCATCGTTGTCTTTGACCAGGTTTTCCAGCAGCTCGTCCTTGAGGAAGAAGCCGGAAATGTTATCGGGCTGATTGCTGTAGATAGGGATACGCGAAAAACGCAGCTTCTCGTGGCGATTGTAAAACTCCTGAAGCGTCATTTCCTCGTCGGCCATGATCATTACGGTGCGGGGCGTCATTATATTCTTTACCTGAATGGCCTCAAAACGGAGTAGGTTCTTGATAATGGTCGATTCCTTGCGGTCAAGGGCACCACTCTCCTCGCCGGCGTGCGTCAGGGCTTTAAAATCGGCCCGGCTGAACACACTCTTGGTCTTATCTTTTTTCAAACGACGAGTGATCTGCTGACTCAACCATACAAACGGAAATAAAATGACCAGCAGTATTTTTAAACTACGGACAGTGAAGGGCGCTAGGGAACGCCACAGGTTTGCTCCAATGGTCTTAGGGATGATCTCCGACAGCACCAGGATCGCCAGCGTCATTACTCCGGCAATGATAGACTCATAGCTGAGGTGTATGAAACCCAGGTGAAATTCGTTCTCCCCGAACAGCTTACCGGCCTGCGCACCCACCCCGATCGCACCCACCGTGTGGGCAATGGTATTTAGTGTCAGAATGGCTGATAGCGGGCGGTCAATATCACGCTTAAAGTGTTCCAGATCGCGACCGATGGTCGTTTTGGCCTGCTTCTGCTGACTGATGTAAGCAGGCGTAATACTCAACAGTACCGCCTCCCAGACCGAGCAGAGGAAGGAAAAAAGAATGGAAACCAGAAAAAATATGATCAGTAATGCCATAGTTGGTCAAGTTGGTGGGGAACATCGCTTGATGCTCCATGCCTAAAAAAACGGCCTTTTAGCGGCAATTCCGTTTTTTCCAGACTAAAACTTTGTATTAGACGTCTTAGCGATCCTTCATCGCCTGGTACAGCACCGAATGCAGCCGCGGACGAATGCCAAGCGTATACAGTTTTCGGTTCAACCGGGTGGGGTACACCCGGTTCGAAAAGAAGATAAACAACAATTCCTCTTCCGGGTCGGCCCACACAAAGGTACCAGTATATCCGCTGTGCCCAAAGCTTTGTTCACTGGCCGCCTCGGCAATGGAGCTGGCCTCTTTCTCGTATTCGATCAACGGGCGGTCAAAACCCAGTCCGCGTCGGTTGCCTTCCTCGCAGTACTGGCAGCGGGTGAATTCTTCCACGGCTTTCGCCGCAATGAATTGCTGCCCCCCGTAAGCCCCCTGGTTCATATACATTTGCCAGAGCTTAGCCAGGTCATTAGCCGAGGCAAAAAGACCGGCATTCGAGGATACCCCGTCCATCATTGCCGCCCCTTCGTCGTGCACCGTCCCGTGCAATAATTGCATGCGGAAGAACGTATCGCGCTCCGTAGGAATAATGCGGTCTTTCTCATAAAAGCGCAAGGGGTTATACGTAATCGTATGTGCTCCCAGCGGTGCGTAAAAGGTTTCTTTCAGGTAGGTCTCATAGTCTGTTTGCGCCAGGTCACTTACTATTTCCGGTAATAAATAGAACAGCAGACCCGAATACACATAACCGGGCTCTTCGTTTAGCGGTGATTTACGGATGGCTTTGTAAATATCTTCTTTGTATTCCCGGTGCAGCCACAGCGAATCAGTAACCCGGATGGTATACTCCTCATCCGGCTGCCGGGCAAAGGTCTTTCGCCGGAAGCGGTAGTCATTCGTCCGGGCCGACTCCCAGCGGTTACGCCAGGGGTAGCGGCCGTGCCCCTTCAGAGTACCCTGCCAGTAGGGGATCCAGGGGCGCAAACGGGCATTATGGGCCAGCATCTGCCGGTACGATATGTCGTCTTTATTGGAGCGACGACGGAATCCGTCGAAATAGGTGGTCAGCGGAGCATCCAGGTCGAACGATCCCTCCCCGTACCACCGCATGACGGCCGCCAGGGCCGAACTGACCTTGGTCACCGAGGCCAGATCGTAAATGTCGGTGGTCTTTACGGGCTGGTCGCCCTCGTAGGTATGGTGACCGAAGGCCTGGTGATACACCACCTGTCCCCTGCGGGCAACCAGCACCTGTGCACCCGGATACGCCATACTATCAATGCCTTCCTGGACAATGGCGGCGATGCTGTCGGCCAGCAACCGGCTGTCCATATCCACCGCTTCGGGAGGTGCGTAGCCCAGACGTACGTGGTCGAGCCTTTGCCCGCTACCTGCCGGAAAAGTGCTGCTCAGTTCTTCGGAGAGTTGATTTTCAATCTGGCTTCCGCCAAAAATAAGCTGGGCGGCCAGCGATTGCCCGTATGCATTATAAGGGGCTACGATCAGGGCCTGGCTTTCGCCAAAAACAGGCATTTGCTCCAGCCCTTGCTGCGGGTCGAAGACCACCGAGATTACCGGCACCTGCTCTACCAATGCTTCCACCGAAGCGCGTTTGTACATGTAGGGGAGTGGGCGACCGTGGTAGGCCTCATCCCGTACCACTACCACGAACACATCGAAGACTTCGGCCTGCTGGCGTGCCCAGTCTTCCGCGGCTGTACTGCCCATACGCACAACAGTGGCCTGCCGGCTCACGTGGGGCGTGTATTTTTGTAGCGTTTCCAAAAAGGCCGGAATGGGATCCCCCGACAGGCTGACTACCCCGATGCGCAGGCTATCCAGTCCGCCCAGCGGGAGCTGGTGGTCCGCATTTTTCAGTAAGACCGTCGATTCACGAGCCAGTTGATAGGAAGGAAAAGCAGCCGATTGAGCCAGTAATGCCGGCACACTTAGTACAATGGCCAGCAGAGAACACAGGATTCGCATGGTGCGACAATTTTGTAATTTGGTTCGCATATAATACTTGCGCATGCTCCACAAAAACGGTAAAGTACAAAAATTGCTCCTCCTGTTGGTGCTGGCTCTGCTTAGTTCCTGTGCCACGACCAACCAATTTTCCCGCAAAGAGCAAAAGGAACTGGATCAAATGGTCAGGGCCAACCCGGTTTTCCGCAATATCCACAGCGGCTTCGCTCTCTACGATCCCGAAACTCGCGAATGGCTCTATCAACTGGATGCGCAGAAATACTATACGCCGGCCTCCAACACCAAGCTGTTTACCCTCTATGCTTTCCTGACGGTATGCGGAGACCAGATGCCCGCCATCCGCTTTGCGAACGCTCCGGAAGGCCGCATCTTGCAGGGTACCGGCAATCCCCTCCTCCTGCACCCCGAACTGCCGCAAGACACCAATATTTGGGCCGGATTACTCGACACTCGCCGGCCACTCTGGTATTCCACCGCAAATTTTGAAGACCAGCGCCTGGGCCCCGGCTGGTCGTGGTCCGACTTCGGCTATGGCTACCAGGCCGAAGTGAGCCCAATGCCCGTCTACGGCAACCTCATCCACGTCGAGGCCGATACCAACCGCACCGGCTTCTTGGTTTTTCCACCTTACTACCGCACCTCTTTTCGCTACGAACCGGATCTCGACGATCGCAGCGGAGTCCGCTTCGAGCGCGAAGAGTTTGCCAACCGCTTCGTCTACAATCGGGCTGCCGAAGGCAAGTCCTACTTTCAGCGCTATATTCCCATCTTCGATATGATCAATGAAGCCCCCGTGCTGCTCAGTGACACCCTTCGGCGCACCGTCAGCGATTGGCCCGAATCCCGGGAGCTGCCTACTACCTTCCGTACTGTTTATTCCGAAACACCGGATACCATGCTTCGCCTCTTCATGCACAGCAGCGATAACTTCCTGGCGGAGCAGCTCCTGCTCTGTGTATCATCCGAGCTGTTCGACGGTCGCCTGAATGCCGGGGATGCCATCGATTCCGTCAAGACTGCCTACCTATCCGATCTGCCCGATGAGCCCCGCTGGGTCGACGGGTCGGGCCTGTCGCGCTACAACCTCTTTACCCCTCGTTCCGTAGTACAATTGTTGGAAAAAATGCGGGAGGATTTCGGCCTGGAGCGCCTGCTACCCCTCCTCCCCGCCGGAGGCGTACGGGGTACCATCAAAAGCTGGTATCCCGGTCCCGATGGGGAGCCATATGTCTTCGCGAAGACGGGTACCCTCAGCAACAAACACGCCCTTAGCGGCTACCTGCGTACCCGGCGGGGGCGCGTGCTGATCTTCAGCTTTATGCACAATAATTACATCGGCAGCTCCAACCAGACCAAAGTGGAAATGCAAAAGGTGCTGGAGTACGTGTATGCAAATTATTAGGTGCACGATCCTTCACCGGCAGCCGAAGCCTCGGCGAAGGAAGTCTGGATCGTGCGGATTTCAGGTCGATCCAGCCGCCTTTACTTTGTTCCGGCGGCCAGGGAAGGATCGACCACCTACAAATTACCCCGTAACTCCTGCTCCCGCTCGATCGCTTCGAACAGGGCCTTGAAATTCCCTTTTCCAAACGATTTGGCACCTTCGCGCTGAATGATCTCAAAGAAGACCGTCGGTCGGTCCTGGACCGGTTTGGTGAAGATCTGCAGCAGGTACCCTTCGTCGTCCCGGTCTACCAGAATATTGAGTCGTTTCAGCTCGGTAATACTTTCGTTGATGGAGCCTACCCGCTCGGTGAGCGTTTCGTAGTAGGTGTCGGGTACGCGCAGGAAGTCGACCCCGCGCCGGCGCAGCTGATCCACGGTGTGGATGATATCGTCGGTAGCTACGGCAATGTGCTGTACGCCTGCGCCCCGGTAAAATTCCAGGTACTCATCGATCTGCGATTTCTTCAGGCCTTCCGCCGGTTCGTTGATCGGGAATTTGATGTAGCCATTACCGTTGGAGACCACCTTCGACATCAGGGCCGTATACTTGGTGGAGATGTCCTTATCGTCGAAGGTCACCAGCAGATTGAAGCCCATAACGTCCTGATAGAATTTTACCCATTCGTTCATGCGGCCGAGCTCCACATTGCCCACGCAATGATCCACGTACTGCAATCCGATCGGTGAATGCCCTTCGATGGTGGTCTCGAGAGGTTTAAATCCGGGCATAAAGGCCCCTTCGTAGTTCTTGCGTTCCACGAAGGTATGAATGGTCTCTCCGTAGGTATGGATGGCGGCCATACGCACCGACCCGTGGTCGTCCTCTTTGGTTTCCAGGGGAAAAGCCGATTTGGCACCATTGGCCAGCGCAACCTTGTAGGCCTTTTCGGCATCGTCGACCCACAGTGCAAGAACCTTGACCCCGTCGCCGTGCTGCTTCACGTGCTGGGCGACCAGGTGATCGGGCTTCAGTGCCGCAGTTAGCATAAAGGTGATCTTGCCCTGGCGCAGCACGTAGCTGACCGTGTCACGGGTACCCGTTTCGGGACCGCGGTAGGCAATGAGCCGGAAGCCAAAAGCCGTTTGGTAAAAGTAGGCGGCTTGCTTGGCATTGCCCACGTAGAATTCAATATGATCGGTCCCCAGAATGGGGAAGGTATCTTCGGTAGTTGCTGCTTTTTTATTGGTCAGGGTATCCATGATTTGGTCTTTTTTTGTTGATGGAATGGTGGTCGGTTGCGGGGTTTGGCTTACGCCAAAAAAATGCCGGTCGGGTCTATTCGTCGGGTAGCCAACTCTTATAGTAGCCTTCCTGCTCTAACAGCAGGGCTTCTTCGGTCAGTTGCAAGGGGGCAAAGGTATCGACCATGACGGCGAGTTCGTGTGTCTCCTTGGCGCCGATGCTCTTCTCCACCGTGCCCGGATGCGGCCCGTGCGGAATGCCGCCCGGGTGGAGCGTTATCATACCCTTCTCTACGTGTTTGCGGCTCATGAAGTCACCATCCACGTAGTACAGTACCTCGTCGCTGTCGATGTTACTGTGGTTATAGGGCGCCGGAATGGCCTGCGGGTGGTAATCGAACAGGCGCGGTACGAAAGAGCATATCACAAACCCCTTGGCGGAAAAGGTCTGGTGCACGGGTGGCGGCTGGTGCACCCGCCCAGTGATCGGCTCAAACTCGTGAATGGAAAAGGCATAGGGGTACACGTATCCGTCCCAGCCGACCACATCGAAAGGGTGGTTCAGGTAGCGGTACGGCCATAGCTGATCCTGTTTTTTGATGTAAAAGAGGAATTCCCCCTGTTCGTCGTGAGTCTCCAGGTCCTGGGGTTTGCGAATGTCGCGTTCGCAAAAGGGAGCATGCTCCATGAGTTGCCCGAATCCGTTACGGTAGCGACGGGGAGTCACGATGGGGCTGGCCGATTCCACGATCATCAGCCGGTTGTCGGTACCATCGAAGTGAAATTGGTGAATGGTGCCCCGTGGGATTACCAGGTAGTCGCCGTAGTCGAAGGGGATGTTGCCGTACATGGTTCGGAGTACGCCCTTGCCGTTGTGTACGAAAACCACCTCGTCGGAATCGGCATTTTTGAAGTAGTGATCGTTCATCGAAAAGCGGGGCGCAGCCAGCAGGATCTTTACATCCTTATTCACCAGTACCGGCTGGCGACTTTCCAGGTAATGGTCGGCAGGTGCGACCCTGAAGCCGTTGAAGGCCCGGTGCTTCAGCTGTTTGTCTTCCACGACCTTAGGCGCGATCGACCGCGGTTCATCCACCTGAATGATCTGTGTCGGTGGATTTACGTGGTATAGCAGGGACGACAGGTCACTGAAACCCTCCGTGGAAAAGAGTTCTTCGTGGTAGAGATCCCCGTCGGGCTTGCGAAATTGCGTATGCCGTTTGGTGGGCACGTTACCCAGGGTGTAGTAATGCATGGTTTGGTTTTATTTGGTCTCAGCTTCAGAATCGTTCAAATTGTCGAAAATAATGTTCAGGGCGTCCACCAGGTCATCGATCTGTTGGTCCGACAAACCCGCCCAGGCAGCTTTGCGGAATTGGATAACGAGTGGTAAGACCGTCCCGATCTTTTGCCGGCCCACCGGCGTCAGCATGATGCGGAACCGTCGCCGGTCGCTCGGGTCGGACTCACGGCGCACCAGGTTTTTTTGCGCAAGCAAATCAATGATCCGGGTCACGGTAGGGGCATCCTTGAAGGTCGCCCGGGCCAACTCCAGTTGGGATCGCCCGTCTTCCTGATCCAATTGCTGCAGGATGACCCACTGGTCAACCGTAATATCGGTATCGGCCTCGGTCAGGATACGCTGAAAGTATTGTTTCATACGCTTCGTGGTACGCTCCATAATGAAGCCCGAGGTCTTGGTGCGCTTATCTTTATTCGGTTGTGTTGAAGACGCCACAGGCACTGAATTTCTTTGTTACTAATATAGTTGCTATACTAATCAATTGCAACAAAGAATGCCTCTCCTGTATTAAAGAACTGTCAAGACCGATATGTTTCTTTGTAATTCGTCATACTTTTTCGGATTATTGGTGTTGTAGATAAAAACAAGTAAACCATGAAAAACCTGTTGTTATTCAGCCTGCTAGCTGCTTTATTCCTGTCTCCGGTCGATTCGGTTGCCCAAAACGACGGCAATGTCTGGAACACATTAGCCAAGATCACCTTCAAAAAGGAATACGATGAGATGCTGGGGTTCAAAGTAGATGTACCCGTGTTCAGTGATCAGGTGCAGGCCATGGCTGGTGAAGAGATCGAGATCAAGGGATACGTCATTCCCGTCGAAGGATATAAAAGCCATACGGAGTTTGTTTTCTCCGCTTTCCCTTATAATATGTGCTTCTTCTGCGGCGGTGCCGGCCCCGAATCGGTCATGGAGGTATACGCCGACGAGCCCATCAAATACTCTCCCGAACCCATCACTATTAAAGGCACCCTGGAGCTCAACTCCTCCGATGTAAATCGCCTGATCTACGCCCTAAATGGCGCTACGCTGGTGAAGGAAAGTAACTGATCGGAAGTTAGAGGTCGGAAGTTAGAAGGCAGAAGTTAGAGGTCGGAAGTTAGAAGGCAGAAGTTATATTTCTGATCTCTGACTTCAAACCTCTGACCTCCTTTCACACTTCACACTTCCAACTTCTCACTTCCTATTTCTCACTTCCTATTTCCTACTTCTATACGGGCTTCCAAACGAACGCTGGAACCCGAAGCGGATCAAGAGCATCAATCCGGCGAAGATCAGGATGACCACCTGCCAGCGCAGCCGGAGAAACGCTATGATGTGGGTGCGATCTGCCAACCACATGAGGCCGAGTACGGCCGTGATGATCATCATCAGACCGGAGAGTTTATCGAATCCCGGAATGTAGTCCAGATCTACATTTCGGCGGATGATCAGCAGGGTAAAGATCATAGATACAATGGGTAATACCTGCAGGACCAGGTCTACATCCATCACCCGGGTGCGTTCGAAGAGGAATTGGTAGACGTTTAGCGTAAGCGCAAAAAGACCCGGAACACTCACCGCATAGATCAGAAAGGAATAGATGTAATTCCAGGGCAGGGCGTGGCCGCGATCGTTGTCGAGAGCTCCGGCCAGTAAGGCTGCCAGCGGTAAAATGGCGAAATAGAACACCACGTATTTGGGATTTTCAGCCACCAGGTCAAACAGGTCTTGCAGGGTCATGGTCCTTCGGATTGGTTGGCTGCAAAGATATACCGCTTCCGAAAAGATTTGGGCTTCGCCCAACCTTTTCACGCGAGTATAAAAATTCGCTCACAGCT
>CAYFGK010000059.1:40293-41447 GCA_964342305.1 uncultured Saprospiraceae bacterium | reverse complement strand
AGGTTTCTTTGTTTGCACCTTCCCCCTCTCATGGGCTTAGCTTGGCGCTACCGACATTCGATTTCTGGTCTTCAATTTAAATTCCCCTGAACTGTAAACCGCCGCGTAACCCCGCACGAAAACTGCGCGTACACTAAATCCCCAACCCCCTCCTGCACCCGCAAAAAGCCGCTCCAATCGCCCCAACTGCGCTCCAATTGCAGGGACACCGCCACCGGGCGATCCCCATTATTTAAGTAGCCGAAGTAGCCGCGACCGACCAGCTCGGCCGTCCACCGGTCGGTGCCGGCGCGCAGGCCCATACCGGCCAGGATGCCATCGTTCTGCACGTGAATAGGTTGGTTGGTTTGCCAGACGTACATGCCGGCCATGACGGCACCCCGCCACCGGATCCGGCTGGCCGGGAACAGATCCTTGCCGGCAGACAAGGCGAAGTGGTAGCCCGGCGCATCCGTGAAGCGGGCCGCACCCACCTTATTAGAGGAGGCCAGCCGGTATCCCACCCGCAGACTGATGCCGGGCCGGCGTTCTGTCTCTTCCCATAATCGCACATTGGTCCGCAGGTGAAAATCACCGTGGGCCGTCTGGTCTTCGTAAAAGATGTGGAATACACTACGCTCGGTCTTCCATTCGTGGGAAGTCCGGTAGTACTCGATGGGCACGTAATAGGCCTCGAAGGTAATCCGTCCCGGTACGGCGGCGTAGCGGGCGGTGATGCCCGGATTCCAGGTGTGATCCCCCGCCGCCCGGTGGTGATGTCCCGACAGCGTGATGGCGTGCTCCTCCGCGGGGCGCCCCCAGGCCATGGGCGGGATGGGCAACGCATTCGGACCCAGGTAGCGGGGTGCGTAGATCAAATATTCCCGCCAGTGGCTATCGCCGTCCCAGCCTACGTTTTCGGCCCACCAGGCGTGGTCCTGAGCGTGGATGGGTTGCGTACAGAAAGTCAGTCCAAAGAAGAGAAGGAGGCAGTGAAAGAGAGTTCTAATTGGGTTCATGCAAGTAAAGGTACGGTGCGGGGTGGTAAAACCCATCCCCACGCCCTTCCCTTCGATAAGGGAAGGGAGCTAGCTTCGTTTTAAGAAGTTGTATAGTTTCAGTAGATAAATGCTCCTACCATAATTGTCCGGGACTTCCCTCCCTTGGCAAAGGGA
>CAYFGK010000059.1:0-40193 GCA_964342305.1 uncultured Saprospiraceae bacterium | reverse complement strand
GGGATCAGAGGGAGGGTTTTACCCAGCACCCGTGGAAACCCGGGGGTATATTATGACGCGGGGTGGTAAAACCCAGCCCCAACCCTTCCCTTCGATAAGGGAAGGGAGCTAGCTTCGTTTTAAGAAGTCGTATGGGTTCAGTACATAAACCCTCTCCTACCATAATTGTCCGGTCTTCCCTCTCTTCGCAAAGGGAGGGATCAGAGGGAGGGTTTTACCCAGCACCCGTGGAAACCCGGGGGTATATTATGCGGTAACCGCAATTTGGCCACCAGTTCCAGGGAAGCGGCATCGCGAACCTCCAGGAAGGTAGCCGTCGTCGCCACTTCGAATTTAATGTAAGCCACCCAGCCGTGGTCCTCCGCACGGCGGTCGGGATGGGGAATGAACAGCGGTTCCCCTGGCAAATCGGGAGTCAGGGAAACGAACTTCGTTTCCGGCGCCTGTACGTCGTACTTCACGATGCCGTCCAACAGTTTGTGATCGGCCCCGGGGTCCCCGGCAACAGCCCAGCAATACCTATAGGGTTTGCCATTAAGGGCCGGATCAATAGCCGGCAACTCGCCGGGGTAGTCGGTGAGTACGTGGTGCGATACCGAGCCCGTCTTGGGGTCGACAATGAATCGCCGCAGACGGGCCCGGGGTGTGGCCGAATCGTCGCCGGCCATCAGTGCCACATTGGCCTCGGCACCGGGGAAATCGTCCATGGCGAAGGCATCGAAGAGTATGGTCCCATCCTCCATCTCGTACCCGTTGGCATAGTGAAAGATGAAGAAGAAATCGGTCTCGAAGGTCTGGACGTGATCGCCGTCGACGATCAGGATCTTCATGGGGGCGTCCGGGCGGGCCCGGATAGACTCCACGGGTGTAGCCAGCCCCATAAACGCCCGCCAAATAGAAAAAGAAACGGGGGGCAGACAAAAGAGCTTCTTACCAGAAGCCGTCAGGATAAAGTCGTGGGTGAAGGCCAGATCATCCATCGGAATGGCCTGCTCGATACTGGCCTTCCCATCCGGTTCGACCCGGTAGATGACCAATCGTTGTTTCGTTCCTGCGACCGTCCCAAAATTATACAGCACCCCCGAATCGGGATGCTCCTTGGGGTGAGCCGAGAAGGGCATTTCCCGCATGATCCGTTTATCGAGCCAGGAAAAATCGTTCTCCAGGACACCCTCGTAGCTGTAGCGATCGATCGTTTCCAGGGTATCCGGGTCAATGCGGTGGGGCCAGCCCCCTTCCCACAGCGCGAGCAATTGCCCACCGTGCCAGACCACGCTGGTATTCGCCGCATTCTTAAACTGCATCTTCAGCGCATTGGCGGGCCAGCCGCCGGGAATATTGGTCCCAAAGCTGCGGTAGCGCATTTTTCCCCGGCGTTCTTCGTCCACAAACTCCCGGGTGCGCACGTAGCGGTTGCTGTAGTGTACCTGACCATCCCGGAATACAAAACGGGTGATCATGCCGTCCCCGTCGAAGAAGTGATCGTAGGTCACTCCCTGGTGCACGAAGCGTCCGTTCCCGTTGCGAAACAGCGTTCCCTGCAACTCCGGTGGCAGCGCTCCTTCCACTAGTTCCAGGGAGTGATCCAGGTACTCCTCCTTAACACAGGCCGTAGCTTCCAAAAAGGTCTTCAGGGTAGGATTTACCATCGGACAGGTTTTTTCATGTGGGTTATGCAAACTACGTTGGTACAATAATCATCCGGTATTATGGTTCACCGTGGCGTTCATTTTCCATTTTTGCGTAAAAGGCTTTGCTCCACTTGGCACCCCTACCCTTTTTGGGTATCTTTCGGGTACCAGTAATCAGCATACAGACCCATGAATACAAACAAATTACTCTCCGAACTCGCGGCGGATCAACTGGATGCCGACGGTGGTCTCCAGTGGCTCCAAAAGAAGCAAGGATCGTTGGCCTCCGATTTCAAACCGCGGACCTTCTACCTGGCTTTCAGCGCCTGTCCACGCTTTATCGAAAAAGCCCCCCTCCAACTCGATGATTCCTGGCGGGAGCGTATGCAGGCCGTGTACCCCAACTTCGGGAAGATCACCTGGGCGCAGGACGAATTGGCAAGGGTGCTCCTCATGACCAGCCTGCCCGTCGATCAGAATCGGGACATCCTGGAAAAACTATTTGAAACCGCCGATTACCGCGAGCAGGTCGCACTCTACAAAGGCCTCTACTTCCTGGAAAACGCCCCTGAATTCGCAGAGCGCGCCCGCGAAGGCCTGCGCACCAATATGGTCGGCGTGTTCGATGCCATTGCTCTGGAGAATCCCTTCCCCGCCGAATACCTGTCGCAGGACGCCTGGAATCAAATGGCCCTGAAAGCCATGTTCATGAGCCGTCCGCTCTACCGCATCGCCCGCATTGAAGACCGCAAGAACCAGGACCTGGCCCGTATGTGTATCGACTACGCCCACGAGCGCTGGTCGGCTCACCGCAGCGTAAGCCCGGAACTGTGGCGGTTTGTGAGTGGCTACGTCGACGAGGCCATTTTTGCAGACATTCAAAAAACGGTGACCGAGGGCTCCGAACTGGAACAACAGGCTGCCGCCAAAGCGCTGGCTGAAAGTGATCTGCCTGCC
The DNA here is from genome assembly GCA_964342305.1 of uncultured Saprospiraceae bacterium. GTDB lineage: Bacteria > Bacteroidota > Bacteroidia > Chitinophagales > Saprospiraceae > DT-110. The sequence continues at coordinate 37,605 of CAYFGK010000059.1, read as the reverse complement.
GGCAAAAACTGGTTGCAGGAACAGGGCATTACTGCCCGACAATTACCCGATTGGGATACGATCGGGCAACACTACGAAGTGGAGCAAGCCGCAACGGCCTGACCCTTTTTGCCGTAAGGCATACATAATAGAAATACCCCTTGATGTCTCCGAACGCCCGGTACATTTACTGACGTCAAAAACGACAAATATGAAGTTCATTGATCCGCACGTGCACATGGTTTCCCGCACGACCGACGATTACCAGGCCATGCGCGAAGCTGGTATCGTAGCCCTGATCGAACCCGCCTTCTGGCTGGGGCAACCCCGCACCGAAGTCGGCACCTTCAAAGATTACTACAGCACCCTGGTGGGCTGGGAACGATTCCGGTCCTCGCAGTTTGGTATCCGGCACTACTGCACCATCGGCCTCAACTCCAAAGAAGCCAATAACGAACCCCTGGCCGAGGAGGTGATGGAATTACTGCCACTCTTCGCCGCTAAGGAAGGCGTAGTGGCTATAGGAGAGATCGGGTACGATGACCAGACGGCCGCCGAAGATAAATACTTCCGCCAGCAGATCGAGCTGGCCCTGGAACTGGATATGCCCATCCTCATCCATACCCCCCACCGCGACAAAAAGAGTGGTACCTACCGCAGTATGGACCTGCTGGAAGAACACGGCTGTGACCCCACCAAAGTGATCATTGACCACTGCAATGAAGAAACCGCCAAAGAAGTGCTCGATCGTGGCTACTGGACCGCTTTCACCATCTACCCCGGCACCAAGATGGGGAACGAGCGCATGGTGGAACTGGTGAAGCACTACGGCCCGGAGCGCATCATCATCGACAGCTCGGCCGACTGGGGGATCAGTGACCCGCTTTCGGTACCCAAAACGGCCAACCTGATGCTGGAACGCGGCATTCCCAAAGAACACGTGGAGCTGACCACCTATTACAACGCCTTGTCGGCCTACGGCCAGAGCGGCCAAATGAAAGAGGAACACTGGATGGATGTGGACGAGATCGACCGCAGCCTGCAGTTCAACGGCAACAGTGTGCTACGTGGCGGACGCACCACGGATAAGGCCGACAACATCATCGAAAATTGAGTACACTTAGGCCCTACTTCATCCTGATGCGCCCCGCCAACATCGTGACGGCGGTGGCGGATATACTGGCGGGAGTCAGTGTAGCTGGGTTCCTGTGGCAGGGGGGTAACTGGTGGTGGCTGATATTGGCTACTATTGGTCTGTACGGAGGAGGCGTTGTCTTCAACGATGTCTTCGACGCTGACCTCGACCGAGTTGAACGTCCGGAACGCCCCATCCCCAGCGGGCAAGTGTCTGTACAGCAGGCAGCGGCCCTGGGCCTAATAATGCTCCTGGCCGGTATTGCCTGTGCCTTTCGGGTATCCATCGCCAGTGGCTTTTTGGCGACAGCCGTAGCCTTATTGGCCGTCCTCTACGACAAATACGCTAAGCACCACTCCTGGCTCGGCCCCCTGAACATGGGCGCCTGCCGGGGTGGCAACCTGCTACTGGGCATCAGTTTTAGTTTGCTTGCCCTACAGGAGTATTGGTGGCTGGCCCTGATCCCGGTGGTGTTCATCAGTGATATTACCCTGACCAGTCAGGGGGAGGTGACCGGACGCAACCAACGGGCCATTCAATTGGCTTTGGGGCTGGACTGGATCGTACTCGGAGCCTTTTTGGCCATTCATTTTGCTACCCGGTTCAACGTACTTCATGCTTTGCCTTTTTTAGTACTATGGGCCTGGATGAATACCGGCTCGAAACTAAAAGCCATCCGACAAAACGAACCGGCATTGATCATGCGGGCGGTAAAAATGGGTGTGCTTTCGCTGATCCCCCTGAACGCCGCACTGAGTGCCGGCTTTTCCGGCCTGTTAGCTGGCTTACTGGTACTTTGCCTGCTCCCCGTTTCGCTGGGTCTGGCCCGATTGTTTGCCGTAACCTGAACAAATCATACTATGTCTACCAATACATCAACCCCAATCGCCGCGCAAACCATTCACCAGGAATTTTCCATTCCCTTTTCCTATAAGGTACATTTTACCCATGGCCTGTTCGAACCGGCCAATACGCTCTTTGTCGATACCCTGCGGGAGGACGGGCATTCGGGACCCCGTAAACTACTCTTCGTGGTGGATAGCGAAGTGGCGCGGTTGCATCCTTCGCTCAACGGGCAAATCAACCAGTATTGCCAGACGTACAGCGATGACCTGAACCTTTGCTGCGACCCCGTCATCGTGACCGGTGGTGAAACGGCCAAGAATCGCTTCTCTTTCGTAGAAGACCTGCTGCGAAAGATTGACCACCAAAAGATCGACCGCCATTCCTACGTGCTGGCCATCGGCGGGGGTGCCATCCTCGATCTGGTAGGATTCGTGGCGGCCATCGCCCACCGGGGTATTCGTCATATCCGCATTCCTACCACGGTGCTTTCGCAAAATGATTCGGGCGTGGGGGTAAAGAACGGCATCAACTACTTCAACAAAAAGAACTACCTGGGCACCTTCGTACCTCCTTTCGCCGTACTGAATGATTTTGACTTCCTGACTACCCTGCACGAGCGCGACTGGCGGGCGGGGATCTCGGAAGCCATCAAGGTCGCCCTGATCCGGGAGGCGGGGTTCTTTCACTGGATCGCCGATAAGGCGCAAGCGCTGAACCAGCGCGATATGCCGGCAATGGAAGAACTCATCTATCGCTGTGCACAGCACCATATGGCGCACATCGCCACTAACGGCGACCCTTTTGAACTGGGCAGTTCCCGTCCCTTAGACTTTGGGCACTGGGCCGCCCACAAGCTGGAGCAGATCACCGATTACGAGGTACGGCACGGAGAAGCAGTAGCCATTGGTATTGCGCTGGATGTGGCCTACTCTGTTCACTTGGGATTGCTGGATCGGCCCGAAATGGAAGCAGTTCACCAGTGCCTGCGGGACTTAGGCTTCAGCCTGGCCCATCCTCAAATGTTGAACGATTCCGGCACCGGCTTTAACCCGGTACTCTGGGCCGGACTGGAAGAATTTCGCGAACATCTGGGCGGGCAGTTGACCATCATGTTGCTGGACCGGATCGGACACGGTGTGGAGATACACGAAATGGACCGCGACCTGCTCGACCTGGCGGTTCAGGAATTAAGCTAACGCGAGGTTGGATGCGAGCAGGTAGTAATATAGCTGAATGTCGCAACCCCGCGTCGTATTTGGTAGAAGGTAAATGGAATTAGGACTCGTTTTAGTCCCTGTACGTACTACCTACTACCCTGTACCGAAAGGTCGGGCCACGACGATTGGCACTTTACGCAAAGGTCCCGGTCCGACCTTTCATTAAACTAAGCATCTGTGCAGATATCTGATAATGGACACTTAACCTATTGCACCAATATTCACCCCGGTGAAACCTGGCCCGCCGTTTTTGGTAGTCTGATCCATGCTTTGCAGGTCAAGGAACAGCTTGGCTGGTCGGAGCCGTTTGGGATTGGTTTGCGCCTTTCGGCAAAAGCGTCCCGGCAATTGAATGAGGGCCCCGCTCTGGCAGCTTTCCAGGATTGGCTCAAAGAAAAGAATTGCTACGTCTTTACCATGAATGGATTTCCGTACGGCCAGTTTCACGGCAAAATGGTAAAGGATAAGGTCCACGCCCCCGACTGGACGACCCGGGAACGAGTGGATTACACCATCGAACTCTTTGACCTCTTGGCAACGCTCCTTCCCGCGCATCTGAAGGAAGGCGGTGTTTCCACCTCGCCCCTCTCCTACCGCTGGTGGCATAAGACGGAGGCCGAAAAGCAGGAAGTCCGGAACACCGGAGCCCGACACCTGGCTGAAGTCACCGCTCATCTGGTGCAGCTCAAAGCACAGACCGGTAAATCCCTCCACCTCGACATCGAACCCGAACCCGACGGATTGCTGGAGAACAGCACCGAGTTCCTGGATTTCTACGATCTGGATCTGCTGACTACCGGAGTGGAAGCCTTACGGCAAAAACTGGGCTGTACCGCGGCCGAAGCAGCCGATCATTTGCGGGAGCACATTCAGCTTTGCTACGATGTCTGTCATTTCGCGGTGGAATACGAAGACGAGCCGGAAACTGTTTTGCGCAAGCTGGAAAAAAGGGGCATTCGCACGGGAAAAATTCAGATCAGTGCGGCTCTGCAAACCGATCTTGATCAGAATTCCAAAGCCACTCAGGAGGCCTTGGCCCCATACAACGAATCCACCTACCTGCATCAAACGGTCTGTCGGCGAATAGACGGGCAGTTGGTTAAATACCCCGATCTGGGTCCGGCCCTGGAGGCTCTGCCCGATGAATCATTCACCGAACTGAGGACGCACTTTCACGTTCCTATTTTCACAGATACCTACGGCAAGCTGCGCAGCACCAACCGCCACATTGAGGCCGTGCTGGCCCACTGGCGAAAAGCCCCGTTCAGCCCACACCTGGAGGTAGAAACGTACACCTGGGACGTACTGCCCGATACCAACCAACTGGGACTTACTGAATCCATCGCCCGTGAATTGCAATGGGTGCGCAAACAACTCGAATTATGAGACAACAAGCCGTAATCAATGTGGTGGGGCTAAGCCATTCCCTGCTGCAACAAAATATGCCTTTCCTGTCTAAATGGGCGGCCAATCAGCGCAAGGTGGCCCGCATCAATCCGGTGCTGCCGGCGGTGACCTGTACCGCTCAGTATACCTACCTCACCGGAAAGTATCCGACCCACCACGGCATTGTGGCCAACGGCTGGCTGTTTCGCGATGAGCAGGAGATCAAACTGTGGCGACAATCCAACCACCTGGTACAGGCGCCCAAGATCTGGGAGGTAGCAAAAGCCAAAAACCCCGACTTCACCTGCGCCAATATGTTCTGGTGGTACAATATGTATTCGACGGCCGACTACGCGGTAACACCTCGTCCCCAGTACCGGGCCGACGGACGAAAAATACCCGATTGCTACAGCTACCCGATGGATCTGCGGCACCGACTGGAGGAAGAGCTGGGGACCTTTCCCCTCTTTAGCTTTTGGGGACCGCGTACCAATATTAATAGCAGCCGCTGGATTGCCGAGGCCTCCATGCGGGCGCACGATTGGCACGATCCCACCCTCATGCTGGTGTACTTGCCCCACCTCGATTACAACCTGCAACGGCACGGGCAGGGCCACCCATCGGTTGAAAAAGACTTGCGGGAAATCGATGACGTAGTAAAAGATCTTATTACCCACCTTGAGGCCAAGGGCGTCGGAGTTACTGTCTTATCCGGCTACAGCATCACGGATGTGGACCGTCCCATTCACCTGAATCGCCTGTTCCGGGAGCATGGTCTTTTGAGTATCCGGGAGGAGAACGGGCTGGAACTGCTGGACGTAGGTACCAGTCGGGCCGTGGCCATGGCCGATCACCAGATCGCGCACATCTACGTGCAAGACCCCGATGATATTCCCACGGTTCGCAAGCTGCTTGAGCGGGTGGAAGGCATCGATCTCCTGCTGGACGAATCCGGCAAACAACAATACAATATCGATCACGAACGATCCGGAGAGTTGGTGGCCGTGGCCGACGAGCGAAGTTGGTTTACCTATTATTTCTGGCTCGATGACCGCAAGGCGCCCGATTACGCCCGCATGGTCGACATCCACAAGAAGCCGGGCTACGATCCGGTGGAGATGTTCCTGGACCCGAAAAAGAAGCTCATCATTCCCCGTATCGCCTGGAAGGTATTACGTAAAAAACTGGGCTTTCGCATGACGATGAACGTCATTCCGCTCGACGCCTCCCTCGTCAAAGGCTCCCACGGCCGCATTCACGTGGGCGAGGAAGACAAACCGGTGTACATCAGTAACCAACAAGAACTCCCCGATCAACTGGAATCGGTAGACGTCTTTGACTGGATGTTGAAGGGATTGGAGTTGTAGGGCCAGGGTCCAAGGTCCGTGGTCCAGGGTTCACGGTCTACGGCCGGGAGTGTGGTGATCAAGCTCGATTAGGCCACAGCTTTAGCTGAGGTTAAGAAGGGGCCATTGTATTTTTCATAACCACTTTAGTGGTTGACCATTCATTACCTTTGGAAAGGTCTACGTAGATTTGGAGAATTAGAGAATGAGGCGATTACTAAACCTTCCTGCCCGCCGAAACGCAGTGAAGGCGGGAAACTCAACCTGAACCTGCGACCTATAAAGATATAATTTGCATCCCTATACGTAACTTAATTTTTATTACGCATAGGGATTGAAACAAGTCTTACTACCCTATTCCCTCTACTAAATACGCCTAAGGTCACCCTTCCGTCTGCCGGAAGTACACCGGAACACTTACGCGTGCTGCCGAGGGCTGTCCCTGATAGCGGGCGGGTTCCCAGCGGGGCATATTGCGAACCAGGCGCAGGGCTTCTTCAACGCAGGCAGCGCAATGTTGCCCCCGCATATCTTCTACCCGAACGGGCTCCTGTACCTGGCCCTGATCATCAATAAGGGCAGAAACATACGCGACGAACGCTTCATCCGAGATGAACGCATCAGCCGGATATTCGATCTGGTCCTGCACGTATTCCTCTACTTTCATGTAGGAGCAAAGGTCCTGGTCGCGCCTGGTTCCGCGAAGGCAGTCATCAGAAAACACAGGCCCCCGATAATCCGCTTTGCGGACCGGACTTTTGGTGGAAGCCTTACCCGCCCACTCCCGCGGCTGATCACTAAGTGTATCCCACACCACAAATACGAGGCGTTCGCGGGGAAGGAATTGCTCCAGCTGATCTCTTTCGTAAAAGATGAACTGGCTGCGATCGGGATTTACGGCGGAAGTATCAGTACGGCCATCGATGATAACGGGGTCAGCTCCATCGGGCACATTCGTTGATTTATCGGCGGTGGGTTGGCACCCCAGTACCGTTAATGACAAGGGAATAATCCATAACAGTCTTCGTATCGATTTCATAGTTTTATTTGGTTTGTTTTAAGACGGCATTTATCCAACGACCTATAAATCAGCATGTTCGTTCACTCTCTGAACCTGGTGTACTATTGCTCGTTGTAAAGGAAAGCACATCTTTCATGGCGAGACCCAACTTACTGAATCCTAAAAAACTCATCGACGAAATACCTTCCCCCTTCAGCCGCTACGCGGATATTGAGGGAACCAGCGGAATCATCCTTCTTTTTTGTGCCATTGCGGCTCTGGTCATTGCCAATACCGGTTTAGGACATGGTTACCACGAACTACTCGAGACCGACCTCATAATTGGTTTTGGAGAATTTGCGATCGAGAAGCCCCTGCATATATGGATCAATGATGGCCTGATGGCCATTTTCTTTTTTTACGTAGGGCTGGAGATCAAACGGGAAGTGAAAGTTGGGGAATTATCCGTACTGCGACAGGCTATGCTTCCGTTTTTCGCGGCTATTGGCGGTATGGTAGTTCCCGCCGGTCTGTTCATCCTGCTCCAGGGCAATCAGCCCGGTTCCGACGGCTGGGGGGTGCCAATGGCAACCGATATAGCCTTTTCCCTTGGTTTGCTCATGCTACTTGGTGAACGGGTCCCCACTGCTCTCAAAGTTTTCCTGACAGCTTTTGCTATTGTCGACGATATTGGTGCCATCCTGGTCATTGCATTATACTACTCCAATGACGTACAGATCATGTCTTTGCTGTACGCCGGTGGATTCTACCTCTTTCTGGTCATGTGCAATCAATTGAATTTGCGCAAGGCCTGGGTTTATTCGGCGGTCGGCATCGTTATCTGGTATTTCTTCCTCCGCTCGGGCGTTCACCCTACAGTAGCCGGCATTTTAGTGGCCCTGGTGATCCCGAGTAATACCCGGATAAAAATGACGGACTTTGTCCGGACCACCCAATCGGCGCTGAACCACTTCCTGGATGCCAAGCGCAATGCGGTCGCTCAGTTTTTATCGAAGGAACAATTGGTAGCTATTTCGGACATCGAGGATAGTTCCGATAAAGTGCAGCCGCCCCTCCAGCGCCTGGAGAACATGCTCCATCCGTATGTTGCTTTCCTGATCATGCCCGTTTTTGCGCTGGCCAACGCAGGAGTTTCCCTGCATCCGGAGGAGGGAGTCGCCCTTTTTACGCCTTTATCGGTAAACATCCTGATCGGCCTGGTAGCCGGAAAAGCAGTTGGCATTGTTCTGTTCACCTGGCTAAGTGTACAGTTGGGTCTGGCCGACCTGCCCCGGAACAGTAAATGGGTACACTTTGTAGGCCTCGGCTTTATGGGCGGTATTGGTTTTACCATGTCTTTGTTCATCGCCAACCTGGCCTTCGGCGGCCAACCCGGTCAGATCGTCCCCGCCAAACTGGGCATACTCCTGGGGTCGGCTATTTCCGGGATAGTTGGCCTGACCATCTTATACCTGACCCTCGACAAGCGAAAGGCTCAAACCCTGACCGAACACGAGGACCCTACATCCGTTATAGATGTAAACAACTGATAAAAACACTTTAACCAGCAAATAATACATTAAACACACTTTAAAAGTAAGCTAACCAAATGAATTACTTAGGATTTGAAAAAGACAAACTGGAAAACGTGGTGAACCAACTGAATGCTCTGTTGGCGAATTACCATGTGTATTACCAAAACCTTCGCAATTTCCACTGGAATACCGAAGGAGAAAACTTTTTTGATCTCCACGAGAAGTTCGAAGAACTGTATAACGATGCCCAGTTCAAGATCGACGAGATAGCCGAACGTATCCTGACACTGCGCTACCGTCCTTTGAGCCGCTTTTCCGATTATTTGGCGAAAGCCGACATCGATGAAGCCCCCATTTTGAAGAATGATTATGATATGGTTGAAACCGTATTGACTAATCACAAAATAATCATCGCCAACATGCGGAGCCTGTTAGAGGCAGCAGATGACTGCAAAGACTCCGGTACTGACGATATGATCGGTGGCTTCCTGGAAGAGCTGGAAAAAGCATCCTGGATGCTGGATGCCTGGGCAGCCAAGAAGTTGCGCCCGGCAACCGCCTGATCAAACGAAACAAAAAGCCGGGCCCGACAGCCTGGCTTTTTTCTTAGTTACCCGAATACATAAGATGAGGAATGAACGAACAAATGAATGATTAAGCAACAGACACAGACAAACACATTTTCTAACACTCTAATTGAATCAAGCACTTACCTAACGTTTTCTACCGGCCTGGAAATAGCGGTCAAAAAAGGACTGGAAGCAGGATTGCTGATGAGTTTTTACCAGTGGCTTCTGGTGCTCACTGGCATCGAACACCTATTCATCCTGCAAGTTGTGGGGTACTCCTACCTGGCACTGGTTTTATTACGGGGATTGCGGCACCTTAAGCGTTACAGTACCCGGAACACCTACTTCAAACACAGCCTTACGCTGGGGGTAGGAATCTCTTTTTTTACGGCTTTGGTAGCTATTTTGCAGTACCTGATCACCTACGAATACCGCCCCACCCTGCAAGTTGAAGCCTGGAACCTGTCGATGCACTGGCAGGCAATCGGTCCTGAATTCCTGACTATTCTGCTTTCCGGGACCATAATGAGCCTGCTGATATGGTATTTCTTAAAATACCCGGAAAGTCAGCGGCCAGATCTCGAAAACTAAAAATTGAATTATGATGAACCAATATGACACCCTCGCACAAGCCACCAAAGCGCTCCGTGATCGTGGCTACGCCAGTGAATTTCATTTTACAAAAGAGGGACTGGTGAATAAAGACAATGACCGTAAGTACGACGAGCACAACCTCGAAATCGTCGAATATCACCGCTTCGAAGGCGTCTCAAACCCTTCGGATATGTCTGTTATTTATGCGCTCGAAAGCGAAGACGGGAGTAAAGGTGTGATCATTTCTCCATATGGACCCTACGCCGACCCGGCCCTCATGGAATTTTTAGATAAATTGACGATCCGTCCATTGCAGGAATAAACATCCGCCGGAAGAGAACCGGTGGGGTAAATTAACAGCCAATGAATAACCAACTACCGGTCTGGCAAAAAGCGGCCTACGGTCTTTTTTTTCTAAGTATTTTACTTTACGCAGTCATAATTGGAAAGCCATTGTTCGAACCAATGGTCTTTTCCATATTATTGACCCTCATCCTCTCTCCCCTCGTTCGTTACTTTGAGCGAATTTTCAGGCGCTCCATACCCGCCATTGCGGTTACCTTCGCCGTTGTAGTCCTTCCTTTCCTGTTCTTATTCGGTCTCTTTTCCTGGTATTCGGTCGAGATATTCAGCCAATTGCCATCCATCAACAAAGAATTGGATCAGGCCATTCGCGCCGGCCTGAGCTGGATAGAATCGCGGACCGGGATGACCATGGTCGACGATGAAGAATGGCTCAAAGAAAATATTTCCAAAATCACCTCCGGGGTTTTTGACTTCCTGGGCAAGGGCGTAAGTTCTACCACCGCCAGCATTGCCAGCTTTTTTCTCACTCTGGTTTATACGGCGTTGTTGCTCTATTACCGGCAGACTTATTACCGGTTTGCGGTAATGCAATTCCCAAAACCACGTCAAAATAGTATTCGGGAGACCATAAAACGCATGCAGACCATGCTACAGCGCTATTGCTACGGCATGCTGTCGGTGATCGGCATCCTGGCCGTACTCAATACTCTGGGACTCTGGGTAATCGGCATAGACTACGCACCCTTCTGGGGGTGCCTGGCCGCCTTCCTGGCCATCATCCCGTATATCGGCACCACCCTGGGTGGATTTCTGCCCTTCGTTTTTGCCCTGGCCACTACGGGTACCTACTGGCAACCGATCGCGGTAGTTGTCTACTACCTCGTCTTGCAACAGATCGAAGGTAACCTGATCACCCCAAATATAGTTGGTGGTCGCATCAGCGTAAACCCATTGGTTGTCATCTTCGGGATGGTCGTCGGGGGATTGATCTGGGGCATCAGTGGATTGATCATTACCTTGCCCATCATCGCCCTGATACGGGTATTGTGCGAAGAGATAGATGTGCTTAAACCAGTTGCGGTACTGCTGTCCAGTAATATACGTCGGGAGACGGACCGCCTGGAAAGTGAGCTCAATGAGGATAAACACCGCCTCTTTTTTTAAGGTGAGGCTGGCCCTGGCCATTTTGTACAATGCAGATAACTAAGACCCAACCTTCCTGTGGTTATTTCGACTTAAACAAATCCTGGTACCCTATACCCTTTTCCCAAAAAAGTGAGGATAAAAAAAGCCCCGCTCTCCGTGCATTCGGAAGCGGGGCTTGTGACTTCAGACGTTGATCTGCTAGATCATAGCCACTTCTTTAATGGCCGCCTGATAGCGGGTATTGACCTCTTCCCAATTGATGAGATCAAAGAAGGCACTCACGTATTCGGGGCGACGATTCTGGTATTTAAGGTAGTAAGCGTGCTCCCATACATCCAGACCCAGAATGGGTACACCTTTATTGGGTGCATCATCCATCAGAGGATTATCCTGATTGGGGGTGGAAGTAATAAACAGATTACCTACCGGATCGTGCACACACAGCCAGGCCCAGCCAGAACCGAATTGACCGGTTGCTGCTTTGGTAAACTCGTCCTGAAAACCTTCGTAGGTGCCAAAGGCATTGATAATGCGCTGGTGGATATCGGAGGAATCATCAGGCACTCCGCCTCCCTCCGGGGACAGAATATTCCAGAAAAGATCGTGGTTATAAAATCCACCGGCGTTGTTTCGAACAGCTGGGGGGTGCTTTGATACTACCCCAAGAATTTGCTCAATGGACATTTGCTCCAGGTCGGTTCCTTCAATGGCCGCGTTCAGCTTTTTGGTATAGCCTGCATGGTGCTTAGAGTGATGAATTTCCATGGTTCGCGCATCGAACTGGGGCTCCAGTGCATCGTAATCATACGGTAGTTCGGGTAATGTAAAAGCCATAAGCAATCATCTTTTCGTTCTTGAATGTCTTTTTCAACGATGGTTTTTAGGTAGTTGTTCGCTTTCGCAAAAGCAAAACCTGCACACTTTTCATCAGGGTGCCCCCCAACAACAAGATCGCCAGAACGCCGGCTACCCAAACAGGAGAGACGCCCCAGTCGTAAGAGGCCCGCAGTTTAATCACTATACCGGCAAGAGCCCAGCAAATCACCAGCGAAAAGAAGGGGTCCCGGTAGCGGATCAGCATCCAAAAACCGGTTATTGCAGCTCCCGTTGCTAAAACGGCCGTCCAGATTCGTGGTCCAAGGGGTTCTCCCCCGTACCCTGCATCCGTGAGAAAAGCCGTCACATTTGCCAATGATGCTACACAGATCCAGGCCAGATAAGCCGAGAAAGGAGCCTTCACCCATCCGTACGTATCCCACGAATAACCATCGAGCCGACGGTAAATAATCACCAGGGTGGTGAGGATACCCGCCATAAAGACCAGGGAAGGTATTAGTAACAAATGATGCCAAACCAATATCCAACAGACGTTACACACTCCGTTGATCATAAACCAGGGCCCAATTGATGATATATAATCAGGAGCTGGTCGCTTTCCGGAAAAGCCACGGAACTGCAGAACCACAAAAATCAATAGCCCCAAATAAAGTACCCCCCAAATACTGAAGGTAATTCCGGCCGGAGTGAACAGATTGGGATACATATCAGAGACCTCACCGGTAGTGCGCCCGGCAATGGGTAAAGCATTGGCCAGGGCATTTGTCACAAGAACGCCGGCTAAAACCACGGCGTTCCCAACTTGGTAAAAACGATCTGTCATAGTTTGTCTTTAGGAGCAGCCGATCGGGTCGAACACCAACCTGGACTCCTCGTTGTATAATAAACCATTCATTTACAACACGATAATATGTCTACTTCGACAACTACACCACCAAAAACCACTGACATTCCATTTGAAGAACGCGAACAGGCGTTGCGACGCATGCGCGCCTTACTCGAACGCATGCGCAACCGCCTCCATAATCTCTCCGGTAAGCGCAAACGCCGTGCTCAACGGGCCTGGAAGCGCATTAAACGCAACCGGGGCCGGATGAAACAGGCTTTCTACGAAGTAACTCTCGCCGACCAAAAGAAATGGAAAAAGGTTCGCCCCCGTATCGTTCGCACCTACCGCGAAGCTGAACGGACCCTGAACAATGCCTGATTCCAACGAACCCCACAAACACTGTTTATGACCTCACCGAAGACCAACCTGCCCAGAGTAATTATTGTAGGAGGTGGTTTTGCTGGTCTGGAAACTGCCCGCAAACTAGCCAATAAACCCGTCGAGGTGATCGTCCTCGACCGCAATAACTACTTTACTTTTCAGCCTCTTTTGTATCAGGTAGCCACTGCCGGACTGGAGATGCCATCGGTCGTATATCCGTTTCGGCGCATCTTCCGGACATCAAAGAACATTCGATTCCGACTGGCAGAAGTTACAAAAGTGAACTCGGAAAACAACACCCTTCATACATCTATCGGTAACCTGACCTACGATTATCTGGTGCTGGCGACTGGTACCCGTCCTGCTTTCTTCGGTCTGGACCCCGCACGGGTTATGACCATGAAGTCCACCCAGGATGCGCAATTCATTCGCAACACCATACTCACTGCCTTCGAACGCGCTCTGGATACCCCCGAAAACGAAGAGCGCGATGCGCTGGTCAATCTGGTCATTGTAGGTGGCGGGCCCACCGGAGTCGAACTGGCCGGTGCTTTTGCCGAAATGAAAAACTACGTTTTACCCCGCGACTACCCCGATCTGGACATGGACTGTATGCAGATTCATCTGGTGGAGGGACTAGATCGTCTTCTGCCCGCCATGAAAGAATCCTCTTCTCACGCAGCCCGGAAATATCTGGAAGAAATGGGGGTAAAAGTCACCCTGAATACGCTAATCAAGGAGTACGATGGTGATTCTGTGGATATTGACGGGCAGCAGGTACCGACACACAATCTCATCTGGACAGCTGGTGTGGAGGCCAATCCGGTGGAAGGCATCGAACAGATCAAGGAGACCAAAGGGAATCGCTTGCCCGTCGACCGCGTCAACCGTATCGTTGGCTATCACAATGTTTTCGCGATCGGTGATCTCGCTGCCATGCAGACGGATGAATATCCGCAGGGGCACCCTCAGTTGGCTCCGGTTGCGATGCAACAGGGCAAACACCTTGGTAAAAACCTGATCAACATCATCGGCCAGCAACAACCGGCACCTTTTGATTATACCGATAAAGGTACCCTGGCCACTATCGGCCGCAATAAAGCAGTCGCGGAACTGCCTTTCGGCAAATTTAAAGGTTTTGTTGCCTGGTTCCTCTGGATGGGGATCCACCTTATGAGCCTGGTCGGGTTTCGCAATAAAGTGGTTACCTTTTTTAACTGGATCAGTGGATATTTCCGCTACGACCGCGCTCTGCGGATCATTCAGTACCAAAAGCCCCGCAAACGTACTCACGAACGCGAACCGCTGGAAGAAAATGTTTAGAATACGTAAGGTTCTCGCGCCTTCACTTCGTTACTGCGAGCAGAGAGGGCCGAGCTGTTTGCTAAACGGCTGGTGATCGCAACCCTACGTCGTATTTGGTATTGGGTAAAAGGTAGAAGAATTTGATCGTAATTAATTACTAACTATCCTGTACCGAAAAGTTGGTCCTTACATTTTTTGCCTTTCAAAATGGTCTTTACAATACACGATGTAAGTAGGAGATGATTTTGGCAGATCAAAGGTGAGTAGCAACTTTTCTAATCCATACCTAATACCTTATACCCAGTACCCAATACCTTTTAACCAAAATCCAACATAAAAAACCTCCAACCGGCCGTAGCCGATGGAGGTCTTGGAATTCAAATGGTTTTATTTGGGGACTTGATCTTAATCTTATGCGGCCCGGCGTACGTGAGCACCATAGCGGTCGATGATCATCTTTTTCATTTTTTTGCGGGCGAAAAAGATGCGACTTTTAACAGTACCCATTGGAATATCGAGTTGGTTTGCAATTTCGTGGTACTGAAATCCTTGGTAAAACAGGAGAAATGGTACCCGGTACAGGTCGGAGAGTTTGTCGAGCATGGCGATCAATTCCTTCATCATAATACTGGAGTTGGCACCATTGGCAGTAGTGCTTTTGTTCTCTAAAGCAAATAAGAAGTCTTCAATAGGTGCTTCGACCTGATTACGAGTCCGGCGCTTACGGTAGTTGTTAATGAAGGTGTTGCGCATGATCGTAGTCAACCAGGCCTTAAAGTTTGTACCTTTGGTAAACTTCTTACGGTGTTTGAACGCGCGGCACGCAGTTTCCTGCATGAGATCCTTTGCATTCTCCTTATCGCGTGTCAGCTTCATGGCAAATGCAAAAAGTAGATCGTTAAGTTGGTCAAATTCGGTTTGGAATTCAGTGGGTGTCATAGACTATATCAAGATTTGGTTTTCAATTTCATTCATACTAAGGCAAAGGCCGTGCCAAAAACACAAACAACTGAATACCAGTAACTTACACCTCATGTTGCTTCGCAATTTCGATTATATTTAATCATTTTTCTTTTATTTAGGAACTATTTTTTTTCTACTGTTGTTTTGGGATTACTTTTTTAGGCGGGATATAAAGTCCATATTTTTTTCTGCCCAAAATCATACTTTAAGCAGAATAAGGGTTTCAACCCGCCAAACTACCTGTTGTTAGAGATATAACTCTATGAACAAAGCATGCTAGAACCATCTACCTTCAGTCAGTTGGGGCCGTACCTAAAGTTGTTGGAGATGATCCGCCAGGGGGTATTACTGGTGGATGAATCCGGAAAGATCCTGGGGCTTAATGCCCTGGCCCAGCAACAACTCAACTATCCTTCCGAAGAATTAGAGGGAATGACCATTTTCGAGGTCAATCCCCACTACACCTTATTAAACTGGCGCAAACTATGGCGCCGTTTAACCGGCGGTGAACGCGTTGTTGAGCAAACGGAGTTTATCAACCAGCAGGATATCGTTTATCCCGTAGAGATTGAAACCATCCTGCTCTCCGCTGGTAAACTTGATGTTGCTTGTATCCTTGTCGAAAATCTGTTGGAGACGAATCGATACCGGGATCTGCTCGATGTAACGGCCAAAATCAGCCGGATAGGATGTTGGGAGCTCGATTTTATTACCCAACGCGCCACCTTTACGCGGGAAGCTTTCAGTCTGTTTGACCTGGAAGAAAAAGAAGAATCCTTTTCCTTCGAGGATGCCAACCGCATGTTGAGGAACCTTTTCAAGCCCGAAGATTACGACCGACTGCTGCTGCACAGTAAAAATGCCATTAAACAGGGGGAGGCCTTCGATATAGAGTGCACCATCCTTTCTCCAATGGGTCAAAAACACGTCTTGCGCATCAAAGGCGAACCCCAATACTCCGAAGAACGGGCTTCTAAACTGTACGGAACGCTTCAGGATATTTCTCAGATCAATAGCCGATCGGAAAACCTCTTCATTGCCAAGTTTGTGCTGGAACAAATGCGGGATCTCATATTCTGGATACGGCAGGATGGGTCGATCTTTTACGCGAATGACACGGCCTGTACAACCCTGTCCACCACCCGCAAACAAGTAAAGGCCAGTAATATCTGGAAATGGGTTCCCGGATTGAAAGATGGTAATTCCTGGCCGGAATATTGGGAACAACTCAAATCCGACCGGACCCGCCAACAGGAAGGCACGCTCTTAACCCGGCGCAGCAAAAAGATTCCAGTTGAACTAAACCACCACTTTTTAACCTGGGATTCTCAGGAGTTTGATTGCCTGATCGTGCGTAACCTGGCTAAGAAAAAGGAAAGGGACGCCCTGATCGAAATGGTTAACTTCACCCTTAACCAATCCAGTGATCTGATCTTCTGGACCGATCGGCACGCAAAGATTATTTACTACAATGAATCCGTGCCAAAAGAACTGGGTTATTCCGAAGAATTCCTGAACAAAGCTACCCTCTTTGATGTCAATCCGGACCTCACTCCGGCGTCGTTCGAGCAATACTGGGCCGAGATGGCCGATAAAGGTATCATCGAGAACGAACACCCTTATTACCGGTCTGATGGCTCCACCTTCTTTGTCGAAGCCGTAGCTACCTATATCGATTATCAGGGTCAGGAGTGCTGCTGCATTACCATGCGCGATATTAGCCAGCGAAAAGAAAAAGAGCAGGAGCTGCACCGAGCCCTCGGTGAGATCCAGGCCCTGCGCGATAAGGCGGAAACCCAAAAGACGTACCTGCAGGAAGAGGTTACCAGTGACTATAACTTTAATAATATCATTAGTAAGAGTACCAATTACCATAAGATCCTCAAACAGGTGGCCCAGGTGGCCGACACCTCATCCACTGTTCTTATCCAGGGCGAAACCGGTACGGGTAAGGAGTTATTGGCACGGGCTATCCACGGAATGAGTGAGCGTGACGAAAGTCCGTTGGTCAAGGTCAATTGTGCTGCTCTGCCTGCTAATCTGATTGAGAGTGAATTGTTCGGTCACGAAAAAGGTGCTTTCACAGGGGCCTACCAACAAAAGGTCGGCAAATTCGAAATGGCCGACGGAGGCACGATTTTCCTGGACGAAGTAGGTGAAATGCCCCTGGAGCTACAACCCAAACTCTTGCGTGTACTGCAGGAGGGAGAATTTGAACGGGTAGGTTCACCAAAAACACATAAAGTCGATGTACGCGTTATTGCGGCTACCAACCGGGATCTGGAAACCATGGTGAGTGAAGGGACTTTCCGCGAGGACCTCTTTTTCCGACTCAACGTGTTCCCTATTAACAACCTGCCTCTGCGCGAGCGCAAAGAGGATATCCCCCTGCTCATTCAGCACTTCCTCAAAAAATACAATGCCCGCTCGGGCAAACAGGTCACTAAAGTCGATGAAAAGATGGTGAAAAAGCTCCAACAGTACGAGTTTCCCGGGAACATCAGGGAACTGGAAAATCTCGTGGAAAGAGCGGTGATCATCAGTAACGGTGAAGAGCTGGATCTGAAAAGCATCATGCCCAATCCGCGACCCTCAGCTCAGGAAATGCACCATTTTCCCACGCTGGCAGAAATCGAACAACAACATATTCTCGAAGCCCTGCGCCGCTCCCAGGGGCGCATCACAGGGGAACAAGGAGCTGCCAAACTCCTTGGTATGAACGGAAAAACCCTCGCATCGCGTATGCGTAAATGGGGAATCAACCGTATGGATTTCCTGGAAAAAGACACTATCTAATCAGTTCATTCTAAAGCATTTAACAAAACACTAGCAAACACCACGGCCGTTTCGCCGTTCTAGAGATGATTTTTAAAAGAAACTACTTACTATTACCGTGGAAATCTCTCGACCAAACAAACAAAAAACTATCAGAGATCTGGACAACATCCTGCGGGAGAGCAACAAAAAGCCCATTGTAACCACCTTTCTGAGCGATTGGCTTGGTGCCTCCCAGTTGTTACAGTCTTTTATGTCTGACCTTCAGGAAGAATACGAAGGTGATCCTATCCGCTTTTACCAGATCCAGGCCGACCACCATACTGAAAAACTACAACGAAAATTCGGCATCGATGGTCTGCCCGCAACCGTCATTTTTGAAGACGGTGAGGTAACAGATTACTTCAAAGGAATCTTGTCCAAGAATAAAATCCGCGAACGGATCGACGAACATTTACCCGGCATATAGCTGGCCACGACTTTGACCGAATACCTTTTCGGCCCGGATTATACCAATTCCGAAAAGGTTTTGCCCTTGCTCAAACTTTTCACGCGAGTATTTGCTCGACCCGGAGTGATTTGGGAAACCAAGTCACTTCGTTGTCGAAATATTTCCTGGTCAGTGAGCCTTTTTTCTAACTCCTACATAAAATATTAACCAATGAAACGCTGGCTTTTCAGCGCATACGCCAGCTTGTTCGCAATTGCGGTACAAGCTCAGAGCGGACGCGTATACGACGACCAAAAAATGGATGTTAATAAAGATACTCAATGGTACGATACGCCCTACTTTTGGGTAGGGCTCATAGTGTTTGCAATCCTGCTTGGTTACTGGTTATACCGACGCAGTAAGCAAAACGCCCAAAACCCTCTTCATCAGTAATGCTGAACGTTGATCCCGACATCAATACGTTTGTTCAGGATTGTTTTGCGGAAGCATTGGGGGGATACGCACCCCTGCGAGAGCACCATATCCACTTGCGTCGCAAACACCTTAAAGATATGACTATGCGTGCCCAGCCCGTTGTAAATGCCGCTTTTTTCCGCAAGGATAAAAGAGCCTACCGGGTCGACATTCAGGATCATACCCGCATCAATGAATCAGTGCAGGTACCAGACCTGCCGAGAAGGGTTCTGGTCGGGTGGTTTGCGCATGAGTTGGGGCACATTATGGATTATCATCATCGATCCTGGCCGAATATGATCAAGTTCGGGTTGGGTTACTGGCTGTTTCCGACCTTTCGGGTAGGTGCCGAACGCAAGGCAGATCTATACGCGATAGAATATGGTTTTGCGCAAGCGATAACGGCTACCAAACAATTCTTACTGGAAGAATCTTCCATCCCCAACTCCTATAAAGACCGGCTTATCCGCTATTACATGACGCCCGAAGAGGTGGAAATAATGGTTGAAAAACGTGAGTCCGGCACTATCTTTCGCGACCGAATCATATAAATTAACGGGAGGTTGAGCCCGCTTAGGTTGGTAAGCAACTGAGTGTAACAACTTCATGTCGTATTTGGTATAGAGTATTAGGCAGTACCATTTGCTAAAATCCAAATACCCCATACCTGCTACCTTGTACCGGGAGGTTGGGCTTTCGCAGTCCTCATTTTACGAATTACTCAAGACCCAACCTCACCCTAAATCAGACCTTTTGCTCTATGAAGTTCAGTAACTTACGCATGTCCTCCGGCTTCATCACCTTAGGTACTTTTACCTGGCCTCCTTTTTTCTTCTGAGTTTCCATAAAATCGTAGATCAACTGCACTGGCACCTGATGCAGAGCAACATCTGAAAGTGCCTTATCCCTGGCCACGCCGTAGTTTTTATTTGCTTTGCGCAAAAAACCATCCAGTACTTCGGCGGCACGCTCATTATCCAGTGCCCCCTCCTCGGTTCCCACTACCCACTGGTGGTAGTGATTTCCATCGGCATCCTGCAGAGCAGCAACTGCGTATTCATTAATGGCTATGCCAAATTCCTGTCCGAGGTGGGTGATGCCGTCATTCATCTTTTCTTCCGACAATTGGGAGCCTACTACGTTTAAAAAATATTTTGTGCGACCGGATATCACAATTTCCATTCGGTCGACGTCCGTGAAGCGAACGGTATCACCGATCAGGTACCTCCACGCACCAGCACACGTACTGATAAGTAGCGCATAATCTTTATCTGCCTCTACCTCTTCGACTGGAACTACCAACGGATCTTCTAGTAGCTCGCCCTGACTATCGAAACCCTGCTCATCAAAAGGAATAAACTCGTAATAGATTCCGTTTTGCAAGGCTAGCTCCATGCCCATGGTTTCGGGGCGGGCAGTAAACGCAAAGTAGCCCTCCGAGGCCAGGTACGTATCCTGATAATGAATGGGTTTGGCCATAAGCGCATCAAAGCTTTCGCGGAATGGCTCGAAGGCTACTCCGCCGGATGCATAAAGATTCAGGTCTGGCCAGATGTCGTGGATGGTGTCCAGTTTATGCGTTTCTACAATGCGCTGCAACATCTGCAACACCCAGGAGGGGATGCCGGCGATGGCTCCGATATCCCACTCAGGAGCTTTTTCGGCAATGGCAGCTACGCGTTCATCCCAGTCGGGAATAGCGGCAATCTCCCGCCCCGGACGATAAAAGAATTCAAACCAACTCGGGGCCTGACTGGCATTGATACCACTGATCTCGCCTTCGTAGTGCTGCTGATACTTTGTCAGATTTGACGAGCTACCCAGCGCCAGTATTTCTTTTTCAAAAAAATCGGAAGGGAGATCGTAATTACTCAGGCTTTTTATTTGTGCCAGACTAACGGTCCGGATGGAATCCAGCATGGCGTGTGTGACGGGGATCCGCTTGGGCTCCTTTCCGGTGGTACCGGAGCTCAGGGCAAAAAAATCAGGCTTTCCCGGCCAGGTGATATTGGGGTGCTGTTGTTGCTGGTGCCACCACTTATTGTGTAGTTGGTGGTAGTCGACTATGGGCACTTCTTCCCGAAAGGCTTTGCGAACATTCCCGGATTCCAGGAGACCCGCAAAATTATGAAAGGTTCCGAATGCGGTATCACTGGCTGTTTTGAGCAATTCTTCCAGAGTTTGAATTTGGTCTTCTTTTGGCGAAAGCCGGGAAGAAAATCGACTGCTTAGTTCAACGGCCGACTTGATCAGGTTTCCAATTAGAGCCATAGTATGGTTTTGGTAAGTGTATTGCTAAAAACCGCTGGGCTGTCATTTGTTTGTGATCATCCACGGCATTTTTTAACAAGTATAACGAGAGTGTCATAAAGTGTCATTCTCTGATCAAAATCGGAGAAACACCGTTAGGTCGATGTATATACATCAAATAACAAAAACTATGATCCGATACTACACCCTGGCCCTGCTAACTATAGCCTTACCGGTACTACTTTCCGCACAACCGGCTCCACCACCCCAAACCGATCCGACCATTGAAGGGCGTCTGGTGGAAGCGGAATCGGAAGAGCCCCTACCCTACGCTACCGTGATGCTCTACGATCAGAACGACAGCACCATGGTAGCGAATGCGCTGACCGATGAATCCGGTTCTTTTTCCATTCCGGCTCCGGCAGGCGAGCATTATCTGGTATTCCAATTTGTAGGCTACGAGAATAAGGTCATCGATGATGTAGCCATTGCAAGGACCGGGCCCGGGATCGACCTGGGAAAGGTTACCCTGACGCAGGAGGCCGTGGCTATCGCCGAAGTGGAGGTGAGTGCCGAACGCAGTCAGATGCAACTCAAATTGGACCGCCGGGTTTTTAATGTAGCAAAGGATTTAACCAATTCGGGTAGCACCGCCGCCGATATTCTAGATAATGTGCCCTCCGTCACCGTCGACACCGAAGGAAATTTGCGGCTCCGGGGCAGTGAGGGTGTACGCATCCTGATCAACGGAAAACCCTCCGGACTGATCTCCGGAGGCGATACGGAAGCACTGCGACGTATGCAGGGCGACATGATCGAACGCGTGGAGGTCATCACCAACCCCTCGGCCCGCTACGAAGCGGAAGGGGAAGCGGGTATCATCAATATTATTTTGAAGAAGGAAGACGAGCAGGGCCTCAATGGCTCTTTCGGCCTTACGGCCGGGTATCCCGATAATTACTCAGGCTCGTACAACCTGAACTTCCGTCGCGAGAACCTCAATTTCTTTTCCAACTTCGGCTTGAATTATCGCCGCTCACCGGGTGGAGGAATTACCGAGCAACGCTTTTTTGATGATGCTGGTCATTTGGAAAACCGGTACCTCATCGATCGCGATCAGGATCGCGGCGGTTGGGGCGGCAATCTGCAGATAGGACTGGACTGGTATATGTCGGATCGCGACATCGTCACCTTATCCGGTCAATATCGCACCGGGCGGGACGACAACTCCTCCCTGATCACTTATGAGGATTTTGATGGTGCCGGAAACCTGCTGTCCACCTCCCGTCGCGACAATGCCGAAGATGAAGAAGACCACAACATAGACCTTGACCTGCGCTATGAACGCCAATTTGAGAACGAAGATCGCTCCTGGACCGTAAACTTTAAATTTATCAATGATGATGATACGGAGCTGGCGGAGTACCGGGAAACGTCTTCTAACAGCACCGAAACATTGGTCCAGCAATCCAGCAACACGGAGGACGAGCGCAACATTATTCTGCAAACGGATTACGTCCATCCGCTGGGTGAAAACAGCAAGTTTGAGGTAGGTGCCCGCGGTGCCCTGCGCACGGTTAACAATAACTTTCTGGTCGAGGAGTTAAACGAAAACGGCGTGTACGAAGCGGTTCCAAACTTTGATGATTACTTGCGGTATACGGAAAATGTATATGCTGCCTATGCCATCGGAGCCACCCGTCTGTTTGACCTCTTCAACGTACAGGCGGGATTGCGCATGGAGTATTCCGATATCGAAGCAGCCCTGCTCCGCTCGGGACAAACGACCCCTCAAAATTACCTAAACCTGTTTCCCAGCGCCAGTGCTTCCTACGAATTCAATCCGGAGACACAATTACAAGCCAGCTATAGTCGCCGTCTGAGCCGTCCGTATTTCCGCCGTCTGCTTCCTTTCAGCAGTCTGCGGGATCGCCGTAATATATCCCAGGGTAACCCGAACCTGCGTCCGGAATACACGGATTCGTATGAGATGAGTTTATTGCGTTACCTGGATAAAGGATCGGTACTTTCCAGTGTGTACTACCGCCGTACCACCGGTGTGATCACGCGCATTACCATCCCCGGCGAAAATGGTACCAGCCTGGAATTCCCCATCAATCTGGCGGAGCGCGATGCTTATGGTGTCGAATTGACTTTCTCCTACGACTTGTTTGACTGGTGGACCGTGAATACCGATGTGAACTTATTTCGATCGCTGCTGAATGGTTCCTACGAGGGTGTTGATTATTCCGCCGACGCCTTTGCCTGGAATGGCCGTATTGATTCCAAGTTGACTTTTGGAGAAGTGCAAATCCAACCTTCCTTCAACTACCGCGGCCCCCAGAATACGGCTCAGGGACGTCGTTTGTCCTCTTATGCCCTCAACATAGGTATCTCCATTGGTATCCTCGACGGGCGCGGTGATCTGATCATCAGTGGTCGTGACCTGTTTAATACGCGGATACGCCGTTCCATTATTGATCTGCCCGGATTTGAATCGGAATCGGAATTCCAGTGGCGTCGCTCACAGGGGGTAAATGTCAGCTTCAACTACCGCCTGCAGGACAAGCGCATGCCGGACAGGATGTAGGAAGTCGGTCCTCTGGACCGACCAGCCCGAAAGTCAGCCCCTCATACTAATAACCCCGAGAGCCGGTCGTCAGAACCCATTGAACATGAATCAGACATTGACCCAGCTTTGCCCGATGGCCCTTGTCGGGCGAGGCCAGGCAGGTGTATTATCCATTCATGAAGAATCTTCTTCTCTTTAGGCAAACCTATCGTCGGGCCGGAGGACCAACCTCCTGGAAGTCGGTCATCCGGACCGACCAGCCCGGAAGTCAGCCCCTCATACTAATAACCCCGGAGTCGGTCGTCCGAACCCATTGAACATGAATCAGACATTGACCCAGCTTTGCCCGATGGCCCTTGTCGGGCGAGGCCAGGCAGGTGTATTATCCATTCATGAAGAATCTTCTTCTCTTTAGGCAAACCTATCGTCGGGCCGGAGGACCAACCTCCTGGAAGTCGGTCATCCGGACCGACCCTTTACCTCCTTGTATCACCTGCCCGACAAAATTAGAACAGCATATGATGTAAATAAATCTAATCTTGATTGTCCGGAAGACACCCCAAAATATTTAAGTATGAATATTTACCGGCGTAAGCTTCCCCACATTCACCTGGATGAAAGGGATTACACACTGTGCTACCGTTTAGCGAATAGTATTCCAAGAAGAGTTTTCCGAAAATGGTATCAAGAATTCGAGGCGGCCTGCCTGGAATTACCCCCAGTCCACGCTGATGGTTGGACTAAAGCGAATGAAAAAAAGCTGCTTCAATTAAAAAAGGAGCTGCAAATAAAGATTGACAAATACCTTGATCGTGCTCCCGAAGGACCGACTTTTCTGAGTCGCCCGGAATTAGCCAAAATTGTTATTGAGTCTCTTCACTACGTAGAATCAAAATTACAATACTGGACCATTTGGTCTTACTGTATAATGCCCAACCATGTTCATATGGAATGCACCCTGAATGAGGGTGCCCCAGACCTGGAAATGGTACTAAAGAGCCACAAAAACTTTACAGCCCTGAACTGCAACAAACAGCTACAGCGGCGTGGCGCATTCTGGCAACCAGAGACATTTGATCGACTCATCAGAGATGAACAGGACTTTAATCGTCGGATTTGGTACACCCTACAAAATCCCGTGAAGGCAGGTTTGGTAAAAAAATGGCAGGACTGGCCCTATACCTATGTACATCCCCTTATAAGACCTGAGTACCTTTTGGGGTCATAGTTCCTGGAAGTCAGTCCTCTGGACCGACACTGCTCCCGACTTCCCAAAAATCCATCTGTTGAGCATAATTCTATCCTTTTCTTTAATTGAGTATCTTCTTTTTTCAAAACCCATTCATGGGTCGGTCCGGAAGTCGGTCCTCTGGACCGACTCTGCTCCCAACTTCCCAAAAATCCATCTGTTGAGCATAATTCTATCCTTTTCTTTAATTGAGTATCTTCTTTTTTCCAAACCCATTCATGGGTCGGTCTGGAAGTCGGTCCTCTGGACCGACACCGCTCCCGACTTCCAAAAAATCCATCTGTTGAACATAATTCTCTCCTTTTCTTTGATTGAGTATCTTCTTTTTTCAAAACCCATTCATGGGTCGGTCCGGAGGACCGACTTCCATAAAAAACCGCCGGGCGGGGAGGCTCGGCGGTCTGAGTTGCACTGGGGCGCGAAAAGAAAGTTCACATATGGGTTTTAAGCAAGGGGTATATGGATATGGGTCATTTGGTATTTTGGGGTAACCGAAATTCAGGGTAGTTCTTGGGATTATGATTATTTCAAATGGCCATTGGCGATCAGGTTGTTTTCGGTAACAAATGCTATGACCACAATACCATAAAACCATAGCACCATAATACCTATCGTATCACATTCGTACGGCTAAGGTTACGGCTGATCTCCGGCTTCAAGCGTCCGGCCGCCTGTAACAGCATATCAATATCGGTCGGAAACGGCACCGGACGGTTGCCGATCAATCGTTTTGATTCTTTGCTAAGAGCCCGCTCGTCCCCACGGAAGGTAGCTGCGTAGTTCTCGAAAAGAGCATCCGCGCGTACCTCCCGCACGTCCAGCACCCGATCACGGGCCAGATCGTAAAAGCTCATTCGCCCCAGGATACTGGCCTCCTTAGCCTGGTAATGCTCCAGTACAGTGGCACCGATCTTCACGTAGCGCGGTTCTTTGATGTCATTGCCGAGGGTATCTTTGGCCACATTACCGCGCTCGTCGAGCACGTATTGCCAGCCGTCTTCGATCTCGCGCACTTCCTGAAATTCGCGTTCTTTTACGCGACCGGGACTAACGGCCAGATCGACTAATTCCAATACCACTTTGTAGTCGTAAATCACCCGGTTATCGGCACTGGTGTGGAATACCCGCCATTTGCTGTTGAGGTCATTTTCGCGCAAGCCGAGTAAGGCGCGGTCTAAGCCTTGCGGCAAAACCTGACGTGATTGGTTTTCCAGGTCCACCAAGACATAAGTAGTACCCAGAGCCAATGCTTCTTGCTGAAAAGAATCCACTTCGCGAAAACGCTGAAAATAACGGCGGGTTTTATCCAATTCTTCGTAGGCCTCCCGCGCCGCCAGACGATCTCCGTTACGAGCTGCTTGCAGGAGTTCCAGACCGTAATCGTAATAGTGTAAGGCAGCCTCCTCTTTGGCTTCGCGTTCCAGTTCTTCGATCTTCACAAAGCGAAAATCGGCCCGGATGCCATATTCGTCGGCCAGCGGCAGTAATCCGGCCACTTTTTCCTGACGATGACGGATATTGCTGTACAATCGATATATCTGGGGCCAGTCATCCGAACGGCCGGTGCGCTTCAGGCGATCGGCAGCCGCCAGATCGCGGCTGTTAGCTTTTGCGAAAGCTTCTTCTAACGCATCGACGTACTTGTCTTTGATCTTTTTCTTCCCGGCCAAACGGCGCACGGCGATCTCGATCGCCTGATCGTAGTTGCCCGTATCAACCAGTTTCTCGGGAGAGGCACAACCGCTTACCAGCAACAGGAAAGCGGCGGCAAATGCAGTGTAGATGTGTACGCTTCTTTTCATAGGTGTGGTGTTGATGTTTCCGTTAGTACTAAGTACTCTGTAACCTAAGTAACTTTGACTTATGGCTGTGCCTTTTGGCAAAATACTTCGTTGCTCCTCGGTCGCGTAGCTATGGCTATGCTCCCTCCTCGCGCCTTGTCTTTTACCAAAATGCCCTACCCATATTTTCAAATAACTTAGATTACAGAGTACTAAAGTATTAGGAACACCGGCTTAAAGCACCTATGGAAGCGTTAAACGGAGGTGGCGTTTGGTTAAACAATTTTAATTTGTCTTAAGGAAAAGCAAAGGCCAGGTGTAACAGGTTTGAGGTGTGAGGTGTGAGGTGTGAGGTTTACCTCCTTCGCCCGTACGGACTTCGGCGGTCGGGGAAGGTTCATATACAGGCTAAGGTTTAGGTTAAGATTAAGGCTCCCGAATGTCTCCACATGGGCCGGGGGTTTAACCACTAAAGTGGTAGGCTGTGGTGGTTGGTCGATTCACCACAGCTATACCGACAACGAAGTGGTTTTGCTCCGCAGTACTTCGTGCTGGGACTCCAAACCACTTCGAGTCGAGTATATACTTGCGTGGAAAGGTTTGGCAAAACCTAAACCTTTTCGGAAGCGGTATAAAGCTGTGGCCTGATATAAACCATAATAAATGACCCGTGCACTTAGGTTTGAATCAACCGAAGTATTTTCCTCACCGTAAAATTACTTGAGATGATTGGTCACCTGATCTCCCTATCACCTAATCCCCCCTATCTCCTAATCAGGGACGTTCAACCTGATATTTCTGATTTCAAAATTCTGATCTCTGACTTCTATTTGCCGTCCCTTTCCCACACCTGCACCAGCTCAATGATCGTGCGGACCGCCGCCTCCATATCCTGCACACTTACCCATTCGTGGCGGGAATGGAAGGCCTGCTCCCCGGCAAAGATATTCGGGCAGGGTAATCCCATGAACGACAGACGGGAGCCGTCGGTACCGCCGCGGATACTCGACTTGACCGGTTCCATGCCGGCGCGGCGGATGGCTTCTTCGGCGAAGGTTACGACCTGTGGGTGTTGGTCGAGGATCGCCTTCATATTCCGGTACTGTTCCTTGACCTCTAGCTCAGCCGATGATCCAGGGTAATTCGGAAGTATTTGGCTTATTAGCTTTCGCAAAAAAGCAGCCTGCTCCTCAAGCCCGTCTTCGGTGAATGAGCGCAAAATAAAGGTGATCCGCGCCTCTTCCACCGTTCCCGACATAGAAACCGGATGAATAAACCCGGCCCGTCCGGAGGTGGTCTCCGGACTCAGTCTATCCTTGGGTAGAGTAGCGACCAGATCACTGGCGATTTTCAGGGCACTTTCCAATTTATCTCTAGCGAAGCCGGGATGAATGCCCACGCCCCGAATGGAAATAGTCGCTCCGTCGGCGCTAAAGGTCTCGTCTTCCAGGCTACCCCGGTTGGCGCCGTCCATAGTGTACCCAAAATCGGCTCCGAGCTTCTTCATGTCGACGTGATCGACCCCCCGACCGATCTCCTCGTCGGGCGTGAACAGGATCCGAATTTTACCGTGCTTGATATCGGGGTTATTCATTAAGGTTTCAGCGGCCGTCATGATCTCGGCTACTCCGGCTTTATTATCGGCCCCCAAGAGCGTAGTGCCACTGGCCGTGACAATATCGTTACCCATCTGGTTCTTCAATTCCGGATAGGCTTCGGCCCTTATCACCTGACTATTGTCGTCGGGCAGGACAAGATCCTGACCCTGATAATTTTTGTGAACGATGGGCTTCACGCCCTTTCCCGGCGCATCGGGCGAGGTGTCTACGTGGGAACAGAAACAAAGTACCGGCACCTCCTTATCCGTATTGGCGGGAACGGTAGCATATACGTAGCCTTTATCATCCAGCTCCGCATCGGTAATACCAAGTTCATGTAACTCTTGCACCAACAGCCGACTCAGATCTTTTTGCCGCTCCGTGGAGGGTACAGTCTTTGAATTGGGATCGGAGGTGGTATCGATTTGTACGTAGCGGAGAAAGCGGTCGAGCACGGAGGTGGGCATGGTTTCGGTTTTTAGGGAAAATACGGAGGGAAATCGACTTGTGCAGCTTTATTGGGAGATTTAGGTTGAGGCTGAGGTTGAGGTTGAGGCTGAGGTTGAGGTTGAGGCTGAGGTTGAGAAACGTAGGGTTTGTCATTTGACCGTCCAAAATAATAATTGGAAAGAGTGCATCGAATCAGAAATGGCCGGAATTTGATACAAACCCTTGATCGATGAAATACACGGATTTTACTTCTATGCCAGTCTGGCAGTTATACCGACAACGAAGTGGTTTGGGATCCCAAACCACTTCGAGTCGAGTATATACTCGCGTGAAAAGGTTTGGGCTCTGCCAAACCTTTTCGGAAGCGGTATAGGTATGGAGATAGCGGAGGCTGTTTTCCAAATTACCGAACTGTTACCTAAGAAAGAGGATTATGGACTCACTTCCCAATTGAGACGAGCCGCCTTGAGTATGTCCTCTATACCGACAACGAAGTGGTTTGGGACACCAAATCACTTCGAGTCGAGTATATACTCGCGTGAAAAGGTTTGGGCTTTGCCAAACCTTTTCGTAAGCGGTATAATGTTGCTGAAGGATTTGGAAGATCTGGGAAAAAAGATAAATCCAAATTTTACGAATACGCTCGCAGCTCAGGATTTGAAGTTCGTAATGATCTGATCTATGGTGTACGAGTAGGATACTTCGCACCTGATAAGCAGGACGACATTTGCAAAAACATCCATCAATTTACTCATTAAATAAATAAACTCATGTTCTCATTAAATAAATAAAAACGGATATATAATCCTTAATCTTAGCCTTAACCTAAGCCTATTCCTTAATAAAAAAACCAGTCCCTCACAACGAGAAACTGGTTTATTTTAACAGATGCTTAATTTAGTACGCCTCCTACCGCACAAACATCAATTCGCGGTATTTCACCAATGGCCACACCTGATCGTCGACCAGGTATTCGAGGCGGTCGGCGGCGACGCGGATCTCTTCCATCAATGGCTTCACATCGTAGCAGTAGGCTTTAGCCATATCGGGAGCATGGTCGTTCTCGTTGGCCTTGCGGCGAGCCTCGGTCATCTCCTGCACCTTGACATTGATGATGTTCATCTGCTCGGAGATACGCTTGATCAGGTCCATTTGGGCCGAGTAGTGGGATTCGTCGAGTCCGATCTCTTTCAGATTGGCCACGTTACCAGCCACTTCCGTCTGGTAACCAATAGCGGCGGGTAGGACATGGTTGATCACCATTTCGCCCATAGTCCGGCTTTCGATCTGTAGCTTCAGGATGTAGTTTTCGCACATTACCTCGTAGTGTGCTTCCAATTCCTGCTCTTTGAATACACCACTATTGGCAAAGAGCTTGCGGGAGGATTCGGATACATAGGCATCCAGCGCATCCGGAGTTTTGGGTGTATTACCCAATCCGCGGCGCTCGGCCTCTTTTTCCCATTCCTCAGAGTACCCGTCTCCTTCGAAACGCACTGGCTTAGATTCGACGATATAGTCTTTTAATACGGAGAGTACCGCTTCATCTTCGGAGCGTCCTTCGCTTTTCAGCTTATCGACGGAAGCGTAAAACTCCTTCAGCTGAGCCCCAACGATGGTGTTCATCACCGTCATAGGTGCCGCACAGTTCATCGTAGAACCAACCATACGGATCTCAAACTTATTACCGGTAAAGGCAAACGGAGAAGTACGGTTCCGGTCGGTATTATCTTTTTCCAGGTTGGGGATCTTGCTCAGCAGGTCGAGGGTCTCTTCCACGGCCGAAGCGTCTACATCGCCCCCCTTTTCAATAGCATCCAGGACCTTGGTCAGCGTATCTCCGATAAATACCGAAATGATAGCCGGTGGTGCCTCGTTGGCACCCAGGCGGTGGTCGTTGGATGCAGAGGCTACACTGGCGCGCAACAGATCTGCATGCTTAAATACAGCCTGGATGGTATTGACAAAGAAGGTGAGAAAGCGCAGGTTCTTGCCGGGGTCTTTACCCGGTGACAACAGGTTGGTACCCGTATCGGTACTCATCGACCAGTTGTTGTGTTTACCGCTACCGTTTACACCGGCGAAGGGCTTTTCGTGGAGCAATACGCGAAGCTTGTGGCGACGGGCAACGCGATCCATCAGGTCCATCAACAGTTGATTGTGATCTACGGCTACGTTCACCTCTTCGAACATAGGTGCCAGCTCGTACTGGCCGGGACCTACCTCGTTGTGACGAGTACGTACCGGGATACCCAGTTTATGGCATTCCGTTTCCAGGTCTCGCATGTACGCGTACACCCGCTCGGGAATGGAACCGAAGTAGTGGTCGTCCAGCTGTTGTCCTTTGGGGCTGTGTTTTCCCAAAAGGGTACGGCCGGTCATCAGCAGGTCGGGACGGGCATTGTGCAAAGCCTCGTCGACCAGGAAGTATTCCTGCTCCCAACCCAGAGTGGTCGTCACCTTTTTTACTTTTTTATCAAAAAGCTGGCAGACGGGAATAGCGGCTTGTTCCAGGTAGGATTGTGACTTCAGCAGCGGCAATTTGTAGTCCAGTGATTCTCCGCTATAGGTGACGAAGATGGTCGGAACGCACAGGGTTTTACCATCGCCCACCTCCAGGATAAAGGCCGGAGAAGAGGGATCCCAGGCGGTATATCCACGGGCCTCAAAGGTTGAGCGCAGGCCGCCACCGGGAAAGCTCGATCCGTCGGGCTCTTGCTGAGCCAGTGCATCACCGCTAAACTCCTCCATCACTTCGTTGGTGCCGGGCTTCAAGGTGAAAAAGGAGTCGTGCTTTTCCGCAGTCCGGCCGGTCAGGGGCTGGAACCAGTGGGTGTAGTGGGTAGCACCACGGTCCATGGCCCATTTTTTCATGGCGGCAGCGACTACGTCGGCATCTTCGCGCGACAACTTATCACCACTACCAATGCTTTTCTTTACGGCTTTGTAGGCGTCTTTCGACAAATACTCCTTCATGGCAGCATCGCCGAACACATTAGCTCCGAAAAAGTCGGAAATTTTCTTGGCAGGCGCTTTGACCTCTTCCAGTTCGCCATTAACACGGTTCTGGATGGTCTCCACGGCACTGAATCTTGATAGACTCATACGTTTTACGTTTAGTTCCTTAAATATTTAATACAATGCTCTCAAATGGATAGTCCGCTTGAGTGTTGTTTTTCGTTTCTTCTTTGTTCTTGCAGCTTTCGAACTTTAGAAAAACCTGCCTCCCAAAAAGAAGGCAGGCGAAAGCATATATACTATATGCAGGAACTAAAGTTCTTGGTTCACTCGAACAAATTATTGACTCAGCCAATAATTTGTTCGTCTATTATTTAATAGATAAATGATAATCTGATTGTTCACGGGATGTTTCGTAGGCATGCATTTCATGCTCGGAAATATCCAATCCTCGTTCTTCGTATTCCCTGGGTACACGAATACCCACGGTTTTCTTAAGTAAATACATCAATCCAAAGGCAGTGGTAAAGGCGAAAGCTCCCACGGCGGCCACACCGTACAATTGTACCCAAAGTTGCCCCCAACCGGCTTTACTGCCGAAAATTCCCACGGCTAATGTTCCCCAAACACCACACGCCAGGTGAACCGAGGTAGCACCTACCGGATCGTCGATCTTGCGCCTATCGAAGAAGACGACCGAGAAGGGGATGATCACACCGGCAATCAATCCGATGATGATGGCCGCTCCGGGCGACATGACATCCGCACCAGCTGTGATCCCGACCAGGCCGCCCAGAATCCCGTTCAATACCATCGACAGGTCGTGACTCTTGAACAGCATAAAGGAGGTAAAGAACGCTCCGATAGCACCGGCGGCGGCGGCCAAAGAGGTAGTCACGAATACCAGAGATACCGCAACCGGATCGGCTGAAAGGACCGAACCTCCGTTAAATCCGAACCACCCGAACCAGAGCAGGAAGACGCCCACTGCAGCCAGTGGCATCGAGTGTCCGGGAATCGGACGGATACCAGTCTTGGTATATTTTCCACTGCGTGGCCCCAAAACTATTACCGCAGCTAGGGCGGCAAAACCACCTACCGCGTGAACGATGGTTGATCCGGCAAAGTCGTGGAATCCGGCGGTTTCTAACCATCCCTTTCCCCACTTCCAAAAGCCGGTGATCGGATAGAAGATAGCTACAAAAATGGTGGCAAATATCAGAAAGGCCTCTAGTTTAATCCGTTCGGCGACGGCACCAGATACAATGGTGGCAGCCGTGGCGGCAAACATGGCCTGAAAAATAAAGTCTGTGTAATATGTGTACCCCCCGTCCGCATAATCGATAGCCCCGGCAGCCCCTTCGGGCATACTCAATCCAAAGCCCGAAAAAGCGATCAGACCACCTTCATTGTAGCCAGGATACATCAGATTGAACCCGACAAAGTAATAGGTCAGCAAGCCAATCGCAATGATCATGGCATTCTTGAACAGTATGTTGACCGTATTTTTTTTCTGGACAAAACCCGCTTCCAGGCTGGCAAAACCGAGGTGCATGATAAAAACCAACACCGTAGCAACGAGCATCCAGACATTATTTGCAGTAAATAATGCTTCATTCATGGCAGCAAAAGATTAGCTTTTACAAATAACGTGAGATTGAGGTATCGTTGGTCGGTAAATGACTAAATGTCACAATCTCACGTTGTATTTGGTAGAGAGTATAGAGTAGTAGGATAAGCTGAAATCTCTATACCCTCTACCTACTACTCAATACCGGGAGGTTGGGCCTTGATACCTCCACTTTTCGAAATAATCCAGGCCCAACCTCACGTTATAATTAGTACTTTCCGGGAAGGTTAAATAGCATCGGCACCTGTTTCACCGGTTCTGATACGGGTTACGCTTTGCACGTCCATTACCACGATCTTTCCGTCACCCACTTCGCCGGTCCTGGCCGAATCCATAATGGTCTGTATAATGGAATCGACCTGATCATCCCGACAAAGGATGTCGATCTGTAATCGTGCAATAAAATCAGAATCGTAGGTACTGCCGCGATAGACAAGCTTGGCCCCTTTTTGCAGACCAAAGCCCTTCACTTCCTGAAGGGTGAAAAACCGTACCCCAATATTGGCAAGGGCATCGCGGACTTGTTCGAATTGAGATAGGCGGATAATACCCTCTATCTTTTTCATGCGTGCTTCGTTTCTTTAGTTCCCGAAGGAAAAACCTTCTTTTCTTGAGTTGCCTCAAAAGTAGGTGGCAACGGGGTGAATACGTTGCGTATTTTTCGGCAGGCTGTTATGGGCAAGGACATCAACAGTAAACTAAATAACTGATTTACAAAAGATTGCAATAATTAATTTGTGGTCGCTATGCGCCTTTTTTTGGCGAAAGCCGAAGGAAGAGAGATTAATTTTGTACGATAATTATTAAGATATCCCTCCTCTCCGGGCGAGGCATGTGTACAACAGTTCCCGTATATTGGTGCCTGTTACCCATCAGAATCGTTTCCCGTGGATCAAAAGCACCTTCTCCTACTACTCTTTTGGATTGCGTGGTTATTACCCGCCGGTGCACAGGAATCCGACTCTACCTACCTGCCTCCACCGGAGGTCATCGAATTCATTGAGGATTACCTGCAAAACATCGAGGGCGACGGGGATTTTGACTTTAATGCCATCTTTGAGGAACTGGCTTTCTATCAGGAAAACCCGATTGATCTGAACCGGGCTACCGAGCGTGATTTGCTGGAGTTGCGGTTGCTCAGTGATGTGCAGATCATAAACCTCATCAGTTACCGGCAACAGGCCGGCCCCTTGCTGGCCGTTTATGAGCTGCAGGTGATCCCCGGGTTTGACCTGCCCACCGTCCGGCGCATTTTGCCATATGTTGCCGTGGGGACGGGGCTGGATGACTACCAGGTGCCCCTCGGCCGCATGTTGACGGAAGGGAAAAATGAATTTTTTGTACGCTGGCAGCGCATCCTGGAGGAGCAACGCGGTTACCGTACGCCCGAAGACCCCGAGGCCAACCGCTACCTGGGTGATCCCAATCAATTGTATATCCGATACCGGCATACCTATTCCAACAAACTCAGCTACGGTATTACGGCCGAAAAAGACCGGGGCGAGGAATTTTTTAGCGGAAGCAATAGTCAGGGCTTTGATTATTATTCGGCGCATCTATTCCTGCGGGATAATAAGGAATGGCTGCCAGCTCTGGCCCTGGGTGATTATAACATTAGCCTTGGGCAGGGACTTATTCTGTTTTCCGGATTTGGCGGTGGCAAAAGTTCCTTCGCCACCCAGGTGAAGCGATCGGGCCGCACCCTCCAGCCCTATGCGTCGGTCAACGAGGCACTGTTTATGCGTGGGGCTGGGGTTTCAGTGGCACCGACCGACCAATTGGAAATCACGGCGTTCGCCTCTTTTCGCAACCGCGACGGCAATCTGGATGCCGTGGACACCACATTTTTAGGTGAACGTCTGATCCAGAGTATTACTTCTTTTAACGAAAGCGGCCTGCACCGTACGCAGGCCGAAATTGCTGACGAAGGGGCGGTGAGCCAGTTCAATACCGGAGGGGCCATCGTTTGGAAGGGGCCATCCTGGCGATTGGGCCTGAATACGCTCTATACAAAGCTGGACCGGCCACTGGTGCGTACGACAAGGCCCTACAATCGATTCTATTTCAATGGAGATGAACTGCTGAATGCCAGTCTGGACTATTCCTACATTTATCGGAACTTCAACTTCTTTGGCGAGACGGCCTATAGCGACAATGGCGCTTTGGCCACCATGAATGGTCTGCTAATTGGTCTGGACCGCCGAATTGACCTGGCCCTTGTGTATCGCAATTATGCAAAAGATTTCCAGGCACTGAACGCAAGCGCTTTTGCCGAGACCAGCGGCACCCGCAATGAAGAAGGCATTTACCTGGGTATTGCCGTTCGCCCCGCTAGTGGGTGGACGGTGACCGGCTATTTCGACCAATGGCGGCACCCCTGGCTGCGCTTCAATCTCGATAGTCCCTCCTACGGGCGGGAGTATCGCACGCGGGTCACTTACGAGATACGACGGGCCCTGCGCATCTACCTGGAGGCCCGGCACGAAACAAAATTCATCAACGCCCCCGACAACGAAACGGCCTTTAATCAACCCATTCCGAGGGAGCTGTTTCAGACCCGTCTGCACATTGCCCGCAATGTCAGCAAAGCACTGGAATTACGCACCCGCGTCGATTGGGGGTATTTTAATAACCAGGTAGAAGAACGGCAGACCGGTTTTTCTATTTTGCAGGATGTACTTTACCGGCCGTTGGGTTCGCCCCTGTCCTTTACGGCCCGCTATGCCTTGTACCAGACTGATGGCTACGATATTCGCTTTTATCATTACGAAAACAATATGCTCAACACTTTCTCGATTCCAGCGTATTACAATCGGGGGTCCCGCTTCTACCTGAATGTACGCTACCGGCCCGTTAAGGCCTTTACGTTAGAAGGTCGTATTGCGCAGACCTTCTGGTCAAATCAGGAAACGGTGGGTACCGGACTCGACGAGATCGACGGTCCGGTCCGTACCGAAGTGGCCCTGCAGATTAAATACCAGTTTTCGCGCTAAAATCATGTCCATGCAATTGTTCAAAGACTACACCTTCGATGCTGCCCACTTTCTGCCGTACGTCCCGGAAGATCACAAATGCCGTCGCATGCACGGCCACACCTACCGCGTACGCTTGTGTCTGGAAGGCCCGCTCGACCCCAAGTTGGGCTGGGTCCGCGATTTTGCGGATATCAAGAAATTCTGGAAACCCCTCGAGGAGCGCTTAGACCATCATCTGCTCAACGACATACCGGGGCTGGAAAATCCTACGGCCGAGCACATCGCCATCTGGATCTACCGGCAATTGAAGCCCGACCTGCAGGAGTTAGCTTACGTGGAATTGTACGAGACGCCGCGTTCGGGAGTGAAGTATTCGGGGGAATTGGAGAAAGGGTGAGTTGGAGGGTGCGTGATCCTTCCCTGGCCACCGAAGCCCCGCGTAGGGGTGCTGGATCGCGCAAGATTGAATTGATAAATCAAAAAGCGGGTGCGTGGAGCGTGGAGCGTGGAGCGTGGAGCGTGGAGCGTGGAGCGTCGAAAAATAAAGAACTTTCCCGGAACCCCTACGTGGGCATCCGGGAAAGCAGAGTGGATGTATCTACATGTCATCCACTTCAAAGGAAATTTTGGCATTTACACCGTAGGACACGATCTCGTTATTCTCTACGTTGGCATTCATTTCCTTTATGTAGATGGACTTGATGTTTTTCACGGATTTGGAGGCCTCCTTCAGCGCGTTACGGGTAGCGTCATCAAAACTCTTGTCGGAGCCAGCGATTACTTCAATGATCTTTACAATGGCCATGTCGTGTGGTTTTAGTTGATTAATCGGATTTGTCATGGCAACGATACAGGTGGGCCAATGTTCGGTAACCAGATTTACCCCTACGCTATTTTCACAAAACCTAACGATGATTTTGCCAAAGTGCTGCGGAAAAATACAGGCGAATGCCGGTAAATGCAGAAGCATATTAGCTTCAATCAAGGGTACTAAGGATCGGATTTCATTCGGAGGTGATTAATTATTAGTCTTAATCAGTAGTGTCCGGTTAAGAAGTTTCAAAACTACTATAAGCATCACATTAAGAG
>CAYFGK010000058.1:0-41605 GCA_964342305.1 uncultured Saprospiraceae bacterium | reverse complement strand
GTTGGGCCTTAGGTATCCTCTCTTTAAGAAATAGTTTGTGCCCAACCTTACGTTATTAATATGATCGAATCATTGAGCATCAAATATCCGTGAACCGTGAACCGTGAACCGTGAACCGTGGCCCGTGAACCGTGAACCGTGAACCGTGAACCGTGAACCGTGGCCCTTAGCCCCTGGCCCATTAAACCAGCTCCTCCACCCGCTCGTGCTCGGCCTTTCCGGCTTCTCTTTCCAGTTGGCGGGCCTCGTAGAGGTAATAGCCTACCAGACCGATACCGACAAAGATGAGGATTGCGGAGAAATAGGCCGGCTCTTCTTCCAAGCCTAAGGAAGCCAGGATATTCCCCACGAGTAAGCCCAGCCCGGCCATAAGGCATACGATGCCCAATTTAAGCGAATTCCCTCTTCGCCTGGGTCGGCGCAGGATACTTGCATCCCGGCCCGATTCGATCAGAGCCATGCTGATGCGATTCTTGGTCGAATAGTGCAGGTATAGGAAGACAATCACTGCCAAAAAAGGCCAGATAATCCCCATAATGGGGATTAATAACTCCATTTGGTCCATTTAATGTGGTCTTTAATCAAGTTGTTAGCAAATTCGGTGTTTGGACGGCAGCATTGCCTGACTGGTTACAACAATGTCTGCTTTTTTTGGCGAAAGCCAGATATGACGTAGGTGTAATCCCTAAAATCTGACATCATAGTATAAAGATTCTCTCACTTTTTTTGAAACCAACCGCACCGCCCGGTGCGTCTAAACAAGCACATGGCCTCATCCACGCCAGAAGAAGACGTAGTACTCGTGCAACGCGTGTTGACGGGACAGCGATCGGCCTTTCGCTCTCTGGTGGAGCGTTACCAAAACTATGTTTTTTCGGTAGCGTTACAGGTAATAAAGAACAGGGAAGTGGCCGAGGAAATAGCGCAGGATGTGTTCATCAAAGTGTATAATCAACTGGGATCCTTTGAGCAACGCAGCCGGTTCAGTACCTGGCTGTATACCATCGCTTACCGGACATCCCTGGATTATGCCCGGCGCAAACGCCTGAAAACAAACAGCATTGACCAGGAAGACAGTGCCTTGCAATTGCCGGATGAGGCCGCAGCCAGCCCTTCCGGACAACTGGATCAGGCCGATTTGAATGATCAGCTTAAAGCGGTACTGGATGAGCTTAAGCCAGCCGATGCACTTTTGATCAGCTTGTACTATTTTAGGGAACGATCCGTTAGTGAGATTAGTGAAATTACCGGATTGACCCCTTCCAATATCAAAACCAAGCTGTTTCGCTTACGGGAACAATTGCGGGATTTGCTTTCGCAAAAACTGAAAGAAGAAATCGAGGATCTGTTATGAATACGCCGAATGATCAAATTTGGGCCTATCTCGATGGGCAGCTCAATCAGGAGCAAAAAAAAGTTTTTGAGCAACAGCTCGAAAAAGACGAAGAGTTGCGCCAGCTTTTGGCGGAAGCCAAAGCCCTCGACACCCATCTGGAAAACCGCGAACCGGACCAACCCTCCATGCGATTCGTGGCAAATCTGATGGACAAGCTGCCCGAGCGCTACAAGTCCATCTCTGTCAGTCCGCTGCTCTCCAGACAGGCTCTGCGCTGGATGGGCGGCATGCTCGCCACTCTTTTACTCGTCAACCTCGGACTAGCTTTCACGGCCGATGCAACCTCCACCCAGGCGTTGCCCTACGTGGAGCGCCTTAAAGATCTCTCTTCCTCGATCCCGTCCCGTTGGCTGCTGCTGAGTGCGGCGGTAAGTATTGGGTATCTGGGCTACTTACTGCTCGATAATGTACTGGCCCGACTGATCCTGAAGCAAAAACGCCCTAATCTCTGAGGAACGAGAGTCGTTCCCCTTTCTTTGATTCATTAAAGGTGCCATCCTCGTAGGCCAGATGCCCGCTCACGATGGTTTGTTTGACCTTCCCTGTAAAGGTGTGCCCTTCAAATGGCGACCATCCGCATTTGTAGTGAAGATTATCCTTCCTGACTTCCCAGCGTTCTTGGGGATCTAGCAATACCACGTCAGCCCAGTAGCCTTCGCGCAGATAACCACGCCGATCGATCTCGAAACACTGGGCCGGGGCGTGACACATTTTATCCACCACTTTTTCGATGCTCATTTTATTAGCCTGCACAAATTCCAACATGACGTTGAGCGTATGCTGAATCAGTGGCACACCGGACGGAGCACCGGCGTATTTGCTTTGCTTTTCCGCCCAGGTATGAGGTGCGTGATCGGTGGCGATAATATCCAGGCGATTATCCATCAGGGCCGGCAACAGGGCCTCCCGGTGGCGGGCCTCTTTGATGGCCGGGTTACACTTAATCTGACTACCCAGGGTAGCGTACTGATCAGCATCAAAATACAGGTGATGGACGCATACTTCCGAAGTGATGCGTTTTTGTGAAAGCGGAATATCGTTACGGAAGAGTTCTAATTCCTCTTCCGTGGAAATATGCAGGATGTGCAGGCGGGTGTTGTATTGCTTAGCCAGCTCCACTGCGAAAGAAGACGACTTATAGCATCCCTCCACGTTACGGATCAACGGGTGAGCCGACATGGGTATATCCTCACCATACTTTTTCTGGTACTCTGCCATATTGGCCCGAATGGTGGCTTCATCCTCACAGTGGGTAGCGATGAGTAGAGGCACCTGTGAAAAGAGGTTTTCCAGCGTCTTTTCATCATCTACCAGCATATTGCCCGTGCTGGAACCCATAAACA
The DNA here is from genome assembly GCA_964342305.1 of uncultured Saprospiraceae bacterium. Lineage (GTDB taxonomy): Bacteria > Bacteroidota > Bacteroidia > Chitinophagales > Saprospiraceae > DT-110. The sequence continues at coordinate 38,866 of CAYFGK010000058.1, read as the reverse complement.
CCTTGATCCCGCAAACAGACATGCCGTCGGTCCGCAATACCTCCTCGATATTATCATTACTGGCCCCCATGAAGAAGGAATAGTTGGCCAACGAAACCCCGGCGGCACGGTCGTATTTCTGTTGCAGCAGTTCCTGGGTCAGGGCTGGCGGTTTGGTGTTAGGCATTTCCATAAAAGAGGTCACGCCTCCGGCGACAGCCGCCCGTGGTTCGGTATACAAGTCGGCTTTATGGGTAAGCCCCGGATCGCGAAAGTGCACCTGATCGTCGATGACCCCGGGCATAGCCCAGAGCCCTTCGGCATTGATCTCCCGGTCGGCCGGGCGGTCGATGCCGGGTGCTATCTGATCGATGAATCCATCTTTGATGAAGATATCAGCCACCCGCTGGTCACCTTCGTTAATTATATTGGCTTGCTTGATGAGTATGGTAGACATGGTAATTCGTTTTGGCTTTGGTGATTCGCCCCCGCCGGGTGCGGATGATATCGGTGCTAAACCCTATTTTTGCGGGAAAATACGAAAGCATGGCTAACTCTGCACGTCTGATCAACACCGATTTTAAAGTAGGCATCCTGGGAGGCGGACAATTGGGCAAAATGCTGGCCCAGGCCGCATCCGGTTGGGACCTGCCCATCTACGCCCTCGACCGCGACCAGACCTTCCCGGCGGCACCGGTGGTACGCGAGCTGCACGAAGGCAACTTCAAGGACTACGACGACGTGTTGGCCTTCGGCCGACAGATGGACGTGCTGACCATCGAAATCGAGCACGTAAATACCGATGCCCTGCTGGAACTGGAAAAAGAAGGGGTGGTGATCCACCCGCGTCCGCAGGCGCTGATCACCATCAAAGACAAGGGTCTGCAAAAGCAATTCTATGCCGAGCGCGATATACCCACCAGCGACTTCCGGCTTTGGGACAGCAAGGAAGCCCTGCTGGCCGCTATTGCCGATGGCACCCTCTCCTACCCTTTTGTACAGAAATCGCGCACCGCCGGCTACGACGGCAAGGGCGTGGCGGTGATCAAATCGGCCGATGATGGCGACAAGATCCTCGAAGGCCCCTGCCTCACCGAGGATCTGGTAGATATCGATAAAGAACTGGCAGTAGTAGTAGCCCGCAACCCATCGGGAGAGATCAAGGCCTTCCCCACGGTGGAGATGGCCTTTAACCCCGAAGCCAATTTGGTAGAGTTTCTGCTTTGTCCTGCCCAGGTCAAGCCGGAGATCAGTCGTCAGGCCGAAGAGCTGGCCCTGCAGGTCATTGAAGCCTTTGATGTTTGCGGCCTGCTGGCCGTCGAGTTATTCCTGACCACCGGGGGCGAGATCCTGGTGAACGAGGTAGCTCCGCGCCCCCACAACAGTGGCCACCATACCATTGATTCGTCTTACACATCCCAGTTCGAGCAGCACCTGCGCGGCATCCTCGACCTGCCGCTCGGCAGCACCCGCCTGAAGGAACCGGTCGGCGTAATGGTCAACCTCCTGGGCGCACCCGGGCATACGGGCACGGCCAGCTACGAGGGCCTCAGCGATTGTCTGGCCATGGAGGGCGTTTACCTGCACCTGTACGGCAAAACCCAGACTCGCCCCTTCCGGAAGATGGGCCACGCCACGGTGATCGGCGACGACGTGGATGCGACCACGGAGCGCGCGCGGGAGGTGATGGGTATGCTTCGGATCGTGGCACGGTAGGTTGTACAATAGGTGATCCGTGTTCGTAAGGACAGAAAGGGGGATTTGGGGATTTGAGGAATGGGATCGTCATTCGAAACCTCAAAACGTAGAGTAGAGACGCGATAAATCGCGTCTGCACGATAGTTAATGCTCAATGATGAGTGCTCCCCGCCTTCGTTAAAACTACGGCGGTTATAAAATGCTCAATGATGAGTGCTAAATGCTCAATGATTCCATCTGCTTATTTGGCTTTCGCCAAAAAGGATTTGGATCGGCCACATCCAATGGAGCGTCGTCAAAACCCCTGAAACGTACTGGGCATTGAGCACTGAGAACTGAGCAGTGATTAGGCTATCCAATGCTCAATGATGAATGCTAAATGCTCAATGATTCCATCTGCTTATTTGGCTTTCGCCAAAAAGGATATGGATCGGCCACATCCAATGGAGCGTCGTCAAAACCCCAAAACCACACTGGGCATTGAGCACCGAGCACTGCCAACTGCCAACTGAGAACTGGGAACTGAGCACTGGGCATTGAGCATTGAGCGGGAGGTGATGGGGTTGTTGCGGATCGTGGCACGGTAGGTTGCACAATAGGTGATCCGTGTTCGTAAGAACAGAAAGGGGGAATTGGGGATTTGGGGAATTGGGGAATGGGATCGTCAATGGAAACCTAAAAACGTAAAGTAGAGACGTGATTTATCGCGTCTGCACGATAGTTAATGCTCAATGATGAGTGCTAAATGCTCAATGATTCCATCTGCTAACTTGGCTTTCGCCAAAAAGGATATGGATCAGCCACATCCAATGAAACGCCGTCAAAACGCCGGAAACGTACTGGGCATTGAGCACTGGGAACTGAGCACTGATCAGACTATCCAATGCTCAATGATGAATGCTAAATGCTAAATGATTCGTACTTCTTATTTGGCTTTCGCCAAAAAGGATATGGATCAGCCACATCCAATGAAACGTCGTCAAAACCCCGGAAACGTACCGGGCATTGAGCATTGAGCACTGCCAACTATTATTAAGTCGTGGTACCCCAAAGTATTAAAAAGTCGTGGTACCTTATATGAAAACATTCCTCATATGGCCCGGCAAACGACTTTTGAGGAGCGTAAGTCTATTGAGAGTAAAGCAAAAGCTGGATGGACAAGCGCTGAAATAGCTTCTGATCTTGGATTTTCTATTAGCACCGTTCGAAAATGGCGACAACGGCTCCAAAAAGGGGGAGCCCTTGCTCAAAGTTAGGTCGCCCTGCCAAAGGTGCTTTAAGTTCGTTCCCGCCTGAGATCGTAAAAGAAGTAGACAAGCTCAAGGGGGGACATACAGGTTGGGGAGCTATCAGTATTTTGGATGAACTACAAAAACTTAATAAGTATCCACGCTGCGAGTTACCAAGTGTAGATTCCATTAACAGGTACTTTCGGCAGAAAGGATTGGTTGAGTCCTATGCTAAGCATGGGCAGTTTCCTAAGCAAAGATGTCCCGATGCTGAACAAGCACATGATTTGTGGGAAATGGATGCTCAAGGGGCTGTACTAGTTGAGAATCTGGGCTATCATGCCAATATCAATATAAAGGACAATTTTTCTTTGGCGTATTGTATGACCTTCCCCGTATCCGTAAAAAACTATCGTACTCAACCCCGTACTATCCACTACAAATATGCGTGTCGATCAAGCTTTGAGCAGTTTGGCATGCCGAAGGCGATACAGGTAGACAAGGATAGTGTGTTCTATGAAAACACGAGCAAATCACCATTCCCGACGCCTTTTCATCTATGGCTGCAAGGCTTGGGAATACAAATGTGCATCATCCAGGAAAGGCCACCGAGCAAGCAAGCAATAGTAGAGCGATCTCATCAAACGATGGAAAAACAAGTACTGCAAGACAAGGGCCTTAAGTGTTGGAAAGAGCTATATACCCGATGTAACGAGCGCCGTGAACGACTGAATTATCATATTCCCTGCAGCTCACTGAAAGGCAAGGCCCCATTGGAAGCTCATCCTTTGGCGGAATATTCAGGCAGACCCTATGATGTCAAGCAAGAATATGAACTATTTGATGAGGAACGAATCCACCAATTTTTGAGCAGTGGTAAGTGGTACCGATTGGTAAGCCGAGGAAAGACCATAAGTTTGGGAGGCAGGGTCTATTACTTAAAAAAGGCTAAGCCTAGAGCACAACTAGAAATAACATATTCCCCCCAAGGCCGAGAACTCGTTTTCTGTAATGGAAACAATGAAGAGGTTGGACGAAGAAAAATCAAGGGTATGACAGCAAAAGAACTCATCGGGCAAACCACTAAGGAGCTGAAATCAACCATGTACAAACTCAAATACCGCCGCGGATTTGTACTTTAGATAAAGGAGGGGGGTACCACGACTTTATAATACGGCACCCCTACCACGACTTAATAATAGTTGGCAGCACTGAGCACTGCCAACTGCAAACTGCCAACTGGGAACTGCCAACTGCCAACTGCCAAATGAGAACTGGGCACTGCCAACTGCCAACTGAACACCGAGCACCCCTCATTCATCATTCATCATTCATCATTCATCATTCATCATTCAAAATTAAGCATTAAGCATTCAACATTCCCCCATGAACCCTTCCCTCCCCCATCCGTTTCCCTGGAAATAAATCACCATGAATAAGCGCAAGATCTACCAATTCCTTCGGGACCTGACGGAGAATAACTCCAAAGAGTGGATGGACGAACATCGCAACCGTTACCACGAAGCCAAGGAGATTTGGCTAAATGAGATCGGCCATATCCTGGAAAGACTCAGCAAATACGACCTCCGGTACACCAAGATCCAGCCCAGGGAGTGCATTATGCGGATCAATAACAACCGTATGTTTCATCCCGACCGGCCCGTGTACAAGGATAATTTTGCGTTCAGTCCGCCTTCCGAAGGAGCTACGGCTTTGTACGTGCACGTGTCGCCCAGCGAGTCTTTTCTGGGTGGCGGCATGTACCGGCCCGATAACGATACCCTGAAAAAGATCCGGGGTGCCATCGACTACGATGGGGAAAACCTGATCAAGATCGTCGATTCCAAATCGTTCCGGGATTTTTTCGGTGGTTTGTCCAGCGATCCCGATCAACTTAAGACCAGTCCGAAAGGGTACGACCAGGATCACCGACACATTGAGTTCCTACGCCGTAAAATTTTGTGGCCTTGCGTTCGCTTACGCAAAAAGAGGTGGTGTCGGACGAATTCACGGATATTGTAGAGCAGGCGTATCTGGAGTTGCAGCCGTTAAATGATTACCTGGAGCGGGCGCTGACGGTGTGATGGGGACTCTTCGCTATTTCTGTTTTCTATGCTTCCTTCGGGCATAGAAAACAGAAATAGCAAAGCGGTAAAGATAGAAGTATTGCTCTACAGAATTTTCTCCCTTATAGACCGAGATTGATCATTAAACTTCTTACTCTCCCCTTTCCGCAGTCCTTTCCCGGGCATAGGTCAAACTGGTCAGCAAAATGGCATCAAATCGCATCAGGAGATTCCAAAAAGCCTGATCTTCCGAATTCCAGGTCGCTTTTTTCTTCCACTTTAAGGTTCCGTTGTAGATAGCTTCCTTAATGGGGGCCAGATGAATAATCGTCCAGGCATCTTCTTTTCCGTGTTTGAAGAAGGGAGCGTATTCCGGAACGTATTGCGTACGATCAACGACAGTGCCATCGCGCTGGTAGGAATACTGTCCGGAGACATTGAGGTTAAAGCTCTTTGATCCCTTAAAGGCTGCCAGTTCGTGGAGGGTGTTACCTAGGTCAAAAAGTTCATTGGGTGAGCGCCCGTATCCGGCGTGCATACTACCAATCTTCAGGATCATTTTGGGAAACTCTTCTTCCCCTGCGGCTAATTGATAGTGTTGAGCTAATTGCTTTTTCATGAGCACAGCCCGGTCATTATTGGCCGGGAAGTATATACTGCGAAGATTATAGTCATAGATCTGCCAGGACGCCCGGATCTGATCAATCACATTTTGCAGTTCCGGGACCTTTTTTGCGGAAGCAGTAAAAAACTGTCGGATGGCATCGTCCGATAAAAGGCGTACATACCGTTGGTCGCTAGTATCCTGCATAAGGGAAACAAACCGGGCTTTTGCTTGATGGTGGGCCTCTCGAAACCTGCTGTCATCTTCTCCATCAAGTCCCTTGAACAAGAACAAATCCAGCAAAAAACCAGGTGCATAAAGAAATTCCTGATCAATGCCCCAGAGGTCAAACCCCTGAGTAAGGGCTGCCTCAAGCATTTTTGCCTCTTCCCAATAGTCAAAAAATGGAATAGGATTAGTGGCCCCATCCGGGTCGTAACGTTGGTAAAAGCCCGACAGGGAATCCAGCCCGTAATCGCTTACCATACTCGATAGCACTGCTGCCGAAGTTGGACCAATTTCGAGCCCCAGATGCCGGAAACCCGATTCTGCCGCCAATGGCAAAAGTGCACTTGTGAATTGTGGAACTTCTGCACGGTGGTGCAATTCCCCGATCACGAAAAACTGTGAGCTTTTTAATTCCTGCTGTAGAAATGACCGTGCTGACCCCACCAAACGACCACTCTCTAATTGGAAAGTGTAGGTATTATCAATAATGAACGAGTCTAATCGCTGCGAAAATCCAGAGTCCTGAGCTTCCAGAGAAACCTCCAGGCCGAAGAATAAGAAAATGAGAAAGAGTATTTGACAAAACCTGGTTCGCGGTTTCCCATTGCTTTCCGGAAGAACGTTTTTCATTGCTTTAGCTGTTTTGCATGGATAAATAAATTACAAGAAAGGACCGCCAATTCTTCGGAAAGAGGGATAGTACTCAGGACCGGAAGACGAAAACCCGATTAACAAGGATAAATAGACAAGATGCAGAGAAGTTATTTCCTTAAAACACCGCCCAACTTCCTTTAAACAGTCCGGGGGAGCGCATCACGATGCGCTCCCCCGGACTGTTTAAAGGAAGAGTTAAAAAAAGAGATGGCCTCTCGGCCATCTCCTCCAGTTTCTTAATTGAAACGTACCAACTAAACCAATCATGAATGCAAAAAACTCTTTACTGGGGTTTAGCGGAATGTACTTAATAAGGGACCCTGTGATCACCCCGTTCCCGTTCTCTGGGGATATAGGGACCATTAGGATCTAATCCATAGCTGACCACCTCATCGGGTGACAGACGGTGAATCTGGTGTATCTTATCGCCCGGCATTTTCTTGAATTGGGGCAGCCACTTTTTCACGTAGGTGCCCTGCGGATCGTACCGCATGGCCTGAGCCTCGATGTTCAGGTACCGGTCATCACGTACTTCACTTCCCACTCCGGCCAACTGATTCCAGTTTCCCCAGTTACTGGTCACGTCGTAATCGATGAGCATGGATTCGAAATAACTGGCACCAAATTGCCAGTTGACCTGGAGATCATTGATCAGGTAGGACGCCACATTCTGCCGGGCCCGATTCGACAAGTATCCGGTTTGGTATAATTCCACCATTGCCGCATCCACCAGCGGCACACCGGTTTCTCCATTTACCCATTTGTGGAAAGCATGGTAGTCATCCGACCAGTCGTTTTGGTAACTTCCCTGAATGCCGGTCTCCTCAAAAAAGAGGTCACCGTATTTCTTCGCCATGAAGCGATGGTGATCCCGCAGTAGCAGGTAATAGAAAAGCTCGTGGGTTGATTTTGAACCACCATGAGCATCTTCGTACGTTTTCAACTCCTTATAAACTGTCTTGGGTGACAGGCATCCGTACGCTAACCAGGGGGAAAGCTTAGTGGAGAAGAGATCACCCGCCAGTTCATTTCGGGTATCACGGTATGATTCCACCGCCTCCGTTTCCCGGAAGTAGTAACGCATTCGCTCCAAACCTGCTGTCTCACCACCTTCGTGCCTGAGGTAGCCCCTGGGATCTTGTTGGTAGTCATCGAAGCCGAAGTCGGCCATGGAAGGTATCTCGCCGGGATCGACATCAATGGTTAACTGAGCCAAAGAGGAATCGGGCTCTGGCAGTGGCTCACGGACACCCACGTAGCGCTCCGTTTCCTTCCGAAACTGAGCAAACGAATCGGGTACGTGCTGGATCGGAAATGGCAGATCAGCCGTATGGTATAACATCTTACCCCGCGAATACCGCATCTCCTGACCAATACTCCAAAGTCGTTGTTCCAGATTATCCTGAATACTCACTTCCAGGGGTGTACGCTCCCGGTTACAAAAAATCCAGCCCGACTTGGCTTGCTCGGCAATATTGAAGAGGATATCTTCCGTCTTGCCCACCCGCACAATGAGCTGACCGTTGATCCGGCGCAAATTCTTGCGCAGGTCGGCAACACTCTCCAGAATGAATTTAGTGCGGTGCGGCCCGGTTTTGGGAAACCCCAAATCCGTATCGATGCCAAAAAAACGCTCGTCGAACACGTAAACCGGAATGACTTCGATGGCACTGTGGATCGCTTCCAATAAGGCTACATTATCGTGGAGGCGAAGATCCTGGCGGAACCAAACAATGGCGCGTCGTTTCTTGGACATACTGATTGGCCGTTCAATTGGGTTGGGGAATCAGAAAGCAGTTTAATACTTTCAGTAAATTTTGAAAATGTAACACGGATTACGCCTATTGGTTTTTGAAACCCGGTAAAAAGTCTTTGCTTTTCGCAAAAAAGTATCGCAGGGAACTATTGACGTATTCAGACATTGTATAGGCTGAAGTACAAACAATATGGAACGATCAATCATAGAACACGAAATTACCTATCAAACGTCCCGCTCCGGTGGTTCGGGCGGTCAGCACGTCAACAAAGTGGAGACCAAAGTATCCATTCGCTTTGATGTAGATGCCAGTGTAGGCTTATCCGACAGTGAAAAGCAACTGGTGCGCAAGCGCCTGAAAAACCGTATCAATAAAGATGGCACCCTGGTGCTGGATGAACAACAAAGCCGGTCGCAACAACGCAATAAACGAACGGTGACCGACCGCTTTTTTGCCCTCCTGGACAAAGCAACCCGCAAAACCAAGCGTGGAAAGGGAGCCCCAAAACTCCGGGCTAATCCACGAAAACGACTGGAAAGCAAACGAAGGCACAGCGAAAAGAAAGCCTTGCGTAAAAAAATCCGTCCGCAAGACCTCTGAGGAGGTTCGTTATGGAACAATTGCCTATGTTTGGGCAACCACAAAGTAATTGCACTATGTTACGAACTGCATGTCTCTTCCTTACCTTATTTCTAGGCCCCATGGCATATGCACAGGACAAGCCGGCTTATACCCTCTTCGACAAGGACGGCAACCCAGCTACCTACGCTCAGCTAGTCGAAGCTGCGGCTGGTCACGATTACGTATTCTTTGGTGAACTCCACAATAACCCTATCGCTCACTGGCTGCAACTGGAACTGACCAACGATCTGTACGTTGCAGTAGACAGTCAGCTTATCCTCGGTGCCGAGATGTTCGAGGCCGATAACCAATTGCTGCTCGACGAATACCTGCTAGGTCAGATCAGCACCAAAAACTTTGAGGAAGAGGCCCGGTTGTGGAACAATTATTCTACCGACTACAAACCCCTGGTGGAATTTGCGCGCAGTCACCAATTGTACTTTGTTGCTTCCAATATTCCCCGCCGGTACGCAAATCTGGTCTATCGCGAAGGGGTAGAACAACTCGACCAGCTGCCACAGCGATCCAAAGCCTTTATGGCTCCCCTGCCCATGACCATCGACCTGGAACAACCAGCTTACAAAGAAATGATGGCCATGATGGGGGGGCACGGCGGTGATGGAGCCGAAACCCTGGCACAGGCACAGGCCGTAAAGGATGCTACTATGGCCCATTTTATCGGGAAGTACTGGCAACCTGGATATACCCTCATCCATTACAATGGTTCCTACCACTCCAACCAGTGGCAGGGCATCGTTTGGTACGTGCAACAAAACACCCCGGACCGTTCGGTCCTCACCATCAATACTGTGGAGCAAGAAGACATAGGTGAACTCTCCGAGGATAACAGTGGATTGGCCGACTTTACCATCTGTGTGCCCGCCACCATGACCAAAACGTATTAAATATATGCGGAGAACCCACTGGATCACCGGTTGGATGTTTATCGTGCTGGGTATTTCACTCTTTCAATGCAGTGAACGGAAGCCCTTTCGCCAGGGTGAGATCCTCTACCAGAACTTTTGTGCTAACTGCCATATGGAAGATGGTTCGGGCCTGAAAGGACTTATCCCACCCCTGGCTAATGCCGATTTTGTGGAAGCGGACCCGGAACGCATGGCCTGCATTATCCGGTACGGACTACAGGATTCTATCCAGGTCAATGATACGTTGTATCGGCAACCCATGGCCGGAGTACCGGAGCTATCTGATTTTGAAATCACCAATGTGATCAATTACATCAATCACGCCTGGGGAAATGATTACGGATATACATCATTTGATGATGTTAAAGCCCGCCTCGATTCCTGTGCTACCTCCAGCCAGCGAATCGACTAAACGTAAAGGTACTGACGGATTGGGAAAAATCGTATTTATTGATTTTACTGGCCGATGCTGCATTTTGCTCCAAATGCTTGTGCAAAAAGCCTTACTCTCACGGGTCGTATTTTTTTCCGCACAAGCATTTCCGCCAAAATTGTCAGAGAAGGTTAATTTGTAAATCCCCATTCCGCATTGTGGACGGGAATTACTACCTTTCGGAATGGTCTGGCCGGTGGTTTATCCTTACGGGAAAAGGTTACCGCCTGCCATTGACATACGACTCGTCCCTCCGTGGGCGTTTCCCAAGATATCAACCGTACCTTATGAAGAACCTTTGTACGCTTTTTGCTGTCGTATTTTGTTTACTACTCTCCTACCCAACTGCCTTATTGGCCCAGGGTAGTCCCCCGATCAGCCTTCAAATCATTCCCGATGTAGACACCCTCTTCGTTTGCACGGGTGAACAAGTCCAGCTGAATGCTCTGGGAGCAACGACTTTCCGGTGGACACCCGCAGAAATTTTCGACGACCCCACCATTCCCAATCCGACCGTTACTAATCTGTCAGAAGATACCTGGGTCGTCGTGGAATCTATGGTCAACGGGACCATAGAGTTTGATTCTATTCTACTACGAGTGGTGGACCCCACTATCGAACTCTCCGCTTCGGTTACCGACCCCGTTTGCCGGGGCGAAACAGTTGTGCTTACGTCTACCAATAATGTAAGTGATCAGGGCCTTTCCTGGTCACCGGCGGAAACGATCCTGACCGACCCTACCGAGGGTGTCATTACGGTCCAGCCTGACCAAACAACCACCTACACCGCTACCCTGGAACTCCAGGGTTGTGTGGAGCAGGCAAGCATCTCAGTCGGGGTGCGCTCCGACCGGGTGGATATCATTAATCCCGACACTGTTTTCCTATGTAAGGGTGACGAAGTAACACTGGAAGCCACCACCTCCTCTCCCAGTACCGAAGATTTTCGCTGGTATTCCTCTTTTGGTCCTATTCCCATCACCGATAAGTCCTTTACCATTTCTCCGGAGCGAAATGCTACTATTTACGCAGAGATCGTTACGGACGATTGTACTATTACCGATTCCACCTATATCCAGATCGATTCACTTCCACCAAGCTTGGGATTGACTGCTGATCCGGAAAAAGATGTCTACTGCGAAGGAGACCTGGTTACGCTGACTTCCATTACCTACGAACCGTCTGATTATCCGGACATAATGCACCAGTGGTTTTCAGTACCGACCGATGGTGGATTTGAGACTCCGGATACTCTGTTCAATATGGTGTTTACCGCCCAGGATTCCGCTGTATTCAAGCGTACCACGACCAATAACGGATGTGTTGACTCCGTTATCCTGATGGTTCCGGTGATAAAACCACCCATGATAACAATCTCTCCGGAAAGCCCTATTCTCTGCCCGGGCGAATCCATCCAACTACAGGTGGATCTGGAAGGTCCGGGTTCCGAAGATGCGGAGATCGAATGGATGCCCACGGAGGGGCTTAGCTGTACCGATTGCCTGGACCCGGTAGTTACCCCACAAGCTCTCACCGCAACCTATTCAGTGACGGCCACCATTGAAGAGTGCCCGGCTTCCCAAAGCATAACCCTGCAAGTGCTGCCACCTCCCGTAACCCTGAATCCCGATCTGACGATCTGTGTCGGGGAGTCCATCGAATTGGTGGTAACGGCCAACACCAATGCCGGGGCCACCTTTGAATGGCGCGAAGCCGGTAATGCGACCGTACTTTCCACCGATCCATTTTTCGAACCTTCGCCAGCATCCGATATCACCTACGAACTTACTGCCCAATATCCGGACTGTGATCCGGTCACCTTTGATGTTCCGGTACGAGTTGTTCAGGAGCCAACCCTAACCGTCGGCCCGGGAGCTACCGTTTGTCCTGACGAGCCGATAATGCTCACAGCCTCTTCTGATGCTCCCGATGATGTATCCGAATTCTACCAGTGGAACGTAGATATACGGGATTTCGAAGGTCCTGATGTGGAAGTGGTGGTAGGTCAATCTACGACGGCTATTCTTACCTATATCTATGGTGACAATTGTGCCGCCCTGACTGAAACTGTCGAGATCGATGTGCTCGATGTACCAATGATCGAAGAGATTTCCGTCAATCCCGAATCGGCCACAACCGATGGCCTACCCCTTGGAGAATCCATTGGTCTTCGCGTAATCACCGATCCGGAAGAACCCGCAAATGTGACCTATAGCTGGACCGCCAATGGAGAAGCTATCGGTGGAAACAGCCCCAATATTGAGCACACACCCACGGATGACCCGACCGTTTACGAGGTTACCATAACGACCGAGGATGGTTGTACCGTTACCCGTGAGATTTCGATAAACGTTGTCTCGCCCCGCTTCGATATCCCCAATGCCTTTTCTCCTAACGCCGATAATGTCAACGACTTCTTCAATGTGGTCTTCGTCGGTGGAATTGACATTGTGGAATTCCAGATATGGAACCGGTGGGGAGAGCTCGTATACGATAATGACACCCCCGATACCGGTTGGGACGGCAATATCAATGGTGAACCCGCGCCCTCAGACGTTTACGTGTATAAAATCGTGATCCGCTTCCCCGATGGAAGTGAATTCACCCAGCAAGGTGAAGTTACCCTGATCCGGTAGATGGAAGCCATGGGTGCTACACCGGCATAATGTAACTGAAGCCTATGCGGTACCCCTACTACGTGGAAGAATTTGGTACTGTCCCCAAATTACTATGGGAAACGGTGGATGACACGGTAATGGGTGGTGTGTCACACTCTGCTATCCTGAATAAAGTATCCACTATGATTTTCACCGGCGAAGTATCCCTCGAAAACAACGGAGGCTTTGCCAGCACACGGGCCTCCATTGCCGAAGAACTTTCCGATCAATGTGCGGGTTTGCGGATCCGAATCCGGGGCGATGGTTCCCGCTATGATTTTCGCATTCGCGTCGATGGCCGCTATTCGCGGATCAGCTACCGGTCCACCTTTCTCGCCTCCGGCAGATGGGCTGAATTCTGGTTTCCCTGGTCTTCGTTTCGCGCCACTTTTCGCGGTGATCAGCTGGTGAACATTCCCCCGCCCCAACCCGATTTGGTAAGAGAAGTAGGATTTATTATTGCCGATGGCCAACAGGGACCATTCACCCTCGAAGTGGACTGGATTCGTGCGGAACACGGCAAAATGTAACCACCGGGATGTCCCTGCGTACATGTCCAATGGACTTCCCCCCAAACATATGATGCTATGCGCCTTTGGACCTTTTGCCTGGTAGTCCTGGTAACTACCGCTCCTTTATTATGCCAAACAGATTCCGTGACTCTCGAAACACCGACCGGTACCCTGCACGGTACGCTGCAAATACCCGAACATCAGACCGAACCGGTACCACTGGTCATCATCCACGTTGGATCCGGTCCTACCGACCGGGACGGGAACAATGCCATGATGAAAAACAATAGCCTCCTGATGCTGGCCGACAGCCTGGACAAGGCCTTTATCGCCTCCCTGCGTTATGATAAAAGGGGTGTCGCAGCCAGTCAGGATGCTGCTATCCCCGAAACAGAATTGCGTTTCGAAAACTTCGTAGAAGACCTCAAAGGCTGGATCGATGCCTACGCAGATGATGAGCGGTTCTCCCGCATCATTCTAGCGGGACACAGTGAGGGTTCACTGATCAGCCTCCTGGCCGCTATTGACCGGCAGGAGGCAGTAGACGGTTGGATTTCCATTGCTGGTCCGGCCCGGCCAGCCCCCGAGATCCTGCGCGATCAGTTAAGTAAGCAACCACCCATGGTAAAAGATATGGCATTTCCCATCCTCGATTCGCTCGAGCAAGGCATGGAAGTCCGTGAAGTTAATCCTATGCTCAACAGTCTCTTTCGCCCAAGTGTGCAACCCTATTTGATCTCCTGGTTTAAATACGATCCACAGAAAGAAATTACCAAGCTGGACATGCCAGCCCTTATAGTGCAGGGAACCAATGACATACAGGTTCCGACGGAAGAAGCTACTCTTTTTGCGGAAGCAGGAGGAGAAGATACGCAGATGATCCTGCTGGAAAACATGAATCACGTTCTAAAGGTCACCGAAGCTACCGACCAGGCCGGACAAATGGCCGTATACATGAATCCTGAATTACCGATTCACCCCGATTTGACATCAGCTATTGCTGCTTTCATTTTCGCCATTCCCTAGACTATACATTATCCCATGACAGAACGCATAATCATTTACGGGCACACCCAATTTGCGGCCATAATCGCCGAATACATGGAACGGGAAGGAACCCGGGAAGTCATTGGCTTCACACAACACGAGCGGTTTATCGACAAGCCCAATTTGTACGAACGTCCGGTATTGCCTTTCGAACAGTTAGCCATTGACTATCCTCCGGCCGTTTTTCAATTACACGTGCTTGCTGACTTTAACCACCGCTATGATCTGGCCCACTTGCAAAATACGTGTATCGAAGCTAAAGAGCAGGGATACTCCCTGTATTCGTTTATCGACCAGGAAGCTTTCGTCGCCGAATCAGCTATTATTGGTGATAACTCTTGCGTGATGCGGGGAGTTCAGGTAGAGCCATTTGCTCATATCGACGGAGGTGTCTTGCTACGGTCGGGTGCCCACATCGCGCCGGGCGCGCGCGTGGGTGCATGGTCACGTATCGGTACGCGTGCCTTGGTCACCGACCACGCCCAGGTTCCCGCTGAATCCAACATCCCTCCCGGTAGTATCTTTCGGGAAGCGTGACCTACCAGTAGAAGGCGGCGGTCAAACTCGGCAATATCGGTAATTGATCAACGCGGTCGTTGGTAATACGGTCCACATAAAAAACATTGGGTCGGTCGTACACATTGCTGACGCTGGCACTTACCTCCAAGCGCTTATCGTCAGAACCATGGAGGAAGAAAGTACGGTGTACCGAGAAATCCAAACGGTGGTAGGCTGAAAGTCTACCACCGTTTCGCTTTTCTGAAAGCAGTACTCCGAGAGGATAGTTCCCGGTCAGTACGGATTGCCCACGCAACAGCTCACGGGGTGGAATGTCCTGATAAAACCCTACCGTTTGCGTGAACGGAAAGGCGGAACCCAGGTTCCAACGGGCCGAAATCCGCCAGACTTTCCGGTCGCCCCAGGAGTAGGCTCCCAGCAGATTGAGGTTGTGCCGGCGGTCGTAAACCGTCGGGTATATTTGCGATCCATCGTCGCGTTCGGTCCACGCCAGTGCATAGGCGGCCCACAGGTACCACGATGAGGACCGATATTCGGCAGTGAGTTCCGCACCGTAAGCCTCACCGGTTTCCACCAAAAAATTCGGATCACTTCCCCGCTCCTTCGCGCGGTTGAGGTTGATCAATTGCTGAAAGCCTTTGTAATACCCCTCGGCGCGAACCTGCAGACGATCCGTCACATCGTACTCCCATCCCAGCAGGCCGTGCACCGCCCGCTGCAAGTTATTGGTTGCCGTACTGCCATCGGATTGCATGAGTTGTTCCTGGGGACCGGCCAGGAACCCCACAAAAAAGTTTACCACATCTTCCTCGTTGGTTGTTCCCAGTACATTCTGGCTATAAAGGCCACCGGCCGCCTTCAACCGCATCCGGTCACTGGCCAGGTATTTAATGCCCAGGCGGGGCTCGGGGGACAGCTGGGATTGAGCCGCGTAGTAATGAATGCGCAGGCCAGGTTCTAATATCCAGTCTCCGGCCCGGATCTGGTAGCGAGCATAACCAGCTACTTCCGATGTAAAGTCCCGTTGTTGCACGATTTGTCCCAGCGGATTGCTAAAGGAAAAATCCGTATTGAATCCATGAAAATCAAGGCCATACCGCAATTCACTACTGGTGCCATAGTAGGTGAAGTTTAGTTGCGCCGTATAACTGACGACACCACTGGACCGGACGCCAGCCCCGGACTCAACCAATCTCGTGAGGTAGTCGGTATACCCTACTACCCCGTCCACCACGACGTTAGCATTGGGGGGAACCAACCGGAAATTGGCACCGGCGCCCGCCACACGCCAGTCGAGAGAAGCCACGGATGGAACAAAAAAAGCATCGGTAAAATGCAATCCGAATACATCCAACTCGCTGCCGGTATTTCCGCTGAAGGAAACTTTCCCATAAAGGTCGCCGTAGGAAAACGGCAAGCCGTCGGCAGTCTCACCGTTATTGTCATCCACCCGTGCGAGTACGGCCCGCTCGGCAGCGTATGGGTATAAGGTGGGTGAGGTTTCGTCCAGGTACCCGAGTTTTCCCGCCAATAGCACAGACACACTATTGGGCTTTTCGTCGGTGGATGGCACAATGGGCCCTTCGATCAGCGTTCGTGCCTGAAAGGGGCTGGCCGAGACCAACCCACCCCAATTCTTTTTATTGCCCGTGCGCGTCTTAATATCGAGCACTGCCGACAATCGTCCACCGTGATCAGCCTGGAAACCACCGGTAAGCACATCCACGGATTGGATGGCCTCCGATTCAAAAACACTGAACAAACCAATGGAATGAAAAGGATTGTAAATTGTCAATCCGTCCAGCAATACCCTTGTCTGGGAAGGAGCGCCTCCCCGCACGAATAATTGTCCGCCCTGATCCCCACTACTGACGATTCCCGGCAATACTGTCAGATACTGGGCAATATCCGGTTCCCCGCTGATGGAAGGGAGTACTGCCAACTCAGCAGGCTCCAGACGTCGTACCGACATATTTACGGTGGAGCGGGCCCTTTCCCGGCGAGCAGATACATCCACCGTTTCCAGATCGACCGCCGTGGGTTCAAGGGTGATCCGACGATAATAGATGCGACCTTCATCTACGGTAATAGCAGTATCCAGGGAGGCATACCCGAGATAGGAAACCTGCAGATTCCAGGTACCCGCCGGTACATTGGGTAGGGAGAAAAACCCCGATTCGTCGGTCGTACCCCCCAAATTAGTGCCAACCAATTGGACAGCCGCAAACGGAATGGGATCTCCCGTTTGTTCATCGTATACATTTCCGCGGACCACTGCCTCCTGGGCAATGGAATCAGACAGTAGACCTCCCAGCAGGAGCAGGATAAAAAGACATCGATGCATGCAGGTAACACATTTTCCGCAAGGTACCACCTTTGATCAAACCGGACCAAACGGATCTTGGCAATCAACCGACCAATCGCAGCTTATAAGCCAGTCTGCCCGCGAAACGATTGAAAATCAGGGTGAATGCGGATATAGGCCAGATAATCGAGCGTGAGGATTCGGTCTTTACCGGTAAGGCCATATTCCAATGCCTGGCGCAGGGCATCGTAGCAATCGTCCGCCCGTTCCTCCAGCGAAGCAATGCATGCACGGTACAGCCATCCTTCCGCATCGTGTGGATTGGCGCCCAAAAGTTGATCGGTCAATTGACTAGCTTCGGGTAGATCGTATTCCTGCAGCTGTTGGTAGGCAGCGATCCGGTAGCGGTCGACAGCACGTCGCCTGGCACTATCCAGATCGGTATCCTCAAAAATATTCAGGGTGCCCATACCGTCCATCTCACATATCTGTCCGCCGATAACACGTCCTTCGCGCAGTATGTAACACCGTATCTCGTACCCCATCGCCATTTTGGTAAGGATCTCCATTTCATAGGGGGTCCCTTTGTACTTAAAGGTGTCAATGGTTTTGAAGCGGGTAACATTGCGTTTTTCCAGGACCAGGTCCTCGTTAGCGAAGACTTTCTCCTTGCCCGTCATGGTCGACAGCCAAACGCGGATGATCGCATCTTCGTCGTGAAAGACAAAGGTGATACCCGAGGTCGAACTTGCCGTGGACTCCGTTGGGAATTGCTTCATAAAAGTGTCTCTCTAGCTAAATTCTAATACACCGGCTCCCAGGCGAAGGACCACGGGCTTTTCATCGGTACAATCGACCACCGTGCTGGGCGTATTTCCGCCGGGACCCGAATCGATCACGATATCGACCAGCTTCTTAAAGTCCTCGAAAATATCCTCCGGATCAGTTACGTATTCCAGTATCTCATCGTCAGACTTCAGGGAGGTGGTGAGGATCGGGCGCCCCAGTTTTTCAATAATCGCCAGTGGCACCTGGTGGTCAGGCACTCGTATACCGATGGTTTTCTTGCGATTCTTAAACATCTTGGGGACGCTATTCGCAGCATTCAGCACAAAGGTAAAAGGGCCGGGCAAATTCCGCTTGAGGAGTCGAAAAACGGGATTATCAATTTGCTGGGCATACTCGGAGACCTGGCTGATATCGCGACAGATCATTGCCAGCATAGCCTTTTTCGGATCCAATCCCCGCAACTGACAAATGCGTTCTACCGCTTTGGTATTTTCAATGTCACAACCCAATCCGTAAACGGTATCCGTTGGGTAAATGATGATTCCTCCATTTTTCAGCACATCGACAACCTGATCGATCTTGCGTCCTTCCGGGTTATCGGGATTGATCTTAAGTAGCATAGGCAGGGATTTAATGATTAGGCAATAGATGTGTGCCGATTGTTGGCGTACACTTCCCGGTAAAATAGGAAAAAATCCAAGCCGTCAAAAGTTAGTGAACACCTATAATTACTGGGCACCCAGGGTCAGGTATTCTCGTCCGGCGCGGGCGGGATGCACACGGGCATTAATGGGGCCTTCTGCCACCAGAAAATACTGCAGATCGGCTGCATTTGGCAAACTTGCACGGTACATCTGCTGTCCATTATCTGTCTCACCCGTGGCCTCCATGGGTATTTTGCGAAAGCGCCGGCCCTCCATATCCCGGTAAAACAGCCAGCCGGCTTCCGCATCTGACAAGGCTACCCCGATCAGTACAGAATCCCCCTTAGTCGTAATGGAAAGATCACCTATTTCCGGGGAAGGATCGGAGATCAGCTTGTGCGCCCCGAGATACTCCGCGCGTTTTCCCATCAATTCAGCTAACCCGATGATGGGTGTTCCGTCGGCATCTTCCGTACGTTCCAGGTTGTGGATAAAGGCCGAATCGGAGTACAGTTTACTGGAATCCTGCCAAATAGCTTCCTTTACCAGCGCTTGTAATTCCCTGGCCCTTTCCAGGTACTGGCCGTGCAAGAAATGTTCTTCCAGGATGGTCTTGCAGTGGGCAACGTACATCTTGCGGTACAGATCATTGGCCAGTAGTTGGGTTACGAGCGGGCGCTTATTGTTTTGTTGTTTATAGTGCATGAACATGCTCATCTCCTGCATATCGGCATCCGACAGATTAGAATTAGATTCCAGTCCGCTGAGGCGAAAGCCGCCAAAAGCCAGATTCAGGTCCCAGATGATGGGATGAAAAACACCTTCCTCGTCCTGATACAGGTAATAGTTGTGGCAAAAAGCACCTAAGTAACTGTCGAGATTAACGATCACATTACTGAAGGCAAGTAACCACAGGGTCTGATCCACGTCGAGATACTGGTCGAGTTCTTCGGGTGACTCCTTTAATATTTTTGTGAACCGGATCAACTCCCCCCAGCCGGTATCACTCTTTAATTCGTACAGCCCTTCGTAACAGGCCGAATCAGCTCCTAAGTACTGGAGGGAGGCCTTGTCGCCCTCCGGACAGGTCGCAGGATGTTCGTAGTTCCAGATGGGATCGCATTTGACCAGCACACCGTCCCCTTCCCCGAATCGACGTTCCAGGAACTGTTTATCGACCGATTCGACGCTGGTGTAGATGCCGAGGTATTCCTCGTTCACGTATACGCGGGCAAAGTTGGCGCGGGAGGCCGGCATATACTCCCGGGCGATCTCATACCCGATGATCTCGCGCAAAAAGCTGGGATCGCGAAAGCCATTGGAAAGTTTCAATTTGTCGTACCCGCCGGGCAGTACCTGATCGTCGATCAGATGGTCGATCTTGATATTAAAGGGAAGCTTATGGTGCCCTTTGCGATGGACGGCATTGAAGGATGAATTTCCTTTATAGCGAACCCCTACGGCCCGGTACCGGGTTCCATCCACTTCCAGGTCAGCGGTTAAGCGAGGTTCCTGGGGATCTTCCTTGTATTCTTCCAGGATGTCGGCCCAATTCTCTTCCGCAAAGAAGATCTTGATCTCGGTGATGTGATCGGGATCGTACAGATCATTCTGAGCGTAAATAGCCGTACATGATAGAACGTAAACCCACAACAGCCAGCGCAGCCTTTTCATCGGTACATGGTTTACCTGGTAAGGAAAATCAATTCAGATCGTCGAGTGACACGGTGTGCATCTCCTCCACGTAATGGACCGGAGAGAAAGAAACGGCTCTGGCATTTTCGGCCACCAGATAGTACTCCAGGATCTTTTTGCCGGAAGGCGGATCCAAAATAATACCGTAGATCTGGTCACCTGCTTCTTTGTCGTACTGGCTGCCGTCGTCTACCAGATTGGCGGTCTGGAAAGCCCCTTCCTCGTCGAAGCGATACACGATCCGTACCCGTTTAGTGTACCGGTCGAGGGGCACCTGAATATGGAACGCCTCTACCCGGTCGCGCGAAAATTGCTCGCGTTCTTTATAGGAGATCCGACCAATATCGGGTGGGTTGATCAGCATCGCATCGGTCTTTTTCAACCAATCCGCCCGATCTTCCAGGAAAGTTGCCAGCCCCGGAATTTTGCTCAATTTGCCGATGGTCTTTTCCAGACTTGCGTCAAATTCATCACTGCTGTAATAGCGATTGCGGTCGGTGAGCAGAGGCACCTTGATCAATTCCTGCAATTCACGGGCCCGCTGTGCCGCTACGCCACTGACCAGCCAATCGTTGAGGATTGTCCGCACGTGCGAAAGATAGACTTTGCGGTTTACCTCATCGGCCAACAGTTTATTGATCAAGGGCTTGGCGCCCCAATCGGCGTGTAAAAGCGGATCGAGCTCTATCAGTTCCCGCTGTTTGAGGTCCGAACCTACACCGGTGTTTTTAAAGCTGCCGAAAGCCAGGTTCAGGTCCCACACCATTGGCGTAGCGGGAGCACCGGCAGGAACGTACAGCAAATAATTCGGACTGTTCTGGCCCGTGTAGGAACTCAGGTTTACCAATACATTATTAAAAGCCAGCATCCAGAGGGTACGGTCTACATCCAGATCATTTCCGATGTTGGTTACATCGGTTTCCAGCGCATCGGCCAGAGACCGGACAGGGCCAAAGCCGCTACCCTTAATGATTCGGAAAAACGCCTCGTAGCAGGCCATAGTATTATCGTAAATGAGCCCGGAATAAACGCCTCCTGCACACGGTTGGGGAATATCTTCCTCATCGCGCGGAGGATCTGCCAGATAGAGAGCCCCTTCCGCATTCGGGAAGTAGCGTTCCAGGAACTGTGGACTGTCGACCGCTTCGATGTTCACCAGTAGCCCGTAGTATTCCTCATTAACCAGCACTTTGGCGTAGTTTGCCTTTGGAGCCGGCATATAATCGCGGGCGATCTCGTAGCCCAGCACCTCACGCACCAGACTGGGATCACGCAGCGCACTTGATAATTTCAGGGCCGTATACCCCTGATAGTTCTGATCCGCATCGGTATAATTAAGTTGGATATGCAGGCTGTTACGCAAATTTCCCGGCTTAAAGGCTCGTGAGCGGCGGATACGAACCCCTACCCCCGGATACGATTGACCATTCAGGGTAAGATCGCCTTTCAGCATTTCATCACCATTATAGCGCAGGGAATCCAGCACAAAACGCCAGTTGTCTTCGGCGAAACGAATTTCGAGCTCCTGGATACTATCCGTAGCGTACAGATCGGGAAGAGAGGACTGAGATTGGACCGGGCCTACACCAAAAATAACCAAGAGCCAGCACACGTGGCGAAACCATTCTTTCATACTATGGAAAACTTGTGGTTAGTGCTATAATAATACCAAATTATTGCGGCCTTTCGGCAAAAGCCTACGGAAAGGGCACTCGCGAATATATTAGTTTTTGAGCGATATTTCGGTATAGGCAGGAGTTCTCTTGGTCTTTGTTTTTTGCTTCCCGTTAGCTTCAACCCGCTTTACACCACAGCAAAAGCTGTGGCCTTAGCATACCATCGTGAACCGTGCATTTCTGCCGAAGCTCCCTAAGGGCGTAGGCAGGGACCGTGGACTGTGAACCCTCACCCCTTCCCTCTCCCGGTCCAGTTCGAAAAGTCCCTTGCGAATCCCACTTTAACTGGGGGGAGAGGGAGAGTCAAAGTTAGAGGTCAGAAGTTTGAAATAGCGATTATCACTGCTGATTACCGTGAGCCGTTTAATTTCCGATTTCCGTATTAAATAAGTCACGTAAAGCCAGGCAACCGCCCCCTTTGAGAACGTTTAACGGCATTAAGCAGAGACGTTCACGCCGTGGACCGTGAACCTTTCAATTCCGTTTCTTCCCCTTTTCACTGAGCGCCCGGCTTTTATTCCGCTTAAAGGATTTGATGGAGTCGATGTGGCGAAAGCGGAGGGCGCTCCAATCGGCATCAATAGCGACCTGGCGGACCGCCTCGAAGCCGTGTTTGCCCAATGGTTCCCAGCCATGATCGCGGGTAATATCCGTTTGGTAGGTCTTGCTTGATTTTTTGGCGTAAGCCAGCCACAATAAACCGTCATCGGTGAGCAGATCAACGGCCGTTTCGACCAATTTGGGAATATCCGCTGCCTGGTAAGCGAAAGCCAGGATCATTCCGTACGAATCGGCTTTAGCTTGCGTAGCAACGGTCGCCGAATCGCTCCACTCTTTTAAGTCGGTCTCGAAGGAATCGGGTGCCTGAAGAACTAATATAGCCCCCTGATCTTTGTACTGAAGCTTACGCAATAGGTCGGTCATATACCTTTTGTATTTTTGGTCCGATGAGTTAAGTCGACCCGGGAGGATCGATATCCAATTCCCCTACCTCCCTGCCGCCTGTACCCGGCGCAGGAACATGGTGGCCCGGCCGGCCTCCTGGACCTGGATCTCAAAGGTCTCCCCGTTACCCATCTTTTGGATCAGGTCGCCCTTCTTAAGATCAGTGGCGATGTCCATAAAGCGATTATCGTTGGAGTTGATCTCCAAAATACCCTGTTTGTACCCGAAGTAATAGTATATGCTATTGGGCAGCTTAATGTAAAAGTAGAGGCGATCATCGCCGTTGGTCGGCATTTTGATCTCCATAAAGATTTCCAGCTGTTTGTTCAGGGGCTGACCGCTCATACTCACCAGACCCGCTTTGGGTGTCGTGGTTACGAACGACTGGAAATCCTTGTCCCACGTCATTTCCAGGCCGGTGAACAGGAAGGTGTACGGGTTGTTTTTTTGCGTAAGCGTAAAAACGCCACCCCCCAGAAGCTGCAAAGCTTCGGTCAGTTCCTTGGTCGGCGGGAACAGCATGGTGAAATCCTTCTTGTACCGGTCAATGTCCGTCAGATACGGTATGGCGTTACCGCCAAAACTGGAAGCCTGGATCTCGTTCTCCACAGCTTTTAGGAGTTTATCGGGAATGGGAAAAGTTACTCCGGCCGTAAATTGCCCGTCGACGGGTGCCGGAGGGGTTTGGGCCAGCAGGCTGTCGGGAACATCCTGAAACTGGGTAGTTGCCGTACCGACCGCATCGATTCCCACAAATTGCAGGCCTTCACCGAGATTAAAAGTTCCCTCGGCAGTTACCCTGCCCGATTTATTATCGAGGGTCAGCACATTGCCACGATAATCGTTGTGCAATACCTTGGTTGAATCCCCAAAGTGGAATTGGTCTTCTTTTTTGTCGTACACAAAAACGCCGGAAACGGGGAATACGGGCCGGTCTTTCCGGAAATACAGCGGCATCATGACGCTTGGATACATAATGGCCATTTCCCGGCTCAGGAATAAGCCAGTCGACAAAGGAGTGCCATCGTAGGTCTTGGGCTCGTCAAATTTAATGGCCAGGTTATTTTTATCGGCCTTGGACCGCACCCGGAACCAATAGCGATTGGGCAATTTGGGAACTTCCAAACGGCCATAGCCATCAAAGTCCAGGTTGATATCTTCGGAGGCGAGGCTGATGGTACCGTAGAAACTGGTTTTTTGATCGATCAGGAAGCTGTCCGCCTCGGTCACTTCGCCCTGCGCCCGGGTGGCAGTTCGCTTCTCGGAATAACTCCCTTTACCGATCCGGCTGCCCACAATATTGCTGAACTCAATTTCCTGCTCCTTATCTCCGATATTGTACTCGTAGAATCCGGAGGCTGTATAGTCTTTCCGTCCACGGATATTCACCGTGGCCCGCTTAATGCGGTGCTGACGGCTGAGTGTATCAACCAGGATAACTGCATTATCCAATTGCTTCATGATGCCCTCAGCTTCGATCTCCACCCGGCCGCTATCCGGGTAGATAAAGGCATCGGCCGAAATGATATTGGGCACCTCGTCGATCACCAATTTGTAATTCGAGAGGTCGTAAAAAGCCCGCTTACCCTGGAAGCGCAGGGAGTCCTGATCGGGATGAATGGAGGTGAACATCCCCAGTTTGGAAGTATCCGCCCGAAAGGAAACGTTCTGTCCCGACATATCCCAGATAAACTCGTTCATACTGGTCCGGTACTGGTTGTAGGGAAGATCGGTCGTCAGGAAAGCCTCATTGGCTTTGAAATAACCTTTTTCTTCGTCAAAATCGACCCGACCTTGAATATTCTCGGTTTGGATCGCCACGGCGTCCTGCTCCTCCAGGGCTTTGATACGGATAGTCGTGGTGTCGGCCTGAGCAGAAAAAGCCCCGAACGAGAACTGACCGGACTCCATCTTTGCCATCGGCCAGTCGAGTACGCCTTCCCCCTGAACCCCTTCGGGAGTCAGGACCAGGGTACCATCCAACTGGTGTTCACCTGACTGGAAAAGGGCAAAAGGGGTGGCTTCGATCGAACGGATGATCATACTATCTCTGTATGGCAGCCAGTTGATCTGAACCGTATCACCGTGTACTTGTGGTACCTCGAGATCCGATTGCCGATCCTCGGCGAGGTCAAAGGCCAGCGCACTGGCTTCCATTTGTCGCGGACGGAAAACGAAGTCTTCGGCCTCTATCTGTGCTCCGAGATATTGCAGACTCCCCACACCACGCAAACCACGATTGCTGAGGTCGATGGTTCCCTGGTATTGACCTTTCCCGCCAAATATTGGATATCCCTCCTCGGGGGATTCGTGTTCGAAACCCAGACTATAGTCATCGCGGATGAGCAGGGGCTCCGAAAAGGTGGGAAAAATACTGGCCGAAATGAGCTCTCCTTTGAATGCCACATCCTCCCGTACGTAATCATCGAGGCGGTTAAAGGTGAAGGGTTCCAGTTTGAAGTAAAAGCTGTCGCGAATGTAGGTAGTATCCTTCACCCGGTCGGTATCGTAGTAGACAAAAGCCGGACTATCGGTGCGCAAAAAGGGGAAAATGGGGATATTCTGGCGGCCGCTTTTATTCGTCTCCGCATCGATGACCAATTGCCCGCTGAAAGACTCAATGGTGGAGTTCAGAGAAAAAGCATCCGTTTGAGGGTTGGAAATCGGGCGCTCCTGCGGCACAAATAGCTGCCAGCGATCGACCGAATCCAATTGAAGCATAAACTTATTGTAATCGAAATGAAACCCGGTTCCATCCAATTGACTGTATCCGGCCATTACCGTACCTCCGAAGTCCAGATTGCGGTCCGGAAGCAGCACCACCTGAGTGGTATCGCTGGGTAGAATGGCTACCTTTTGCCGCGGACTCAGTTCGAAATCCTGGATGCCGGAAACATAAATTCCCTCGTTCTCCAGATTGATGACCGCATTGACATTCTGGGTGGAGGAGGTCAGGTCCAGATTGTCGTAATCGACCCGCTCGTCAACTGCATTGGCGAAGTGCATGGTCTTTTCCTTAACGTAGACTTTTTCCTCTTCACCATCGTAGATAATAAAGCCATCGGCCGCCAGCCGGTATAGCAAAGAGATAATATTTTCAACCGTATAGCGGGCATTCATTTTTTTGGCCAGCATATCCGCATCGATAACCATTCCAAACTCTTCGGCCGCCCGCTTCAGTAAAGCTACCGGGTTGGCTGCCGATAATCCCTGATACGACTGGTACTCTCCCCGGTCAAAGTACTGGAAACTCTGGATTTTCAGTGGTGCTTTCTTGACCATATTGGGTTTTGTACGTCCCACCTCGACGGAGTCCCGTTCGATAAAGGCCGTAAGGTCATCAGCATCGAGGGTCACCCGGTGCAGCGAGCTGTAAAAGGGGCTTTGGTCACTTCCGCGTTCACCCCGTGTAAGTTCCAGTTTTTTGTCGGGCACCTCATAGCGGATATTCACGGAGGGATGGTAGATGGAATCCTGCCCGAAATAAAAGGCCATATCGACCTGTTGCCCTACAATTAGTTCTTCTTTGCGGATAATAAACCGTTCCGACCGCCCCTTGAATGCCAACTCTCCCTCCTGATTAAAAATCTGGATCTGTGCCTTTTGGTTACCTTGTCCGTAGCCGTAGATGGTATTCCCTTCCAGCGAAAAGCCCCCTACGTAACTTATATCTTCGGCAAAATTATCGATCGTCAGGTTTCGATTATCGGATCGGAACCGCGGGTAGGAACGCGAATCAGAACTGACCATCACCTTATCCGAAAAAGACCCCGGGATGCGTTCGTTCCCAAAAAAGGCGGGATAGGCCAACTTAGCATTTTGGATATCGAACAGGGACTTCCGCAAATCGATGCTGAAGGTATCGAACGAGGCGAAAACGTCGGCACCAAGACCTGCCCGTTCCCAGGTTATTTTGCCTTTTTCTCCTATCCATCGCAGGTCGAGCGGCAGGTAAATCCCTTCCGTTTCCTGGATACGCAGGGTATCTTCCTTGCGGGATCCGATAAGATCACCCGCTCCGAAAACCAATTGGGGCTCCCCTTCCCGATAGGCAAAAGAATAGCCTTCGCCCTGGTATTGCCAGGTTGTTCCCGATGATCGCAGGGTGTTTTGATCAAAAAAAGAAATACTAAACGACAGGAAAGTGCTAAAGTCCCGTGCCGGCCGGTCTTCGGTTGATGAAAGCAGCGTATCCAGAACATTATGCCATTCCACGAACAGCCGTTCTGTTTCGGGTACTTTCCGGATGGCCGTAAGTCCTCGCAGGTAGTTGATAAAATAAGGATTGGAACTCATTCGCTCCTCGAGCATCCGGTTGGCCAGTTTGTGAATGCGATTGAATTCTGCCTCGGTAAAGCCACCACCTTCGGCCAGGGCAGCAAACACTTCGAAGTCTTCTTCGATGTCTTTATCCTTACTCGCAGTGAGGTAAGGTTGCAGGCCCTCCACCAAAGCGTAGGGGTTATTAGACAGAGAGTCCGGACGCTGGGCCAGCACCGGAGTAAACGCAACAAAAAGGAGGAACAGGGGGTAAATATGTTTCATCATCATTCGATAACAGTTCAGGTTGGATACTTTGATTCCGGCCTGCTGATTTACGGACGAGAGAACTGCATCGCTACCCAGCCTTCGCGCTCTCGCTTTTGTTGGAGGGCGAATCCCGCATCGGCGGCCGCCCGCTCAACCAATTCCTGATCGCTGTGCAGAATCCCCGAAACCAGCAGGTGTCCTTCGGATTGTACCTTTTTACGTAACGCAGGGAGGGTATCTAAAATTACATTTCGGTTAATGTTGGCAAGTACGACTGCATACCCGGCATCGACCACGGATTCCAGGGTTCCGTGGAGTACTCGTATATCTTCCGATTGGTTGCGGCGGGCATTCTCCAGGGTGTTTTCATAAGCTGCCGCTTCAATGTCGACTGCATCGATGGGGCTTCCGCCCAAAAAATGGGCCAGGATAGCCAGGATTCCGGTACCACAGCCGTAATCCAGTACCTTGCGATCTTTGAACGCCAGCCCACTCATAAGCTCGATCATCATGTAGGTAGTGGCATGGTGTCCGGTACCGAAGGCCATCTGCGGATTGATGACTATTTCGTGCCGGACCTCCGTCAGGGGTGGGTGGAAATCGGCGCGGATCCCGCAAAAGTCCCCGATTAAAATTGGCTCGAAATTAGATTCCCACAGCTCATTCCAGTTTTGGTCCTCAATGGTGGAGCGCTCCATCGTCAAATCGTGCCTGCGAAGCAATTCGCTCATGCCGAGCTCTTGCTCCTCCGTGAAATGCTCCGAGGGGTGATACACGTGCAAGGCATCGTCTTCCTCCTGGAAAGACTCAAATCCCAGGTCTGACAATACGGCGATCAGGATGCCACGCAATTCTTCGTCGCGGGTAGGGATGGAAAAACAGAGGTAGTTCATGGAGTAATTTTCGGAGCGTCACTTATAAAATCACGATTGTAGAGCGTTGAAGGTCATTTGTTTTGGGATGAAGATTATAGGTTGAGGTTAAGGTTAAGGCCTGGGGGCCCGCCTTCACTGGGCATACGCCCGTATGGGTTACGGCGGGCAGCGTTCGTTTAAGCTACTGTTTAAACCCAACATCCGGAAATCCTGCATACAATATCGTGCATTATCAATCACTTAAGTGGTTAGCAATTTTGGAACTTCCTGACTAACTAAGCACCCAAGGTCCGGTAATTAGAAAAACACTAGTCCCGATTTCCGATGGATAGAATCACCACTTTCGCAGAGCATTGGCGTTTGCGCGATCCAGAGGATCAGCGTTCCTTGCAATCCGTACCTGCCCGCCGAAGCCCGAAAGGGCGTAGGCGGGTGCCGTAAGCCGTAAGCTGTAAGCCGTGAACCGTTTAATACACCTCTCCGCGATTCGCCCGCAGGGTATTCATCAGTAGAGAAACCACGGTTAACTGCCCGACACCTCCCGGTACGGGAGTGATCCAGGCTGCTTTTTCGGCAACGGCGTCATAATCCACATCCCCCACTAAACGATACCCTTTTTCAACACTGGGATCGTCTACACGGTTGATGCCTACGTCAATTATCACTGCACCTTCTTTCACCATATCGGCCGTTATGAAAGCTGGCCGACCAATGGCGGCAATCACGATATCTGCCCGTTTTACGTGACCGGCCAGGTCCTTGGTGCGGCTGTGGCACATCGTTACCGTTGCGTTACCGGGGTTTCCCTTGCGGGAAAGTAGTATGCTCATAGGAGTACCGACAATATTACTACGGCCTACCACTACCACGTCTTTTCCTTCGGTAGGAATCTCATACCGTCGCAGCATTTCCATGATCCCATTGGGCGTTGCCGGCACGTAACAAGGTAGTCCCTGAGCCAGGCGACCCACATTTACCGGATGAAAACCATCGACGTCCTTGGCGGGGTTAATTGCCAGGGTAACGGCGTCTTCGTCGATATGATCTGGTAGTGGCAATTGAACAATAAATCCGTCGATACCGGGATCGTCATTGAGATCGCGTACGATCTTCATGAGCTCGTCCTGGGTGATATCCGCTGATCGGCGGATTAAGGTAGATTCGAAACCTACCTTTTCGCAAGACCGGACCTTACTGCGTACATAAAACTGACTGGCCGGATCTTCCCCAACCAGCACCGCAGCGAGGTGGGGCGGACGCTCGCCGTTTTTTGTGATCTCCGAAACAGCTTCTGCCAGTTCGGCTCGTATTGCTTTTGCCAGGGATCGACCGTCGAGTATTTGCATGAAAAGAGTCTTATTTTGGGTTGTCATTCGTAAAATGCCAAATTACTAAAAACACTTCAGGCTACCGATATCCCAATCCTGAAAAGGTTTGAGTGTTGAAACCCCAAGGTTGTAGTATAAATATGGGATATCCAACAAAGCTTGAACGGAATTGGCTATCTTCGATAATAGATATCGCGAGGTTGGGCATAAACTATACCGACAACGAAGTGGTTTGGAAGACCAAACCACTTCGAGTCGAGTATATACTCGCGTGAAAAGGTTTGGCAAAGCCCAAACCTTTTCGGAAGCGGTATATTTCTTAAAGTGAACATTTTCAAAGCCCAACCTCCCGGTACAGAGTAGTAGGTAGAGGGTACATGGATGTAAGCAAGTCTTATTACTAATTACTCTATACCAAATACACCGTGAGGTTGTAATATTCAGTAATTTTGCAAACTGTTAATCCCCAACCTCACGGTAGATAGAAAAAAAAGGCAACTGTGTATACCTCCCCGGGGTCCATTATCCGTTTGGTTACCGGGACAACTTGATCTGGCGCGCACTTTCCAGTATTGAGGCGAGGTATACCGCTCAAAAAAGGACTGGTGCAACCCATCCTTTTCTAGCGAGAATATACGTGACTTTCATGCCACCGGACCCCCATCCATTTGCATCGAGGTCAGTATAAATGAACAATACATGAGAACCGGTCTACACTACGTTATAGGCGCTGTGTTGCTATTGATGCTCCCCCCAGCGATTCACGCTCAGTATATCCCCATGGCTGCCGGGACCCAAACCACCTGCAGCGGTTTCCTGACCGACCCCGCTGGACCCAATGCAGCCTACGGCCCCAATCAATTAGTGGTCACTACCTTGTGTCCCGGAGCGGGCCCCGACAGCCACGTTTCCCTGTCCTTTCTAAACCTCGATCTGGGTGATGGCGATGAACTGTGTTTTTACGATGGTGCCGATAGCACCGCCAACTTATTGAGATGTGTATCCGGCCCCGATGCACCGAAAGATTTTCTGGTCCAGGCCACCGCGGCCAATCCCGGAGGCTGTCTGACCGTGGTCTTCCGCTCCGATGGCCAGGACCAGGGAGCCGGATGGGCCGCCGACATATCCTGTACCACGGCCTGCCAGGATATTATCGCCGTATTGGATTCGACACGCCCCGCGGCTAGTCCTAATTTGATTTCATCGGTGGATGTATGTCCCGGCGAACGAGTTTTCTTCTTCGGGTCCGGGCAGTTTCCACAAAACAATGTAGCCTACGAACACACCAACGCCAACAGTGAATTCCGGTGGGATTTTGGCGACGGCACCTTTGCCTACGGACGTACCGTTTCCAAGCGATACAACGTCTCCGGTGCGTACACCGTGCGACTTACCATCACCGATCCTTTCGGGTGTACCAACATCAATGCACTCACGCAGTTAGTACGCGTAGCTCCACGTCCCAATTTCAGCTTTGCCGGGGATGCCGGACAAGCGGTCTGTGCCGGTGAGACGATCGACCTGGATGCCGACCTTGCCGGAGCGAATCCCGGCGGAGATCTGAGTATTTTTGCAGGCACAGCATCCCATTTGGCCGATCATCGGGTGATCGAGCGCGTAGCCTTGCCCGATGGTATTGGTGTGGGTTACGAGAGCACCATTACGGTGCGTGATTTTGCGCCGGGTCAAACTATTCAGTCTGCCAGTGACCTGGCTAACATATGTATCAACCTGGAACATTCCTGGGGTCGCGATCTGCAGATCAGTCTGATCTGTCCCGACGGACAGACCATTATTCTGCAGCCGGGTGCAGGTGCCCGCGGGGATCAATTTTACCTGGGTGATCCGGTCGAAAACGATGAGTCCCGGTTGCGCCCCGGAACGGGTTTCACCTACTGCTGGTCGGAAGCGGCCGCAAATCCCAATTGGAACACCTATCTCACCCAAAATGGAGTGGACACTTTACCGGCCGGCACCTACCGCCCCGCCAACTCCTTAGCCAATCTCATTGGATGCCCGCTTAACGGCACCTGGACACTCCGCATCGTCGATCAATTCCCCGATGATAATGGTTATTTATTCGGCTGGAACCTGGAGTTTGCCGACAATCTTTTTCCTTCGTCTGAGACCTTCTCACCACCGCTGGCCAGCGGTACCTGGCGCACCAATGCCTACGTGGATAACCTCACCGCCACCACGATCCAGGCTACACCTACCTTCGCGGGGACTGCTTATTTCGATTATACCATCACCGATGCTTTTGGCTGTACCTTCGACACCACCCTCCAAGTTCCCGTTCGTCCTTTTTCGGATCCCGCCTGCCTGAATTGTGAAGAGAATTATCCGGAGCTGGAGGATGTTACCGCCTGCGAAGACGAGACCATCCAATTAGATGCTTCGGGCACCATCCCACTGGATACCGCTATCGAATTCCAGAATAATCCGCAGTATGCACTTGGTTTTGCCAATCACCCTCCCGAAAATCCCTATCGGAATACCATTGCTGTCTCGGGGGTATTGCAAGATACACTTAGCGATCCATTTGAACAGATCGAATCCGTTTGCCTCAACCTGGAAACCGACTGGGACGAAGATATCCGCCTATTCCTGCAGGCACCCAACGGAGCTTTGCTGGAACTCAGCACCAATAACGGCGGACAAGGGGATAATTACACGAATACCTGTTTCACCCCCGATGCACCTATTGCCATTACGGAGGGCACCGCGCCTTTCCGCGGTGATTTTTTGCCGGAAGGCAGCTGGGAAACCCTCCAGGGTGCCCCCATCAACGGCGACTGGACTCTGATCATCTCCGATGAGTTCGACGATGCCGAGTTCGGACGGATCGTGGATTGGTCGATATCCTTCCATTCGGTCAAGGAAGTCACCTACGAATGGTCGGGCGACCCGGGGTTATCGTGTACCGACTGCCCCGACCCTGAAGTAACGACGGGGGTAAACGCAACGTATACCGTCACCATCACCGACACCTATGGCTGCAGCCGCACCAATACGGTGAATGTTGAGATCGTTCCGGTACTGGAAGGGCCCGATGTAGTTTGCCAACAGAGCGGACCTGATGCCTTCACCTTCACCTGGAACCGGCCGCCGGGGGTAAGCAGTTTTGATTTAAGCCTCTCGATCAACGGCGCCACCCGTCCTACAGCCCTGCCTTTTCAGGATACCTTTTTGATCGTAGATGGTTTATCGGCGGGTGATAGTGTGGCCCTGGAAGTGCTACCCATCATCTTCAATACGGGGGATTATTGCCGGATTGAGACGGGATTCAGTAGTTGTATTTTTGGCGAATGCCTGCTCGATGCCTCCCTCGAACGAATTCAACAACCCAATTGCTTCGGAGCCGACAATGGCGAAGCGGAGGTGAGGATCAATATTGGTACGCCCCCCTACCGGTATTTTCTGAATAACAGCAGTCAGCCGCAGGGAGATCCCGTGTTCCGCAACCTGGACCCGGGGCCTTACTTTATTGTCGTTCAGGATGCTACTTTCTGTACCGACACCCTGGAGTTCGAGATCCGGGAGCCTGATTCCCTGGCCGCCAACGTCTTTGAGGCGCGATCGGTTTCCTGTTTTGGGAATAGCGATGGTCGCCTGGAAACGCTGGCCGAGGGAGGGACGGCCCCCTACCGGTTCTCCTGGGATACCGGTAGTGACAATACGTTTATCGATGGGCTGTCGGCCGGAACCTACCGGGTAACCATCTCCGATGCGAATGGTTGTGAGGAAGTAGATGTCTTCGACCTTCGCGAACCCGACAGCCTGCGCCTTCAATTTACGGCTACCGACGTGTCCTGCTTTGGGGATACCTCCGGCCGCATTACACCCCAGGTTCGGGGTGGCACTCCGGGTTTTACCTTTGCCTGGGACAACGGCAGTTCTGACAGTTTACAAATAAACCTGGGTGCAGGTACCTTTAGCACTACCGTAACCGACGCCAATGGCTGTGTGGTCACCGGTTCTCAATCGCTCACCCAACCCCCCGAGTTGCGGGTCGATTCCTTTCGGGTGCGCGATGTCGATTGTTTTGGCCGGGAAACTGGCCAGGCCTCCATCTTCGTCAGTGGCGGCAATGGTCCCTACGAGTATCTCTGGAACGACGAGCTCGCCCAGATCGGCATCACGGCTTCCAACTTGCCTGCCGGGGAAACCAGCCTAACTGTGGTTGATTTCAATCGCTGCGAACTGGATACCAGTGTGTTCATTGCCCAGCCCGACACCCTGACGGTGACCGTGGATGCTTCCGATGCGAAATGCAGGGATGGGAACGAGGGTCAGGCCACAGCCACCGTGATGGGTGGTACCGGCCCCTTTAATTACCTGTGGCAAGACGGACAGGTAACCCCGACCGCCGATAGCCTGGTACGTGGCAATTACCGGATTACCGTAACGGATGATAATGGCTGCCGGGCCCTGGCCACCGCTTCTATCGACGAGCCGGAGCTGGCCCTGACCATCGAAGCCCGACAGACGGAGCGGGGCTGCTTTGGGCAACAACAAAATCAGGCCATCGCCCTGGCCCAGGGTGGCAGTGGCAGTGATTACCGCTACCGCTGGAGCAACGGGCAGAATACCCCTGCTGCCGCCGATCTCGATTCCTTGACTTATTCCGTTAGCGTTACCGACGGGAATGGTTGCGTCAAGAGCATTGAACTCGCCCTGGAAGATCTGCCCGATATGGTGCCCAATATGATCGTCAATGCGCCCTCCTGTTTTGGCTTCGATAACGGTGCGATAGGCATCAATTTCGTGGAGGGACGCCCAAATTCCGAGCTCTCTACTTTCCGCTTCGTGTGGAATACCGGCCAGATCGGCTCCAACATCAACAATATTGTCGGTGACTCTACCTACACCGTAACGGTCACCGATACGCGCGGCTGCTCGGCTACCGCCAGCCGCTTCGTGCGCGAACCTACCCAGATCACCTTCGAGATTGAAACCACGCCGACTACTTGTCCGGGAGGCAGTAACGGTACGGCTATCGTCACCAATGTTACCTCCGATAACCAGGATCTGGTCTACCAGTGGGATGCCGGCACGGGCAACCAGGAAGGTATTTCGGCCAGCAACCTGTCGGCCGGCGTGTATCAGGTAACGGTCACCGATGCCTTCAATTGCTTCGCCACCGCCGCCGGGCGGGTGGAAGAACCCGAGCCCATCCGGGCCACGTTCGAGGTCATCGATAACGCCTGTTTCGGTGACCAGCAGGGACAAGCTACCGCCACCATCACCGGCGGCACGCCCGGCTACGATCTCAACTGGGCCGATGGCCGTATCGGAGAGACCATTACGCAATTATCGGCCGGCACCTATCGCCTGAATATCACCGATGCGGAGGGGTGTACGGCCAACTCCCAGGTGACAGTGAGTCATCCGCCGCCTATTGATGTAACCTTGCGCACCGAAGATGTCACCTGTTTCGGAGAACGCGACGGTGGGATTATCGCCGAAGTAGAAGGCGGAGCACCACCCTATACCTACAGTCTGGATAACCAGGAATATCAGGGATCGCCTCTGCTCATCGGTCTCACGGCGGGCACCTACGACGTATACGTGCGTGACGAAGGCGGTTGTACCCTCTTCGAACGAACCATGGTAAGCCAACCGGAGCAATTCGTGATCGATGCCGGCCCGTCCATTACCCGGATCGACCGGGGTGACTCTCTGCAACTACGCGCCGATATTTTCGGTGCTCAGGGACAGGTACTATACGAGTGGTACGCCCCTTTCGGTGACAACCTGTCTTGCCTCAGCTGCCCGGATCCCGTGGCCTTTCCCGACAATACCATCAGCTACGAGGTGATCGGTATTGATAGTGTGGGGTGCGAAGCCAGCGACCGCATTCAGGTGATCGTGGATAAAGTGCGCTTCGTGGTGGTCCCAACGGGCTTCTCTCCCAACGGCGACGGGGAGAACGACCAGCTCCTGGTCCACGGGAAGGAAGGTACCCTGATCGAGCGCTTCCAGGTGTACGACCGCTGGGGCGAACTGGTGTTTCAGCGTGAAGATTTCGCGGTGAACGACCCGGCGGGATGGGACGGCCTGTTCCGCGGACAGGATGCCCCCACGGGTGTCTATATCTGGTATATGGAAGTACAATACCCCGACGAGTCCGAAGAAGTGCTGCGGGGACAAACTGCCTTGATCCGCTAAACGACACCCCATGATGCGACGACTACATTACCTCTTTCTTTTTGTTTTGCTTTCGCAAATGCTGAGCAGTCCGCTTTCGGCCCAGGATCCGCGATTTTCGCAGTTCTATAAAGCCCCCATGCTGCTCAACCCCGCCCTGTCGGGCGTATTCAACGGGCAGGGCCGGGTGCACATCAATTACCGGTCGCTTTACGCATCGGTCCTGGCCGAATCGGCCTTCGAGACCTATATGGTGGGCACTGACTGGAAATTCAATATGCCTAACCGCCGCGATGCGGCCTCCTTCAACTTTCTGGCCCTGCGGGACGAATCCGGACAGAATGGTTT
The DNA here is from genome assembly GCA_964342305.1 of uncultured Saprospiraceae bacterium. Taxonomy (GTDB): domain Bacteria; phylum Bacteroidota; class Bacteroidia; order Chitinophagales; family Saprospiraceae; genus DT-110. The sequence goes on along the minus strand of CAYFGK010000058.1, from coordinate 2,651 downwards.
TAGCCGCACCTACGCCTCCCTCGGAGGAGCGTATTTGAAAAACCTGAGCCAGGGTGGCTACCAACAGGCATCGCATTACCTCTCGGCCGGTGCGCAGGTCGGCTTCGGTCAGTACCAGATCAACAGCCGGGACCTATGGTTTTCCAATCAGTACGACGGCCAGAATCTGGAAATCGACTTCGACCGGGCTTCCGGCGAACCCATCGGTGCCTTTAGTGGTGACTTCTTCCTCGATATCAATGCGGGCCTGCTCTACTACGCCATATGGAATGACCGCAACTACATCTACGCGGGAGGAACGGTCCACCACGCCAATCAGCCCGACATCTCCTTTTTCGACGATTCGCCTCCCGAAGCCCTCTACCTGCGCTGGTCGGGACACGCGGGCGGTGAGGCCTCCTTCACCAATAATCTGAGCATATTGCCGGCAGCACTGTTCACCCAACAGGGGCCCTCGACCAGCCTGACCCTGGGGCTCAACTTCCGCTACTCCAACTGGAATCCCTGGGAGCTCAACCTGCGCGCCGGACCCTGGGCTCACTTCTCCAACCGCCTCGACCAGGGTATGCAACTGGAGGCCATGGTCGCCGCCGTCATCTTCGAGCTGGAGCGCATCAACTTCGGGGTCAGCTACGACCTTACCACTTCCACCCTCGGCCAGTCGAACTACGCCCGCGGGGCGATCGAGCTGTCGGCGACGTATTTTTTGAAACCGCGGGGATATAAGACGAAGGTGGAATGTCCGGAGTTGTAGAGGTCAGAGATCAGAAGTAGGAAGTCGGAAGTCAGAAATCAGAAGTTGATTTGGACTGAATAGGATTGACAGGTTTTGGTAGATGGATAGAACCGGTAATCGTGTCTTTTGGCTTCGCTTAGTTACCTTTTTCCAAATAAAAATTAAAGAGTTCGTGTTATCACTCAGAGCAAAAATTGTAATCAACCTCTCTCAATGAATTACCATCTTTCAGAAAGAGTTCTTCCTTATTTTTTTCTTTAAAAATGGTATCACCTATTTCAAAGGGGCAAGATTTGCAAATACGAAAAAAATGAGGATCAGGTATACTATCAATACTATTTAGAGTAATTACGTATTTTTTGCTATTAACCGTATCAATATCGTATACCTCATGTCGAATTTGAATGGGCAAAAACTCGTTTTGGTACCATGCCCTGAAATGACCTTTTTCGGCTTTCTCAAATGAATACCAAAGATAGCCGATGCCCCAAATTGGAAATAGGAACAATACCAAAAACACTCCGGTCAATGCATTTTCAATAAGTCTACTCTTCAATATCACCTTGAAGTATTGATTTATAAACCATTATACCGCTTCCGAAAAGGTTTGGGCTTCGCCCAACTTTTTCACGCGAGTATATACTCGACTCGAAGTGGTTTGGTGTCCCAAACCACTTCGTTGTCGGTATATCTGCTTTTCGATAGCAATGATTGCATTTCGAATAAATGCCTTTAAACCAAACGGAAATGCCTCTCTTACTCCCTCTGTTTGCACTTGATACATTTGGCCGTTTAAATATATTTGCAGCTCATACGTCCTACTGTGTGTTCTAGTTACGTTGTAAAATCGGTTTAAATCATCAAGTTGGATTCTTCGACTTAATTTTTTAAGGTAATTAATCTCTTCATGTGGTAACTTCCCTTTTAGATCTTTTGCTAACGAAGAATGGTATAAATCATACTTCCCAGTACTGTCTATTGTAAATGCAAAGGACAATTCGCCTCCATAACTTATTTGTAGATCTAAATATTCAAATGGCTCCCCCAACTCAAAAGTCGCTTTTCGAAAAGTAAAATCATTTAAGATTAGCTCATTTGGTCTCTTTTTCAAATCGAGAGTATCCCCATTGAAAACTATTCTGTTTCCCAAAATAACATAAGGGGAAAAATTATTGGTCGGCCAATTTTCAATTTCCTGTTCAAATCCTAAAGGGTATTCAACCATTTGCTGATCAACAAATAGCATTTCAGTGTAATCTAAGGGCCCTCTAATCTCAAACATATTTGATAGGCCTTCTGGCAATTTTTGATCTATTTGATTCATACTAATTTCCCAAGCCCCTGAAATATCAGGATCTATAGTTCAGGCGATCAAAAAGAAGGAACAGAGTATTACAAAAGGAATCCGTATCATTTCTAATCAAGCTTACAGAGACAACTAGGTCTTCTTGTTCTTATTGATGCCATTGCTGAATGCTTTGGTGGATTAGATTTTCCAAGTTTAACATTCAACTTTGAATCGCTTACCATTTGTGATTTAGGAGATAAATACTGATACAAGGAACTTTAAAGATTTCAACATAGGCCTTTCCAATGGCCACCGTGAACAAACATACCTACCAAAATCCGTAATGATGAAGGGGATACCGAGGAGTGGTTTGCCCCCCTATTAATCTAACTGCCTGATCATAAAAAGGTGGCAGACGCGATAAATCGCGTCTCTACAGAGGGATTGGATTTAATCGGAATCGATCCTTCCATCCATTTACCTGTTCTTTACCACCACTACCAAAATGAATGGACGAACACCAAAACTTTACCTTCTAACCTTCCCCGGCCGTCATAGCCCGCAAGGGCGAATGGTTTGCCCCCCTATTAATCGGACTTTCGAACAGTTCGGTTTGAATAATAGATT
>CAYFGK010000057.1:28925-41998 GCA_964342305.1 uncultured Saprospiraceae bacterium | reverse complement strand
CGAGCGTGGAGCGTGGAGCGTCGAGCGTCGAGCGTGGAGCGTCAAGCGTGGAAGGCTGGCCGACCTCAGAATACCTCAAACCACCAACTTTCCCCGCCCGCCGAAACCTTAGTGAAGGAGGGAAGCCCCAAACCTCAAACCTGATTTTGAACTAATCCGGTTCGCTATGGGTTCTTTCAACATACTTTGATTTTACGGGGGGAAACCCACTTATTTTTTAACAGCGCATCCGACACTGGTCGGATTTTTTATTTATGGGAAAAACGGTACAGGCTGTCATCGAGGGATACCGACGTGTGGAACCGCATATTCGCTATGCGATTGCCGCTCAATTCTGTGTGCAGCTGGTCAATACCGCCTATTTTCTGCTGTTGAATTACTACATGGACGCCGAAGGATACCAGGATTACGCCATTGCCGACATCCTTTCGTACCGGTTCCTGGCTGTTTTCTGGCTGGCATTTCCACTGGGACTCTTTATTAAGGGTCGGCGACTAAAGCCCTTTTTTCTGATCAGTACCATTGCGCTGCCGGTGGCCTCGCACGTTATGCTGATCGCCATTGCCCAGCACTGGACACTGACCCTCAACGTGGCCACCATGGTTTGGGGGCTGGCGTATATGTGCATGCAGATCACGATTTTGCCTTACATATTGCTCAATGCCCGGCCAGAGACACACTCCGAAGCCTTTTCCCTGTCCTTCCTGTCGTTTAGCGGGACCATTTGCTTTACGGGCGTAATTAATTATTTGCTCCAGCAGGTCGATCCGGTTTTATTCGACGAAAAGACGATGCTGCAGATCGTAGCCACCCTGGCCTTTTTGGGGATATTTTTTGTGAGCCGGATCCCGAACCGGGAGCAGCTTTCGCAAAAAGTGCCCCTGCGGAAGATCACGCATGATTACGATTGGGGGACGATCCTGCGGGCCATCATACCCACCCTGATCATTGCTATCGGAGCCGGCTTCACCATACCGGTGATCAGCCTGTTCTTTTTGAATGTGCACGGTGTCCAATCCGGTACCTTTAGTGTGATGGGCTCCATTACGTACGGAATGGTCGTTTGTGTCATGCTGTTCATGCCGTACATCAAGCGCAGTTTCGGGTACCGGATTGCTATTACCCTGTTCCAGTCACTGGCGGTCCTGGCCCTGTTCTTACTGGCCACCACGGAATACTATAAAGACTGGATGTACGCGGTACCACTGGCAACCTTCTTTTATATTTTACGGCAGCCACTTATGAACGCCGCCGGACCCATGACTAGTGAATTGATCATGTACTATGTCGGCAAACGCAATCAGGAGATCATTTCGGCCCTGAACGCATCCATCTGGTCGGGGAGTTGGTTTATCAGTATGAAGCTGTTCGGTTTGATGCGGCAACTGGAGTACCGATACGTGACTATCTTTCTGATCACGGTGGCTATGTACGCCATCGGGGTAATCTGGTATGCGACGATCATCCGCACCTACGAACGCCGGCAAGCAGCCGAACGGGCCCGAAAAGCCCGCGAACGACGAAAACGCGAAGCTGTCTTAAATTAATGTGAGGTTGGGCATAGACTTATCTATAAAGTAATGATTGTCAAAGCCCAACCTCCCGGTATAGAGTAGTAGGTATAGGGTATTGGGATTAAAACGTGTCCTACTACTTAATACGCTCTACCAAATACATCGTGAGGTATCGACATTCAGTTATATAGCAAAATCCTTAGCCCCAATCTTAATTTAAATTAACCAACCATGAAAATATACCACAACCCCCGGTGTCGCAAATCCCGGGAAACACTACAGCGCATCGAAGAAGCCGGAAAGAGTCCGGATATCATCAAATACCTGGAAACGCCCCCCACCGAAGAGGAACTGGAAGGCCTTTTGCGAAAGCTAAATCTACGGGCACCGGAGCTGATCCGCAAGGGCGAAAAGATCTATAAGGAGCAGTTTAAAGGCCAGGACCTTTCGGAAAAGGAATGGATCAAGGTCATGGCGGAACATCCAAAGTTGATCGAACGCCCCATCGTAGTGGATGGAGAACGGGCGATCATCGGCCGGCCGCCGGAAAATGTCGACGCACTCCTTTAGGCTATAGGACCTTCACAGAACGCTAGCATTCGATGACCTGCTTTGGTCCTTTTCAATGCACGATCAACCGGCGGGAATACACGTCCTTTCCGGTGCGGATAATGACCCAGTACAAACCGGGTTTCAGAGGCTCGACATTCATCTGTAATTCCTGACCTACGGGCAGGGTCCAGTTGCCACCTGCCGACTGCCCTAAGGCATTCCAGATCGAAACGTTTGCCGGCTCTTTGAGATCGGCCGACAACCGCAGTATGCTGCGTGCCGGATTCGGGAAGAGTTTGATGGCAGGTGCGGTGTCGGGACGCCGGATTACCGGTGGCAGAACATCCTCGCCGCGCACAGCAGCTTCTTCAGAAACACAAGCCTCCGGAATGGCCCGGAAGGTGGAGCCCGCAGGAACCCGGAATCCCGGTTTCAGGGTAATCTTTGTTGCCCTGACCTCCAGATCAGAGCCGACGGGCTGGATACTGGAAACGTCGATCTGCTCAATGGCAGCATACAGGGATGTATCGGTATACACTTCCGACACCAGCAGGCTATCCGGACAACCAGATTCCAGGCAAAAAGGCACGGCATCCACCGCCCCGAAGTTCCCACCTGATGCGATCACCATGCCGTTGGCATCGCGTAATTCGTAAAACCCATTACCGTAGGTACAGCAAATACCGTCCCCGTAAATATCCATCATGTTCCAGGTATACTGACCGGGAGGCAGGTTAAAGGTATCCAGTACCTGACTATTGGCGAGGTTACTACCGTACCCCAGGGAGTAGGCAATGATGTCCCCGGTACTGTCCTGGATCTCCCAGCTATTTTCCAGAGGGTAATCGTCAAACATCAAAGTAAGGTAAATGGGCCCTTCGAAACAAGCACAAGGCATACAGGAAGCCCCCCCGCAATCAATACCGGTTTCATCCCCATTCTGTATACCGTCAGAGCAAGTGACCTCCTGTTCCCCGCAGCCATCAGATGTTACTAAACCGTATCGAAAACCGCCCGGCGCAAACTGGGCACGCATGCGTTCTTTCTGTCCTTTGGTGAAGATATTCATGCAGGCATCATCCGAGTAATCCATGTAGTTTTGAAACATATCGGGCAGATCATCGGTCCCGATGGTACATGAGTTATTGCCGGGAAAGGCACAGGGTGCACCATTGTAATTGGCGGAGGACGCAATCGGTGTATCCGCCACGAAATCGTCGGAATTACAGCCCCCATTACCCCAGATGTGCCGCAAATTCAGATAGTGCCCCACCTCGTGGGTTCCGGTGCGCCCGAGGTGGAAGGGAGGCGCTGCCGTACCCATATCGCCGAACGACTCGTAGTCAATGACCACGCCATCCGTTTCGGGATTCCCGCCCGGATATTGGGCATACCCCAATACATTTCCGGTCAGATTGCACACCCACATATTCAGATAGGAATCGGGATCCCAGGCATCCTTGCCTCCGGCTGCAGTATACTTAACGTTGTTGCTGTTGTGGCTAAAAGACGAGTAGGGCGTTGCGGTGCGGGTAATCCCCGACGTGGGATTCCCCTGTGGATCGACTGAAGCCAGGCAAAACTCGAGCTGGATATCTCCGGCGAGCGGCTTGAAGACGGCCGGGGTCAGGGTAGTATCCGCATTCATCCGGCGAAAATCCTCATTGAGAATGCGTATCTGACTTTCGATCTGCTCCAGGCTGACATTTTGTTCCGGCTCCTTATAAAGGACATGAACCACTACCGGAATCCGGATGATCTGGCTTTGACTACGGAGCGGAGCCTGCACATACTGTTGGGTAAATCGCTCAATGCGGTCCATTCGCTCTCCCAGATCGGGATCAATCAGGAGTTGTTGTTCCAGATAGTCTTCCGTAGCACATCCCCGTTGGGCTAGTGAAATGTGCCAACAGAATAAGCTAAGGCTGAGCAGCCAGACATACTTCATGGTCGTCAATTGATCATTCCTTCCAACGAAAACGCGTGCACTTGGTTACAAAATACGCAAGGCAAATAACCTGACGGCTATTGAGTGGAGGCGATCACCAATAAGGAAACCACCTCACCGGACCCGGGGTCGTGTGTTTCCCGGAAGGTTACGTTCGAAAAACCGGCCGCCGCCAGGGTGGATTCCCAGTCGGACCGAGATCGCAGGTACCAGGAGTAGGTACCCGAATAATCCCGTTGCATCATGTGCCAGTCTTCCCGAATAAACCGGGACCCGTGGTCGCCGCCCAGGGCCGGATGCCCGGGATGCACCGTTTGGAATAGTACGTTCCCGCCGGGTCGCAGACAAGAGGTGCGCAGATTGGTGAGCAAATTTGTCACCTCTTTTTCAAACAGGGAATAATTGAATACCAGCAGGTCGAAGGTTCCCAGGGATGTCAAACGCCGGGGGGTGCATTCACTGTAGGGAAGCAGGTGGAAGGTTCCTCCGGTTTTATTGGCGTACGCAATGAGTTCCGGAACACCATCGATGCCGATTGCTTCCACCTGGTTAGCTAAGAGGGCCCGGCAAAGCCAACCTTCTCCGCAGCCCAGGTCCAAAACGCGCTTGGGTTGCATTGCCAGGATGGCGTCCAGGATAGCCGCATTGGTCACCCTGGGCCGGGAGGCAATTTCGTTGGCCTGGATGGTTTGTATCCATGCCTTACCATTTTCTTTCCAGTTATCCAGGATCTTGTCTTTGGCATCCATCGTCAGCAGTTATTGGGTACGGGCGGCCTGGATGGCCTTCTGTACCGACCCGAATTTCTCCAGTAGTTGCCGGGCATCCTCCCGGGAAACGCCCAATTCTTCGACAATAAACCGAATGCCTCGTTCTACCAACTTAGCATTATTCAATTGCATGTTCACCATTTTGTTGCCCTTCACCCGGCCAATGCGAATCATGAGTGTCGTAGATATCATGTTCAAAACCAGTTTCTGGCTGGTGCCACTTTTCATGCGGGTACTGCCGGTCACGAACTCTGGTCCTACCAATACTTCGATGGGAATTTCAGCCTCCCGTGAAAGGGGTGCGTTCGGATTATTTGTTATGCCGGCGGTCAGGGCTCCGACTTCTTTTGCGTAAGCGACCCCACCGAGCACATAGGGGGTAGTGCCACTGGCGGCGATGCCAATCACTGTATCCAGGTGGTTCAGGCGGAAGGCCGACAGATCGTCCCGGGCAATATCCCGGCTGTCTTCCGCCTTTTCGACGGCGGTGCGAATGGCACGATCGCCCCCCGCGATGAGACCGATGACTCGTTCGGGGGGCAGTCCGTAGGTTGGCGGGATCTCCGAGGCATCGAGGATACCAAGCCTGCCACTGGTGCCGGCACCAATGTAAAACAGGCGTCCACCCTGCTCGAAAAGCGGCAGGATACGTTCGATCAGCTCTTCGACCACTGGGATAACATCACGGACGGCCAGAGCAACTTTCTGGTCTTCGTGATTAATGTGCTGCAGCACTTCCCGGGTCGACATCTTTTCCAGGCTATCGTACAGGGAAGCACGTTCGGTGATAGGTGGCGTTTTCATACAACTGTTACATTACTTGTTGAGTATGCTGGAGATACGGAGCCAGGAGCGGATCCCCGGGATCGCGTTCGGTTATCAGGGTATGTATCTCACTCGTGCGGCAAATACGGTATCGCTGAACCGAGTTCAGTTTTTCCGAAATGGTTAGGGATACTAATCGATGTGATGCCTTGACCATTGCTTTTTTCATTTGCACGACCTCCCAGTCAAATTCCGTCAAACCTTCGGCGGCATCCAGGTATCCGGTGCCCAGAAAGCACCAATCCGTTTTGATAGACGACAAAGCGTGCATCGCTGCTCCCCCCACCGCTACCTGGGCTGCTTTGGACAATTTCCCCCCAATGAAGATGACCTCCAGGTTGGGATGAAGCAACAGTTCCAGAGCTACGGTGAGGCTCGGGGTGAAAAAGGTAGCTTCTAATTTTGGCGGAAGCTGCCGGACCAGCTCCAGGTTGGTCGTCCCCCCACTGATCAGGACGATCTGTCCTTCGCGAATCAGACGCACCGCTTTCTGGGCGATCAGTCGTTTATTCTGCAGCGCATATACCTCTTTGTGGTTTTCCTTGCTCTCGAAGCTAAACCCATTGGCCACCGCTCCTCCGTGGACCTGCTTAAGGTCACCCCTAGTATCCATCTCCTTAATATCCCTGCGGACCGTATCTACGGAAACGCCCAATTGAACAGCCAGATCCTGTAATTGAACCCGGTTGTGTAACTGGACTTCCCGCAGTATCCAATCCTGCCGCTTGTCCTTTTTTCCCATAATGCTCGCTAAACCAGTAGTGAAAAGTAGGAATAAAGGTAGCATTTCTGGTAATAGAAGACAGCAGGGAATTACTCTTGATTGCTAAGGTACGCAATCGTATGCCGACAAAATGCGGCAATTACCGTATTTTTTCAATTTTTTCTATGAAAATGCCATAAAAAACAGCATTTTAGTTTTCACTTAGACCAATCAGGAAGAAATCAAAGTCCCCGGACATATCACACCAGAAGTCATCTCAAAAATGCTTTTGAGGCTGCTTATAAAAAGGCTTGAATAAGCTCCGTCCGCCATTTCGGCTGCGGAGGCATACCATACACTCAAATCTTCCGACTATGAAACCAAAGTTATCAATGCGGCCGGGGATACTCCATCGCTGGCTATTCATCTTATTCCTGGGACTGCCCACTTCCTTGCTGGTGGCCCAAACCACCTACACCTTTTCCGGAGTGATTACGGATGCGGTAAGTAATGAACCCCTGATCGGCGCGACCGTCCAGATCGGGGGCACCACCGATGGTGGTGTCACTGATTACGACGGGCGCTATTCGTTCGAGGTCGACCTGTCGGCCGGGAATTACCAGTTAGTGGCGCGCTATACTGGCTATCAGAGCAGCACCACCGAGGTATCGCTGGGCAGCAACACCTCTGTCCAGACCAACTTTGCCCTCGCCACAGATGCCCTGGATCTGGAGACTATTGTAGTAACCGGTTCCTCGGTAGCGACCAGTAAACGCCAGTTGGGGAATGCCATATCGACCCTTGATGCCAAGGACCTGGAACAAACCGGAGCCGTGGCAGTCGATCAGGCCCTCAGTGGCAAAGTCGCCGGTGCCCTGGTCATGCAAAATAGTGGGGATCCGGCCGGCGGGATCAGCATCCGGCTACGGGGAGCCAGTACTATTTCGGGTAGTTCCGATCCACTGTACATCATCGATGGGGTATTGGTTAACAACAACAGCAATCAATTGATCGACATCGGAGGTAATGCCCAGAACCGATTGGTAGATATCAATCCGAACGATATTGAACGCATCGAGGTGATCAAGGGAGCCGCAGCGGCAGCGATTTACGGTTCGCGGGCGAGTAACGGGGTAGTCCAGATTTTTACCAAGCGCGGGCAATCGGGCAAGCCGCGTATTACCCTATCGAGTAATATCAAGATCAACGAGTTGCGTAAGAAGATCGATTATAACGAGGCCCCTCTGGCCTGGGAAGACCCCTTCGACAATGCCAACCTGAACACCGTACCCGCCCAACGCTACGATCTGCAGGACGAGATCTTTGATACGGCCTTCGGAACCGAACACAATGTATCCGTGGCGGGCGGTAACACCAGTACCAAATACTTTATTTCGGGCAGTTACCTGAATAACGATGGTATTGTCAGGGGTAGTAATTTTGAACGATTTGGCGGGCGCCTCAACCTGGACCAGACCATCACCGACTGGCTCACTTTTTCCGGTGGTCTGAATTACACCCAAAGCAAAAGCAAGGATGTACCCAACGGCGGCATTAATGCTGCTTACGGAGCCATTACGGGATTTTTGTTTGCGGAGAATTCCATTGATCCGTCACCCGATGAGAACGGGGTTTATCCGGTAACCTCCCTACTGGTACCCCGCACCAATCCTGCCGAGGCGGGGGACCGTTTTGACTTTCGTCAAAAAACCAATCGGACCATCACCAACCTGGGACTTACGGCGACCCCGACCGAGAACCTCGTGCTGAAGTACACCTTCGGTATGGATTACTACAACCAGTCGGCCACCGGTTTCATACCGGTAGGGAACACCTCACCGGAGGCCGATGGTTTTGCCACCCGTAACGACGCCAACGTCTTCCAGTACAATAGCGACCTGACTGCCAATTATCAGGCGGATCTGTCGGACCAGATCAAATCTACTACCGTCGTTGGCGGTACCTGGCAGTACGAACAATTTGAGCGCATCGGACTCACCTCTAACCGGTTGGCACCGACCGTGCAGACGGCCACCGGTGGAACAATAACCGGCCAGGTAGACAGTCGTTCGGAGATTTCCTTCTGGGGGGCGTTCCTGCAACAGACCTTCGGGTTCAGCGATAAGCTCTTTGTAACGGGGGCACTGCGTCTGGACGGCGCATCGGTTTTCGGGGAAGACGAGCGCAATCAGTTGTTCAGCAAGGCCAGTGCCTCCTATGTACTTTCCTCGGAAGACTTCTGGACAAGCACCTTCGGTGACACCTGGAGTAGCTTCAAATTGCGGGCTTCCTACGGAGAAGCGGGTAATCTAACGGCCCTCGGCGCTTTCGACCGTTTCCTCAACTACAATCCCTTTGCCCTGAACGGCAACAGCGGCGTCCTGCCCTCGACTCTGCTCGGCAACGAAAACCTGGCCCCCGAGCGCCAGCGGGAAATTGAATTTGGCTTCGATGCCGGTTTCTTTAACGACCGGGTAGGTCTGGAATTCACGTACTACCAACAGGATGTAGAAGACCTGCTATTGGAACGCGAGGTGGCGGCCTCAACGGGGTACACTACCCGTTTTGAGAATATCGGTGCCCTGGAGAATGAGGGCATCGAACTATTGCTGCGTGCCACGCCCGTGAAGAACAACCGCTTCACCTGGAACGTTACCACCACCTTTGCTGCCAATGAAAACGTGGTGACCGAAGTGGTGGGTGATCGCATCACCCTGCCCGGCAGCTTTTCGACCAGCTTTGTTATTCCGGGGGAATCCCTCGGTGTTTTCTATCGCCAGTTCTACGCTCGTGACGAAAACGGCAATATTATCTACAATGCCGATGGATATCCTTCGACGGGTACCAATCCCGATGGAACTTCATCCAAGGTAATAGGTGACCCCAATCCGGACTGGCAGGGTTCACTGATCAACGAATTCACCTACGGTGATTTCAGCTTCCGCTTCCAACTGGATGCTGTTCAGGGCTTTGATGTTTTCAACTGGAATCGCCGGTTACTCGATAATGTGATCTTCGGCGGTGGTGCCGGGGTCGGTGAGGAATTGCTGGGCAATCAGGTTAAAGGACTAGGCCGGGCGGAGGCCAACATTTTCGAAGAGTTTGTGGAGGACGGCTCCTTTGTAAAGTTGCGGGAAGTTGCTCTCGGATACACTTTCCGTCCCGCGACCCCCGCGATCAGCAGCATTCGGATCAACCTGGTAGGACGCAATTTATTCTCCGTTGATGATTATTCGGCCTGGGATCCGGAGATCAACACCGCCGGGCAGAGCAACGGCGTGCGAGGCTTTGACTTTGCCGGGGTGCCCATTCCCCGAACCTACCAATTGGGCGTCAATGTGCAGTTTTAATTATCCCAACGGTAAAAGCAATTATCATGATACAATTCATATCAACTATACATAAACGAATGGCGCTGCTTGGCCTGATCTTTTTGGCGGCAGCCTGTGAAACCAATTTTGTAAATCCTAACGCACCTACCGATGAGCAGATCCTGAATACACGCGAGGGGCTCATCAACCTCGGACTGGGGATCAAACAACTGTACTCGACAAGTGGCATGCGCTGGCTGATCGAAACGCCGGCCATTACCGCCCGGGAAGGTGGCATCACCACTACCTTTCAGAATATGATCGAGCTGGAAGACGGAGGCAGTGAGTTGCCCAACTTTAACAGCAATGTCAGCGGCCTCTGGGCAACCATGCTGCGCGTTATGGTCATGTGCGATGATGTGATCGACAATGTCGACGGTGTGGAACTTGCCGACGATACCCGCAACAGTCTGTTCGCTACGGCCACCACCTTTAAGGCTATGGCCATCGGTGCTTTAGCCCAACACTACGAGCAGGTGGTAATTCAGCCCAGTGGCGACAACAACGCGAATTTTGTTTCCCAGCAAGCGGGATACGAGGAGGCCGTACGGCTATTGGAGAGTGCCGAATCCGCCCTGGGTGGTAGTGTCGACGCCACCATCCAATCCAGCATCCTGGGAGGTATGGATTTGCTGAACACGATCTACGCAATGCAGGCCCGCTTCCATTTGTTTGCGGGCAATAACCAGGCGGCCATTGCCGCCGCACAGCAGGTAGACCGTTCCGTCGCTTCTGTTTTTGAATACGATGTCCTGAACCAAAACCCTATCTGGGCGCGGGTATACCTGAATAATGCACCCAACTTCAAACCACGCGACAATTTCGGGCTTCCCACTGATGAATTCACGTACGATGCCGACGATGGTCGACTGGATTTTTACCTTATCCCCCTGGACGAAACCAATCAAAACGGGCTTCCGATCGAGGATCTTGCCGGTTTTTTTACGGGTAATGTAGACCCTATCCCGGTATACTTACCGGGGGAAATGGACCTGATCATTGCCGAGGCTCAGGCACGCAGTGGTAATCTACAAGCTGCGATTGATGCCCTCAACGAGGTTCGCACCAAGACCAGCGACGAAGACCCCTTTGGGATCGGAGCCGACCTGACAGCCTACAGTGGCGGACAAACGGCGGATGCCGTATTGCTCGACATCTACCAAAACCGGCGGGCAGAGCTATTCCTGACGGGAATGAGCCTGGAGGACAGCCGCCGGTTTGACCGCCCCGAGCCCAGCGGTCAGGCCATGCAGTTCGACGAAGAACGCAATCGGAATTTTTATCCGTTCCCCATTCGGGAACGCAGTAATAATCCCAACACACCGCCTGATCCGGCTATTTAACCTGAGATTGGGCTTAAACGGTTTTTGTAAAATGCAGATAATCATGGCCCAACCTCCCGGTACAGGGATATAGGTATAGGGTATTTAGACTAGAAGCCATCTTACTACCTATTACTCTATACCAAATACCACGTGACATCATTATTTTCACCATATCATTTTCAAAAACCCTCCGGAGATTCCGGAGGGTTTTCTTTACACCTTACTTTTATCCGCATCAAAAACTTCTGGAGCGGCTTTCGGCCAATGGCCCGTAAATATCCAGTTGCAAAACCTGAACAACTATGACACCCTCCCCCGTAACTGTTCTGGGACTCATGTCGGGCACTTCCCTTGATGGTCTGGACCTGGCTTGTGCCCGCTTTTCCCGCAATGGAGGCGGCAAATGGCAGTACGAGCTGGTAGCCGTTGACCAGGTCGAATATTCCCGGGAATGGGAATACCAGCTACGCGATGCGGTACACTGGCCGGCAGTAGAATTACTCGAGCTTGATATCACCTACGGGCGCTGGCTAGGGGAACAAGTCCTAGCCTTCATGGAGCAAAAACAGGTGGACATCGACTTGGTTGCCAGCCACGGACACACTATTCATCACCGACCGGAAAAGGGCCTGACGGTGCAGATCGGCCACGGCCGTGCCCTGGCTGACACCTGTGGTAAAACCGTGGTTTGTGATTTCCGGTGTCGCGATGTACTCCACGGAGGACAGGGGGCTCCGCTGGTTCCCGTCGGGGATGAATTACTCTTTAGTGCTTACGACTACTGCCTCAACCTGGGAGGTTTCGCCAATGTATCGTACCGGCGCGATGGCCAGCGATACGCCTACGATCTGGGGCTGGCCAATATGGTACTTAACGATCTGGTGCGGCCATTGGGAAAATCCTTTGATGAGAACGGAATAATCGCCCGTGAAGGGAAGCTGATCCCTGAACTACTAAATCCATTAGACGCCCTACCCTATTACCGGCAACCGGCACCCAAATCTACCGGCTACGAGTGGTACCTGGCTTCCGTGCAACCGTTGCTACAACAGTCGGAGGCAACTATACCGGACAAGCTACATACCGCCGTTCACCACCTGACGGGAGTAATCGCACGCGACATTAATGAGCTTTCCGGCGGCCGCCCGGGAAGGATCCTGGTGACGGGTGGCGGTGCCCTGAATAGCTTTTTAATCGAAACCCTGGATGCCAAATTAGCGGATCACTTATCACTGGCTATTCCCGACACGGACCTGATCCATTACAAAGAGGCCGTTGTATTCGGATTGATGGGCGTGCTGCGACTGCGCTCCGAGCCCAATTGCCTGGCGAGTGTTACGGGCGCACAAGGGTCGGTTTCGGGTGGGGAGATATATGAAGTATGAGGTATGAAGTTTGAAGTATGAAGTATGAGGTTTGAAGTATGGGGTTTGAAGTATGAGGTTTGAGGTTTTACACAATCAGAAATTAGAAATCAGAGGTCAGAAATCAGAGGTCAGAAGTTGACCTGGACTGAATATAACTCAGTAACACCTTTCTCCAATTCTCCTGCCCGCCGAAGTAGGCCGAAATCCCCCCTCTCCAAATCAGCGACTGGCGATGCATAGAAGGGCTTCAATACATGATTAAGCACATACGTTGGATTCTCCTGATCACCTTATCTCCACATCCCCTGATCAATAATACGAGACACGGCGAATTTCTTCATCATCAGGAATCGGCGACTTTCGGTAAACTCCCCCTTTCTCCAACTCTCCCTTTCCCCAATTCAGCGACTGGCGATGCGTAGAATGGATTGAATACACGATTAAGCAAATACGTTAGATTATCCTGATCCCCTTATCTCCACATCCCCTGATCAATAATACGAGACGCGGCGAATTTCTTCATCATCAGGAATCGGCGACTTTCGGTAGAATCCCCCTTTCTCCAACTCTCCCTTTCCCCAATTCAGCGACTGGCGATGGGTAGAATGGATTGAATACACGATTAAGCACATACGTTAGATTCTCCTGATCCCCTTATCTCCACATCCCCTGATCAATAATACGAGACGCGGCGAATT
>CAYFGK010000057.1:0-28825 GCA_964342305.1 uncultured Saprospiraceae bacterium | reverse complement strand
CGTTAGATTCTCCTGATCCCCTTATCTCCACATCCCCTGATCAATAATACGAGACACGGCGAATTTCTTCATCATCAGGAATCGGCGACTTTCGGTAGAATCCCCCTTTCTCCAACTCTCCCTTTCCCCAATTCAGCGACTGGCGATGGGTAGAATGGATTGAATACACGATTAAGCACATACGTTAGATTCTCCTGATCCCCTTATCTCCACATCCCCTGATCAATAATACGAGACGCGGCGAATTTCTTCATCATCAGGAATCGGCGACTTTCGGTAGAATCCCCCTTTCCCCTACTCCCCCAGAGCGCTTTGCGAAAGCCGGTCCCACCATTCCTGGTACATCATCAGGCTACGGACGGAGCGTTCCGTAATACCAAGCTTGCGACGAAGGTTACGGCGGTGGGTACGTACGGTATCGGGGGAGATGTTCAAATGTTTACCGATTAACGAAGCTGATTTCCCCTGGGCGAGCCATTGGAGAACCTGGAGTTCCCGACCAGTGAGCGGAGACGAAGATTTACTTTTCAGTGATGAGCCGTTGAGCGGTTGCAGGTTAACCGCCCAAAGCGAACTGCCGTTCCGGACGATCACATGCTTAGTGGGTTGGCCGGATTGCAGCGAACCCGATTCGATTTCGCGAATAAGGCGCTGCAACGACCAGGTTGAAGGGACAATAATTGGTTCCAGGTGTTCCTGGTTCTTTGGTGTTTTTCTTGACATGGCGATAATACAAAAGGCTTATAGGCGTTCGGGGAACGCAGTGGGTATTAGGCATTTACATGTCAAGAGGAGAAAAGTAGGTGCTAAAGGCACCTTGGTTTTGGGAATATGTATCTGGGATTATAGCCTATCCAGAAGGCTTTACTTACGTAATATCAAAACTAAAGAGGAGGTATACCAAATCTAACCAGGTAAATAGAACGACCCTGGGGCAAAAGACAGGGACTAGCCTAGGGGAAACCCCAGGTTAGTCCCTATCCTTTACCCAAGTATCTTTCCTCGGAAAAACATTAGTTCTATATTTCCAACAGATTTTCCACCAAAACCCACCTACTCATGTCACTCGGAACAACCATTTCCCAAGCGGAAGCACAGGCCCGCAAAGAAGCCTGGCAACAAACAGCCAATGACCAATTGGCTTCAACATTTTCCAGCCAATCTTCCCGACTTCTGGTTTATGAATTATCCGGTGATCCATTTGACGCGATGATGGGGCAATGGGCAATTACCGATCAGGCCCGTTTTCGCATGCACGCAGCGGTGGGTGAATCCGGGACTTTTGAAGTCCTGCTGGAGATCATATCCGGTACATCGGTGACCGAATTGCAATCTGACACTCTATACGTCCCGGCATTGACCTCGGCCGAGATCAGGATCCCCGCCCCCGAACCAACGACCCCACCCCGGGAAATCGCTGCTTCAGAGGCTAAAACTATGTCCGATGAATGGAAAAACATAGCAGACGACAGCATCGCAGCAACAGTCAGCGGGTCAGAAGGTCGACTGCGCTATATTACCTACGAACAGGAAAAATCAGTTACCCTAAAAACCAAACTGGAATCCATCTCCGAACCTAAATTGCTGGTATTCTTAGCCATTAAAACACCGGATCTCCAGGCCAGGTACGAAGATGATTCGGATATACTTTTTACTTTTGTTTGCGGGGTCACTTCCGGGGGTACAATGAGAATCCAGGAAAATGGGTATTTTGAATTTGGCTCATTTTGCCCACCCAAATGTCAGTAGGTGGCATTTTCAACTTATGCCGGCAACGAGTTGGTTTAGCTAATTTTGTTACAGAATATTTTGGCAGTAATTGTCAGGTTGAAAGGCCCGCGTAATCTAAAATGTTGATGAAAACCTTATTAATTGAGTTTAGTAGAAATATTCGATTTGGTAACTACTGCTTCTAATTTTGCAGCAATAGTACCCGGCATTATAGCTATTTTCGCCTTCAATCGATTATCAAGGACCCAACGCTATCTAGCGATCCTGGTGTGGGGGGCAGCGTTGGTTGGTTTATGCGGTAGTTTTTTCAGCCATATACTTCAGCGCCCTAACCTCTGGCTGATACCGTTTTATGTCATTCTGAATTTCGTGATGTTCACGTTAATTTTCCGGCACTACATCAACCAACGATTGATACCATACCTCATCGCGGGGTTTGTTATTTCTGGTCTTACCTATGGGATTGTTACTGATTTTTTCGCCTTTTACGAACCCCTGAGAATTGTAGAGGCAGGCAGTATTCTCATTTATTGTTTTCAATATTTCCGTAAAACCCTCCGGCAGCTTGATAAGGAGGACATCATCCAGGATCCTATGTTCTGGATCAGTTCCGGAGCCCTTATATACTATTCGGCCAGTTTTCTTTTTTTTATCACTATCGGTCTGTTCATAGAGCCTACCGAACTAGATAGTTTGATCTGGGCTGCTCACGCATCTCTTGCTATCATTTTGTACTGCATTTTTTTCGTGATTGCTCTTTTAAAACGCCCGACGACCTCCGGATGAGTACTTTTAGTAAGTTGTAACCATTTTTTCGATTGTCCTATGAAAATACCCGAAAGCATACTAGCCGAACCAGCCTACGCGGTCCTCATCGGTATTTTCTTCATCTCCTTCATGGCCATCCTACTGGTCATTTTTGTACTTTTTTACCAAAAAAGGTTACTCCAGGCCAGGCAAAAAGCCGACCAATTGGAAAAAGTGCGTCAGAAAGAACTGATCGATGCCGGCGTGTTAGCCCAGGAACAGGACCGCAAGCGCATGGCTAACGACCTGCACGATGGATTCGGAGGCACCCTTTCCGCCCTAAAACTGTTCATGGGGAAGTTGGAACCCAATATGGCCGAGGAAAAATTTGCCAGGATCCAGGATAAAGGCCTGCGTGCCATCGACGAAAACATCCGGGAACTACGCCGCATTATCAATAATTTATTACCGAAATCCCTGGAAGATGAAGGTTTGGTTGCTGCCATTCACGGAATGACCCATAAACTGGGATCACTCAAAGACATACAGGTCCAGGTACAGGTCAAAAATGAACGTCGTTTTGAGGAAGACAAAGAGAAAGCAGTCTTCCGGATTCTGCAGGAATTGATCAATAATACCATGAAGTACAGTGGAGCCGAAAACCTAGATATCCATTTTCTTTTTGGCGAAAGCCAATTAAACATAATGTATAAGGAGGATGGCCCAGGTTTCGATCCCACCATTCTGAGAAATGAAGGCAAGCCAGGCAGCTACGGCTTAAAAAGCATTGCAACCCGCATGGCCTATCTGGACGGACATTACGAAGCGACTACCGCTCCGGGTGAAGGCTTTGAAGTACACCTTAGTGTTCCACTAACATCCATAACAAAAACCTCAGATCAACATGTCAGAGCCCATTAAACTCGCTATTGCCGACGATCATTCTATATTCCGGGAAGGGTTGGAAATGATCATTGAAGACCAGGAGGACATGGAAGTGGTCATTAGTGCGGCAGACGGTAAGATCCTGCTCGATGAGCTAAAAACCCGGGAAGCAGATATGGTCTTACTGGACCACAACATGCCGGGAATGGATGGATTGGAGGCGCTACAAACCATTAAGAAGGCGTATCCCGACCTTAAAGTGATCGTGTTGACCATGCACCATGATCAGGGCCTGATCGTTAAGTATATGAAAACGGGAGCCCTGGGCTACCTGTTAAAAGGCGAAAATTCCAAAACCATTCTGGACTCTTTGCGCAAAGCGAAAGGCGGAGCGAAAGTACTCCCTGCCTATGCTGCCGAAGCAATTCTGGATGAGCTGAACAAGTACCACTCCACCGATGAGGAGGAAGAAACTGACCCTGCTGAGATCTCCTTCACACCCCGCGAGGAAGAAATCCTTAAAATAATCGGCAAGAATGACCGGCAGAAGCTGGCGGTGCACTTCAACGTAGGTGTCAAAACCATCGATTTTCACATAAAAAACCTCAAGGAAAAAACGGGTTGCTCCTCCATTCCGGAACTGGTCTACTATGCGATCCGCAATGGCTACCAAAAACCCTAATCCCGGAAAAGTTTTGCCGGGCTGAACGGCACCCGCCCCATCACCGGGTCCACCATGCCCGCCTGCAAAAATTCACCGCCGTAATCTTCGAAATAGGCGATCCGGATACGGTGAAAGCCTTCCTCGAGGATCAGGGTTCCCTCTTTCGTTTGCGGACTGTGAGACCCATCGTTATCGATCAACAGTTGATCATCGATCCAGAGCTTGGAACCATCGTCCGACCGTACGTAAAAGGTATGAGGTCCGGTGCCGGTAACCCGCACGTATCCTTCAAACACCACTCCAAACTGATCGTCGCTTCGATCGGGCACTTCGTGGGTAAAGGTGCTAATATGGCCCGAAGCAACCGGTTCCAGGGATTGGAATTCCGGTAATTTTTTCCAACTGCCTTCAAAGTAGTGGTAAGCCAGCCCTGATTCGGTGGGGGCAGACTTCACTGCCGGCAGCGGATCCATTTGTACCAGGTCGCGGTCGGCGATCCGTCCGGTTTTGCCAGCCGGTGTATAAGCCCGGGCTCGCAAAGTACTTGTGGTATGCACAGTGATTGGTCCCTCATAGAGGGTTGATTGCTGATTGGGCTCGCTACCGTCCAGGGTATAGCGTATCGTGTGGTCCTCCCACAGAGCTTCTAATTCAATGGTCGTTCCTTCCGAAAAAACGGGCTCCTCGATCCGGATCCGGGGTGGGGGCGGAATGGTCAATTGCCCGGTAGATTCATCAGATTGTTCCTTCCTCAATTGGAAAGAGTCGAACATGCGCCCTTCATGATCAATGGCTTTAAACTGAAGGGTATTCCCGAACACAGCAAAAGTGGTGTAATGGTGACCGGTCTGTACTTCTTGGGTGAACCAGGAGCGGGTAGGATCAAAGGTTTCCAGTCCGCCGCCCGCTCCACCGGAGTTAATATAGATCACGCCATCTTCCAGGCTGATCCGGTTTTCCAGCAACGGCCAGGTACGCTCGTATACATGGGTGTGCCCGAAGAGGCAAAAATCCACTCCGTAGGTATCGTACAGTGGTGTCAGGTCGCGGGCGTGTGTTTGGTAGGTGGAGGCCCCGATGAAAGTATCACCGTGGTCGTCGGATTCTGAGGAATAGGGCGGGTGGTGGTGCACCACCATTTTCCAGGGAGCGGTGGATTGTGCCAGTTCCCATTCCAGCCAGTTATACTGCTCGGACCCCTCCGCCACATCGCGATTCGTATCGATCATAAAAAACTGCACCGGCCCGTACCGGAAGGTGTAGTAATACTCCGGCTCCGGATTCACCATATAGTCGTAGTACAACTGTGCATCCTGTTCGTGGTTACCCAAAACGGTGTACATGGGATAGCGGCTCATGAATACCTGTCCGCCCGGAAAAAAGTGCTCCGTCCAGTCGGTCTTCTTGGTGCCCTGATCCACCAGGTCGCCGGCATGGATGATAAAATGCGGGCGCTCCTCCCAGATCAGCTCGGAGATGGTTTCCCAGGCCCAGGGGGTGCGGCCATTGTATTGGGAGTCGCCAATGAAGGCAAACACACAGGCATCATCGTCGCGCACATTGGTGCGGAAGGTAGACACCTCACTCACTATTTCCGCTCCATCGGCAAAAGTACTACGGACCCGGTAGACGTATTTGGTAGCTGGTTTCAGGCCGGTGAGCGACACCTCGTGCAGAAGTCGGGAATCCGCCACTTCTTTTCGCAGACTCAAGTTGGGCTCTGAAGCCCGGTCCAGCGCCTCCCCGTATTCCACGGTCGTGGTGGCGGGGTTTGTAGTCTCCCATAGCACGGTCATGCTGGTTTGAGTACCCCACTGCAGATAGGGTTTTACGAGAAAAGAATCGGTAGCGGCTTGCGCCAAAAGAGATACGGGCAGGCAACAAAAGGGCAGGAGCAGATAGCGATGCATCATCAGTTTTTCGTTTGCCGTAAAATCGGGATCGAATGTGAAATGCAGGTAAAAGGATTTTTATTTACAGAATCGCACAGTTATCACAATGTTAAGTATCGACCACGAATCCTCCCTTTTCCTATCTTTCACCTAACAAAACACCAATCACCGTATGAAAAAAGTATTCATTTTCTGTCTTTTTGTAGCCTGCGCCTACGGCACGGCGAACGCACAAGCCTACCAGAATGTCATCAAAACCAGTCCGATAGGATTGGCCTTTGGCAACTTTAACGTGACCTACGAACGACCACTCAACGAGAAGTCATCCATCATCGGCAAGGCTAATTACTTCTACCAGTTCCTAGGCGTTGATGTCAACACTTTCGGTTTGGGAGCGGCTTACCGGTACTATTTCACCCACGCCAAAAAAGACGTCCCTACTGGTTTCTACGTAAATCCACAGGTCGGCTATCAATTCGGTAGTTCCGACGACACCAACTATGGTGTGTTCAGTTTTGGGGCCGAACTCGGTTACCAGTGGGCCTGGGAAAGTGGATTCGTGCTGGACCTGGGTATTGGTCCTAACTTCTCTAACCTATCGGGTGATTACGAGGATATCGCCTTTGATGAGGACGATAGCACTATCGTACTGCCCTCGCTGACCATTGCGATCGGTTATGCTTTTTAGGCTGGACAAACAGCTATTAACAACAACACCCCGCAGGCATTAGGCTTACGGGGTGTTGTGTTGTTAATACAACGTAAGGTTGGGCAAAGATCAATTCGTAAAGTGATGGTAATGACCTCCCGGTCATAGGTAACAGGTAGAGAGAATTGGGATTAAGGCAAGTCCTACTACCTAATACTCTATACCAAATACACCATAAGATTGCGGCAATAAGCCGCGTAGGAACAGCTCAACCGGTCGACCTCACGTTAATACAAGTCATCAATATCTGT
Organism: uncultured Saprospiraceae bacterium; assembly: GCA_964342305.1. GTDB lineage: Bacteria > Bacteroidota > Bacteroidia > Chitinophagales > Saprospiraceae > DT-110. Next base: position 21,946 of record CAYFGK010000057.1, on the reverse strand, counting down.
TCCGTCATTACCATCATCTACCCGGTCCAGGGCTAAGCGGCCAAAATAGAACTGCAAGCCTACCGAGAAATCGAGTTGGTTGGTAATTGTATTGACGTTGACGTTATCATCTTCGAAGTCAAAATTGGCATCACTTTCAGCGTAGTTATACTTAACCAATGCTTCGATACCAATAGCATTTTCGGAAAATATGGTGAATCCAGGGCCAAAACCCACCGCAAATACGTCGGTTGAAATTTCCTGATCCAGATCGCCAATATTAGACTGGTCGGTGGAACTACCAAAACCAACCGAACTCTCGATAAAGAACGACATGTCATTACCTATTGGCAGATATAAACGAGCTACCGGACCGAAGAGGGCATTCCGGTCGTCCTCTTCGCTACCATCAGCTCTTTTAATGGAATTGAACGTATAGTCCATCCCGATACCCAGGGCAAAATTATCGAGTAAAAAATAGCTTACGGCGGGCGCAATATTGAACTGAGTAGCCGTTGAACCTTCCATCGCGGAGACGGTACCGTTAATATTTTGTTCGGTATCAGAATTAGCAGAAGAAAAACCGAAGTTGGCACCGATCATAAAGTTTCCCTTTTCGGTGACCTGCCCGAAAGCGGGTGCGAGGAGGCCAATGAGGCTACCTGTCAGCAGAATTTTTTTGAAAATGTTCATGATTGTTCGATTTGGTTTAGTGGTTTCGTAAAGCTTCGATCAGTTCGTCTTTCGACATACCGGAACGGCCTTCTATTCCTACTTTTTTAGCCTGTTCGTACAGGTCTTCTTTAGTCCGTTCCTCGTAGGGTTGTGCATGACCACCTTTTTCTCCTGCCTGGGAGGTATTGGCGATCCGTGCTGCCTTTTCTTTGGAGTATCCCTGATCACGCAGGGCTTCGTATTGGTCATCGTTTTTTACGGAGGGGCGGTTTTCATTGGGCATAGCTATGTGTTTTTGGGGATGGTATAAAAAAGAAGAGCAACCAATGGCTGCTCTTCTTACCTTCGTCAGGGATAAAGGGGGGTTAGCTTTCAATATCTCGTTCAACGTTTTCCATCCAGGTACTCACGTCATTTTTAACGTCTTGCCAGTTTTCAGCAATACTGTTACCCAGTTTATTCATTTGCTGTGACAGTTCGTTCTTTTTCTGTTTCAAATTGTTTAGCTGTTCGTTGATCTCCGCTTCGGCTTCCGCGTCGGCATTTTCCAGATCAGCTTCCAATTCTTCCATGCGCTCGTCGATATCGTCACCCAGATCATTCAGCTCGGCACGCATTTCTTCGCGTTCGGTGCGGAACATATCGGCGACATCTTCACCGGCTTCTTCCATTTTTTCACCGGCCGTATCATTGGTATCACAGGCGGTGAAAATGGTCATGCTGAAGCAGGCAATGAGCAACAAATTGATTACCTTTTTCGCTTTCATGTTTTAATTGGTTTTTTGGTTTCAAATAAGTTGGTAAGAACGGGTTATCAACTTCCGATCCGGTCGATGATGCTTTTCACCTCATCTTTGGACTTACCGAGCTTTTCCTGCAGGTGTCCGATCATTTGATCTTCCTTACCTTCTTGGTACTGCAGGTCATCGTCGGTCAATTCACCGTACTCTTCCTTCAGTTTTCCTTTGATTTGATTCCAGTTTCCTTTCATCTTATCAGTTAATGCACTCATGGTTTGGTTGTTTTTGGGTTATGATTAACAATCTGCCTTACGGCAAAAAATGGCTGGTTACGCTCTGCGGAGTAAAGACACTACAAAGAGTACCAGAAAAATGAAAAACAGGATTTTGGCAATTCCGGCTGCACCGGCAGCGATACCACCAAATCCAAAAACAGCAGCTACGAGAGCTACGATCAAAAACATTAATGCTAAACGTCCCATTGATTTTGGTTTTTTGGGTTATTAAAATCCGACACCCCTGATCGACGGTCATAATGCTTTCATTTGGTCAGTTTCGTCGATTGCGGCGTCTATGGGTAGAAAGTTTGAAGGTCGCCTATGTTCGATGTAATTTCTGAACGCCCCCATTTGAAGGTATGAATTTGGGAATACGGACTTCTGGGTTGGAGGAAATACACGGACCTTAGGGGGCCAAAAGACCCGGGCCAATACGGCGGTTATTAGTAAGTTTACTTTGCACCAATGCCAAGCCAATGCCTTACCTGGATACCCCAAACGTTCGTCTGTTTTACGAAGAAGCCGGTTCCGGCCCCGAAACCATTGTCTTTTCGCATGGCCTGCTGTGGAGTCACCGGATGTTTCGGGCCCAGATTGACCACCTCAAAAGCAGCTACCGGATCATAGCCTACGATCACCGGGGCCAGGGGCGAAGTGAGGTCACAGAGGGAGGCTATGATATGGATACGCTCACCGACGATGCCCGGGCTTTATTAGATGGCCTGGGGATTGACCGCTGTCACTTTGCCGGACTCAGTATGGGAGGATTTGTGGCAATGCGGATGGCTATCCGGTACCCCGAACGCCTGCAATCACTCATTCTGCTGGAGACCTCCGCCGAGGCTGAGCCCACCGAAAACGTACCGCGGTACCGTACTCTCAGTCGGGTCGTACAATGGCTCGGAACCTGGGCGGTCAAAAAGCCGGTCATGAAGATCATGTTTGGAGACCCCTTCCTGGCGGATCACCAGCGGAAAGCAGAACGAAAAGAATGGGAGCGCGAACTTACCCGGAACAAACGACACATCACCCGGGCCGTTCGGGGAGTGATCGACCGGGAGGCAGTTCCGGCGGATCAGTTGGCGACCATCACCTGCCCTACCCTCATCGTCGTTGGCTCCGAAGATAAAGCCACCGTTCCTGCAAAATCTGAGTACATGGCCCGGCATATTCCCAACGCCAAACTGGTGAAAATCCCTCGCGCAGGACACACCTCAACCGTAGAGGAACCGGAGCGGGTGAACCGTGAAATAGCCGAATTCCTGCAAGGATTATCCCACTGAAGCGATTCAATTATCATTACCGGAATTAAAGCCCAGTAAATAACCATAGGGTTCCAGGCTCGGGATGAAGTTAAATACCGTTTTAGTTACGCCAATTACCGGGATCGCCAGAATAGTCCCGGGAACTCCCCAGATAATTCCGAACCCGATCACACCGGCAACGGTAGCTAATGGATTCAACGCTACGCGATCGCCCATAATCCAGGGGGTGAGAATATTGCTTTCTAAAATTTGGGCGACCACCATGGTACCCAGGACGCCCAGCATAGTTGAAGCACTTCCGCCCGTGGCCAGGGCAATGGTGATAGCGAATGCCCCTCCGATAATATTACCGATGTAGGGAATGATGGACAGAACGGCCGCTAATATAGCAATGGGGATGCCATACTTTAATCCAAAGATCATAAAGCCAATACTGTAGAAAACACTGAGAATCCCGATCAAGATCACCCGACCGATCAGGTATTGGGCGGCTACTGTTCGGGAAGCATTAACCACTTCATGCACTTCGCCCTCCGAAGAACCGGTTGCCAGCTTGCATACGAAACGGAAAAGCCGAGCCTCCTCCCACAGGAAGATCACCATATATACGAAAGCCAGTAAGGTCCCGGTAATACTGGAAAAAAAGGATCCAAAGAAGCTGGTGACTATGGATTGTATCTGCTGACTCTGCTCACCGAGCCTTTTTTGAACTTTCTCAATACGATCCTCGGAAACGATACCTACATTCTTTATGAGGTAATCCTCGGTTTGCTCCTGTTTCTTCTTGATCTCAGATCGGATCTTGGGCCAATCCTGCACCAGGGAACGCGTCTGAAAAAAGGTAGTTCCTCCGATCAGTCCCAGGATAAGGGTCAGGATCAGCACGGCCACCGAAATACCTCCCCAATTCGGGATTCCCCGCTTCCGCAATTTCAGGATGAGCGGGTAGAACACCATCGCCAGGAAACCACCAAAGGCAAGTGGCAACAAAAAAGCACGACCATAATAAAGGATCACCGTGACGGCAATAAGCACTATCAACACCCTTAGGGCGCGGGATGGATTTTTCTGAGACATGGTTTAGTTGGTTTTTTGGGCTTTCGCCAAATGGGTTATTTACTCCTATAGAACCTGACCGGGGTGGGGATGTTCGGGCGTGGAGCGCTACTGCGACGGAAGGGAACGAAGGGACTGCAGCGACTCAAGGGACTTGCCCAAGCCGGGCTGAGCCCGATCACTGCATCTCTACCCTTCCCTGCGTGGAGCGCTACTGCGACGGAAGGGAACGAAGGGACTGCAGCGATTCAAGGGACTTGCCCAAGCCGGGCTGAGCTCAATTGTTGCTTCCCTGCGTCGAGTAAACACCTGCGGTTATGGTTCGTTTTGCCTAAAAATCCCCTTTATCAAACCTATTTCAATATCAACTAAACCAATGAACATGGGGCCTGACGCCAAAATATCCTTCTGGAGTTTAAAATTTACCAAAGCCATTTACGGAGGAATTATTGCCACCATCATCATTTTTCTGGGAGGCTACCTCGTGGGGAATCTCGGTAGTTTTGAAGCACTGGCCAATATCAAGGAAATCCGTCCTTCCCTGCGGTTCGTTTGTTCGGCCATCCTGACGGCTACTTCAACTATCCTGGCACTACTACTGACCCTTTTATCGTTTAGCGGAAGCACCGAGAAAAACATACGGGCAGAACATTTTATGCGCATTCAGTGGATTGCGCGATTCGCCTGTTTCACCTTTGCCGCAGCCATCTGTTTGTTGCTATTCCTGAATCTGCCCATCGAAAATGCGGATGATAAACTGGCGGATTATTACGTAGCACTGTACTACATCTTTTTGTCGTACGGCGCCATCATGGGCGGCCTGATGATCAGTATTGTATTGATGTTGTACCAGGCCGCCAGTGAGATCATTCTGTTGGTACACCCCAATAAAGAGGAGGACTACATCCTCGTTTCGGAGCAGTCGGGGGAGCATAAGGAGCAGCCCTCTTCGTAGGGAGCGGGGAGACTAATGGGACCTATAGGAACCAGAGGGAACGTAGCGACTTAAGCGCTTTATGCACAGAAGCATTATGTGTAGGGCGGTACCGCTTGGGGTTACCACTAAAGTGGTGGTGGTTTTTTAAATCCTGTCATCTTTCCTTTCCCACTGCTAAAGCAGTGGGCTTATAGCAGGCTGACGCGATAAATCGCGTCTCTACACGTTATGGATTCCGATCGAGTAAATTGACCAATTCTCCCTTTCCCCAAGTCTCCGTTCCCCAAATCCCGATCAGTATCGGAAATCAATCGGCACCTCATTAGCCAGGAGCATCCCATCCGTTTCGGTGTAGGTACTCTCACCGGGGGCATGGATAAGAACACGGGCTGAATTTGCCGGCAGACTGATCTCTACGGTTCCGGATTGGTTACGGACCAGTAATTCTCGTGCTACCGAGTCGTAGAGATCCGTGGATCCTGACCCCAGATCGACGGTAATGGTTTTGGCTGAGTCGTAGGGGTTGTAGTAGAGGTAGGTTGGGTACGCCTCGTACTTGCGGAACATATCCGTCTTACGGCAATCGATGCGCAGGATCTGTGGGACATTAGTAGTATCGATCAGGCCTCCGAAGACGCCCACGTGGCTGCTGCCATAGATGGAAAACATAGTCACCGGCGGCATGCCGGGAGCCCAGTTGGGGCCGTCGCCCTGAACAAAGGGCGATATGCCTTTAAATTCATCGTAAGAGGATTCCTTGATCAGGCCCTCGTAGGCAATCACGTTCTTGGTGACTTCCTTGTATTCGGGGATGGCCTGGAGAGAATCGGGCATTTCGTAAGGATAAAAGTAGCGGGCGGCATTGGCTGCATTCAGCGTCCACTTGCCAACCGCTTTCGCAAAACGCTGATCGTAGCGCACCGTTGCGGCGAAGGGCCAGAGCACATCGAAGGTATTCATCAGGAAAGCATAGCCACCGTTGTGCACCGTGCTCCCGATCAGGCCACTCACATCGTAGCCACCCCAGTTACCCACCATGGCTCCCCAGCCGACGCGGTTGGTCGCATCGCCGTCGAGGGTCCAGTTGATGAAACGGGCCACATCAAAATCGGTACCCTGCTCGGCGTTCATACGCGCGCCCAGGTAAGCACCAAAGGGCATCAGAATCTCGTAAAAGCGATTCTCCGATTGGTTTTCCAGAACCGTAAGCGCGTGCTTGGCTGCCTCCAGGTACTTTTCGTCGCCGAATTTCTGATACGCCGCGTACAGGACGAAGGCATAGCCGGCAGCCACATCTTCCTGTGGTACAATATGATTAGTGGCCGGCTCCATCTTCCCGAAATCGAAGTAGGAATAGCTGTAATTATCGCCCAGTATGGAATCCGAACGATAAAACTGGTCCGCCACTGTCCGCATGATGTCGTCGTATCCTGCTTCGGGGTAATAATTACCGACCGCGTAGAAAAGCACATTATTATAGATATCGTACCACCAATCATTCCCGTATCCGCCGCCAATGTGGCCTTCGGGATTGGTAAAATTCATGATGATATCCCAACCGCGATCACTATTGAAGTAATTGCGGGCCATGCGTACGTAGTTGCGACCGTCCTGGTCGCTCTTATCAATGCCCACAAGGGTAGCCCCCAACAAAGACCCCAGTACCGCCAGCCCCTCGTGGGCTTCCGGGTTAACATCTGCCCCCTGGCGCACATCTCCCATGGCCGTGAAGATCCCGAAGGTCGACTGGTCCAGATTCCGTTTATTCGGATCCAGCCAGACGAAGGGCCGGAATTCCCCTTCCTGGGAAAAATCGTAGACGTAGGCATCCAGATCTTTGGCGACCTGTTCCCAATCCCGCATTTTATAGGGTTGCGGCTGGTCGGGCATGGCGTCTACCCGGTCGATAGCTACTTCTTCGACCGGATCCGCCGAAATGGTTGGCTCCGATTCGGTGGTAGTACATCCCGCCACCAAGACGGGCAACAAGAATGCGAGGACGATTCGATTGATTTTTTGCGAAAGCAATACAGCAAGCATAGGATGTAGATTTATAGAAACCACGGAGGTTTTCCATTAAATGGGTTCTTTCAATAGGGGTTCTTCATCGGATTCGGCCGACTGCTTATCCCAGTCGGGGTCGCGAAGGATGGATTTAGCCACGAAATACGAAATAAACTGGATCAGCGCGATAACCAGCAAGGCATAGCGCAGAGCGATCTCGTCGCTGATCGTCCGGGCCAGGACAATGAACAGTCCACAGCCGAACAGGCGCCCCACGTACAAGCCCAGTTCATGGTTGAAGATATAGGCAAATTCATTGCGTTTTTCCCGGGCCGCTACAATATCAATTACTCCCAACTGAATGGGGAAATAGGCAATATCCAACAGCGGACGGGCAAAGATCAGACAAAGAACAAAAAGGATCACACCCCAGGAAGAGTACAGCGCAGCATTAAAGCTGGCACCTAAAACGAACAGGCTCAAGCCAAATAAGAATATCTGCAGGCGATGCTTGGGTTTCGCCAGACGCCCCAACAAATACAACAATATGGCCGAGAGCAAAGATCCGACGGATTGGATAATACCCAATTCTCCCTCTTCGCCCACCAGCTTCATGATCAGCATGACCGGGGCCGTCACAATATACCCCTGAGCCACCCCCTTCAGGGCCGACAGTTGCAGCATTTTACGCCACAATTTATCGAAGCGAAAAAAGAGGAAGGGTGCTTTCTTCGGATTCTCAAACTTACCCTGGTGAACCAGAATAGAGGCAATTACCGTCAGGCCAAAAACCACACCCGTCAAAATGTAGTACGCGTAGTTGACATTACCGTTGAACCAGCCCTGTTCCTGGGTCGTAGCGATGAAGGCCCCCGCCAAAAATGGCACAATAATAAAGGTGAGGGTATAGAAGAAGGTCTCAATCCCGTAGTAATAATTACGGGTTTTGTCAGTGGTGGTATCCAATGCCAGATAATCCCGGTTGGCCCAGAAAAAGCCATACGACAATCCCATGATCAAACCCGCCACGGCAACCCCAAAGGTATCCAGTCGTTCGAGCATCATCATGGCCGTCATGGAAATACCACTCAGCAGCATTCCGAAGGAATACAGCCAGGAGATATGGATGCGATTCAGCAGGAATCCGTTGATCATGAAGGTCAGCGGGATACCGGTGTAGAGAGCCAGTTGAAAGACCACCACCAGGCTCACGTCGGAGGAGTTACGCATAATGTAGGCTCCGATAAACAGCTCGATGATGGGCAGTACCAGAGCGTAGATCAGGTTGGTGAGTAACAACACCCGCATGCCCAGTGGGTGAGACCCAAAAAACGCCAGCTCTTTTTGAATTTGCTTGATCATAGTTTCGATTATTTGAGAGCCATTCTATTTCAGGGCCCCTTTGGAATATACGTTCAGGCTGTTCAGTATGGCATCAATGGAAAAGGTCGCTCCACAAATGACCTCATCGGATGCTCCGTAGTACATAGTTACGGTATCACCGTCGACCAGGTGACCATTGGTGAATACCACGTTCCCAAAAAAACCATCTTTTTCGTAATCCAGGGTAGGTTCGAATAAGGGTTCTTCCGATCTGGCCAACACCACGGTTGGGTCATCCCGGTCGAGCAATAATGCACCCAGGCAGTACCGGTTATCTGCGTTCGCACCGTGATAGATCTCCAGCCAGCCGGCGTCGGTCTTAATCGGTGCGGCTCCCGCCCCGACGCGAGCGCTATCCCACATACCTTCGCGGGTGTGGGCAATACAGCGGTGGTTACCCCAGTGCAGCAGATCGGGAGATGAAGCTACCCAAATAAAATTCCCCCCCAAATCGATACCCGATGGACGGTGGAGACAGAAATACTGTCCGTTGATCGTTTCCTCAAACAGGGCGCAATCCTTATTATGGGGCGGAATGATCATTCCCTGGCGGTGGATAGTCCGCCAGTCGCGGGTAGTCATGAGGCCCACCCCTACTCCACTCTCGGACACTTGGGTATAGGTAAGGTAATAGGTTTCACCGATCAGCGATACCCGACAATCTTCAATACCGAAGGATTCCTGACTGTCCTGGCCGAATATTTTGGTGGGTCGGTCGGAGGGTTCGAAGAAGTTGATCCCATCGTCGCTGCACAGCAGGCGCAGGTGCGAAATGGTACTCAGGTAGGTAACTCCCTTGTATTTCACGTAGCGGCTATCCGACAGGTCGAGGTCGGGATCATCGTTTTTGAACGACATGATCTCCAGGCTGCCATCGGTACGCATAACCGGAAAGGAGGTGATCCCATCTTTCTGCTCGGGGCGTTCGGCCACCCGTACGATGAGCCAGGTTTTGCCTTCAAAGGCAAAAACCCCCGGGTTCAGCACACACTCCACCATTAAGCCCTTCTGGCTGGGCACAATATCCGAAGTCGTCAGAATGGGATTCTGCGAAAAGCGTTGACTTAGATTAGACATGATATAGGCATTTGCATTCGTGACCAATTAGGATCGGTCACCAATACACCAGAGGAAAAGGCAGAGCCCCGGTGATTTTCACCGGGAGCTCCGCTCTGTTTCGCATATGATGATCAATTATTGTTTATAGAACTTGACGACACCGAGGCTCTTACCACCCAACACGACGTTGAGGAAGTAAGTACCGGCATCATAATCAGCCACATCCAGGAAGAATTGTCCTTCCGGTAATTCGTGGCGATCGTATTGCATGCCGTCGATCTGGCGACCGGCCGTATCAAATACACGCAGTAATACCGGCTGATTAGATGGCAGATCGTGTTCTACATTCAGTCGGTCGATAGCCGGGTTCGGGTATGCGATCCGCACGTAATTGCGCAGTTCTTCGGTCAGCAGGTCGTTCAAGCCCGTGGTACCGTTGGCATAGAGATTAGCGATCTCATCGCCGGTCAGCGCCTTATTGTAGACCTTGACTTCATCGAGCAAACCGTTGAAGTACTGTCCGCCTTCGATCGGGTTATTACCCATACCGAATGGACGGCCGGTGCTGTTAAGTGTTCCGGCAGCCGGTTTACGGTTCACCTCTACGCCGTCGACGTAGATGACATCATCGGTACCGTCGTGGACCATGGTCACGTACCACCAGAAGCCTGGCACCAGCTCATTACCGTCGCCGGAATCCATATCGGAGATGGCATTATCGAACTGAGCGTTCATACTGTTGGTAGTCCATACGATCTTGGTGTGTTGTGGCAGAGAGATCTTCCAGCGCTCACTCCAGTGACCAAAGCTCATGATGTACGCTTCGGCATCGGCCGTATTAACACTATCCACGTAAATCCAGAAGCTCACGGTCGTATAATCAGAGATCAGCTGCACTGCATTGGGCGCCAAAACCGAATCCTGATCACCATCAAACTTAATGGCCATACCGCCAGCATTAGGACGGTCAGTGACGGCCTCGAAGGTGGGGTTACCACCAATCACACCGTGATTTTCGTATGGTGTAGCATCGTTGGCATCACCTTCGAAGGGATACCAGGCCACCAGACCGGGCTCGCCGGCATCAATTTCCGGTTCGGTCGACAACAGCAGGTCGGCTACTTCTGACGCATTTCCGGCGGCATCAAAGGCATATACCTCGAAGAAGTAAGCCGTTTCCGGATCCAGATTCGGGATGATCACTGAGGTGCGGTTGGGGGCCAGTGTATCAAATTCGAATCCGTCAACGAGAACGACGTAACCAGCTACTTGCCGATCATCCATCGAAGCATCCCACGCCAGTGCCACGGAGTTCGAACCGGCATCACCGCGCAGGTTACCCGGAGCACTCGGAGGAATGGTGTCGGGGCTGGATTCTTCGCCGGTTGTCACCATGAGGGTGGTACGGGTCGACTCATTACCTGCGGCATCCACGGCGGTAACGCCGAATTCAAAGGTCGTCAGTGGTGCCAGTTCCGGAAGGTACAAGGACGTAGCAGTAGTTGTAGCGATTTTCACACTATCCTGGAATACGTTGTATCCCGTGACACCGACATCATCGGTGGAGGCATTCCAGCTCAGATCAACGTTATTGAAGGTCACTTCAGCCGCCAGTCCCAGTGGTGCATTTGGTGCAACGGTATCGGTAGGTTCCGGCATTGCGGCCTGGGCAGCGTACAGATCAGCTACTTCCTGATCGGTCAGGGCACGATTGTAAATGCGTACCTCATCCAGGGATCCTTTCGTGAAATTGGCATTGTCGATGGGGTTGTAGCCAATACCCAATGGATGAGTGGTGCTGTTCATTGCACCGGTAACTTCCTTACTGGCTACCAGTTCACCATCCAGGTAGATCTTATCCATGGCTCCGTCGTGGCTCATCACCACGTGGGTCCAGGTTCCGGGAACCAATTCGTTGCCGTCGCCGGAGTCCATATCGGAAATACCGGAGGTATTATTGGTTGTCCAGACGGGTTTTCCGTGGGGCGGCAGGGAGATTTTCCAGCGCTCCTGCCAACCACCGTTCGACAGCAGGTAATACTCGCCATTACCGGGTAATTCATCCAGGTTCACCCAGAAGCTTACCGTTGTGAAATCGGAGTTCTGCTGAGGAGAATTAGCGGCCGTAATGGCATCATCGACGCCATCAAACTGGTAGGCCTGATTGGCTTTTCCGAAGCGGTCGTCAGCAGGGAGCGCACCGGATACGGAGGCGTGGTTGGAAAAGACGGTCTCATCGTCCGCATCACCATTAAAGGTATAATTGGCGATCAGCTCTTCGTCGAACATTGGCTCGGCGGATTGGGCTGCGTAGGCATCGGCAATCTCCTGCGCGGTGAGGGCACGGTTAAAGATCAATACTTCATCAATAGAACCCATAAAATAGTTTCCGCCATCGATCGGATTGCTACCGATACCGAGTGGATAATCCGTATCGTTCAGTGCACCTACTACTTCTTTGGAAGCAGCTTCCACCCCATTGAGGTAGATAATATCATTGGCACCGTCGTGCACAAAGGCCAGGTGAGCCCATTGGCCCTCCACCAGCTCATTGCCATCGCCGGAATCCATATCGGAAATACCGCCATCGTAGTTAGTGGTAAAGACGGGCTTACCGTGACCGGGCAGGGATATCTTCCAGCGTTCCTGCCAGCCACCGTTTGACATCAGGTATACTTCGCCCTGGGCGGGTAGTGAATCCACCTTAACCCAGAATGCGATGGTGGTGAAGTCGCTATTCAACACCGGAGAATTCGGAGCAACCAGGGAGTCCGTTCCATCAAAGGAGTAGGCATTCCCCCCGTAACCGAAACGGTCGGCGGCAAGTGTTGCACCGGCCACATGGGCGTCGTTTCCGTACTGCGAAGCATCTTCCGCATTACCCGTAAAAGGATAGGAAGCCACCAGGTCCGATTCTTCGGCCGGTGACATCGACTGGGCGTCGTACAAGTCGGCAATAGTCATGGAATCCAGGGCCACGTTGTAGATAGCCACGTCATCCAGCACTCCGTCCATGTAGGATCCGCCATCGATCGGGTTGTAGCCCATCCCCAGCGGGTAAGTCGTACTGTTCAGTGCACCAGCAACTGCTTTAGAGGCCACCTGGGCACCGTTGAGGTAAATAATATCATTAGTTCCATCGTGTACGAAAGCCAGATGGGCCCACTCACCGGCCACCAGCGAATTGCCATCACCGGAATCCATATCGGAAATACCGGAGGTAGCATTGGTTGTCCAGACGGGCTTACCGTGATTCGGCAGTGAGATCTTCCAGCGTTCCTGCCAGCCGCCATTCGACATGAGGTAGTATTCCCCCTGCCCGGGCAGGCTGTTCAGCTTAATCCAGAAGGCAACGGTCACGAAATCTGAGTTCAGTTGTCCGGAGCTCGGTGCGGTAGCCTGTGAGGTAGCACCATTAAACGACATGGCGCTCTGGCCAAAGCCGTGACGGTTGGTGGCTACCGCCAGGTCCTGGCTGGTGGCATGGTTATCGTAACCGGAGCCATCGAGGGTATTGCCATCCAGATCGTAGCTGGCCACTTCTCCGTCCGGAAATTCGGGCTCCATGGTTTGGGCGGCATACAGATCCGCAATAGCGGTGGCGTCCAGGGCCTCGTCAAAGATGAGCACATCATCCAGAGCTCCCTCGAAAAACAGGGATCCGCCAACGGGGTCGTACCCCATACCCAGGGGTGTGGTGGAGCTGTTCAGGGCACCGGCCACTGCTTTGGAAGCGACCTCTACCCCATTCATGTAGATAATGTCGTTAGTGCCGTCGTGGACAAAGGTGAGGTGGGTCCACACGCCGGGCACCAGTTCGTTGCCGTCGCCGGCATCCATATCCGAGATGGCATCGGCATTGGTGGTAAACACGGGTTTACCGTGGGGTGGTACGGAGATCTTAAATCGCTCCTGCCAACCACCAAAAGCCACCATATAGGCTTCGGCCTGTCCGGGCAGTTCGTCCACCCGCACCCAGAAAGCTACGGTGGTGTAATCGGAATTCAATTGCGCTTCGGCGGGTGCCATCACGAAGGATTGGGTCCCGTCGAAGAGGGCCGCTTCATTGGCTACCCCAAAACGATCCTGGGTCAACGAAACGGCATTGGCCGAGGCATCGTTGCCAAAGGTAGACGCATCCATCAGATCCCCCGAAAACGGGTAGGATGCGACGGGGGTTTGTGCGTTTAGCGTACTTCCCAACAGGAAGCAGCACAACAGACTTAGTAAGATTGGTATAGGTTTTTGCATGATAGCATGTTTTAGGTACAAAAAAATCGGTTTCATTCTACAATAAGGCGTATTGTCCGCAGGGCCTGACCGCGACGCAGGGTCACCAGGTACAGACCCGAGGGCCAATTTTTGACTGAATGGTCTAATGAATAGATGTCATCAGGTATCGTTTGTTGCAGGAGGGGCTGCCCCCACGTATTTTGCACGGTCAGCAGACCCGGTCCCTGCACTTGTCCGCGCATGCGGTCCGTTACCGGATTGGGAAATATCCTGAGTACTTCGGGGGCCAGTAATCGCACGTCGCGCGTGGCGACCAGGCTCTCCTCGTACAGGTCCATTACTGATTGGGGGTCCAGGGCGTAATCGTGCAGGCGTACCTCATCGATCAGGCCGGGAAAGTTGTAATTATCATCACCGGGCAACATTTGTCCGATCAATAAATCCAGCGTTGTAGATCGGATGGCACCGGTCAGGCCCTGGTATGCTACCAGATTGCCATTGACGTACACCACCATGGCCTGGCCGTCGTAGGTAACGGTAAAGTGATAATAATCATCCAGTTGCACCGGCTGTGGCGCATCCACATCACGGATCCCCTGAGTGGTATTGACCGTCCAGCGGATGCGTCCTTCCGGGGTAAGAGAGACCTTCCAGCGATTCTGCCAGCTGCCATGCGACACGACGAATAGCTCGCGGTCGGGCAGGCGATCGGCCCGTATCCACCCGCTAACCGAAATAGCATCGGTTACGTTGAGTATCGGGTCGTAGGGAATAGTGATGCGGTCATTTACGCCATCGAAGAGGTAAGCGCTCAAAGGCATACCGTATTGGTCCTCTACGAGGCGGGCGCCGAAGGGCGTACCGTGCAGGTCATTGCCGCTGGCATCTTCAGCATTGCCCGCAAAGGGATAATAGGCCAGCAGATTTCCGGAGGTCGGTACAAAGCTTTTCACGAGGGCTGTAGTTTTGGCGGAAGCCGACAGACCGCGGCCATCACTGACCGTCACTTCCACCTCGTAGGTACCCTCCTCACCGGGTAACTGCCACTGTACTTCCCGACCTTCTCCGGTCAGGTCGCCTCCCGTAACCGACCAGGCATAGGTTAGAGAGTCGCCGTTGGCATCAGCGGCTACGACCCGCACCGGTAATACATCGCCCGGATCTCCGTAGCCAGGCGTTGCCACCAATTCCAGGATGGATGGTGCCCGGTTGATCTCCTCCACTATGGATACTTGCAGGGTCGCAGTGTCGGTTTGTCCGTCGGGGTCTTCCACGATAACTTGTACCGCGTAATCTCCCGGCAGAGTGTCGGCCAGGAAGGTGACTTGATCCTGCCCACCCCGAAGAGTTCCTCCCGAGGTGGTCCAATGGTAAGTAAGTTGTTCGTTTTGCGGGTGTTGTGCTTTCGCAAAAAGGGTAATGGAGTCACCCTGTTCTACTTCGGAAAGCGGGGTTGCCAGGCTCTGGATGCGCGGCGGATAGTTAACGGTCTGAACCGATTGTTGGTAATCCACCACGACCCCGTTGATAAGCATGCGATTCAGATCATAGGTGATGGTGCCATTGGCTGGGGCCAAAACAACCATGATCGCTTCGCCTGGGGGAATGGTCAAAACAACCTCACCGGTAACTCCTTGCTGCGGGAAGGTCTCGGTAAGGGCCTCGTAGATATCGATCTCCTCCTGACCGACGTTCAGGGTCACGGTTTGCTCCAGATCAAAAGGATTAACGTAGAGGTAGGTTGGATAGGCTTCATCGTGAAAGAAGTCCGTGGCCAGCAGGTCGATCTGCAGGATCTGATCTACCCCGGTCGGCTCCAATAACGCGCCCAGGTAGCCAATGGAACCGGTGCTATAAAGCGATAAATTCGTTTCGGCCCAGCCACCACGGATCGCATCACCCGTTGAGTAGGGGGAATTCCCCTCCCACACTTCGCGCAGGGCTTCGTAGCCCATTACCCGATTTGGATCGTACTGCTCAGACCAGTCATCCGAATCCTGCAGGAAGGCGGGCAGGTAATCCGGGAAGAAGAGGCGCGTGGCGTTGGACAGATTGAGCACCCATTTACCGATGGCGTGAGCAAAGCGTTTGTCGTAGCGCACGGCGGGTACAAGTGCTGCCGCTTGCTGTACCCCATTCAACTGGAAGGCGTAATCGTTACCATTATCATTGGCCTCCCCTACCAATCCGGACACATCGAAGCCATTCCAGCGCCCTACGATGGTACCCCAGCCGCGCAGTGGGCCGCGATTGAAGGACCAATTCATCATTTTTTCCACATCGTAGGTCGTTCCCAGTTCGGCATTCATGCGAGCGGCGGTGTAGGTGCCGTAGGGCAATTGTAACTCGTAGGAGGGGTTGGTGGACCAGGCGTCGAGGAACTCCAGACTCCACTCGGCGGCTTTGCGGTACTCGGGGTTTCCTTTTTGCCGAAAGGCATGGTACAACACCCAGGCATAAGCACCGGCGGCTTCCGGTTCGGGAACACCGTCGGGATTGGGTTGCTGGGTCAGAAAGTTAAAGGCACGGTAATCAAAATTACCAGCGGTCCAGGGGGCGTCATTGCCACCCAGGGAGCGGACCGATTCCGCAAAGCGATCAGCAATGTGGATAAACTGAGCCTCCGCATCCCCCACTTCCGGGTACAGGTCATACAGCTGATAGAAAAAGACATTGGGCATGAGGTCGTACCACCAATCACCACCGCTTCCGGCATTGGGATTGTTGAGGTAGATGTCGTGGTCATTATTCCGGTTGAAGAAATCCTGGCTCATCAGGACCCAGTTCTGCCCGTACTGATTGGTCTTATCAATGCCCACCAGGGAGGCTCCGACCAGGGAGGGCAGCACATTGATGGCCTCATTCTGGTTGGAGCGGTTACTACCCACGTAAGTCACCATCTGGAAGGCCGGATTGCCGGGGTAGTTAAACCCTCTTTCCTGCAGGGTAACCAGCGGCAGGTACTGACCGGTCTGGTCCACATCATAGACAAAAGAATCGTATTGCAGTGCTACCGTCCGCCAATCGCGCACGTTGAAGGGCGTGGGCTGATCCGGCATCTGATCGATGCGGGGGATAGCGACTTGCCCGGGCTGGGCTAATCCACTACCGAAGCAGCCGAGGAAAGCCAGCCAAAAACAACATACGCGAAAGGTGGACGATTTAAGCATGCGGGACAATTGATTTTCGGGTGATTTAATAACCTTGGTTTTGTGTCAGATTGCCATTCAGATCCAGTTCGATCTGGGGTATGGGAAAAAATTCGTGTTTATTGGTCTGGAACCCATCCAGGGTTTCGGCGGCCAGGTCCCAGCGGACCAGGTCGAAAAAGCGATGCATCTCCAGTGCCAGCTCCACTCGGCGTTCGTGGCGGATGGCGGACATGAGTTCATCCGCATTGGTGGTAGTGACTGGTGGCAAAACGCTGCCGGGATTATCCGACATATTGCGGGCACGGGCACGAACCCGCTCCAGGGGCACCAACGCTTCACTGGTACGTCCCAACTCCACCAGGGCTTCTGCTTTCCAGAGTAGTACATCCGAAAAGCGAATAGCGGTATAGTTGATATCGCCATCGGCCTTTTGGGTAACCACCGAATCGGATTGGACGTATTTCCGCGGGCTGTAGCGGGTGGAGGAAAAGGAGGGTTTATAGATGAGTTCAAAGTAGGGATCGTTGTTTTGCGCCAGGGTGACCGGGCGACGCGGGTCACCAGTTTCAAATTCATCCACCAGGTCCTGGGTAACCTCGGCGAAGCCATAGCCTTCTCCGTATTTATTGGAGGCCCACCACTGATTGAGGAAATTGCCCAGTCCCAACTCCAGGTTGGTGTGCTGGATCTCCCAGACTGACTCGGAGTTGTTCTGAGTACCCTTCCGGAAATTATCTTCGTAATCGGGTACCAGGGCGTAAATACCCAGACTTTCTAGGCGATCGATATAGTTGAGTACCTCTTCCCAGTCTTCGAGGTAGAGGTTGGCTTTTGCCGCCAGGCCATATGCTGCACCACGCGTAGCACGGCCTGCCGAACCATCGCCGTACATATCGGGCAATAGTCCGGCAGCCCGGTCACAATCCGTAATGATCTGTGCCAGTACTTCGGCACGAGGGGTTTTGGGAACTTTCAGCTCATCGGGTGGCAGAACGTCCAGAATCAACGGCACATCGCCAAAAACCTGAGTAAGCCAGAAATAGTAGAAGGATCGCAGGAAGTAGGCTTCTCCGAGGATACGATCTTGCAAATCGGGGTCCATATCAATGTCGGGCACTTCAGCCAGGACGGTATTGCACTGAGTTATACCATTGTAGTTGAGTACCCAAAAGTCGTTGAATTCCTGGGTACGTGAGGTATAGGTAAAGAAGTCCATCTCCACAATACCGGGGCGGGAACCGTCACCACCGGCGACGGCATTATCGGAGGTGACCACCCCCATTGCCCAGAAGAAGTTGTTATTAGCATTGTTGAACATCAATGGTTCGTAGGCTGCATTGATAGCTGACACGGCATCGTCGCCGGTCTGGAAAAAAGAACCAGCATCCAAACGGCCCAGGGGCTCCCGATCCAGCAGATCGTTGCAGCCGGTGAGTGCCAGCAGACCAATGAGTACTATGATTAATCGGTTCATACCTGTTTTTTTGCGTAAGCTGGATTAAAATTGTACCCGCAAGCCACCGGTGAAAATCCGCGGTGCGGGCACAGTCCCCCAATCGATCCCGACGGCCAGATCGGATGACACATTGAAGCCATCCGTATCGTTGGCATTGGCCTGGATCTCGGGATCAAGGCCCGGGTAATTGGTAAAGGTGAATGCATTCTGGACCTGCAAATAGACGCGCAGGCTCTGGATAAAGTCGGTCTGGATCAGGTCACTGAAATTGTAGCCGAGCGTAATATTCCGGATCCGCAGGTAGGAGCCATCCTCCAGGAAGCGGGTGGATATACGACGGTTCCCGTTGCGGTCATCGGTACTCACCTTAGGTATATCGGTATTGCGGTTGTCGGGGGTCCAGCGGTTCAGGATCTCCCGGTAGGAGTTGAAACCACGGGCCTGCGTTTCGTAGGCGAAGTTCCCGTACAGGAAATAGACATCATTACCCTGTACCCCCTGGGCCATGACCGTGAGGTCAAAATTCTTGTAGTTAAAGGTTGCCTGCAGACCGTAGGTGAAATCCGGGAAGGGATTGCCCAGGTGAGCTCGGTCTTCGCCGTCGATGATTCCATCGTTGTTGAGGTCGGCGAAGCGAATATCTCCGGGGCGGGTATCGTCGGTCTGGAAGGCAGCGGCATCGATCTCTTCCTGGGTCTGGAAGATGCCCAGAGCCTCGTAGAGGAAGAAGGAGCCGATGGGATAACCCGGCTCGGTTTTGGTGATGGGTCCGTCGGATAAGCCAAACCCACCGAGGATGGGCTCGCTATCGGCCAGCGACAGTACTTCGTTACGCACCGTAGCTACGTTGGCGGAAACGGAATACGAAAAATCGCCGATGCGGTTTTGGTGCATGATGGCCAGTTCAAGTCCCCGGTTTTCCACCTCACCGGCGTTGACGAAGGGCGGGCTCTGGGCCCCACCGGCCTGCGGCACGGGGACCCGTACGAGGATGTCGGAGCTGAGCTTACGGTAATAATCGGCCGATACGGAGATGCGGTCTTTCAGCAAGCTGAATTCCAGTCCGAAGTTGGTCTGGGTGGTGGTTTCCCATTTAATGTTTTGGTTTCCGATCTCGACGAGGCGGGCGCCGGTGGCCACCTGATTACCGAAGGAATAAACCCGGCGGCCGGTCTCCACGAGGGAGGCAAAGGGATACACGCCGATGTTCTGGTTACCTAACTGCCCCCAGCTGGCGCGCAGTTTCAGGCCCGAGATGAAGTCCACATCGCGGAAGAAGGGTTCGTTGCTCACGTTCCAGGCCGCCGAAACAGAAGGGAAAATACCGTAGCGATTCTCTTCACCAAAGCGGGAGGAACCATCGCGACGAACCGAGAGGTTCAGGACGTAGCGATTATCGAAGGTATAGCCAAGCTGTCCGAAATAAGACAACAGCGCCCATTCCGTCTCGATGCCCGACACACCGACATTAGCAATCTCTTCGGTGATGCTATTGTCCAGGTAGCGGAACAGTGGATCGGTCCGGAAAAAGTTGTTAGCACTGGCCCCCATGAAGTTGGTGGTATTCTTAATAGCCTCCATACCGAGCAGGGCCGACACCCGGTGGTCGCCGAAGGTGCGATTAAAGTTGAGGAGGTTGTTCCAGATCAGGTTCTGATCGAAAACGCGATTCTCGGTGAGGGAAGAAGGATCGTAGATGGCGGCTGAAAGCCGCTCCTTGAACAGTTTTTCGTTTTGAAAGAGGAAGTCACCACCTAAGTTGGTGCGGAAGTTAAGCCCATCGAGGATATCCCAGGAGAGGTAAACATTGCCGAAGATGCGATAGCGTTGCTGGTTCCAGTCGGTCGCATCGACGAAGGCCAGCGGGTTGGCATTCCCGTCACCAAAAAGGATAGGATCGGCCAGTTCGGTCGACGTATTGATGTATTCACCGTTGGCGTAGCGGATAGGAAATACGGGAGCGGCGATGAGGGTATAGCGGATACCGCTGAGCTCATTGCCGGGTCCGGCACCGTCACCGGAGCTACCGATGATATCGCGGTCGGTGTAGGAGATGGCGATATTGTTACCGATCTTCAGGCGGCTCTGGCCGCCGATCTCTCCGTTAAAGCGCAGGAGATATTTATCGAACCCCTGTCCGCGGTAGACACCATCCTGAGTGAGGTATTCACCCAGGACGTAGTAACTTCCGCTTTCGCCACCGCCGGTGGCACTGAGGGTATACTTCTGAATGGGTGCCGGATTAAACAGCTCGTCGAGCCAATCTACATCGGGCAGGGTATCGAGGATAGCCGGATCGTAGGTATCGAGTTGACGGCGGGGGTCACGCAGGGTATTGGCGTTGGTAATAGCTTCGTTGCGAATGGTCAGATATTCTTCGGCATTGAGCAATTCGGGCAGATTCACCGCTTCCTGCCAACCGGTATAGGCATCGAAGGTGATGGTCGGTTTACCGGAGCTACCCTTTTTTGTGGTGATAACGATTACCCCGTTGGCGGCGCGGGCACCGTAGATGGATGCTGCGGCCGCATCTTTGAGTACCTGGATGGACTCGATGTCATTGGTGGAGAACATATTGATATTGCCGGTAGTCGGTACTCCGTCGATCACGAAGAGGGGATTATTGTTGCCGATAGTTCCGGCCCCGCGAATACGCACGGCGATATTATCGCCCGGCGCACCGGTGGTCTGGGTGATCTGTACGCCGGGAACTTGTCCCTGCAGGGCCTGATCGATACCGAGTACGGGGAGGTTTTCGACGTCTTTCGCTTCGAGGGAGGCGATGGCGGCCGAGACATCACTTTTGATCTCGCGCCGGTAACCGGTGACGACCACATCGGCCAGAACATTGGAGCTCAGCGTCATGGTGACATCGATGGATGTGCGTCCTTCGACCGGTACGGTGAGGGTTTCGTAGCCGATGTAGCTGAATTCGAGGCTGGCATCGGCCGGCACTTCGAGGCTATAAGAACCGTCGATATCGGAGATAGCCCCATTTGAGGTATTCCCTTTTTCGATGATGTTTACCCCGATCAGGGGCATTTGCTCTTCGGCGGAAGTGATGATTCCGGTGACGGTAACGGTTTGGCCGGTGAGCCAGAGGCAGGTACTCATTAGCAATCCCGCGGCCATGGTTAGCCGGGAAAACAGCCGCGGTAAGCGACTGTTGTGTAGCCCGTTGTTCATTATCCTGGTTTTTATCCGGTTATGAGTTCATTCTAAATTCAAAAGATTTCTACCTTTTTGCGAAAGCTTAGGAAAGAACCTTTTGCGAACGACGCTGAAAACAAAACTATACCTTTTCGTGTGTCTCGATTAGTACTTTTCTGCAAAAGATTAGTACTTTGATGAAAAGTAACGATTTGTGTCGTGGGTTGGCGGATGGTGGGTTTTGTGAGGGTGTCTGGTTTAGGGCTCGCGCCCTGGGTGTAGTCATTGGGCTTGCGCCCAATGTAATGGAAAGGACGCCCCTACCGGGGCTGGGTGGTGTGCCCTCGGCACTTTCCTTAGTCATCGGGCTTGCGCCCGATGTAATGGAAAGGACGCCCCGCTGGGGCTTGAGGGTGTGCCTGCGGCACTTTCCTTAGTCATTGGGCTTGCGCCCAATGTAATGGAAAGGGCGCCCCTACCGAGGCTTGAGGGTGTGCCTGCGGTACTTTAAGTTAGTCATCGCGGAGACTGTTTTTTTGAAGGCACGAAAACCTGAACAAAGCGAATTCCGCTCCTCCG
>CAYFGK010000056.1:0-42032 GCA_964342305.1 uncultured Saprospiraceae bacterium | reverse complement strand
CTAACACTTTCTTATCTCTTTTGCTTGCTCTGTCGCAAGCGGAGTGCAAAGATAATTGCTTTTCAGTTCCCCGCAAAATTTTTCGGCTTTTTTAGCCGATTATTTTTTGCTGCCCGTGGGCGGCGTTGCGGGGATGGCAAGACCATCTTTGCTGCCTCTTTTCAGAAGCGCACGCAAAGGTAAAACTCCTTTTGAAATGTGCGCAAACTTTTTTCTGGAAAAATGAAACAAAAGAACTTTTGCTTCGTAAGGCATCCTTTCCTTTGAAAGGCGAGTGCAAAGATATGACGCTTATCCTTTTTGCGCAAGCTAAATCCAAATATTAGTCCGAGTGGTCTAATCTTGGGTCGGATCCTGTTCTACATTCAGCTGGTCTTGCCATGATAACTATCCGAACAATCGGCGCCAGCAATATGAACACCTTCCTTTTTTGGCGAAAGCCGAATAACATTTTTTTCCAAAATAAATTAAGGCTGCTTACTGAAGGATCGTTTGGCAATTGAATATACTCAGGTCGTTGACAGACGTGATAAATCGCGTCTCTGCCGCGAAATTACCGGCGGCGCTTACGTCCTTTGCTCTTGCGGTGCTTACTGCGCTGACGCAGGTACTCCTTCTTATTGTGCTGCTTCTTCTCGGTGATCAGTTTCTCGATCAGATCTTCACGGCCGATGCTCACGAGTTTCTCCCGGATCTGTTGGTGATTCTCGCGCTTATGCCAAAAGAAAAAGAGGTGCTGCTGTTGTTTCTCGCGCTTGGTCTTTGCTGTGTAGATGGGCTTAAGCGTATACGGATGTACACCTGTATAATAAATGACCGTTGCCACCGTCATCGGGGTAGGCGTAAAATCCTGCACCTGCTCCAGCCGGAAGCCCATATCCTTGGTCTCCGCGGCCAGGTTGGCCATATCCTCCGCCTGAGAACCGGGGTGGCTACTGATGAAATACGGGATCAGGGGCTGGTTCAGACCGTGTTTCTTATTGTACTTATCGTACTTCTTTTTGAATTCGTGGAAATGCTTGAAAGAAGGCTTACGCATTACCCGCAGGGTATCGTCGGAGGTATGTTCCGGTGCAACTTTAAGCCGGCCGCATACGTGACGTGAGACTACCTGCTCCATGTATTCATCCAGTGAACCGTCGTTGTTCTTATTATAGGAGTCGACCAGCAGGTCGTAGCGAATACCACTTCCCACAAAGGCTTTTTTCACCTCGGGATGGGCATCGACCTTGCGGTACAGCTCCGTCATGGGTTTGTGTGAAGTATCCAGGTTGCTACATACTACCGGGTGAATACAAGATGGCGCCACGCAACGATCACAGATCTCCTGTACCTTGCCCTTCATGCGGTACATATTAGCGGAAGGACCGCCCAGGTCGCTAATGTATCCTTTGAAGTCAGGCATTTGGGTCACCTGCTCCACCTCCTTTAATATTGACTCTTCCGAACGGCTGGCGATAAATTTACCCTGGTGGGCCGAGATAGTGCAGAAGCTACAGCCCCCAAAACAACCGCGGTGCATATTCACCGAAAAGCGGATCATCTCGTAGGCCGGCACCGATCCGCGCTTGCGGTATTTGGGGTGGGGCATCCGCGTGTACGGCAGATCAAAGGAGGTATCGATCTCATTTTCCGTCATGGGCGGATAGGGCGGATTGATGACCAAAAACTGGTCTTTAGTCTTTTGCAAAATACGCTTGGCCTGTACCTTATTTGATTGCTGCTCGATGTGTTTGAAGTTGGCGGCAAAAGACAGCTTATCGTTCAGGCAACGCTCGTGGGAATTCAGCCACAGATCTTCCCAGTTTTTGTTTTTGGGAATATCTTCTTCCCGGTCGACCAGCAGTGCTGTTTGCGGGATCGTATCAATACTGTGGAAGGGCACCCCCTTTTCGAGCAGACGTAAAATCTCCCGCAGGGGCATTTCACCCATACCATAGACCAGCATATCGGCCCCGCTCATCTGCAGAATATTGGGAAAAAGTTCGTCCTTCCAGTAATCGTAGTGGGTGACCCTGCGCAAAGAGGCTTCAATACCACCGATCAGCACCGGTACGTCGGGGTAGAGTTTTTTGAGGATCTTAGTGTATTCCACCGTTGCGTAATCAGGACGAAAGCCCGCTTCACCACCGGGGGTATAGGCATCCGTGGAACGCTTGCGACGCGCCGCCGTATAGTGATTCACCATGGAATCCATACACCCCGAAGTAACTCCGAAGAACAGGCGGGGCCGGCCAAATTTCTTGAAATCGCGCAGATCATCCTGCCAGTTGGGTTGGGGTACCAGGGCAACCCGTAAACCCTCACTTTCCAGGATACGTCCAATTACCGCCGAACCAAATGCCGGGTGATCCACGTAAGCATCGCCGGAAATCAATACTACATCTACTTCATTCCATCCTCTGGCTTCCACCTCCTTGCGGGTGATGGGGAGCCAATCCGTTATCGGACGATCATCGTACATACTCCTCTAGGTCTTTTTTGCTTTTGCTTCCGCAAAAGTACAAGGAATTACAATAAGTTGCTGTTGTTCAAGGATGTCGATCCTTATTTCGCTCGTACAAGGTCACGATCCCCAAGAGCATGAGGAAATTATATACCGAATCATCCAGTGGTACCGAGGTGATGCGGATGCCCAGATACTCCTCGGGGTTATATTGGACAATTGGGGCTTCGGTATAGCCTCCCGTCAGCACTCCGTTGATAAGAAGAAAAGGGATCCAGATAACTCCGTAGGCCAGGTAAAACCTCGAACGATAGCGCCCGTCCAGGAAGAGGTAGTGAAACAAAAGCAAGCCTCCGGCCAGTAGGAAGGTAGTCGCTGTATACTGATGCCAAAAGAACCAAATGCCCGTACCAAGAAAGGTGACGATCATTACGGGAGTAAGCACCGGCTCGAAGGGCCTCAGGAGATCCTTTTTCACGTAGAAATTGAGGCATTCGTAGATAAATACACAGGCAAAGGGTACCGTAACGAAAAACAACCATTCCTCCACGGGCAGCCCCAGGAAGAACAGCCCGGAGACGTAGTCGTGATTAAACCCCCATACACCGCGGGCGGTGAAGACCACATCCCATAGTATAAAAAAGGCCCCCACCAGCAGTACCGGACTCCAGAGGTAACGCCACTGGCGGTAGTAATGTACCCGTCGGTCGAAGCTCAAAGCCAGCACCGGCACTACCGTCACCACGTGCAGGTACAAATAGGCCAACGGCGTTTCCAACCAGTCCAGCAAGCGAATACGGGGTACCTCGGTCAGCAATTGCCCTGCCTCCACCGTATCAAAAGACCACTGAACTGCCACCACTAACAAAGGTAGCAGAAGAAAGCCTCCACGTAGTAGCGTGGAGGCCTTGCGATCAGAACTAGTGAGTGTATTTGTTTGGGTCATTCTATAACATATTCAGGCTATTACGCACGGCCGAGCTAAAAAGCAGGGCCACTTTTTTGCCGTCAGGCACCCGTATACGCTCCTGCTTTACGCGGGTAGCCGGGGCACTCTTGATCTTCTTGAACAGATTAGTGTAGTACACATAGGCCAGGTACACCCCAAACCGGACGCCCTTCGGTAGTTGCATGATGCCTTCCAGCCCGTGGTCGAAATCCTTCTTAATATCCGCTTCGATCTGCTGCTTATCGTCGTTGGTGAAATTGGTGAAGTCTACTCCGGGGAAGTACACCCGGCCGCGATCGTCAAAATCGCTGGCCATATCCCGCAGGAAGTTGATCTTCTGGAAAGCGGATCCCAATGCCCGTGCCGGCTCCTTCAGTCGCTGGTACTGGGCATCATCCCCCTCACAGAATACCCGCAGACACATGAGACCTACCACTTCCGCCGAGCCGTAGATGTACTTTTTGTACAGCTTGTCTTCGTAGGTGTGGAAGTGGAGATCCATTTCCATGCTGTCCAGAAACGCATCGATCAGTTCGCGCTCGATCTGGTATTCGTGCACCGTTTCCTGAAAAGCGTGCAGTACCGGGTTCAGGCTGATCCCTTCCTCGATGGCTTGGTAGGTATCTTCCCGGAACCGGTTCAGTAATTGGGCTTTGTCGGTATGATGGAATGTGTCAACGATCTCATCGGCAAACCGCACAAACCCGTAGATAGCGTAAATTGGCGGACGGAATCGACGATCGAATACCCGAATACCCATGGAAAAAGACGTGCTGTACCGCGTGGTGATCAGCTGGCTACATTCCAGACACGTCTTGTTATACAAGTTCATCATAGCAGATGGTGTTAAAGGTCATCGAACGCTAGTGTACCAAAGCTTTTTCCGGCTGCACGTGCTTATGGATCTCAGCAGCCACCACCTGACCCGAGATCAGGGAAGGAGGTACGCCGGGACCCGGTGTGGTAAGCTGGCCGGTATAATAGAGGTTTGACACTTTATTGGATTGCAGCTTGGGCTTCAGAAAAGCCGTCTGCAGCAGTGTATTTGCCAATCCGTACGCGTTGCCTTTGTAAGCGTGATAATCGTTTTTGAAATCCCGGTGCGCATAGGAACGGTTGTACACGATATGTGTACGAATTTCCTGACCGGTCAGATCTTCCAGCCTATCCATAATAATATCGAAATAGCGTTGGCGCAACTCATCGGTATCTTCCAGATCGGGGGCGAGGGGTACTAACAAAAAGAGGTTCTCGTGACCCGCCGGAGCCACGGAGGCATCGGTTACACTGGGGACACAAGCGTAGAAAAGGGGATCGGAGGGCCACTGTGGCTCCTCGTATATCTCGTGTGCGTGCCGGGTAAAGTCCCGGTCAAAAAATAAATTATGGTGGTGCAGTCCTTCCAGCTTTTTATCAACCCCCAGGTAAAACAGCAGGGAGGAAGGAGCCATCACCCGATTATCCCAGTAGCGCTCAGAGTACCGGCGGTCCTTTTCGCCCAGCAGGTGTTGCTCGACATGGTGGTAATCAGCACCACCCACCACGACATCGCATTCGTATTCGTGGTCGGCGGTAATCACCCTGGTCGCCTTACCGTTTTCGGTATGTATGCGGGTCACCTCCTGGTCGAGCAGTATCTGCACGCCCTGTTCTTTGGCTAAGGCAACCATCCCCTCTACGATCTTGTGCATACCACCCAACGGATACCAGGTACCCAGTGCGATATCAGCGTAGTTCATCAGGCTGTACATAGCCGGGGTATTCTCGGGGGTGGCCCCCAAAAAAAGAACGGGAAATTTCAGCAGCTCGCGAAGCTGTTGATTCTGAAACAATTTCTCCACGTGCTTACTCAGCGAACTGAACATCTGCAGCCTGAACAAGCTTTTTACCACCCGCCAGTCGGCAAACTCCATGATGGAATGACCGGGCTTATGGACGAATTCCTCCATGCCGACCTTGTATTTGTATTCGGCTTCCGCCAAAAACTGCTTCAGCTTGCCACTGCTGCCCGGCTCGTAACGGTCAAACATGGCATACAGATCATCGAGCTTAGCGGGCACGTTCATCACATCGTCTTTACCGAAAAAGACGGAATAGGAGGGATCAAGTCGCACGAGCTCGTAATAATCCGACGGCTTTTTGCCAAAATGAGCAAAGTATTGCTCAAAAACGTCGGGCATCCAGTACCAACTGGGGCCCATATCAAATACGAATCCTTCGTGCTCAAACTTGCGGGCCCTGCCTCCCGGTACGCTATTTTTTTCCAGGATGGTCACATCGTATCCGCGATGAGCCAGGGAGGTGGCAGCCGCCAAACCGGCGAAACCAGACCCGATTACCACTACTTTTGTTGCCAAAGTATGCGTTGGTTTGTTGATTAGAGTCCGTGCATTCTGTAACAGCCAAAGAAAAACCGGCTACCAGCTGGTCACGGAAAATTTACGCAACCTCAACAGCAGGTAGCCGGTTTTGTTTACGGCTTTTTCAGTCAGTACGTCCAAATGCGGAAACCAGGTCAATAACCTCGCACGCCATTCCAGGCCATTATTCCGCCGTCCAGGTCGTACACCTTTTTAAATCCAAGCTCTTCCATCATTACTGCGGCTTTTCCGGACCGGTTGCCCGAGCGGCAAAAAATATATACCGGCTGGTTTTTATCGAGCTGAGCTTCGAGTTGGGCCGTGAAGTCTTCACCGTAGAAATTGATGTGGCGGCTGCCTTCAATGGTACCCTCCTGATATTCGGCCGGTGTACGTACATCCACTAACTGCGCTTTAGGGTTGTCTTTCAGCGCTTGCGCAAAAGTGGGAACATCCATTAACTCCACTACGGGTCCCTCCAGTTTGGGCTGGCCCGATTGGCAAGAGGCCAATGCAAAGCTGGCCAGGATAAGGGTGCATAGCGTTACGTATTTCATGGTGCTGATTTTTACTTGTAAATGTATGGATTAAATTTCTTGATACCTATTCAAATACCTCAGACCCCAGACTTCAGACCTCAGACCTCAGACCCCAGACCTCAGACCTGGACCTGGACCTGGATCAGCAACAATCCTGCCCGACCTACGTTCTCACCTTGGTGAACTACCTTGATAATCGCTACTTTTGCATTTGTGAAAAATCTTGAACGACTACTTGATCTCTACCGCAATGATTCCCGCACCGGGAGCATTACAGAACTCCTGCGAAAATCCAATCACGTGCGCCTGCAAGCGCTGGGTATGGTGGGTGCACAGGAAGCCTTTGTCCTGGCTGCCGCCTATTTGCAAGACCCCCGCTCCCATCTGCTGATCGCCAATGATAAAGAAGAAGCTGCTTACCTGCTCAATGATTTGAGCAATTTGCTCGAAGGGCAAACAGTGCGCTTTTTTCCAGATTCCTTTAAACGGCCCATGTACTTCGAGACGCTGAATCAGGCCAATGTGTTACAGCGTACCGATACCATCGACAAGATCAGCTCGCCCGGCAAAAGCGGAGAGATCGTGGTCACCTACCCCGAGGCATTATTCGAGCAGGTAGTGGCACCCCAGGTACTGGAGCAGACCCGGATCTCACTCACCACCGGGGAGGAACTCGACGTGGATTTCCTTATCGACCTCATGACCGAATACGGCTTCAAGCGGGAAGACTTTGTGTACGAGCCCGGTCAATATTCTATCCGGGGGGGCATCATCGACATATTTTCCTACGGTAACGACTTTCCCTACCGCGTAGAACTATTTGATACAGAAGTGGAGAGCATACGCACCTTTGATCCGACTTCTCAGCTTTCGCAAAAAAACATTGCCCGGGTCAGTATCGTGCCCAATATTAATACCCGCTTTAAGCGTGATCAGAAGGTGAGCTTATTTCGGGTACTTCCGGAAAATACTGCCATCTGGGTAAAAGATTTCCAGCTACTACTCGATCGGCTGCAGCAGTGTTTTGAAAAAGCGGAAGAATTCAGCAAGCAGGTTATGTTGCTGGAAGAGGAAGCCCTGAAAGAAATTTTCCGCGACCGGGCCTTTATCTATCCCAATCAGGTGGTGGAAGATGTGGAGAACCACCACCTGATTTCCCTGACCGATAGTCCGCAACCGCTGGATTATACCGATAAGGTGGTGTACAGTACCAGGCCCCAACCCAGCTTCAACAAAAACTTCCAACTGCTCATCGAAAACCTGAATCAGAATATAAAAGACGGGATTGAGAACTACCTGTTTACCGATAATTCCCGCCAGGTTGAACGATTCTACGCCATCTTTGAAGATCTGAAAGCCGATATTGAACACTTTCATCCCATCACCCGTGCCATTCACGAGGGCTTCATCGACCGGGACCTGAAGGTAGCCTGCTATACCGATCACCAGATCTTTGAGCGTTTCCATCGCTATAAGCTGCGCAAAGGGTACGCCAAAGATCAGGCGATCAATATGCGCATGCTGCGGGAGCTAACCCCCGGCGACTACGTCACCCACATCGACCACGGTGTGGGCCGGTACTCGGGTCTGGAAAAGATCGACATCAACGGACACGTGCAGGAGTCGGTCCGACTCATTTATAAGAATAACGACATTCTCTACGTCAGTATCAACTCCCTGCACAAGATATCCAAATACACCGGCAAAGAAGGCTCGCAACCCAAACTAAGCAAGCTGGGGTCGGATGCCTGGAAAAGCCTGAAGCGGCGTACCAAGAAGAAGGTTAAGGATATTGCCGGCGAATTGATCAAACTCTACGCCCAGCGCAAAGCTTCCGATGGCTTCGCATTCCCCCCCGATGGGTACCTCCAAAACGAACTGGAAGCTTCCTTCATCTACGAAGACACACCCGACCAGTACACGGCCACCAACGATGTGAAAAGTGATATGATGAAGGAATATCCCATGGATCGACTCATCTGCGGGGACGTGGGATTCGGAAAAACAGAGGTAGCGGTGCGGGCAGCTTTTAAGGCGATCGTGGGCGGTAAACAAGTCGCCATTTTGGTGCCAACCACCATCCTGGCCCTCCAGCACTACCGCACCTTCCAGGAACGACTCGACGAATTCGGGGCTACGGTGGATTATGTGAACCGCTTCCGTTCCGCCAAAGAAAAGCGAGAGATCTACGAAAAACTCAAAGAGGGAAAGATCGATGTGGTCATCGGCACCCATGCCTTGCTCAACAAACAGGTAGGTTTCAAAGATCTCGGCCTGTTGGTGATCGATGAAGAACAGAAGTTTGGCGTTGCGGCTAAAGAAAAGCTCCGTAACCTAAAAGTCAATGTAGACACCCTTACGCTTACTGCTACCCCCATCCCGCGGACGCTGCAGTTCTCACTGATGGCCGCCCGCGACCTGTCGATCATCCGCACGCCGCCCCCCAACCGACAGCCCATTCATACGGAGGTACGCATATTCAGTGAAGACATCATTAAGGAGTCGATCTATTACGAAGTGGACCGGGGCGGACAGGTATTTTTTGTGCATAATCGCGTGAAGAACCTGCCCGATGTAGCGGCTATGGTACGCAAGCTTTGTCCCGATGTGGATATTGCGGTGGCCCACGGCCAAATGGACCCTAAAGAATTGGAGCGTACCCTGCTTGCCTTTATCGAACGGGAGTACGATGTGCTTATCTGTACTAACATTATTGAAACGGGCCTCGATATTCCGAATGCCAATACCATGATCATTAATAATGCTCATCAGTTTGGCATGAGTGATCTGCACCAATTGCGCGGACGGGTGGGCCGTTCCAATAAAAAGGCCTTTTGCTACCTGTTTAGTCCACCCATGTCGACCCTGACCAGCGACGCCCGCAAGCGCCTGAAAACGCTGGAAGAGTATTCCGACCTGGGGAGTGGCTTCGACATTGCCATGCGCGACCTCGATATTCGCGGAGCCGGTAACATCCTCGGGGCGGAGCAAAGTGGTTTCATCACCGATATTGGCTACGAAACCTACCAAAAGATCCTGGAGGAGGCCATTCAGGAACTCAAGGAAAATGAATTCCGCGAGCTCTTCAAGGAAGAGCTGGAACAAAAGCGGCAATACGTGCGCGATGTCCAGATCGATACCGATACCGAAATGCACATCCCCGACGATTACGTCACCAGCATTCAGGAGCGCCTCAACCTCTACACGGAACTCAATAAACTGGAAACGGAGGAACAAGTCAGCAAATTTGAGCAGCAGCTTCGAGACCGCTTTGGAAAAGTACCACGCCAGGTGTACGACCTGTTCGAGGGGTTACGCTTGCGGTGGGTATGTAAGGAACTCGGTTTCGAACGCCTGATCCTGAAGAACAACAAACTGCGTTGCTACTTTGTAGAGAATCCGCAATCGCCCTATTACGAGTCGGCCTTGTTTCAGGCCATTCTCGCCCACGTTGGCAGTGCAGGTCCCCAAAAGGGCCTTACCTTCAAAAAGTCCAACAAACACTTCATCATGATCAAGGATAAGGTGGGCTCCCTGCGGGAAGCCCTGAAAGTGCTGCGGGGGATCGAAGAGAAGGTGCTGGTAGTACAGGTTTGAGGTTTGAGGTCTTGCCCCGTGAAACCTTGCGAAGCAAGAGCTAAAGCTGTTTCACAGGGCGTTGAGGTTTCCCTCCTGCACCCTTTCCCGCTTTCGCCCGTACGGGCTTCAGCGGGCAGTGCGGGTTTCGGCGGGCGGAGGAGGTTCGAGGAATGAATACGGTTAACGAGTTACGGCCGACGGTTTGCGGATTGAACGTTCATTATTCAAGGTGGAGATTGCGCTTCAAATAAAGTTACAAAACCTTGGGCCGTGGACTATGGACCAAATAATCATGAATCAAAAACATGATTATATTTCATGTGGTATCGACTTTTGGTAACAAAATGGTTCTTGCAGGTCACGTGCTACGCTCATACTTTCACGTAACAAGGGCACCGCAACCAACCCATCCCATGAAACAGACGCTCATTGTCCCTGTGTCCCTTCGACCTCTTCTTTCACTTTGGTCCCTTCGATCTCTTTAGTCTCTGCGTTCCCTTCCGCCTCTGACCTCATATCCGATGTTTTATAAAACTCGACCACGGCCCGCTTTCGCAAAAAAGGTTCAGGCTGATTATCATTCGGCGGGTAACGATAGTACAGATTCAACCGATGTAGTCCCCGCGGAAGATATCGGATATCCAGCCAGGTAACTAATCCTTTTTGTTTAGTCCTTGGGTTTTGGCGGTACAGCAGGTCTGTTTCCAGGAAGGTTGAATCATTGATCCCCAGCACGTAGAAGGATTTCAGACAGGCTAGTTTTAAAGAATCAGAAGGACTGCCAATACTATCCACCATAGCATCGTAATTGCAGAGAGGCTTGATCTGGTCTTCCTCCCATCCACTGGAATGGACAACAAATACCGGCAATACATCACCAGTTATTACGTCGGTAGGGATGTGAATAACCATCGAGGGGTCATCTTCGAAAATACTCGCGTAATGCCCCGAAAACGACTGAAAGCTGTCGCTCTGCACCACAAAATCGACGGCACTCAGGGGTTCATTGTTATTTCGTACGGCGATCGACCAGGTGATGGAAATGACAACGAACAGGAAAATACCCACCATCACCTTCCACTTGGTATGGTTGGTTACGAATCCGTAGTAGATGCCCCGGTAAAAGGGAGCAAGCGTAATCAAGCTCATCAACCGGTATAGCGGGTAATACAACCGATTTATGTATGGGATCCGCTTAATGCCACCCAGCGTAATAAAATCGATCATGTACAGGCCCCCGACTGCGATAATGATGAGATCAGCCGAAAACCCCTGTCCCTGCGGAGGGAATATTTCGAACCACAGAAAAGCAAGTCCCCCAATAAAAAACAGGTAGAGGATGGCCCCCACCATACACATGAACAGCAAAAAACTAATGGAGAAAAGGGTGCTGCAAAATCGTTCAAGCTGCTGAATACGCAGATCGTAACTCGGTTCACGATCCAAAATTTTCAGAAAAGACTCGTGGTAAGGCAGTTGCTCACGATCAATTCCCTTTTGGTACACATAGCTCAACCCCACAAAAGCCGTCCATACGCTACGCAGGAACAAGTGCAGAGAAAAGCCAATCATCAGCCAGTAGAGGGATACCTTAACAATGGATGCCAGAACTTCATTAATAGTCCCGTTGGAAAACATAAAATGCCCGTTCAGCTCCAGGTAATCGCTGAAGGCATCAATGCGTTCCGGCATCTGGAAGAGAGCAAACAGGACAATACCCGAGATCAGTATCTCCGGTTCCCAGCTTTGTTCCTGTACGCGGCGCAACCAGCCCGGTTTGGAGGATGACTCCATAAGCAGTATACATTTTGACGAAAGTCAGGAAAAGATACGAATCGATTCTTTTTTTGGCGAAAGCCTATTCACCCAGCAAGTCCAATGCAGCATCCTCCTTGGCCCGCATTTCCCCTTTCTCGCGAGGAGTTTTATCACCCTGGCCGCAAAGGTGCAGCACACCGTGGATAATGACCC
Organism: uncultured Saprospiraceae bacterium; assembly: GCA_964342305.1. Lineage (GTDB taxonomy): Bacteria > Bacteroidota > Bacteroidia > Chitinophagales > Saprospiraceae > DT-110. The sequence continues at coordinate 30,188 of CAYFGK010000056.1, read as the reverse complement.
GGTGTAATTCGTGGGCAAACGGAACCTGAAAAGCATCGGCATTTTCGCGCACCCGGTCCAGGCTGATAAAAATATCGCCTTCGATCCGGGGGGGATTGGCGTAGGGGAAGGTAATGATATCGGTGAGGGTATCGTGATCGAGGTACTCCACATTCATGCGGTGGAGGTAATTATCGTCGCAGAAAATGATATTCAAGAACCCCAGGGTGCATTTCTGGGACTCAACGACCGATCGTATCCACTGATCGAGCTTTCGGGGCTGATCGGGTTCGAAATCTATCTCTTCGGAATGGAAACTTATGAGGTCTTCCTGCTCGCCGGGGAAGGAAAAATCGCGGAGCAGATCGTCGCTCATATTTTAAAGTGCATTTCGACGGTGCGCCCATCGTCGAGAAAGTCTACCCGGTCGGATAGTTGTTTCATCAAAAAGACGCCTCGCCCACCGCATTTAGTGAGGTTGTGAGGACAGGTTGGATCCGGCAATTCGGCGGCATCGAATCCACGTCCTTCGTCGGATACCCGAATGGCGATCCGGTCCGGAGCCTTGCGCGTTTGAATGTGTACGGATTTCGATTCGTCGTTTTTGTTACCGTGAATAATAGCATTATTGACGGCCTCGGTGAGACTGATCAAAATATTCCCGTAAATGTCCTTTTGGATGTGGTATTCGCGGCAGATTTTGCCAACAAAATTTTCGACAACAGCTACATTCTTCGGATTAGAGGAGAGTTTCAGCATATGGTAGTCTGTGCTCTTTATGTAACCCATGTAATATAGTAAAAAATACACGAAGTGTCAACCTCCGGACCCTATGAGCCCGCCAAAATACGGTAAAAGAGGCCCTCTTATTGTATTGGGCACCCCTTTTTATACCGACACCGAAGTGGTATTACAGTTATTGATTGGTACCGCTTTTGAGCGATTTGAAGTATTCCTCGACCAATCCTTTATAGTAAGGCTTGAGGTTGGGCGAGACCGTTTTAAACTGATCGATCTCAGCCTGGCGTTTTTTAATGTACTCCTGCAGGGCGGGAGGCATTTCACGTTCCTGTCGGGTGGCCTGCTCAGCCTTGCGCTTCTGATCAAACTCCTGTTCGCGCTCGGCCTTTTCGTAATCGAGCAGTCGATTAAGGATTTCCTGTTGGCGCTCCATCATCTCATTGCTGAGCTCTTTGTTCACCAGTTCGGTTTCCACCTTATCCATGGCATCGATCATCTCCTGCAATTGCGGGTTGCCTTTACCCTGCTCGCGCATTTTCTGAGCTTTTTCTTCGAGAGCCTGTCGCAGGGCTGCCTGCCGTGCGGCGAGTTTTGCATACTCTTCGGCCGATAATCGTTTACCACTCTCTTTCATCTGCTGCAGACGCTGCTGAGCCTCCTGGTTGAGTTGTTGTTGCCCCTGACTGATCTGATCCTTGGGCTGACCCGAACTGGGTTTTGAACTCTGCTGCCCCGACATCATGGCCGACATCTGCTGCTGCATCTGATTCATGGTCTCACTCAGCATCAGAGCCAGGTCGTTGGTATTCTTCATTACGCGCTGTTGGTGATCGGCCGCCTGGAACTTGCGCCGTTCCTCCAAATCTTCCAGGGTTGTTTTCATATTATTCCGAATGGCTCCCACCTTATCGGTCACGAAGGTTTCGATCTGGAACACGCGCTTGCTCAGTGCCTGCAGGCTGTCTTCGATCATGCCGAAGTCGTCTTCCAGCTTAAATTGTTCCTGGACAAGGTCCACGTATTTGGGTGTATTGATGGCGGTATTCTCAAACTTATCGATCAGTTCTTCCTGATCAAAGGAGAGAGCCACCAGGTTCTCGAGCAGTTGACGGAGCGCTTCCATATCCTCCTGCATTTGCTCCATCTGACCCGCCTGCATATTTTGCTGCATTTGCTGGGCCATCTGTTTCATTTGCTGGGAAGTCTGCTTACTCTTCTGGCCTGCCTGCTGATTTTGTTGTTGCTGGAGCTGTTGCTGGATTTCCTGCATGCTTCGCTGTATATCCTCCATTTGCTCCTGATTATCGGGCATGGATTGCGGGCTCTCCATCTCCTGGTTTTTCTCCTGGATCTGCTCCATTTGCTCCATTAGCTTTTCAAATTCCTTTTGGATCTCTTCCTGCTTTTGCTGGAGTTGTTCCTGCTGGTCACCCGATTGCTGCTGTTGTTGCTCTTGGTTTTGTTGCTCACCTTCCTGATTCTCTTGTTGCTCGCCTTCCTGATTTTGTTGCTCTTGGTTTTGTTGTTCCTGATTTTCCCCCTCTTGTTGCTCGCCCTCTTTATTTTCCTCGTTCTCGCCCTCTTGTTGCTCGCCTTCCTGCTGTTCCTGCTCACCTTCCTGCTGCTCACCTTCCTGTTCCTGATTCTGCTCCTCAGCAGACTGTTCTTCGCCCTCCTGTTGCTCCTCATCGGTGGCTTCCGGCTCTTCTTCCTGTAGCGATGGATCCATCTCCTCACTGAGCTTATCCTGCTCTTCGGCGAGTTTTTCGAGTTTATCGATGGCCTTATTTACCTCCTGCTCTAACTCGAGTTGTTTGAACAGTTCTTCGAGGCGCTCCATTTCCATCTGCTTTTGCTCGCTGTTGTTCTCCATTTGCTCCATCATCTCGAGCGCCTGGTCTTTTTCCAGGTTTTGCAGCATTTCCTGGATCTGTTCCATCAGGCGCTGCATCTCTTCGTTCATTGCCTTATCGAACATCTCTTCGAGCTTCTCTTGCTTTTGGCGCGTTTCGGGATCGCTTTGCTGGAGTTCTTCCTCGGTTTTGCGATTTTCTTCGAAGGCTTTACGAGCTTCTTCGATCTGCTTTTGCAGTTCTTTCTGACGTTCGAGCAGGCGCTCCATTTCCTGACGACTCTGCCAGTCCATTTCTTTCTGCTGCAGCAGCTTTTCCCGCATCTTCTTCATTTCCTCCTGCAGCTTCTTATTCTCATCGAGGGCCTTTTTCAGGTTTTCCTTGATAGTCTCGTCGTTGGATTCGGATTGCGCCTCCAGTTCTTCCAGGGTCGGAGTGGCGAATACCATCATATTGGTACGGGCCGATTTGCTCCCGTTAACGCCATCATTATCGTATACTTCAAAGTAGTACGACACCTGATCACCCGGCTTCAGGTTGAGGGTATTCAGATCGAACAGATGATCATATTGGATCTGGTTGGTGGATGGTTCGCGCAGCAATTCCGTCTCCAGTGGTCCCTGACTCCCGTCTTCTCCGTTAATACGGTAGTTAAAGCTCAGTGAGCGCAGACCGTAGTCATCCGAGGCTTCACCAACGAAGTAGACCAGCTTTTCATCAGTGCTGTCAGCTACCGCTTCAACCGACACTTCCGGGTAGTAATCGGGAATGATGCTCAGTGAATACCGGATGGAATCAGCATTGGGTAAGGCCTGATTCGAAACATATAGCTTATAGGTGTCATCTTGTGTAACCCGGCGCTTGAATGTAAATAATTCATCGGAAAAGCGCTTGGCGGGTTGCATTTCGCCATCGCGCTGGAATAGCAGTTGAATATCGTCGGTGTTTTCGGCATTGAATACCCAATCGATGGTCGTTCCTTCGGGCACCACCAAGTCCCCGATACTGCTCAGCTCTTCATCGCGACGTCCGGTATAGGCCGGGTAATCCAGTTGTACATCAAACCCGACGATGTTTGGTTTTTGCAACACATCCAGTGTGTAGCGACGGGAAGAAACTCCGGCGGAGAACAGGCGAAACTTCAGGTCTTCCTGTACATTACTGAACCGGTAGGTAAAGGTAGTAGGGTCTTCTTCACTCAGGCGATACTGGGCTCCGTCCACTTCGATAAATACGTCGTTGGGCAGCTGTTCCCCTTTGATTTTTACCGAAAGGGGATAATCCTCGAACTGCACTACCGAAGGGTTGTCATCGGCCAGTACAAACTGAAATGGTGCTGGTCGTTCGAAATCGACATTATTATTAATGAGGCGGCGGGTACTATCCCGAATCACGCTCGGGGCAGCCAGCAATAGAATGAGCAGTACCAGCAGCGGTGGCAGGGCATACCTTAGGTATTTACGATTGCTCGAGAGGTTGATGGCCGACTGAAAAGGCACCGGGCGTATCTCCTCTGATTTTTGGTTGATACTGGCCAGGATAAGGTCTTTATTCGCCTGCGAGGCCGACTGCTCCTTCAATTGCAATATATTTATGAGCTTGTCTTTTACGTTGTGAAAGTGGTCACCAATAATGTCGGCAGCCTGCGAGTGGCTGATCACTTTACCGAGGCGGAAATACCGCAACAGGGGCAGGAATACCCACCCCGATAGTGCCACCAGGCTTACGCCTAAAAAGGAGTAGAACAACACCTTGCGGCCCGTTTGATTGAAGTAGTAAAAATATTCGAGGGTGCTCACGACCAAAAAGAGGAGCAACACCAAACCAATGGTGTAGAGTAAACCGCGCAACAACTGATTGATGTAGTACTTGCGGATGAACTGGTCGAGCTTTTCAATGAGCAACTGATAATTATCCTTCCTTGCCATAGTCTTTGTGATTCCTGTTCGTTTCCTTATAACTGTACGGACCTCCAAAAGGATGTGCTAGCTAACTCTTTTTAACAGCCGTCGGGGCGGAAGTCGCCAGGTGTGGGATCAGCCATCTATAATACCTACAATTCACCTGATTGTCAAGGATAAAAGAAGACAAATATACCAATCCCTGATTTTTAGGGTTACCCCAAAAAAGGAACTACTGTTTATCGGCCGGAAGTACGTCGGGAAATTGACGGTAATAGGTGCGCAGACGTTCGTCTTGCTCGGACTGTACCAGCTGCTTCAGCAATGCCCGCAGCTGGTCGGCCGACTCCTGTAAACGCTCCTGTTCGGCCGCTGATTCGGCGAGGTTGGCATCGACCTGATCAGCGTTTTTCCACTCATTAATAGCATACGCGGTTGCAAAGCGCCGGTAGAGTGGTTCCCCGTGGTCACTGGCAATGCTGTACAATAGGTCACGCACCTTAATCGCTTCGGCGGGTTCGGCAAACCGGGCCAGTTCCTGGTAGTACTCAAAGAAGTAGAAGGCCAGTTCCTGTTCTACCCGGTCGGAAGCTTTCGCAAAAAACGGCAAGTGGACCGGGTCTTCACTTTGGGCATAGATGTGAGCCAGGCTCAGCAGCAGGTCGGCGGTCGATTCGTTTTCCAGGCTCTTGGCCACCATTATTGCCCGGTCGGGGTCCTGATCCGACAGCACTTCCAGTGCCGCTCCCATAACGCGATAGGCTGAATCGCGCTCCAGAATCCGGGTAGCCAGCGGCACCAGATCGTCGGCCTCGCCTTCGGTGAGGCGCAGGAGGGCTTCGGCTCGTACCGAACTGTGGGAGTCATTAAGTGCCAGTTCACGAAGTTGTTCCGTATGATCCTGCCAGGAGACCAATTCGGCAGCGCGGGCCCGTATGGCCCAGAAGGAATCATCGAGGGCTTCCCGCAAAATATCGTTGGTTAGTGGTACTTCGTATTCGATCAGGTAATTGACCGCATCCATACGGTTCATAACGTTGGTGGCCAAACGATATTGATCGGCGTACGACTCCACCGGTCGCTGGTGTGACCATTCGGCCAACAAGTACCGGTCGGGATCGACCAGGACCAACTGTGGTGCCCGGGTAATGCCCGTAATGGTAAATGTTTGTTGCCGGCGATCCATTACAATGGTATGTCGGCCCGGCTTATCATCCACCCATATTTCTACGGTAATCGGCAGGTAAAATACGGCGGGCATCCGGTCGGGATTCTGCTTCTGTTCCAATGTGAGGGTTACGGCCCCGGTAGCTGGATCCCAATCGTGCTGTACCCCGACCATGGGATGCCCGCTCGACAGGAACCACTGCTCAAAGAAGACGCGCAGGTCGAGTCCCGAAGCGGCTTCCAGTGCCTGGCGCAGATCGTCTACCTCAACGGGTTGATCGGCATTCAGGCGGAGGTATCTCTTTAGTCCGGTAAAAAAGGCAGCATCCCCTAACTGATGACGCAGCATGTGCAGTACTGCCGCTCCTTTATTATACGAGTGAGCATCGAACATGTCTTCGGCATCCTCGTACTGATAATGGATCAACGGATGAAAATCAAAGCCACTCAAATAGGTAAGGCGCTCGGTGCGCAGGAAATAATCGGCCGCTTCCCGTCCTTCCCGGTGTTCCAGCCACAGGTATTCGGCGTAGCTGGCGAATCCTTCATTGAGGGTCAGGTGAGCCCAGCTTTCACAAGTGACCAGATTACCAAACCAATGGTGCATTAATTCGTGAGCAACGATACCGTCGTTAGACTGATCGATCAGCTCACGGGTATGGCGCTGCACAAAATCTCCGAATACCACCGCAGTTGTATTTTCCATGGCCCCCGATACGTAGTCCCTGACAACTACCTGATTGTATACCGGCCAGGGGAAAGGCATCCCCAGCGTATCGGAGAAAAACTCCAGCATATCGCCCGTGTGGGCAAAAATAGCGCGTGCATCTTTCGCGTAAGCAGGCTCCACGTAGTACCCCAGGGGGATCCCCTGCCACTCATCTTCGATTACGGCCCATTCGCCAACCGCGATCATGGTAAGGTAGGGGGCGTGTGGGCGGTCCAGCGTCCAGGTATCAGTACGAGTGCCATCATCGTGATTTTCAACCTGTGTTTTCACTCCGTTGGAAAGGGTAGTAAAAATGGTATCAACCCGCAAACTGATAGTTTGCGTAAATCGCTCATTGGGGGCATCAATGGTTGGGTACCAGCGGGAATTCCATTCTGTCTCCCCCTGTGTCCATATCTGTCGGGGTTTCCCCGTTTCCTCCCCGCGGGGATTAATGAAGAACAAGCCCTGATTGGAAGTGATGGCTGCACTACCTCCCGAAGCAGTTGGCCGCGCGTGGTAATTGATCGCAACGGTAAGGGTATCGTCGCGTGTTGCTTTTTGCGGAAGCGGAATAAATAATTGATTGGAGCGATGGGCAAAAGCAACCGGAGAGCTAGTGCCAAAAGATACAGACTGTATATCGAGGCCTTTGGCATCGAGCACCAGGGTATCGATCGGGTAGAAAAAAGGCGTAAAGGTAAGCTCTGCTTTTCCGATCACGGTTTCGGTAGCCCATTCGAATTGCAATTGCAGGCTGGTGTGAAGAATATCGGCATTGCGCTCGGGGGTTGCGCGATAGAGAGGCAGAGTAATGTCGCCGGCTGCTCTGAGCCGGTCGGGGCGGTTGGCCTGGACCTCCAGGGTATCGAGGTTGCGCAATTCCACGGAGTACACGGGGCCGGAATCAGCAGATCGTGGTCCGGAGCAGGCCGATAAGAAGCCGGTGACGCCAAGCAAAAGACCCAACAACCGCAAGTTCATGAAATTCGGGTATTTTAAGGATGAGCTGCCCAGATCCGTAACACCTACTCTAGCTGGCTTCTCTGGCCGACACTTCTTCCAGGAAGTCACCCAGGTATTTATTGAAGAGTTCGGGATGCTCCATCATGGGTGCATGGCCACACTCTTCGACAAAGATAAGGCGTGAATGCTCGATCAGTTCGTGAAATTTTTCACCTACGAAGGCAGGTGTTACGTTGTCGTCGCGTCCCCAAACCAAGAGGGTAGGTGCTTTAACCTGATGCAGTTTGTCGCCCAGATTATGACGAACCGCGGATTTGGCAGTGGCAATGATTCGAATGGCTTTGTTGCGATCATTGACAATATCGTATACCTCGTCGACCAGATCTTTGGAGGCTACCTCCGGGTTGTAGAAGGTGGCCTCGGTCTTTTTGCGAATAAATTCGTAATCGCCGCGCTTGGGGAAGCTGGTTCCCATAGCACTTTCGAAGAGGCCGGAACTACCGGTAAGAATGACTGAGCTCACACGTTCGGGATAGGCCAGCACATACAGGAGGGCAATGTGGCCACCAAGGGAGTTGCCCAGTACGTGAATCTTATCGTACTTCTTATACTCCACGAACCTGGCTACGTAGTCTACCAGACCAGAAACGGACACTTTCCGGATGGGCAACTCGAAAATCGGAAGCATGGGCACCACGACGTTGTGTGTCTTAGAAAAATGATCGATGATGCCTTGAAAGTTGCTCAGTGCCCCAAACAAGCCGTGCAGAAGCAGCAGGTTTTCGTCACCTCCGTTCGTTTCAATAAACCTGAACCCTTCTTCCTCGGTAATCTCGTAGTTCATCTAATGAGTTAGATCTGTTAGAAAAATCGGTACTCCGGGAGACGTTACGACCGAAGCACCCGCAAAAATAGCTTATTATTCCCGAAGCGCCAATTCCCTGTTTTTTTGGGAATCTACTTGCGAACAATTTGGCACATATCTCCTTCTATCGTCGAGACCCTAGTAAAATAAGGGCTTTTGAAGCCTCAAACCCCTAATAAAATAAGGTATATCTTTGCTTTATTCAAAAAATATGTATTGTTTTGCAAAGAACATTACCTACACCTATCAGCACCCGAGCTATCCCTGACATACTCTATCTCAGAGACCTTTTAAAGAATCACAATCATATCAATTCACTTAATTAAACTTTGAAGAACATGCGTCTGATTCTCAACGTACTTGTAGTAGCTCTTGTTCTCGGCTCGCTGCAGTCATGTGTTTCAAAAAAGAAATACGACGAATTGCTGGCTAGCAAAGAAGCCACGGATGCAGCTTTGGCTGAGACCCAAAATCAGGTTCAAAACCTCGAGGAAACCAACGCCCAGCTGGAACAGCAAATGGCTGAACAAGAAGAAGAAATGAACAGTCAGATCGCTAGCTTGCGCAGCGACCTGGATGCAACCAAATCACAAGTTGCAGAAGTACAAGAAAAACTGGAAATGACCGAAGAAGAGCTGGCTATGGTTAAAGAAGAAATCAACAGCATCTTCGGCACTTACAAAGACAGCGGATTGTCTCTGGAAGAGCGTGATGGCCGCCTCTACGTTATGACTGATCCCGGCATCGGTTACCGCAGTGGTTCTTACGCACTGAGCAGCGACGAGCGCGCCGCTTTGGAAGAACTGGCTGAAACACTGAAAAACAACAGTGATCTGAAAATTTTGGTTGAAGGCCACACCGATGACCAAACGGTTAAAGCCGGTGCCTCTTACCAGGATAACTGGGAGCTGTCAACCAAGCGTGCTCTGGCCGTTGTTCGCCAACTCATCAAGAACGGTGTTGATGCATCACAAGTTGCCGCTGTCGGCCGTGGTGATCAAATGCCCGTTGGTGATAACGAAACTGCTGACGGACGTGCCGAGAACCGCCGTACGGTTATCCTACCCGATCCGGACCTGAGCAAAGTAATGAACAGCGGTAATAACTAATCGTTGATCGTACCTCCCTTACGGGAAAAAGCTGGCAACCAATGGTTGCCAGCTTTTTTTTTACCTGCCTCGCCCTTACTCAAGAAATTTCTGCCCAGCATTCCGACTTGTGCAGAAATACCTGTAAATTACAAGTCACCCTAATGTGACCTTATTGCCAGGAATTTCCTACCGTCCGGGCCCTGGCGTTCGTAAGTTCTTTTTGAAGCGAAAGCACCTATGCAACAAAAACAGAAAACATGGCGGGTAGCTGAGCCGGATCAGGCAGCTATCGACCGGCTGCAAGATGCATCCGGTCTCGACCCGTTGATCTGTTCCATATTGGTGCAACACGACCTACTTACCCCCGAAGACGCCGACAATTTTTTCCAGCCCAACCTACGGCACCTGCACGACCCTTTCCTCATGAAAGGAATGGATATCGCTGTGGAACGCATACAACGAGCCATCGACGACGAAGAAAAGATCCTCCTCTATGGCGACTACGATGTGGACGGCATTACTTCGGTTTCCCTCATGTATACCTTCCTGGGGCGACGCTACGGTAACCTCGACTTTTACATTCCCGATCGCTATAAGGAAGGGTATGGCATTTCCAGAGCCGGGATTGACTACGCCATTGAGAATGATGTGCGCTTGATTATTGCCATGGATTGTGGCATCAAAGCCGTCGAGCAGGTGACCTACGCCCGGGAAAAAGGCATCGACGTTGTCATTTGCGACCACCACTTGCCCGGTGATGAACTACCGCCGGCCGAAGCCATCCTGGATCCCCGGCAGGACGACTGCCCCTACCCCTACAAAGAATTGAGTGGCTGCGGGATCACCTTTAAACTCATCCAGGCATTTGAGCAACAGCACAATATCCCGATCGAGGAATTGAACAGCCTGCTCGATCTGGTGGTCATCAGCATTGCCAGTGATATTGTACCCCTGACCGGCGAAAACCGGATCCTGGCCTACCACGGTCTGCGCCAGCTCAACCATACGCACCGGCCGGGTTTGTTAGCACTGATCGACCAGAGTAATCTGCGCCGGCCATTTAACATCCGGGATATTGTATTTGGGCTCGCTCCCATCATAAATGCGGCCGGCCGGCTGGCCGACGCAGAACTGGCCGTGCGCCTCATGCTGGCTCGCAACCGTCAGGTCGCTCACGACTATGCCGACATACTGGAAGAGTGTAATAAGACCCGCCGGAAATACGACCAGGAAACAGCCGAAGAAGCTGAGGCTCTGATCACCGCCAACCCAGCACTCATCCAACGCAAGAGCCTGGTCCTTTATCAGCCCCACTGGCATAAAGGCGTCATCGGGATCGTGGCTTCGCGACTGGCCGAACGCCACCATAAGCCCACGATCATCCTCACTGACTCCGACGAGCACATTGTTGGATCCGCCCGCTCGGTCAGTGAATTCGACATCTATAATGCAATTGCCGAGAGTGAGCCAATGCTTATTAATTACGGAGGCCATAAATACGCCGCCGGTATGACCATAGCCGTCGATGAGCTCGATAACTTCATCCAGCATATTGAACAGTACGTCTCGGGGCACATTCACCCCGATCAGCAACAGCCCGAATTAGGGATCACTGCCGAAGTCGATTTTCGGCAGTTTACCTCCAGCTTCCGCAAAATGCTGCGCAAGATGGCTCCGTTTGGTCCGGGCAATCCTCACCCCGTGTTTCTCACACGGCGGGTAGTCGATTCAGGTTTTTCCAAGACCCTGAACGGAACGCATCTCAAACTGGCGGTACGTCAGGAAAATAGCCGGATAATGAACGGAATCGCCTTTGGACAGGCCGATTTACTGGGAAAAGTACGCAAGCGCATACCCATGGATATCTGTTACAGCCTGCAGGAGAGCAGTGGTATGGGGCGGCGACATCTGCAAATGGTGGTGAAAGATATCCGGTTTGTGGAAGAGGAGACTTCAGCACCTCGCCCGTCCCCTTCTAATTGAGCTTAAACGGAGCCACAAGATTGAATTCAGGAATTTGAACCGAAAAGCGTTCTTCCTGCAGCGTTTCCTGCATGAGATAAGTTCCCCACATTTTGCCGAGGCCCGTACGCAGGTGGCACCACGACACATACTGATGCGCTTCGCCTGGCTCCAAAACGGGCTGAATACCAATTACGCCTTCTCCTTCGATCTGCCGAAATTCTCCATTGGAATCGCGAACACGCCAGTGCCGGCGCAGGAGTTGTACAGTGCTATCACTGAGGTTCTCAATGGTAACGCGGTAAGCATGGATGTACTTACCTTCCATGGGACGGGAATAGTTATTCTGGTAATGGGTCTCAACGCTTACCTTGATACCCTCAGTGATTAAAGTTTGCATGTTTATTCGTATTGTAAAAAGTCCGAGACAATGGAGCGTGCCTCGGCCACCGCGTCGACTAACACATCATTAACCACCACTTTGTCGAATTTGTTCGTAAAAGAGAGCTCCCATTCTGCTTTCTCGAGGCGCCGGCGCAGGCTGTGCTCACTTTCGGTACGTCGATACATCAGTCGTTCGCGCAATATCTGCAGAGATGGTGGTTGTATAAAGATCGTCAGTGTTTCCGCCGGATACGCTTTCTTAATATTCAGAGCACCTACTACATCGATATCGAATACAATATGCTTCCCCTGCTGCCACAACCGCTCCACTTCGCTGCGCAGGGTTCCGTAGTATTGATCAGGATACACTTCTTCCCACTCGACGAAATCATCGGCATCGATGTGGGCCCGAAATTCAGACGGCGTCAGAAAATAATAGTCAGCGCCATCCTCTTCGTGGGGCCTGCGATCCCGGGTGGTAGCCGATATCGAAAAGGCCAGGTTATCAAAGGACTCCAACAGCTGATGCACGATAGTCGTTTTGCCAGCTCCGGAGGGTGCCGCCAGTACAATCAATTTACTCATCCCACTCGATTATGCATCAACCGGATATACGAAGCCTCTTACAAGGAGTTCGCAACCTGCTCTTTAATTTTTTCTAATTCGTCTTTCATGCCGACCACTAGTCGCTGGATACCGGCCGAATAGGCCTTAGCGCCCATCGTATTGATCTCGCGCCCCATTTCCTGACTGATAAAGCTCAACTTGCGTCCCTTGAGCGAAACCTCTTTATCCAGTTCTTCCAGAAAATGGACACAGTGCTGTTCGAGGCGCACTTTTTCTTCGGTGATATCCATCTTTTCGAGGTAGAATAAGACTTCCTGCTCGAAGCGGTTTTCGTCGATATGCTCTTTTCCCAGATGTTCCTCGAGATTCTGCTGGAGTCGTTGCCGCATTTTGGTCACGCGATCCTCTTCGAATTCGGGCAGCCCTTCTACACCTTTGCGTATGTTGGCAACCCGGATACGCATATCCTTTTCCAGGGCACTACCTTCGGATAGTCGGAAAGCGGTAAACTTTTTAATGGTTTCCTCAATAGCTTGTTGTACGGCTTCCCACTCTTCGGGGGGAGGATCACCATCCTGGGTAGTCGCAATATTTGGCAATTTGAGGATAGCTGAGAGCATATCGTCCGAATCCATGCCGAGCTCGCGGGAGAGTTCCAGTAGTTCCTCGTAGTATTTTTTGAAGAGGGGTTTATTGATGGTATAGTCTTCATCTCCCCCGCCAGTCTTAACCTCAACGGTAACGTCGAGTTTTCCGCGCTCAGCCTGATCGTTGATCATTCGGCGAATATCAGGTTCGTGAACCCGGTAGCCGGAAGGCATTTTCAGCCGCAAGTCGGTGTACTTGGAATTCAGAGATCGAATTTCCACCATAATGACCTTATCCTGAAAGGTCGATTGGGTGCGGCCATAGCCGGTCATGGATAATAGCATAAAAGGCTTGTGTTTCTGAGCTCGGGAAAAGAATGGCTCCAAAGATAAGCAAAGGCCGGCAATGCAACGACTATCCTACGGTGGAAGTAGCGGGAGGCTCCCGGTCGTGGTTCCACACCTTATAGTTGTATCCGGAATTCAAAAGTATAAGCAATTGATAACTAGCGTAAACTGTGGAAATAATTCAGGGTATTTCTTCCGTTTAACAAAATTAATTACGAGATTTGCGTCTCCTTTTGCGAAAGCGTTGAATCATTTATAACTTACTATAAACCAAGTACTAACAATGAGGAAAGCTGATTTGGTTGCAGCAATATCTGAAAAGACCGGCGTACCCAAAGTGGACGTTCTGGTTACCCTCGAAACGTTTTTTAAAGAAGTGAAGGGCTCTTTATCAGAGGGCGAAAACGTATATATCCGTGGTTTTGGCAGCTTCATTATCAAGAAGCGGGCAAAGAAGATTGGACGACACATCAAGAAAAACATAGCTATCGAGATACCCGAACACTACATCCCGGCCTTCAAGCCTGCGAAAGTGTTCGTTGAGCAAGTAAAGACTAACGTCGATTCACTGCCGAACGAAGATTCAGATAACTAATAAACGATATCGGAGGCTTCCGCACGTATGAGTAAAGCACAACTGGTAACAATTCTACTCTCGGTCGCTTTGGTTTTCGGTATGTACTATGGTTGCGACCGCATACCTCCCAAACAAAAAGCACTGGAACAGAGTCGTTCCCTCGTCGCAGAGGCTACCGATCCCCTCGTTTTGATCAATGCAGCTCAGGAAGAGTTGCCACCGGCCCAACGCAATACGTTGGCCAACCTGGAAACCGAATTGGATAACGCCCTGGCTGATTCCAGTAAGGTCTCTGTGTTGAAACAACTATCGGGTAGATACTACGAATGGGGATTTCCGGCTGTTTCCGGCTACTATGCCGAGCAAATTGCCGACCTTGAAAACACGGAGGAGGCCTGGTCAATCGCTGGTACAACGTACAGCATTGCTTTTCAGCGCAGCGAGGATGAGCAAACCAGATCGTTTGCTACGGGCCGGGCCATACGGGCCTTTGAGAACGCTATCTCATTAAATCCCGACAACCCCGCGAACCAAGTGAACCTGGCCCTCGTATATACCGAAAACCCGCCCGAAGATAACCCTATGCAGGGTATACAATTATTGCTGGAACTAAACAAAGAGTATCCTGATAATGTATACATCCTGAATAATTTAGGGCGACTGGCTATTCAGACTGGTCAGTACGATCGGGCGATCGAACGACTGGAGCGGGCACGTAGCCAGGATCCCGAACAAGTGAAAACCATATGCCTCTTGGCCGAGGCTTACCGCGGCGCCGGAAATACCGGGCAAGCGGAACAATGGGAAGAAAAATGCCAGAGCTTGCGCCAAAATGCAAGCTCCCGATAACATAAATCATTCATTAACTTAAAACGTTACATGCTATGCCATGTGGAAAAAAGCGTAAAAGACATAAGATTGCTACCCATAAACGGAAAAAGCGTCTGCGCAAAAATCGTCACAAGAAGAAGAAATAATTCATTGATGGGGTAGGGCCAAAGTTTCTGACCCGTACGGGTTGGTACTTCCCTCCTTATAAAGTCTGCATGAACCTGTGGGTTCGTGCAGACTTGACTTGTGTACATTGATTACACAAGTTCGCTGTATGTAAAGGTGCGTTGCTCCTAACGGGGCACGAACCGGATAAAACCGACGGACCCAAAAGCAAACAAAAGAAACAGCCAGTTCCCAGTGGTCCTGGCCTATCCATAATCCCAGTGAATGCCCGCCCGAACGGACGTGGCAGACCCACACCGGATATCATTTGGATGACACTCTTCTGACTGCTCCTCTACCTTCCATGCGCTCTGCCGCATACTGTGAATACCCTTTAGGCAGGGCGCATGGAAAAGAGGAGCTACGGACGGAGTACATTCCGAATACCATTTACTGCTAGTCCCGTTTTGTCCGTTTCCACCCTTCCGGACCTGCCCCACCTTAAACTCATTCCAGTGGAAAAGGAACTTATTATCCATTCTACCCCCACGGAAGTTCAGATCGCACTGCTGGAAAATTCGCGCCTGGTTGAGTTACACCACCAGAAAACAAACAACAACTTCACTGTTGGCGATATTTTCCTGGGTAAGATCCGACGATTAATGCCGGGGTTGAATGCGGCCTTTGTCGACATTGGCCACAAGAAAGATGCTTTCCTGCACTACACCGACCTGGGCCCTAAGCTGAAATCATTGATAAAATTTACCAATGGTGCCACTTCGGGCAGTATCAAAAATCCCCGTCTCGATCAATTTAAGATCGACAAAGACATCAACAAGAACGGGAAGATCGATCAGGTCCTGAATCGCAGGCAACCGCTATTAGTACAAATCCTGAAGGAACCCATTTCGACCAAGGGGCCACGGCTAAGCTGTGAAATAACCATTCCTGGTCGTTACCTCGTACTCACGCCATTCTCCGATATCATTGCCGTCAGTAAAAAGATCGGCAATGCTGAAGAACGCAAACGCCTCAAGCTCCTGATCGAAAGTATTCGCCCCAAAAACTTCGGGGTGATCGTACGAACGGCTGCCGAAGGCAAAAAAGTGGCCGACCTGCACGAGGAACTTCAGATCATGCTCGATAAGTGGGAAAGCATTCACAGCCAAATGCACAAGGCAAAGCCTCCCATGAAATTGCTGAGCGAACTCGACAAAACCTCGAGTATCCTGCGCGACCTTCTGACCGACTCCTTCAACCGAATCGTGGTCGACGACAAGCAGTTGTACCAAAATATTCGCGGGTACATGTCTTCTATTTCACCCGATCAGATGGATATTGTCCAGCAACATCGCAGTAACAAACCCATCTACGATACGCACGGGGTCACCAAACAAATTAAAATGTCGTTTGGTAAGACAGCCACCATGCCCAGCGGTGCCTACCTGGTGATCGAACACACCGAGGCCATGCACGTGATCGATGTGAACAGCGGGCACAAAATGTCGAGCAATAATGCGGAGGAGGCCGTGCTGAAGGTCAATATGGAAGCAGCCGAGGAAATAGCCCGTCAGCTGCGCTTGCGGGATATTGGTGGTCTGATCATCGTCGATTTCATCGACATGAAAAAGACCGACCACAAAAAGGAGCTGGTGAAAGCCATGCGTGCGGCCATGAAGAAAGACCGGGCCCAACACACCATCCTCCCCCTCAGCAAGTTCGGGCTGATGCAGATCACCCGCCAGCGGGTGCGCCCCGAGGTGAAGATCGATACCACCGAAGTATGTCCGACCTGTAACGGAACGGGTAAGATGAACGCATCCATTTTGTTGGTGGAAGATATTGAGCGCGACCTGAATTACATCTACCAATCGCGCCCCAAAGCGAAAGTCAAACTGGTGGTCCACCCCTACATCGAGGCTTACCTGAAAAAGGGAATCCCCAGCAAGCAAATGAAGTGGTCACGTCAGTTTTGGAAGTGGATTAAAGTAGCTTCCAATAACGATTTCTATCTGACCAAGTACCGCTTCTACGACAATAACGACGACGAAATTCGGTTATCGAAATAAACCGACGTCACTATCCGAATCGGGAGATGCCCATGCTTCATTAGGCTCTGGCATCTCCCGTACCGGAATACGTTCCTCTTCCAGGGCCATCGGACACCCGCAATCAATAGTCCGGCAGCTTCCCAAAAGGATAATCATCCCGATGGCCAAACTCATCCACCTTAATTGGTGGCTCCTTCCCATTGTTTTTATCATTCTGCCCATGAATATGCTATTTTGCGACGGATTGGTAAGGTACCAGGAGGTTGGGTCCGATCAGTTTGCTAAGTGACCGAGTGTAACAACCTCTCATTGTATATGGTATAAGGGTAGTAGGTAGTACCATTTGCTAAAATCCAAATACCTAATACCAACTTCCCTGTACCGGGAGGTTGGGCCTTGATTATCTGCATTTTACAATAATCATTTAAGCCCGACCTCACAGTAAGTTATGCAACCATCAGCACATCAACAACTGCCCTATCGTATTTTGGTAGCTCCACTCGACTGGGGGCTGGGCCACGCCGTGCGCTGCATACCCATCATTCGGCAGGTTTTGGCTGACGGGAATCAAGTTTTGCTAGCCGTGACGCCATCAACAAAACCCGTCCTTCAAAAAGCTTTTCCCGGTTTACCCCTGATCGATATACCTGCTTACGGGGTACGATATCCATTCCGGAATATGCTGGCCAATGGCCTGATGCAATCACCCCGTTTGCTGCGCACTGCCCTGCGGGAATACCAGACGGTAAAAACCATTGTACGGAAACACCGCATCGACGCCATCCTGTCGGACAACCGGGTAGGTTGCTTTTTCCCCGGCATCCCCAATATCTACCTCACCCATCAATATACCATTCCCATCCCCAACCCGGTTCTCCGCGCTTTCAGTAATTGGTGTCACCGTCGGGTGATGGCTCAGTTTTCCTCACTGTGGATACCGGATCGCAATGATGAATTTGCGCTGGGCCCGGTCATGAGCAGTGTTCCTCCAGAAAAGCAACCATTTTATGTGGGGTGGTTGTCGGAGGCAAAACCTGCATCCGGGGAGGGCGACCTGAAAGCCACCTTCTTACTCTCCGGCCCCGAACCGCAGAGGACCCGGTTGGAGGAACGCATTTTGGCGGACGCCAAAACCATGAAAGGGCCCTTTGCACTGGTCAGAGGCGTCACAAATAACCAGGCGCTTTCCGGTCGACCCAATAGTATTACCCTCGTTCACGACCTGGCCGACCGAGAGACCATCCAGAGATTGGTCAACCGATCGGAGGTTATTGTGTCGCGATCGGGCTATACCACGCTCATGGATCTGGCTTTTTGGCGAAAGCCGACTCTGCTTATACCGACTCCTGGCCAGTACGAGCAGCAACACCTGGCTAATCGCATGCAGGAATCGGGGTGGGCCCATACCACCACCCAGAAAGCATTGCGGCTCGGTGAAGACCTCCAACGGGCACTTAGCTGCTGTATGCCCCTACTACCTGCGATGAACGACCATGGGCTGCGGCCCGCTCTTGATCATTTGTACGAGCTTATTTCCGGTTGAATTCGCTCATGGCATGCTGCAGACCAATGGTACCGAATGCTAAAACGGCCTTTCCGGCATGCTCAACGACCTCCCGGACGGCCTCGCGCTCTTCATCTTCCCACTCGCCCAAGACAAAATTGACTTGCTGGCCACGACCAAAATCATTACCGATACCGACCCGCAGACGAGCGTATTTGTTGCCGCCCAGTATCTGGTCGATGTCTTTGAGGCCATTATGCCCGCCGGGACTGCCTTTGCCACGCAGGCGCACCGCACCCAGATCAATGTTGAGGTCGTCAACAATTACGAGTAATCGATCCTGACTGATCTTCTCCTTTTGCAGCCAGTACCGAACGGCTTTCCCACTGCGATTCATGAAGGTGGATGGCTTGAGTAAAACAAAGGTCCGCCCTTTATGCTTAAAGCTGGCCAGGTCACCCAGGTTGTCGTTCTTAAATTCCACACCTTGCTGATTGGCGAGATGATCAACTACATCGAAGCCAATATTATGGCGGGTGCCATCGTAGTCGGGCCCCATATTGCCCAAGCCGACAATCAGGTATTTCATTGGATCCGGTTCTTGATGAGCGGTTGCCGGTCGCAACCAATTAAGCAAGCGTTTGTACCACATAGTCCTCTGAACGCCTATTCACGGGAAGAGGTTCCCATCATATCCCTAGACTGAAACGTTGTACTCACGCAGGGCTTCGTTGAGCGACACCTTAGTATCCGTCGATTCTTTGCGCTGACCGATGATCAGTGCACAGGACACCTGGTATTCACCGGCCGGAAACTGCTTGGTATACGAACCGGGAATGACTACGGAACGCGCCGGTACGCGGCCGCGATAGGTCACGGGCTCCTCCCCGGTAACATCGATGATGCGGGTAGATTGAGTCAGTACCACATTGGCACCAAGGACAGCCTCGCGCTCGATGTGGACACCCTCCACCACGATACTGCGTGACCCGATAAAGGCATTGTCTTCGATAATGGTGGGAGCTGCCTGAGGTGGCTCCAATACACCGCCAATACCCACGCCACCGCTGAGGTGCACATTACGGCCGATCTGCGCACAGGAACCGACGGTTGCCCAGGTGTCGACCATCGAACCGCTGCCGACCCAGG
Source organism: uncultured Saprospiraceae bacterium (assembly GCA_964342305.1). GTDB lineage: Bacteria > Bacteroidota > Bacteroidia > Chitinophagales > Saprospiraceae > DT-110. Next base: position 10,851 of record CAYFGK010000056.1, on the reverse strand, counting down.
CTCCGATATTCACGTAGCTGGGCATCATGATCACGCCTTTCTCCAGGAAGGAACCATGGCGGGCAATGGCGTGGGGTACCACCCGGACCCCCTGGCTGGCGTAGTCTTTTTTCATCGGGATCTTATCGTGAAACTCGAAGGGGCCTACTTCAATGGTTTCCATCTGCTGGATGGGGAAATAGAGTACCACACCCTTTTTCACCCAGTCGTGTACGATCCACTGGCCGTCATCGCCGGGTTCGGCAACGCGCAACCGGCCTTTGTCGAGGTGTTCGATTACTTCGCGAATGGCTTCCTGAGTGGCGGCTTGTTGGAGGAGGGAACGATCGTTCCAGGCCTGCTCAATGGTATGTTGGAGGTCTTTCATGTGTTTATTTGTCTTGATGATTCTGGCCGCAAAACTACGGAAATTGGGCGATCTAATCGAGTTCGATCTTGGCAATTCGCACCCGGTTACGACGCTCACTGGGGACCAGCATCTTATTGGGCGCCACCTGAATGGCATCGCGGAAACGCAGACGCAGATTGAGGTTGGTGGTACTTAACAGGCTGGTACGGTCCAGGCGGCCACTGCTGAACAGAGCGTACTGACTAACGGTATTCTCGTATTTGATCTCATCGTTGAAAATAACCCGTAAGCTGGCCGGGTTTTTCACCAGGAAGAAGGAGGAATAGGCGCCGAAGTCATCTTGCGAATACTGTTTTTTATGCATTACCGTGGTCCAGTCGGGTGTCCCGTCGGGATTGATGCACAGGGCAAAGAGATCGTTGAAGTAGAAATCGGTAATGTTGCGGGCTGTCCCGTCGTAGACAAGGCGACTGCTGCTGGCCAGACGGCGCTGGTAATTTCTGGCCTCTTCCCCAATAATGAGTATGCCACCATCCTGTCGCAGAACGACCTCTTGTATTTTGATTTCTTCCAGCCCGCGATTACGTCGAATTTCTTTACCTAAAACGGACTCCACGAAGGCTTCATTGAACGGGTGGTAAGTCATTTTGTGTCGCAGGGCACCATCGGCTAGAGTAAAGAAGAAATATCCTTCGGCTTTTACGGAATTTCGGCGGTAAAAGAACCCGCCGGCCGACAGGCGTTTATTTTTATTGTCGTATACAAACGACAGATCGTAAATAGCCATTTCTTCGGGGTCCTCCATATTCACTTCCTGCAAGCTGAGCAGACCACCTTCCATGGGGTATTGATAAACATCAAAGTGGGAGGAATTACGGCGGGCCCGGTAGCTGTCTTTTTCGATCACGGCGTGCATGCGCCCAAGGTTGTCGACGGTCATGTGGATGATATCTTCGGCCCACCGGAAATCATCGGGCTCAAAACTTTTCGTCCACAGGGTTTCCATAGTTTTGTTATCGAAGACGTATACCTGGAGGATCTTCTGCTTTTCCACGTAGTACAAAAGCACTTTGGAGCGGTCTTCGGAGCGGGCTACCGTCACATCGGGGTTGAAAAAGATGCTGCCGAGGTCGGCGATCACGGAGGTATCTTTCACGTTGGCCGAAGCATCGTATTTATTGGCGCGCAGCTTGGTCGATCCGCTGATGCGGTGTTTATAAAAGATGGTAAAGTCTTCGTCTAGCGTATTAATCGCGAGCACTTCCGGGGAGCGCTTGTTCAGGTCAATCTCTTTGGTCCAGCTACTACGCATATTCTGATCAAACCCTTGTACCTCGAAGGTATTGGTCAGGTCGCGGAATACCAGCACCTGCCCTTTCAGTTCCCCAATAACCTCGTACTCCAGGTCGGAGCGCAGTTGGAATTCATCCGAGACCAGCACTTGCTGAGCGGTCAGGCTTTCGCCAAAAAACAAAGGAAGAAACAGGAGAAGAAAGAAAATTCGCATAGCTCTGTGTATATATTGACCATACTACTCTGTAACCTAAGTAACTTTGATTACAAAGTAGTACGGTGAAAAGTGTTGTAAAAAATAACCAAAAGCGTACTTAACTACAACGCATGTTCCTTCTTTTAAATGCCTATTGTCGGCTATAGTTCTATTCCGGTGGGTTGTAAAAACCCCCGGAGGGCGGTATTTTTGTCTTTTTGCGAAAGCGGAACCATGAGTAAGCGCAATAAACTGGAAAAATTCGCGGAGGTATTATCCTTCCCCAACACCTTCGAAAACTTTGACCACAGCCAACCTTCCCTCCTGGGCAAGGACGGAGAGCCGGTAGACCTGAAAGGCAAATGGGCCGCTGAGTACTTCAGGAACGACCACCCCATTACGCTCGAACTCGCCTGCGGACGGGGCGAGTACACCCTGGCTCTGGCCCGTACTTTCCCGGAGCGGAATTTTATCGGAGTCGACATTAAAGGGGCCCGCATCTGGAAGGGGGCCAGCATAGCTCTGGAAGAAGGATTGCAAAATGTGGCTTTTCTACGCACGCGCATTGAGCAACTCAACTACTTTTTTGAGGTTGGAGAAGTGCATGAGATATGGATCACCTTTCCCGACCCGTTTCCACGCAAAAGCAAGGCCAATCGACGACTCACTGCTCCCAATTTTCTGAAGGTATACCGCCGGGTGCTTGCCAAAGACGGACTAATGCACCTAAAGACCGATGCCGACAGCCTCTACGAGTTTAGCCTGGAGATCCTGCAACAGGATCCACGAGTCCATATTCTATACCAGGACAACGACATCTACGCCAAACCACTGGCCTATCCCGAACTCGACCACAAGACCTACTACGAGCATATGCACCTCGAGGATGGCAAGACCATCAAATACCTGCGGTTTCAGATTCACGGAAGTGAAGAGGAAGAGTAAGGGCTTCAGGCCGGAATTAGGTTGAGGTTAAGATTCCCGTCTTCACTGCGTTTCGGCAGGCAGAGTAGGTTGAAGTCGTGCCTGGCCCCTTTGTCCGTACGGACTCCTGCGGCCACGGAACGGCCGACTACTCCCAGATGGGATGGTGCTCCAACTCTACGGCTTCCCCGTAAAAAAGGCGGGTAGCTTCCTCGAAAGAGGGGGTATGGTCCGACACACAAAAGGTGTGGGGTACTTTATTTGGGGAGTTGCGCAACAGGCCAGCCTGCTCGAGACTTGCCTGCACGGATTCGGCCACGATACGGGTGGAATCAAATACCTCGACCTTCCCCTGGAAATAGGCTTCGATGTCGGGCCGGATCAGCGGGTAGTGCGTACAGGCGAGCATGAGGGCTTCCATATTACGGAGGGCGGGATCACTGAGGTAGGTATTGAGTACAACCTGGCTCACTTCGTTGTGCACAAACCCTTCTTCGATCATGGGTGCCAGCAAGGGTGTTGCCAGGGCACCTACTTCGAGGTTGGGCTGGAGACGGCGCAGTTGTTTCTGGTATACTGCCGAGTGGATCGTCGCTTTGGTCGCGATGATACCGACTTTACCGAATTGCCTGTTAACCACGGCCTCGACCAGCGGATCGACAACGTTCACAAAAAGGGCCTGGTTACGGAAGAACTCCAGCAACACATCGTAGCCGGCCGTGGATGCTGAGTTGCAGGCCACGACGATCATCTTGCAATCTTGTTCGAGGAGGAATTTACCGATCTTCAGGCAGTAGAAGCGGATAGCATCCGCTGATTTATCACCGTAGGGGAGATGGGCGGTATCACCAAAGTAGACCAGTCGTTCGTTGGGCAGGCGAGTATGAATAGCATTGGCGACCGTAAGGCCGCCAATGCCGGAATCAAAGATTCCTATCGGTTTATCTGCCGAGTTAGTATTGGTCAATCGGGATCGATTTAGATGCCGAGCTTATTCTTGACCATAGTACTTACGTCGGCAGAAGCATCTTTATAGAGCAAAACAGATTCATCGAAGATAAACTGGAAGCCATTTTCCTGAGCTACCTCTTCGATAGCGGCGTTCAGTTTATCGTAGATCGGCTGGAGTTCGGTCGTCCGCTTCTCCTGGATCTTCTGCATCATTTCCTGCTCGTACTGTCCCAGTTCGGTTTCTTTTTGCTTCAGGCGAGCAGCTTCGCTTTCCTGCTGCTTGGGTGACAGATCACCACTTTGAACTTTAGCCTGAACCGACTGGTATTCTGCCTGCAGCTCTTCGAGCATGGACTGCCCTTTTTTCTGCAGCTGGGTCTGATAGCTTTTCAGGTTGGCTTCAGCCTGCTTGAGTTCCGGCATTTCGCTCAAAATAGCTGATGTATTCACGTAACCGAATTTCTGAGCCTGGACCGTAACGGAGGCCAATACCAGAAAAGCGATCAGGCTGCCAAATTTTACCATTTGTTTCATTACTACTGTGTTTTCCTATTATCTGTGAAATGGTGTCGCCGCTCGGAGCATTCTCCTATCGCTTCCTTCCGGCGGTGCAAAAATAAGTTATTAGCCCGATTTAAAGAAAGAAAAAGACTTTCGATCCATTCAACTTGAGTGAGTTATCGGGTTGCAAGGCGCTGAATACTAATTCAGGGCGCGCAAAATGTCTTCTGTCTTATCGTATTGGGGGTTGGAGAAAATCATACCCGCAGCGCCGGAGCGATCGAAGATAAAGTCGTAGCCGCGTTCGTTAGCGTATTCTTCGATGGCCTGATATACGCGCTCCTGAATGGGGCGCACCAGGTCCTGGCGGCGATCAAAAAGGGCTCCTTCGGGGCCAAAGCGTGCTTTTTGCAGTTCACGTACTTCTTTTTCCTGGACCATGATCTCATCTTCTCGTTGACGACGGGCTTCGTCACTGAGAAGGACTTGCTCCGCCTGGTAACGGTTGTACATACTCTTAATTTTGTCGTATTCCTGGGCAATTTCCTGGCGCCAGGTAGCGGCCAGTTGGTCCAGTTCGCGTTGGGCTTCCTGGTATTCATCAATACTTTCCAGGATTTTATTCACATCCACGTAGGCAATACGCTGGGCAGTCGCCGAGATACTCAATCCGCCCAGGACGAGCAGCGCCAGGCTCCATTTGCGCAGGATATTCAGGGTAGTTGATCCGTTCATGTTCAGTCATTTTGGTCTGTTGATAAAAGCGAAGCCAAAGGTACGAGTTTCTGGCTTCGACTTATAAACGTTTCAATATACACCAATATTCACCCGCTACTATTGCCTTTAACGTGGATTTAACGGCGATCCGAGCGTATGTTAAGAGCCTTTAGGATACTGCAAAGGGTAGATTTAATAAACACGTATATTCCGGAGGTTGATGCATTTGGTTCTTAATACATGAAGGCAAAAATGCACAGTGCTAAATGCTAAGTGCTCAATTAGGTTGGCGTGATTCCTGGCAGAGTAGAAGTCCCCCGACCCGAATGCCCGCAGCTTATGGTAGGAATCGACCTCGAACACCGAGCTCACCTTATCTCCTAATCCCCATATCTCCTCATCATTTACAAGCTCCCTTTCTCCAACTCCCCAATTCGCCCATTCCTTTTAAACCTCCGCCGTGGGGCAACGAACTCACCTCATCTCCAAGTCCCGTACTACCCTCATCCCCGGCCTTCTCCCAATGAGAGAAGGGAGTCGTTTTTAAAGAACAATTGAGCTTTGCAGACAGATTAAGTAGCTGAGGTTCCTAATCGCCTTATCTACTAACCAGCATGATCGCAAAAACGAGACGAGACGAATCTTCTTCATTACCAAGGAGCTGGAACTTCGGTAGAATCCCCCGTGCTCCAACTCTCCCATTCTCTCGGGCGTGGAGCACCGTATTCACCTTATCTCCTAATCCCCATATCTCCTCATCATTTACAAGCTCCCTTTCTCCAACTCCCCAATTCGCCCATTCCTCCTATAGCGTCAGTGAACAGGAAAGAAATCAATATTTGAGTGAATCCCATTAGTCTCTCAGATCTCTCAAGTCTCATTAGTCCCAAAATCTCCAGATTTCCGATCCGGCCATTCCTTGATCCACAGATCGGTTTGGGGGAAGGGTATAGTGACCCCTTTTTCGCGGAAGAACTGATCGATGCGGAAGCGGATATCGGATTTGACATCCTCAATGGCCAGAAATTCCTTGGTCCAGAAGTGGATCTCGAAGTCGAGGGAGGAATTTCCGAAGTTGACAAAACGCACGAAGGGGGAGGGGAATTTCAGAACTTTTTTGTGGTCGACCACTGCTTCCAGCAATAGGTTTTTCACCAGTTCGGTATCCGAACCGTAGGCTACTCCTACCCCCACGTGAAATCGGGCGATCTCGTCGTTGTGACTCCAGTTGGTGACACTGTTGACCACGATCTTGGAGTTGGGCACAATGACGGTCATATTCTCACGGGTCTGTACCTCGGAGGTACGCAGTCCGATGCGCTTAACGGTTCCGTTTAGTCCCTCCACGTCGACCACATCACCAACCTCTACGGAGCGTTCGAAGAGGAGAAGGATCCCCGAAAAGAAGTCGTTGAAGGTTTGTTGCAGTCCCAGTCCAACCCCCAGCAAAAGAGCAGCTGCACCACCCACGACCAGGGAAATATTGACGCCCAAAATATTGAGTACCACCAACAGGGCGATGAAGTACATGAGGTAGGTGAACAGCTGATTGATCGCAAACTGAGACCCTACGTTGATATCGCGCTTTTGGTAGCTGCGCGAGAGCAGATACCGGATGCCCAGCCAGGCAATCAGGCGGGCAATGTAGATGATAAGCAGGGTTTCCAAAACCTTGTTTAGCGTAATGGAAAACGTGATGGGGTTCCCGTTTTCATCCTGCTTGGCCAGGTCGAAGGTATAGATCTCGTAACTGATATCGAGAATCCCGAAAACGATCAGCGCCGTCAGGGTATAGACGAACCATTTGAAGGCCTGTTTGGCAGCACGGGTACGATCGCGCACCGGACGGTGATGTAAGGTAATGGGGCTCTTTGGTTTCTCCGGTTTCGGCCCCCAGGCAAAAAATTCAGTGAAAACCATCGTCATCAGACGGGCCAGCTGAACGATCCATAAACAGAGTAATACCGAATCGATCCGGAGGTGAATGCCGCCCCGTTCCGTTTCTAAATCGTACCGTAGCTGATCAAACTCATACCCACTGAAGGCAATGAGCACATAAAGGATAAAGGTGATAGCACTGAACAGGAAGCGGCGATAAATACGCTTTCGTTCCGGTGCTGTTTTGCCAATGCGTTCCAGAAAGTTGGGTAGCCACCGACGTACCAACAGCCAGTGGATCAGCAGATAGCCCACCAGAAGGATCGCCGCCCCCAACACATCACCCAGTGAAATGGTGAAGTTTTCGTTGCTGAAGAGTATACGCTGAAAAAATTCGTTCAGATCCATAACCGATGGTTGTGGAGTGCCCGTAAAGTGGTTCGGGATCCTCCTGCATATCGCTTTCGCTAAAAATACAAATTGTTAATCAGGTTTGAGGTTTGAGGTGTGGGGTTTGAGGAAACCTCTAACCTAACCCCACACCCCACACCCCACACCTCAAACCTCAAACCTCATACCTCATACCTCATACCTGTTATTTACTATCTTTGCCCCGATCGAAATAGCTCCTATGCGAATCCTGGCCAAAGGCATTTCCTTCTTGTTTCATCCACTGTTGATCCTCAGCTATATGCTGGTGATCCTCATGTTGGTTAATCCTTTCCTTTTTGGCGTAAGCCATATTTCCGATATGGAAGGTCGGGTACTGCTGTTAAGGGTCTTTATTTCCACCTTTTTTATTCCGGCTTTTGCGGTGGCTATGCTGACGTTCCTTGGTTTGTCAAGCTCCATTGAGTTGCCTACCCGGGAAGACCGGTACGGACCGTATATCGTAACCGGCATTTTTTATCTGTGGATGTTTCGAAACTTCCTCACCAATCCACTGATCCCTGACCTGTATACCAGTTTCGTGCTGGGAGCCGTAATTGGTCTTTTCCTGGCCTTCTTCATCAATATTTTTTCCAAGATATCCGCCCATGCCGTTGGGATGGGTGGGTGGCTGGGAATGGTGTTCCTGCTGATGATCCAGAGCAGCTACCAATTACTGGAAATACCGTTGCCTTGGTTGGGTCCGGTACAGATAAATCTGCTTACGCTCTTCCTCGTCCTAATTTTCCTGTCGGGCCTGGTGGGCTCCATCCGCCTGTATCTCCAGGCCCACGAACCCATGGACCTGTTCGGTGGATTCCTGATCGGATTTACGGCCCAGCTCATTGCTGCCCGATTTATCCTCTTTGGGTAAACTACCTTCCACATTGGATTATTTTCGCAACATGATTGTCTGTTAATCATTATATTATGGATAAATCTCTGATTAACCCGACAAGTTGCACCCTATGTACTACCGGCTAACCCTCCTCCTACTGCTATTCCTACCCTGGCAATCTTGGGCGCAAGCTATTGATGATGAAGGTCCCGAATACCAGATCTTTAGCATTTATTTTGGCGGGGGAAGTTATTACATCGACTCAGAACAAGCTGCCGACCTTCATAAATGGCTGGAAAGTATTCCCGATGTAGAACACCAGATCATCAGTATTCACGGGCATACCGATGATATTGGCAGCCTGGAATACAATCAGTGGCTCTCTAACCGCCGCTGTAATTCAGCCCTGCAACGACTGCTGCACGAAGGCATCATGCGCGAACAAATAACGATCGAAGAATTCGGCGAACTCAATCCGGTCTATGACAACAACACCTGGGACGGACGTCGAAAAAACCGAAGAGTAGATATCATTATCCGTCCGGTCATTCTGTAGCCAAAAAAAATACGGCTATTCGCTGTTGGTGCAGCTATTTAATCCGATATACTTTTTATTGACCTAATTTTATGTTATATTAATTGGTATAGACTGTTATTGCTTGTAGGACCATCATTTGAACAAGCAATCACAAGCCATGAGAAAAACATACACAAGCGGGATTAGCCTGTTGGCTCTCCTTTGTCTGCACACCTCCGTTCTGGCGCAGCAATCCTATGGAATGCAAAACCACCCCGCCCCCAAAAGGCTTAGCGAAGCACTGGGCTTTGATTTACCCTGGGGACCCCAATTTCGGTTGATAACTCTCCTGCTGGCCGGGGCTGCCCTAATTGCCTGGATCGCCTATTTTTTCACCGTTGCCCGCATGTTCCGCAACCGGCAGCAAGAGGAGCGTAAACCCGGGTTTAATGCCCCTTCCACTGCAAACTACCCTTGGCAGGGACAAGTAGCTAACCGGGGAACCTTTCCCTGGAGCCCGTCACTCGTAGGTGTCGACCACGACTATCCTACCGATAATCAACCGGATACGGAACGTGAATCCGACGAAACCATCCGCGGATAAAAAAACGATTCCTAAAGCCTGTCCGAAGGGGAGTACGTAAGCGTGCTCCCCTTCTTTTTGCCAGCATCCCGCTAAGCGGTTTTTATCCTTCTTGGAAAAAAGGTATTTTCAAGGCTCACGACGATCTGAACATACTATGTCAAATCACCCCTGGTCCTCCCTATTGGTGGCAGCGTTTCTGTGGCTGACACTAACCTCCATACACCTGCCCGGTAACCGAAAAGCAGCGTATAGTTTTCACTATAAGGGCAGCATCTCCTACGCGGAAGGCCAGGTAAAACAAGCCGATCAGTACTTTCGAAGGGCCTATAACATCCTTCCGGAAAACTTTTACTTCGCTGTGTCCTATGGTCTGACTCATGGTCAAAGAGGTAACCTGTCAGAAGCATTGAGCGTGATCTCCCACGCCCGCCGTAGCATTCCCTTCGACGATCCCGAAATAGAGCGAAAGCAAGCGCTTTCCAACTTTTTTTCAGGCCTGGTCTACGCTTATAATCAAGATTTTGATAAGGCCTTTCGCGAGGTCAGTCTGGGACTTCACCACCTACCGAATGACTCCACCGCTGCCAGTGTTTTTGAGAACACCCTCGGATATCTTCGGGTACAGAACCAGGCCCGTAATGCCCACCAGCGCGGTGATAAGGACGCCCATTTTCACGTGCACAAGCGGGATCTGGAAGCAGCGTTTATCCATTTTGAGACGGCTCTTTCTCTGGACCCCGCCAACCCCGCTGCCCGGCTTAACTATCAGACCCTCTGTGATACGCTAGGTCGCACTCCGAAATTTGCCACCAGCGAATTGAGTCCCATTCAGGACCGCAAAAAGTACGAGCCGACCTTCATCGATATGCACACCCGCCTCATCAATGAGTTGGAGTTACCCGACTTTGATGAGATCCTCTTTTTGGTCGATATTTCCGGCTCTATGGTTCAGGAACAGGTAATCTGCATGAATGCCAACCGCTTCGATGTGATGAAAGAACTGGCCCGCAAGGCCCTGAAAGCTTTTCCGGAAGGAAAACAATACGGACTGGCAACTATCGGAGGTACCTGTAGCTCAGATCCGGACTTCTGGCGCCCCACCGGCAGTATTGAGCGGGATGAACTCGATACGCGGTTCCGGTTTCTGATCCCCGATGGCACGACCCCTTTACTGAGTCGCCTGGTAGCTACTCCCGAACTATTCTCCGACTCTAGTCAACAGAAGAAAACTATCTTTCTCATCAGCGATGGTGCTAATACCTGCCGGGTCGGGGGAGTCGACGTATGTCAATTTGCGGAGGAACTTGCCGACGAGGGCATCACCGTAAATGTGCTTACCTTTCTCTCGACCACGATCAACAACACCAATGCCTTTGCGGAATACATCTGCCTGGCGGAAAGTACCGGAGGCAATATTATCTACATGGATAATTACCACTGCCGGCTGGAACCGTTGTCTTTTGATTTGCTGGCCTCGTGTCAATTGCGCTTACCGGAACTTACCCAGAGTTCCTGCTGGGGTGATCACATCGAAACGCTTTGGAATATTTCGCCGACTGCTAGCGGGCAGGAATAAAAAAAGGTTTCCCGAGTGGGAAACCTTTTGGTGGTGGGAGATACTGGACTCGAACCAGTGACCCCCTGCTTGTAAGGCAGGTGCTCTGAACCAACT
>CAYFGK010000055.1:0-42518 GCA_964342305.1 uncultured Saprospiraceae bacterium | reverse complement strand
TATTGAATATATGCTAAAAATTGGAATATTGGTATCGACCTAAATAGTTACTTTTTTTCAATCTTTTGTATCAATTTTTCTTGATTTGGACTATTTAGGAAAGTTGATAGAAGCTCATTTATCTCTTCGGGAGAGTATTTCTGCGGTTTAAGTGGTGTGTCACTTTTATTTTGCTCTTTTATTGTCATGGTTCAGGGTCACAAACGGGTTATCAAACGATTAAGTCCTTGTTAACAGTGCTACCTATACTTTGTCCTGTATAGAGTGTTCGGTCAATTCTTAATTGAGTTAGATGTATGACAGTCAGTTTTTGGGCAAAAAATGGTTTTTCTCTGCTAGAATTATCAGTTGTTCTGGTGATTGTTGCTACCGTCGTTGGAGTTTCACTAAGTGTTGGTTTCCAACAGACTCGAATTCAGCAAGTTTCAGTTTCATGGTCGGAGCTTAAGAAAATTAAGGAGGTTTTGCGCTTTCATGCGCAGTACTATGGTAAGTTACCTTGTCCATCATCAATTACTCTTCCAGATTCAGATGGTAACTATGGGATGGCCGCAGAAGATTGTAGTGATACCTCACCTCCAGCAGGAGTAACGCGTGTTGAATTTCCACCTGGAAACGGGACCTATGTGAGAATTGGTGCAGTACCTATTCGTGCACTTGCTCTCCCGGATGACTTTATTAGTGATGCTTGGGGGCAGCGTTATTTTTATGCTGTGTCTGAGGACCATATTGTTTCAATCGATGAGGATACAGATGGAGTAATCTTAATAGAAGATGGAAATGGAAATACCATTACAGATCAAGCAGCTTTTATAATTGGTACACATGGTGCGACAGGTCGAGGGGCCATTTTACACCACAATCAGGCATTAAGAAAAACCTGTAATACGAGTACTGCAGACAGTGAAAATTGTGACATTACAGATTCTGGTCAAACAGCGGACGGGGTTTTTTCTGATGCGCCATTTAATGATGGCGACGTATCAACTTCTTTTTTCGATGACTATGTACTCTGGGATACAAGCAGAAGTGCTCTTCAATAACAGATATTTGTTACACCAGGATCAAGTCAAGACGATGAATGCGAATATGATGATGACAATGAAACCAAAATCACCCTTTCAAATGGAGTTTGGGGGAGACGGGTTCGGAGGGCTGTTAGTGGTTAATAGTAAAATAGTGTGGAGAGTTCTCAAGGTACTACCTTGAGAAGGGTTAAATTGTCAGATGCAAGCGGGGCAGACCCTGAAGCCGCTTATTTTTATGGGAGCCACCAGTCAGAATGCGGGAATCAATGAATTAAAGTTATTACTTGCTCATTCTGAAAATTTTGCCGAAACTGTCATCGGCCTGCATGCGAATGGCGTGCAGAAAAGAAAAGGCTTACAGACAGTAGGTCTATAAGCCTTTGATTACCAGTGTCGGGGCGGCAGGATTCGAACCTGCGGCCCCCTGCTCCCAAAGCAGGTGCGCTAACCGGACTGCGCTACGCCCCGAATGTTTTTTCTGGCGGTGACGGCGGGATTCGAACCCGCGATACCCCGTTAAGAGTATGCCAGTTTAGCAAACTGGTGGTTTCAGCCACTCACCCACGTCACCGGATGGACATCTTGAGAAACCCGTTCTTTCACGAGCGAGTGCAAAGATAGGTAAGGACAAAAACAAAAACAAGATGACCGCTACCTTTTTCACCTAAAAAACGAAGTTTGTTGCTCATTCGTTCCTTGACTTTGACTAAATATCAGGGCATCAGGAAATTATACCGACCACGAAGTGGTTTTGCTCCGCAGTACTTCGTGCTGGGACTCCAAACCACTTCGAGTCGAGTATATACTCGCGTGAATAGGTTGGGCAAAGCCCAAACCTTTTCGGAAGCAGTATAGCGGGTCCACTAAGTTGCCATTGTTTTTTGAATAGCGGAATCCATGCCCTTTTGATCAATCTCCTCCAGGTATTCGGCCAACAGATGGGTAAGGCCGGGTACCGTATTGAGGTCCTGCTTCCAGAAGTCCGTCCGGGCAAGGACCTCGCGAGCAATGGCAGTGTAGTCACCAGCATGCTCGGTCCATAGCTTTCGCAAAAAATCGACACGGTCGGCATCGTCTTTGAGCTCGATGGGCTCTCCTTGCAGGTCCGTACCCCGGAAAAAGCGTACGGTCGCTGCGAGCCCCAATACCAACCGTTTGGGTAAGGCGTTCTTTCGCTCAACGTACGTAAGTAGCGATGGCAATACCCGGGTCGCATATTTGCTGGTGCTGTTCAGGGAAATGCTGTGCAGAAAATGCTTGATGTAAGGATTGCGAAAGCGATCCAGCACATCGGCGGCGAATTGCTTCAGCTCCGCTTCGGGAAGATCGAGCGTGGGAATGATTTCTTCGAAAATCAGGGATTCTACGAAAGGGCCTACCACCGGGTGCTCCACTGCCTCCCGCACGGTGCGCAACCCGTACAGATAACCCACCGGTACCATTGACGTATGCGCGCCGTTCAGGATACGCACCTTGCGCTGGCGGTAGGGTGTCATATCATCCGTGAAGACTACGTTTAATCCGGCTTCGGCAGACGGAAACTCCTTTTCCACAGATTTGGGACCCTCAATGACCCACAGGTGGAAGCGCTCACCCTCCGTGATCAGCCGGTCCGTATAACCAAGCTCTTGATAGAGTTCCTCTACCCGGTCCTTCGGGTAACCCGGTACGATGCGGTCGACCAGTGTATTGCAAAAGGTACAGGTGTTTTTTACCCAATCCGTGAAATCCGGATCCAACGACCAATCCTGAGCATATTTCAATACAATAGCCTTCAGTTGATCCCCGTTGCGATCGATCAACTCACAGGGTATGATCACCAATCCTTTATCCGTAGCACCTTTAAAGTACTCATACCGTTCAAACAGGAACCGGGTCAGCTTGCCCGGAAAACTGGAGGGTGGCGCATCAGCGAAGCTATCTCCAGGTACGTAGGCAATGCCCGCTTCCGTAGTATTCGAGATAATAAAGCGCAAGTCTGGTTTTTTGGCGAAAGCCAGATAATCCGAAAAGTCCCGGTACGGATTTACGCCCCCCTGAATGCAATCCACGAGGATCTTCTCCTGCACGGCCTGCCCATCCTTCAAGCCGGTCAGACAAACTGTATACAACCCATCCTGCTCGTTGAGCATATCCACCAGGCCGCGGTCGATGGGCTGCACGATCTGCACACCGGCGTCGAAATCGGTCTGTTGATTCATTTCGTGGATCATCCAATCGACAAAAGCGCGCAGGAAATTCCCTTCTCCGAATTGTAAAACGCGGATGGGGCGAGCCGGAGCGGGATGGGTAGAACGTGATAAACCAGGATGTGACATGGGTCGAGTGATTTAAGGATGAATGAATTAAAGGGAAATACCGCGTTTCCAGGGAATAAAATCGTCTTGTCGTAAACGCTCGGCCCGGGTCAGTTTGTCGCCGCTGGCCGTTGCGATGATCAGCTCCAGCAGCTCTTCCCCTTTGGATTGGATGGTATCTTCCCCAGAGATAATAGTGCCGGCATCGAGGTCGATCAGATCGGCCATACGCTTAGCCAGAGCCGAATTACTGGAGAATTTGATGGTCGGAGCCACCGGGTTTCCCGTAGGAGTCCCCAGGCCCGTAGTGAATACGATCATATTAGCCCAGGAACCGGCCAGGCCGGTGGTGGATTCCACATCGTTACCGGGCGTGCAAAGTAGGTTCAAACCGGACTTGCGGGCAGGTTCGGTATAGTCGAGCACATCGACGATAGGAGAGGTGCCTCCCTTTTTGGCGGCTCCGGCCGATTTCATGGCATCGGTGATCAGGCCGTCCTTAATGTTTCCCGGCGAAGGATTCATATCGAATCCAGAACCGGCCTCCTCGGCGCGGGTGGCGTAGGTGCGCATCAACTCCGCAAACCGCTCGGCAGTAGCGTCATCAACGCAGCGATTTATGAGCTCCTGTTCGACCCCATTCAGCTCGGGGAATTCGGACAGAATGGCTTTGCCGCCCAGTGCGACGAGCAAGTCGGAAGCATAACCGAGCGCGGGATTAGCGGTAATGCCGGAAAAGCCGTCGGAGCCTCCGCATTCCAGTCCCAGACTCAGGTGTTCCAGCCCCGCCGGTTGGCGTTCCTGCTGATTGGCCTGCATCATACCGACAAAGGTCTTTTTCACCGCCTCGGCAATGAAGGCCCGTTCGGAGCTGCTCTGTTGCTGCTCCAGGATGTGCAGGGGCTTATCAAAACCGGGATCCCTTTTGGCAATAGCCTTTTCCAGGATGGGGATCTGTGCGTTCTGGCAACCCAGGCTCAGTACCGTGGCACCGGCCACATTAGGGTGGGTAATGTATCCGGCCAATAACTCGCACAGGGTATCGCTATCCTGGCGAATACCACCGCAACCTCCCTGGTGCTCCAGGAATTTGATGCCGTCGATATTCGGAAAGAGTCGGTCCTGCTCCAGTTGGGGAGCGGTGCGAATGATCTCGGTCGCCAGCAGCTGGTCGGCCGAAGCTCCCTGCTTGTACTGTTGAATTAGGGAGCCCACATCGACCGTGAAATCTTTTTCCGAAAGGTAACCCAGTTGCTCGGCCATGGCCTCGCGGATCACTTTGATATTTCTGTTTTCACAAAAAACCAGCGGTACGACCAGCCAGGTGTTCCGGGTACCTACCGTGCCGTTGGACCGATGGTAGCCCCGAAAGGTCCGACCCTCAAAGCGACTGATATCGGGCCGGGTCCACGTCAGGTTGCGCTTGCCCAGCTCGTAGGTACTGGCCTGGTGGGTGACGTTGTCGGTGGAAATGCGCATGCCCCCGGGCACGGGCTTCACCGTTTTGCCGACCAGTACGCCGTACATATAGATAGGCGTTTGTTCCGCCATATCATTCATGCTCATCTTGTGCTTGATCGGAATATCTTCGAGCACCTGTATTTTGGTGCCCTGCCAGTCGATAACATCGCCTGCCCCCAGGTCTTCCAGGGCGACGAGGACGTTATCATCGGGATGAACTTTTAATACCTTGGTTTTCATAATGCACGATTAATATCCGAAGACCCGTGGCAGCCAGAGGCTGAGGGCCGGGATGTAGGTTACCAGAATAAGGGCCACCAGCATAGCCAAAAACAGTGGCAGCAAAGGACGCAGCACCTTCTGAATGCTGGTTTTGGCCACACCGACGCCTACGAAAAGTACTGATCCCACCGGCGGAGTGCAAAGGCCGATACACAAATTGAGCACCATCACGATGCCAAAGTGCGTAGGGTCCATGCCCAGTTGGGTGACTACCGGCAATAAGATGGGCGTGAAGATCAACACCGCCGGCGTCATATCCATAAAGATCCCCACAAACAACAGGATCATATTGATCAGGAACAGCAATACGTACTTGTTATCGCTGATCGACAGCAGGGCCTCCGTGAAATTCTGCGGAATGTTTTCGTACGACATCACCCACGACATGGCAATGGAAGTACCGATCAGCAAGGCTACAATAGATGTAGTCTCCACTGAATTACGCAGGATGTCAGGTAGTTGCTTCCAGTCGATCTCTTTGTAGATGAAGCCCAGCACCAGACAGTACAGTACGGCAATGGCTGAGGCTTCGGTGGCCGTAAAGACCCCGGCTACGATACCCCCGATCACGATGATCAACAACAGGAGGCTTGGCAGTGCTTTAATGAAGGTCTTTGCCACCTGACGCAGTGTACTGCGCTTGCCGACCGGGAATTTTTTATACGTCGCCCAGGCCGAGGTCACGATCATCAGGAACAAACCGGTAATAATGCCCGGCAGGTAGCCGGCGAGGAAGAGGGCGGCAATGGATACCCCGCCACTGGCCAGGGAATACACGATCAGGATGTTACTGGGCGGAATGACCAGGCCCGTCGTAGAGGCGGTGATGTTTACCGAGGCACCGAATTCTCTGGAATAGCCCGCTCGCTCCATCTCCGGGTTCATGATGGTCCCGATGGCGGAAGCGGCCGCCACCGCCGATCCCGAAATGGCTCCGAAGAGCATGGCCGCGATCACGTTCACGTGGGCCAGACCGCCCGGCAGGGAGCCCACCAGGGTTTTGGCAAAATCGATCAATCGCCGGGCGATCCCTCCCCGGTTCATCAGCTGCCCGGCCAGGATGAAAAAGGGGATGGCCAGCAGGGAAAAGCTATCCAGCCCCGTGGCCATTCGCTGGGCCACGGTGGTGGTCGCCGGCAAAAATGGAATGCTCACCAGGATGGTCAGGCAGGTGGAGATGCCGATGCTCCAGGCTACGGGTACGCCCATGGCCAGGAGAGTGACGAAGCTAAGTACGAGTATCAGTAGTTCCAGGTAGTCCATAGTCAGGTCAGTTTAACGGGATTTGCTCAGGGTGATCAATTTGTAATACACCACCAGTAATCCGCTGATGGGGACTACGGTATACACGTACCCCAGAGGTACTTGGAGGGCCGAAGAGGTCTGACCCAGATTCAGGGTGATAAAAACGAGGCGGGTACCGCCGATGATCATCACGGCAATGGCAAAAAGGGCAATGAGCAGGTTGATGAAGACATGCAGCCTTTGTTTATTGCGTCCTTCCAGTTTTTGCGGAAGCAGATCAATAGCCAGGTGCTTCTCCTGCCCGGCTACGTAGGCAGCTCCCAGAATGCCGATCCAGATCAGCAGAAAGCGGGCCAGCTCATCGGTATAAGGACTGGGCGAACGCAAAATGTAGCGCGAACACACCTGCCAAAGCACGTCAATAGTCATTACCGCCATCAGAAAAGCCAGGATATGACCCAGTATATAGTCGACTCGTTGTTTCATAATTTTTTTGAAAAAGGGCTTCCTGGAAAACCAGGAAGCCGGATTAAAATGCATTGAATGAAACCAAATTATGTATCATGCTATTGAGCAGTTGTACCTGCCGCTCGTATACGTTGGATATAGTCGTAAACCTCCGGTTGGTCTTCGTAACTGCGGTAGAGTTCTTCCACCGCTTCCGCAAAAGGTTCCTTATCGGGACGGATCACGTCCACCCCGGCTGCAATAACGGCGTCAAGCGCTTCCTGCTCGGCCATTGCCCACAGTTCGCGCTGATATTCGGTGGCCTCTTTAGCGGCCTCCTGCAACCAGTCTTTTTCCTGGTCGGTCAGGCGGTCCCAGGCATCGGTGCCGACCACCAGGATGTCGGGTACAGCTGAGTGCTCGTTCAATACGTAGTACTTACACACTTCGTAGTGCCGGGAGGTGTAAAAGCTGGGGGGATTATTTTCAGCCCCGTCCACCACACCTTGTTGCAGAGCGGTATAGAGTTCTCCCCAGGAGATCGGAGTAGGGGAGCCACCCATGGCCCGTACCATATTCATGGAGGTCTGGCTTTCCTGTACCCGGATCTTGAGTCCCTTCAGGTCGGCGGGTGTATTGACGGGGGCCGCCTTGGTGTAAAATGATCGATACCCGGCATCGAAATACGTGAGACCGCGCAGGCGGTAATCCTGACTTTGCACCAGCAATTCCTGTCCGATCTCCCCGTCGAGTACCGAAAAAGTATGCTCCCGGTCCCGGAAAATGTAGGGCAGACTGAATACCTTCAGGTTCGGCGCAAAATTCTCCATTACCGAGGCGGATACCTTGGTCATGGACAAACTGCCGATCTGGAGTAATTCCAGGCATTGCCGCTCCGAGCCCAACTGTCCGCTGGGGTAGATCTCCAAGCCCAGTTGGCCATCCGATTTTTCCTCCAATCGCTCCGCCATGAACACCATTCCCTGGTGCACCGGATGGTTGATATCCAGCCCGTGGGCTAACTTGAGGGTTTTCTGGCGTTCGACGGCCTGACAACCCCAAAGAGCAAAGCCCAGCAAAAGAATCGGAATGATCGTACGGTAGCTCATATTTTTACGGTCTGATGGATTGAATCAATGCGAGGGTATCTTGTACCCGCTGTTGAATGGTGCCAAAGTCCCTGGCTTTCAACAGGTCGGAGGAGATCAACTGGGACCCCATACCCACGCAGGCAGCACCGGCACTGAACCAGCCACGCAGGTTTTCTTCGTTGGGGGACACCCCTCCGGTTGGCATGATCAGGGTCCAGGGTTGCGGTCCGCGAATGGCCTTAATAAAGCCGGGGCCATAGGTACTGCCCGGGAATAATTTCACGATCTCTGCCCCCAGTTCCTCCGCCCGGGCGATCTCCGTCAGGCTGCCACAACCGGGGGACCAGAGGACTTTTCGACGGTTACAGGTGATGGCGATATCCTCGCGCAAAACGGGAGTAACCACGAATTGAGCACCCAGTTGCAGGTACAAGCTGGTGGTTCCCGCATCGGTTACCGAACCCACACCCAATAGCATGCCGGGAAGCTCTTTCAGGGCAAAGGCGTTGAGCTCACCAAAAACTTGGTGGGCAAAATCGCCCCGGTTCGTAAATTCCAGTAAGCGGGCTCCTCCTTCGTAGCAAGCGCGGAGTACTTCTTTGCCCAGCGCAACATCCGGATGGTAAAACAAGGGCACCATCCCTTGCTCCATCATGGTGGTGGCTACCTGTATGCGGCTGTAACTTGCCATAGTTGTCGTTATTCGTTGTTAGCGGGATACGCGCCCACTGGCGTCGCCCGACATTAATTTTTGGACTTCCCCGATGGTGGCCAGATTAGCGTCTCCGTAGATGGTATGTTTCAGACAGGAGGCCGCAACGGCAAAGTTCAGGGCCTGCTGGTCGTCGTCGGGGTAGGTAAGCAGCCCGAAGATCAGTCCGCCCATAAAGCTGTCGCCACCACCGACCCGGTCGACGATGTGGGTGATCTGGTAGGTCGGTGATTCGTACAGCCGATCGCCATCGTAGAGTACACCGGCCCAGCTGTTGTGGGAAGCGCTGATCGAGCCCCGCAGGGTGACGATCACCTTTTTGCAGCGGGGGAAGCGCTCCATGAGTTGCTGGCCGACCGAGATATAGGCCCTGGCTTCCACGGAGTCGCCCTGGGTCACATCCACGCCTTCCGGGTGGATGTCGAAGTGTTTTTCGGCATCTTCTTCATTTCCGAGGATGATGTCGCAACCGGCGACCAGGTCCGGCATTATATCGGAGGGCTTCTTGCCGTACTTCCACAGATTCTTGCGGTAGTTTAGATCGGTCGATACCGTAATGCCCATTTTATTGGCCATCTGAATGGCCTCCAGGCAGGCGTCGGCTGCTCCCTGGGAGATGGCGGGAGTGATGCCGGTCCAGTGGAACCACTGAGCATCGGCGAATACGGCCTTCCAGTCCACCATGCCCTTTTCGATGGATGCCATACCGGAATGGGCACGGTCATACACGACCTTACTGCCACGGGTGACGGCCCCCATTTCGAGAAAGTAGATTCCGAGTCGCTCGCCGCCGCGTACGATATGGTCCACGCCAACACCACGCTTGCGCATTTCCATCAGGGCGCATTCACCCAAGTCATTTTGGGGAAGGCGGGTGACGAAATCCACGGGCAGTCCGTAATTGGCCAGGGATACGGCCACGTTGCTTTCCCCGCCGCCGTAGACCACGTCAAAGGTGCTGGCCTGCGAAAACCGCCGGAACCCCTCGGGCGTGAGGCGGAGCATGATTTCACCGAAAGTGACTACTTTTTTCATGTCTGTTTGGCTTTTCTTGTGCTTGAGTTGGGTTTAAAAGGAGAAGTAGTTCTGAGCATTGCGATAGCAGATATCCTGCACCATACCACCCAGCCATTCCGTATCGTTGGGAAGCTCACCGGCGTGCACATCGCGTCCGATCAGGTTGCAGAGGATGCGCCGGAAATACTCGTGCCGCGGGAAAGACAGAAAACTGCGGCTGTCGGTCAGCATGCCGATGAAGCAACTCAGTAGTCCCATATTAGACAGGGCATTCATCTGTTTTTCCATGCCGTCTTTCTGATCCAGGAACCACCAGGCCGACCCGAACTGCATTTTACCGCGGATGGAGCCATCGTTGAAGTTGCCGATCATGGTGGCCATGACCTCATTATCTCTCGGATTCAGATTGTAGAGGATGGTCCGGGGCAGAGTGTCTTCCTGGTCCAGCCGGTTCAGGAGGGATGCCAGGTGCACGGCCTGGGGGAAATCCCCGATGCTGTCAAAACCAGTGTCCGGCCCCAGTTTAGCCATCATCCGGGCGCTGTTATTACGCAGGGCTCCCAGGTGATACTGTTGGGTCCAGCCCCGGGCGTGATACATGCGCCCCAGGTAATACATCAGGGCCGACTGGTATTCGGCAATCTCTTCTTGTGTAAGTTCCTTTCCATCCAGGCGCTTCCGCAAAATGCTGTTCACTCCGGAAGCCGTAAAGGGCACCGACCAGATGCGTTCCAGGCCGTGATCGGATAAACGGCAACCGTGTTTGGCGAAGTGATCGGCGCGCTTTTCGATCGCGGCCAGTAATTCATCCAGGGTGAAAATGGCCATGTCGGCAGCCATTCCGAGCTTCTCCAGGTAGGTGGTGAAGCCTTCTTGTTCGATTAAAACGGCTTTATCAGGACGGAAAGCCGGTAACACCTGAGGCCCCTCTTCCTGAGCGGCCAGGGTCCGGTGGTGCTCCAGATCGTCGACGGGATCATCGGTTGTGCAGACCACCTGCACATTCATTTTTTTTAGCAGCCCCTGTACTGATCCTCGGGGTGATCGCAGGAAATCGGAAGCTTGTTCGTAGATATCGGTTGCGGTGGCCGGCGTTAGCAGGGCCTCGATCCCGAAGTACCGGCGTAGTTCCAGGTGCGTCCAGTGGTACAGGGGGTTGCGTGCGGTGAAGGGAACCGTTTTGGCCCAGGCATTAAACTTTTCTTCGTCGCCGGCCGGTCCCGTAATGTAGTGCTCATCGACACCCAGAGTGCGCATGGCCCGCCATTTGTAGTGATCGCCTTCGAGCCAGGCTTCGGTCAGGTTGTTGAACTGACGGTTCGAAGCCATGTCCAACGGGGGGAGGTGGCAGTGGTAATCGAGGATGGGTTGCCCCTTGGCGTACTCGTGGTAAAGCACCTGGGCGGTGTGATTTTCCAGCAGAAAATCCTCATCCATGAATGGTTTGATATCGTTGGTCGTATCCGTGTGGAATGACATATAGGTATTCGTTTTCCGGTATTTATTGATCGCTCGTCTGGCCTACCTCTTTGGTAACCGGCTCGTTATTGACCAGCAGGTTATCCAGGGTGAGATCCTCGGTATGCGACAGGGAGTTCCCTTTTTCAACCCCGTTAAAGGTGCAGTTGCGGATGGTGACATCCCGGATGGGATGTTCCTCGTCGTAGCCGATAAAGAGCAAACCGTATTCGCTTTTTTTGGCTTTGACATTTTCCACGACAATGTCCCGGATAACGGGAATGTGCACATCGGGCTCTCCGTCGTGGGTGTACAGCATATTGATCTTGACTACCGCTTCCCGAACTTCACCGACATCGATGTTGCGGAAGTAGAGGTGTTCGATGGTGCCGCCCCGTGCTTTATTGGTCTTCACCCGAATGGCCCGGTCGAGGTTGGGACTGTCCATGGTGCAATTCTCGGCGTAGATGTGGCGGGCACCGCCGGAAACTTCGCTGCCGATAACCACACCACCGTGACCATCTTTCATCTCGCAGTTGCGTACTACGACCTGTTCGATCGCCTGGCCGATGCGTCGCCCATCCTGATTGCGGCCCGATTTGAGGGCGATGCAATCGTCACCGGTATCGAAATAACAATCTTCGATCAGTACGTATTTACAGGCTTCGGGATCGCAGCCGTCGCTATTGGGGCCGTGGCTGATGACCCGCACACCACGCACTGTTACGTGCTCACTCAGCACCGGGTGGATGACCCACATGGGGCTGTTGCGGATGGTGACATCTTCGATCAGAATGCGTTTGCAATCATAGGGCTGGATGAAGTTGGGGCGCATGTAATGTCCGGGACCCAATATGCGCTCCCGGGCAGGTACTTTTGCCGTATTCAGGCGGGAGAGGTCGGGGCGGTTCAGAGAATCGTGTTGACTGGGCATGCCCTCCTTCCAGCCGTATACATCTTTTCCACTCCAGGGCCACCAATTGTCATTACTGGCCTGCCCGTCGAGCACACCGCTGCCGGTAATGGCGATGTTTTCCTGTTGGTAGGCGTAGATCAGGGGGGAATAATTCATGCATTCCATACCTTCCCAGCGGGTAAAGACCATGGGGTAATCCGATGGATCGGTGCTGAACAGGAGTTTGCTTCCTGCTGTCAGGTGTAGATTCACATTGCTTTTTAAATGGATGGGTCCACCTGTGTAAAAGGTGCCGGAAGGGATGACTACGCGACCTCCGCCGGCATTAGCACAGGCTTCGATAGCTTTGTTAATGGCCGGCAGGGCATCAGTTGTGCTATCGGCGACCGCTCCCAGGTCGGTAATCGACCATTCGCGGTCGGGAAAATCCGGCTCTTCAATGGTCGCCAGGATGGTGTCCATTTGTGCCCAGGGATCGTCTCCGCCGCTTTCGGGGCCCGTCGTTTGACAGGAAAAGGCAGCGAAGAGCAGTATCAGGCATAGAAAGCATAGTGAACGATTCATGTTAAACACTTTTGTCGGTACTTCTGCGGAGATTGGTTTTGTATAGATATACCAGTCCCAGTAGAAGTACATAGGCAATGGTAAAAGGCATAGTACTTCTGGTTTGTAATGGTGCTGCCAGAATAGTTTTTTGTGTTTCCTCGTAGGCCAAGGTAGGGGAATGGCCCTCCCAACACCCTTCACGATTTAACATATACCTCTCCAGAATTCACAAATAGCCGGCAAAACCGGAAAAAACCGTTGCGATTTTCGCCAAACCGGGCGGAAAGCAGAATCTGTGATCGGTTCAATGTTCAATTTCCGGATGTGAATCGATGAAGTTTAGCTTTGTTTTGTATATTGGTCTTGCTGCCGAATAATATCAGACTCCTCGAAGCATTTAAGCCAAATAATTTTAGCGTTGTCGACAGTCTTTACGGTCGACACTCTGACCAAATTCACTGAGAATTATGTGCCGACACTGGTATACGACAGCTTACATATGCGCCACTTTGATGCTGGCCTTTGCTCTCCCGGTCGACGCCCAGGAACCATACGATCCAACTCTGATCAATCCGCTCACCGAATCCTGGCGATGGAAGCAATTTCCGGAACTGCAGGGGAAGGGTATGCGTTGCCTGGTCGAAGATGCGGAAGGTACCGTTTGGTTTGGCGTCAACGACGGAGTCATCGAATACGACGGATACGATTGGCGATGGCATACCGAAGCCGACGAATTGCTCGGCAGTCCGGTAGAAAAGATCTATGCCGCCGAAGATGGAACTATCTATGCCGCCACCTCCCGCGGTTTTTTTGCCTTTCGGCAAAAAAAGTGGGAACGCCTCGCCATCTTTCCCGTTGACAGGGAATTTACCATTCACCAGATCCGCGAGCTTTCTTCGGGCAGTATGATGCTCTGTACCGATTTGGGACTATTGGAAATTAAGCCCGATGGGAGCCGCCGCATGTTTACCGTTCCCGGCGTGCAGGAAACACTGGTGGATTCGATGCCACGGGTTTCCTGGCTGCAAATGCCGGAATCGCTTTCCGTTGACGGTACCCTTTTGGATGTTTCTGATGTGCTGGAAACCTCGCCTAATGACCTTTGGGTTACCGTTACGGTCGATGGGTACAGCAAAGTTCTTTCCTTTCGGCTGGACGATCAGCAGGGGGATGTACTGACCGGTTACAAATACCTGCAACCCGGCGACCAACCTCTTTTTGGGGAAACCCAAAAAATGCTCAGAGCTAATGATGGTACCATCTGGATGGTAAATACCTCTCCCAAAACGGGAATACATACGTATCGCGACGGGCATTGGACCTACACAGAGTTGAGTGATGAATTCGGGGGTGATGAATATACCACCGATATTGTCGAGGGCTCCGATGGCACCATTTGGATAGGTGCCCTCGGTAAATTATATGCTTTTCAGGATGGAACATGGAATCGCTACAAATCTCCGGAAATAATGATCCCGGCCAACCGGGTGTTGCTCAGTCAGAGCCGTGAGAATAACCTCTGGATCAGCGGGCATAAATCGAAAGTGTTTCGCCTGGATTACTCCACTAATCGCTGGCGTACGTATAAAGACCTCAATTTTCAGTGCGAAGGACTGGGCGATGAACGCTGGTTTCTGGCGGTCGACGGGCGGGTCGTGAAACGCCAGGGTAACAGCTGGACAGCTTACGGTACGGCCGACGGACTCATGGATGCGCCAGTGCGAATCATCGTGACCAGCTGGGGACAGCCATGGGCGGCCGGTTCCCACGAAGGTGTTGCCAGTACGGCTTATTTCGAACAGGGCCAATGGCACCGGCAAACTCATCCGGAATTGTCGTGGGGTATCGATTACCGGGCCGTTTTCGAATCGGCCGACGGTGCTTTGTGGTTTGGAGCAGGGGTAGACTTTATTAAAGAGCGCGGTCAGTACGGTGGTGTTCTTCAGCTTACCAATCCCCGGGAAAGAGCCTTTAATTGGGTACATCACCGCTATCACGATAACGGACTGAATCAATCCAACGCCTACGGTATCGGACAGTCAAAAGACGGCCGTATCTGGATTGGTGGCGGTAACCTTTTTTACTTCGATGGTGATCAATGGGACCGGCCCGAGGAATCCTGTCTGCGACAGTACGTCAACATTGTAACCAGTCACGACGATCTCCTGCTAGTGGGGTCGAGGTACTATGGTATCTTCTTGTTTGACGGTAAGGAGTGGCGGCAATTCGATACCGAATCGGGCCTGATGAGTAATACTATTATTAGCCTGGCCGCCGGCCCCGATGGAGATGTTTGGGCGGCCACCGAAAATGATATTTCCCGCTTCGACGGTTCTAAGTGGGTAAATCAGGTATTCCCTGCCGCTCTGAACCTGAACCTGGAAGGCGGGTCCATCATGCACGGTTCCGATGGTGCGGTCTGGGTGAATAAATCGTCCCGCGATTGGAAGCGGCGGGCCTTTACCAAGGGGAGGGTACCGGAAGAGGCCGTCCAGAATTTCATGTCGTACCGCTACGTACCCGATGAGAACCCACCGGAGACTAAGATCGAGTTGTTTACCGAAGAGGTTTCCCAAAAGGGAAACACCCTCATCGGCTGGAAAGGGGAGGACTTCTTTGGCGGCACGCCCGACGATCGCCTGGCCTATTCCTATCGGTTGGATGGGGGGGAGTGGTCCGATTTTTCCCACGAAGAACACCACACCTTCCTGAACCTGGGCCACGGCGCCCATACCCTGGAGGTACGCGCCCGGGACCTCGATCTGAATGTGGATCCAACACCCGCCGTGATCCAGTTCTCCGTGCAGCCGCCGGTTTGGAAACAAACGTGGTTCCAGTTGCTGATGCTCGCTTTTCTGATAACCATCGGGGTTTTTGAATACCGGATCATTACGAAGAAGCAAAAACTGGAAGTGCTCAATAAGTCATTACACCAACTCAACGATACGCTCCAGGATAAAAATGATCAGGTAATCCAGCAGCAGGATCAGATCCTGGCCCAAAAACAAAAGCTGGAGGAGAGCTACCACAACCTGGAAACTCAGAACGAGGAGATCCAGCTCCAGCGCGATAAATTGGAGGAAATGGTGGTCCAGATCGAGAACCTCTCCAAATCTAAGATCAATTTCTTTACCAATATATCCCACGAGTTGCGGACACCGCTCACACTCATTCTGGGACCCACGGAACAAATGCGTCAGGCAGGGTTGCCTGCCGAAGAGCGGGCTCACCTGCTGGATATCGTCGAGCGGAATACCCATCGACTCCTGAAGCTGATCAATCAGTTGCTCGAAATGCGCCGTATCGAAACAAATACCCTCGATCTGGATACCCGCCTGAGTAGCCCCGGACGGCTGCTGACCGATATTACCGGCATGTTTGCCAACCTGGCAGAAGAAGAAGATATTCAGCTATCCTTCCACAATTCGTGTCCGGATTTGCTTACGGCCTTCGACGTAGATAAAGTCGAGAAGATGGTGGCTAACCTGCTGAGTAATGCCTTTAAGCATACGCCGTCAGGCGGAACGATACAGGTAAGCCTGTGCCGGGCGGAGGAGTCCTTCCGCATTTCCGTGTCCGACACGGGAAAAGGAATGGATGCTGAAACGCTGACCCATATTTTCGAACGCTATTACATAGGTTCGGAGCAAGGTGAATGTTCCGGTATTGGCCTGTCCTACCTTAAGGATCTGGTCGAACTGCACGGTGGTAGTATAGCTGTCGATAGTTCGCTTGGTAAAGGAACTACTTTTCATATTGAATTGCCCATTACTAAGGCCGGTGAAGAAGCATTGTCGGAGCCGGTTGCCCATACGTCTTCATTGCAAAATACGACCTCCGAGATCAGCTTACTGCGCTCTAATCGTGGTATTACTGAGAAACCCGGAAGGGATCATTCTGCGACGAGAGGAAGTAAGCAGGTAAAACGGATACTAGTGGTTGAGGATAATAAGGATATGGCATCCTTCCTGGAGAGTATTCTCAGTAAGGACTATGTGGTGCTCAAGGCTGGCGACGGTGCGGAGGGCCTGCAGAAGGCTAAAAACCATCACCTGGATCTGATCGTAAGTGACGTAATGATGCCGGTAATGGATGGCCTGACCTTCTGTAAGCATTTAAAGACCGACCTGGCGACCAGCCACATACCGGTTATTTTGCTTACCGCAAAAAATATGGAGGAACACCGCATCGAAGGGTATGAGACCGGAGCCGATGCTTACCTGACCAAGCCTTTCCGGCCGGAGCTACTGCTGGCGCGGATCGACAACCTGTTGAAGCAGCGTCGCCAGTTGCGCACTAAGTTCACCCGCGACTTTGCATTCCAGCCCAAAGATGTAAAACTCACTTCTCCCGATGAGGAACTCCTCAAGAAGTTGGTCGATATCATGGAAAAACACATTTCCGATTCTGATTTCAACGTGAACCGTATGTGTGAGATGGTTCACCTGAGCCATATGCATTTTATCCGCAAGGTGAAGCAGTTGACCGGGAAAAAACCCAGTGACCTGCTGAAGTCATACCGGATGAAGCGCGCTAAGGATTTGCTGAAGCAAAACAAAACCAATATTGCTGAGGTGGCCTATATGGTGGGATACGATCTGCCAAACTCCTTTAGCCGGGCTTTCAAAAAAGAGTTTAAGGTGACTCCTTCCGAGTTTCTGGAAAGCCTCGGGACGGAACCTACCCCAATGACTTAGAAGCTGCTTATGGTGTTCCGGATCACGGTAACTCAGGCTACTAAAAAAAACGGTCAGCCCAATCGGGCTGACCGTTTTAAAAGCCTGGTGTGCATCGGGCCGGGCCAGGTGTTTGCCTAAGGCCCATTTTCCGATACGCGCTTCTGTGTTATCGTTTGGATAAATAACCTGTTTTCTCGAGTTCCAGGCTAGCCAGGATAAAGGGCCCGGTAGCCTTGGGGTCGTTACTGCGGATCTCTTCATTTATGTAGTATTCATAAGAACCACTGCGGTAGGGGTCACCCCCGAGACCGGCTACAGCACAACATTTGTGAATGAGGACTTCTCCTTCATCGGCTACTTCGATAAATTCTTCCAGAATTCCGTCGTATGCTTTTTTTGCCAGGTCCATATACGAATTCGGTAAATACCCTTTATTCACCCCTTTGGCCATGGCGTAAACGAACATACAGGAAGCAGTAGATTCCAGATAATTGCCTTCCCGGTTTCCGGCATCCATGACCTGATACCAGAGGCCTTTGTCGGTATCTTGGTATTGGGCGATGGCCTCCATGGTTCGCTGGAGGTTGTCGATCAACTCCTGGCGCCGCGGATGTTCAGCAGGGTAGTGGTCTAGAACGTCGACTAAAGCCATGGCGTACCAGCCCACCGCACGTGCCCAGAAGCATTGGGATAAGCCGGTTTCGTCATTGGACCACTGCTGGACGCGACTTTCATCCCATCCGTGATAAAGCAAGCCGGTGTTGGCATCTTTGGCATTTTTTTCAATGATCTGAAACTGGTTGGCGATATCATCGAAGGCAGCGGGCTCATCAAAACGCACGGCGAATTCGGTATAGAAAGGCGTGCCCATATACAGCCCATCCAGCCACATCTGCCAGGGGTAGCGTAGTTTGTGCCAAAATCCCCCCTCGCTGGTACGCGGTTGCCATTGGAGCTGGGTGCGCAGGGTTTGCATTGCGGTAAGGTACCGTTCGTCCCCGCTTTCTTCGTAGAGGTCAAAAAGAATGTTACCGGGCTTAATGTGGTCAATATTGAAGTTGGCAATATCGTATCCACCCCGTATGCTCCCTTCCTCATCGATGAGGGTATCGGCAAAAGATTTTACGTAGGAAAAATATTGATCGTCATCGGTTTTGTCCCATACTTCCAACAAGGAGAGCAGGACTAGACCGTGAGTGTAGTTCCATTTTGGGGAGTCCCGGAAGTCAATCATCCAGGCCTCAGGATTTCGTTTAATGACCGATTGGGCCATGCGCTCCGACCAGGGTAACTGATCGGAAATGGTGACTTGGTTCGTCAGTGTGACCGAATCATTGGATGGATTATCCGGGGTTGCTTGGGATTGACAGGAAAGCGTTGTTCCCACTAACAGGCAAAGGATCCAGTACACCCAACTGCTTGGTTTACAGTTGCTGGTATCCGGTTGAATGCTTTTCATTAGCTCGTTGATTTTAAGGTCATTCGAGTCGCCATCATCTCTTTTTTGCGAAAGCATCCGCGGAGTGACATGGTACTCGTCAAGAGCTTCAACTAAATCGGATCCAGGCGCTTTTCCCCCGAAAGGGAAAAGCGCTGGACCGCGAAAGGAAACGTTTACTATTATTGCTTAATCATCTTCGTAGCGGAGGTCATGCCCTGACTGGTCACCTGATAGATGTATAGTCCGGGACGGAATTGGGTCGTATTAACCTGATACTGATGAGTGCCGGTACCTAGTTGTTGTTCCCAGCTCTCAACCACCTTACCGGTGATATCCATAATGCGTACCTGTACGCGACCGGATTCAGGCAACTCAAAGGCTAGTTGTGCGAATTCAGTAAATGGATTCGGGGCTACTTTAAGCTGGAAGGTATTGGCAGGAGCGATCACCTCGCGGGTGCTCGTCGCCAGATCGCTGAAATCATCCACGTAATCGGGGTGCCAGTAAACCGCACCAATGATCTCACCATCATCGGCTGCTCCGTAGAGTGCCTCGTTCATTACCGTGAAATCACCGTTGTCAGGATCCACGAACATTGGATCGGTCCCGTCTTGATTGTTGGTCTTGGTGATGGAACCACCGATATCAAAAATCGGCTGTACCTGATACAGCACATTATTGTTGATGGTAATGGTATGGCGTCCGCTCGTATTATCGAACTTCAGAGATCCCTCATTGGTCGAAACCTGAGTGTGGAGGATGCTGTTCTTGAAATCGATAGTCAGGCTGGCTTCCGTTGCGCCATCGGAGTTGCCAAACAACTCTTTATTCTGTCCCTCATCAGTCGACATGTTATAGCCGGTGAGGTGATTGTAGATAAATTGCTGATTGTCGTTTTCTCCGTAGTGGCGGATCCAGTTGAACTGCTGACCGACGTTCCAGTAGGTAATATTCTCAAAAACGTATGGATCGTTAGATCCCGCGAAGTTTTTAACGTACAAGCCATGTCCGGCCCCCGTATCGTAAATGAAGGAATTCTGTACAACACAGGAAGTCAGGATGGTATTATCCCCCCCGCCGTCACGGGCCTCGTTGAGGATGTCTTCCGTTGTATTGTGCAGGCGGCAACGGTTTACGTACAGCGCAATGGTAGAGCTGACTCCGATATCACCACGCACGTCGAAAATATTGGGGGCCTGTACAGCGTCCACATCAATACCGATCAGGTGCAAGTCGGCACCGAAATTCAATTGGAAGAGCGGATTAACGCTAAAGAGGTTCTCAATGATCGGCATGTTCTCCAATCCGGGAAGTGAAGGTGCTTCTTCGGCAATGATCACGATCTTTTTATTGATCTGATACACATCAAGGGGTGTGTATACCTCACCATTTTTCAGCACCAGGGTGTCACCGTCGATGGCGTCGGCAAGTGCCAGCTCTATAGTTTCGAATCCGGGCTCAACCACAATGCGGCGGTTGCCGGCACCGGCAACGGATACGCTAATGCTGTAATCCTTTACGGTACCGTCTTCAGCGGTAACGGAAACCGTGGCTACCCCCGGAATATTACTGAAGGCACCGGTGCCTTCTACTGAAGCTAATTCATCATTTGCTTCGGCGGATATAGTCACTTCCGTTGTACCTTCCGGTACTTCCAGGGAATAGCTGGTAATAGTTGGATCAAAAGCAGGGTCCAGCGTGCCGACATCTACCGTCAGGCTACTCAAGGAGGCGTCGTTGCTGGCTTCGACGATCGTTTCAACGATTGTACAATCATCGGTAGTCGTCACACCGGCGTATAGATCGGCAATTTCAGAAGCGCTCAGGGCCTTGTCGTAAATGCCGATCTCGTCGATGCCGCCATTGATCAGACGGGGACCGGAGTGGTAGTTACCAATCACCAGGGGCAGGCCAGGTGAGGAAATATCTTCTTCCGTTTCGTCCAGGATCGAACCAACGTGCACACCGTTCAGGTATAGTTTCAGGGAATCCTGATCGCGGTCGCGAACGGCAACCACGTGGTTCCATTCACCAGCGGGAAAGCTCGATTCATCGATGGCTACCCCTAGTTGCGATTTGGTGACATCATCGTCTACGGCAAAGCGCAGCTCATTATCTTTCGTGGCAACGGAGTACCATTTACCCATTCCTCCTGAAAGGTGGGTTCCATCATTGCGGTTGTCGCCTTTCAGGACAAAGTTCATCTCTCCGGTATTGGAGTGCGGATCAACTTTTGCCAGGAAGGAAACCGAGAAACTCTGGTCACCGGCGAAATCAACGCTACCGGCGTTGTCCACCCAAATGACGGCTTCGGCCTTGGTAGCACCGGTGAAATCGATAGAGTTACCGACGCCACAACTAACACGTGTTACGCCGTTACCGTTGCGGATCTCACCATCGGCAAAACCGCGAATGTCGTCGATCGTCTCTCCGGATCCTTCCATGGTCCACTCGGCAACGGGACCGGCTTCTTCGATCAAAATACCATCGGGCATTTGACCCAACAGAAATTTGATAGCGTTGTGGAAGAGCAAGGTCGACTCGTCGGTAAACGCATAAAAATTGCGGATCTTGGGATCAGAGCTATCATCGGAACCCATCTGGAAGTACAGACGCGGACCGGCAAGTGTTACCTCAGCTCCGTCGTAAGGAGTGACTCCGCTTTCCCATAGTGCAACGTATACAGCACTGTCACCAGGGTTGCCAGGGGATTCCAGGCTCGATAACAGAATACCGTTATTAGTAGCCGCAAAGTCTTCATCGC
Organism: uncultured Saprospiraceae bacterium; assembly: GCA_964342305.1. Taxonomy (GTDB): domain Bacteria; phylum Bacteroidota; class Bacteroidia; order Chitinophagales; family Saprospiraceae; genus DT-110. The sequence goes on along the minus strand of CAYFGK010000055.1, from coordinate 21,134 downwards.
TCAGGCCCACGTAATCATAGAACCAGGTGTGGTACCCAATAAGTCCGTCGAAGTCGTCTTCATCCAGCCCGGTGTAGATGGGGTGGAAGGGATCTTCAACCGTTACGGAGGTTACGCGGTCTTCGGCTACCGAGGTACCGTCGCCCGTTTCCCGACTGGCCGAACCGGTGTCCATCAACTGCAGACGGCTGTTGCGAACCAGGTAAGCAGAGAGGATAATGGTCGGCGTTTCCACAGCGGCAAATCCTGCGGCATCGGTAAAGTCACCGGAACTGACACCACGACCAAGAATAACCAGATCGTAATTTTCGAGTGCCTCGTAGGAAAACTCAAAATCGGGGGTATAGGTGATCTCTCCCGCATTATTGTACGAAACATCGACATTGAATCCGCGACGACGCAAATCGCTCACCAGGTCATCTTCCATGAGGTTCCCCTCCGCATCCGTTTCTTTGGTGATAAAGGCAATGCTGTAATTCTCAGGTGTAAAGGGCTCCGGAGCACCGGTGAATCGATCGTCAAGCGGTGACTCCATCGGGCTGTAGGCCCCCGTTACATCCACGCCGATCCAGTCGACCAGGCCACCGATGGCGGCACTGGATCCATCACCTACCTTCAGGTAGAGATCGCCCGTGCCGGCAGTGCTGGTACCGGTCAAAAGGGGAACATTTGATTCGTCCACATAGACCGTCGATACATTGCCCTGAACCACGATACGGTAGGTGTGCCATTCAAGTGGATCGGGAAAGTCGACCTCCTGGTCGGAACGGTCGAGTTCAAGCGTATTGTCGTAATTTACCCGGAATTCGTCCCGGGCATTAGCCGTCGATACGCGGTATTGAAGATCAAAAACGCGTTCCAAACCGAGTTCTTCCCAATCGGGTAGTCCCTTCATGCGGGCTACGATGGTGAAATCCGTACCGGCAAAATCAGAGCCGTCAGGATTCGTGAAGAAGTAACGGTACATGCGGGTAGCGTTGTCGCCGCCATCATTCATGGCATCCGGTTGCACGTATCGGAAAAGCATGTTGCCGGGCATGTCGGGATCCTCAATGATCTCCTCGACAAAATTAGGTCCGGGCGCATCCTGACTTAAATCGTCGAATGCCAGCGACGGACCGCTGGTTTCACCGGGAATATCAGAAGCATCGTAGAAATACCACTGTTGGGCCGGCAGGGCGGTAAGCCCTAGAATAAATAGAGGCAAAAGTAAAAGTGCCTTTTTCATAAGCCTAAGTTTAATTGGTTGAATACAAGTGTCAGGACATAGCACGGACCAGGCTATCGGGGGCCATTTCAACCCGGTCCGTAGCTAATTCCTTGGTTTGGTGTTTATTGTGTGGTGTGTTGTGCGGTGGATAAAGCCCCAACCGCACAACACACTGTCTGGATTAATCTCTTTTAATACCCGGGGTTCTGATACCCCTCCGAGTTAAACATGGCGTCCAGCTGATTTTGCGGGATAAAGCGCAACGCATGGTAATCCTGGATAAAAGGTGCCGCGTCGGGATTATGCGCTTGCACTCGTTCTACGAGGGTTCCGGTCCTCTTTAAATCGAAGAATCGCTGATTCTCGGTGGCTAATTCCCGGGCGCGTTCGTTGAGGATGAAGTCCAGGTCCAGTTCGCTGGCCTCAATGCGCATGGCTTCTTCCTGGCCTTCGACCGATCGGGCTTCCCGTAAGGTGTTGATCAGTTCGAGAGCAGCGCCGGTATTGCCGCGCATAAGCTCGGCTTCAGCGCCGATCAGGTACATCTCGGAAAGCCGGAACACGTAGGCATCCCGCTTACTAAATTGAATGGTCAACTCAGCCCGGGTATCGTCCTCGTATTTCTTGGTGATCGGGAAATAGAACTGGCGATTGATAATGGCGTCGTTGAACGAACCATCCTCCAGGTACATATCGTTGATGTCAATGATTATGTAGCCCTTCTCCGGATGGAAATAAAATTGATCATCGGGATTGAATTTGGCTTTCTCACTTTCCGGTACTGGTGTCTTGGAAAAAAGGATGGCGGTATCGCCTACTTCAAACATGGGCTCGGCCCACTTCTCCCGCTCCAGGGTAATGCGTTCACCGTCCACAAAGATGAACGGACGCCACTTGGGAATGGCCGTTTGGCTATTGCTCAGCCAAAGGTGTTTGAAGGAACCGTAGAAGCGCTCATCAATGGTCTCATCGTAGAGGTCCAGGAAGAATTTAGTGGGTCCCCAGCGCTGAAAGCCCCGTCCGTTCTCCAGGTCACGGATCATACCCCAGCTCATATTCTCGTAGCGAATCTCCCACATTACGTGACCGGTATTTCCACCGTCGCGCTGGATCAAGCCACTGGTGTTATAGATGTCACCATTAGCGTCCTTGAATTGAGCACTGGTGAAAACCGGGTTGTCGGAGTAGTTGACGGCCCAGATGATCTCATCGTTTTGGATGTTTTCGATATCCCATATCTGTGACCAGTCGTCGAGCAGCTGGTAGTTGTATTCATTGATTACACGATTCGCATAAAAGGCGGCACTATCGTAATTCTCGCGATATAAATGCGTACGGGCGAGCATAGCCTCGGTAATGGGGCGCGTAACCCGGCCGTAGTCGGCAGCTCCAACCTCGATGGGCAGGCTGGCTTTAGCGGTATACAGGTCGGTAAAGATCTGATCGTAAAAGGTCTCCACGGAGGTGCGGTTGGCATCGTGGATGGCGGTCTGGGTAGGCTCGGTGGTAAAATGTACGCCTCCCCATATTTCGGTGATCATCCACAGGTAATACGCCCGTAAATAAGCGACCTCACCGCGGCGTTGTTCGCGGACCGCTTCCGAAGAAAAAGGTACTTCGTCGATATCCCGCAGGGCCAGGTTGCAGGTGTTTAGCCCTTTATAGAGCTCGCGCCAGAGGGCATTCATGCGCTCCTGCTCCTCTGCCCCGGTAAAATTCTGGTAGGTGGTGAAACCCTGCGACCGGTTATCGAGGCCGTAGGTGTACAGGTCAGTCCCCGCTTCGGTTAGGTCCCAGCCGTTTTCCTTCCCGTAAAAAGCACGCAGCGTTATGTAGCAGGCGTTGACCAGGGTTTCGAAGGTTTGTTCCGAACTGGTAATGGATTCAGAGTTTTCTCCACTCAGGTATTCTTCCTGAAGAAAGTCTTCACAGCTTGCCAGCAAAAAGATCCCGGCGAGCAGGAAGTAGGATATTCGTAGTTTCATGACAGTCATTTTTTCAATTTCAGTTATTGGTCGGGGTTAATTAGAAGCTGACGTCAAGTCCAAACAGCCATAAGCGGGCCAGGGGCCAGTTTATGCTACCATTGCGCTCGGGATCGAGGCCGTCGAACAATTCGCTGTGAATTATAAATGGGTTCCGCGCACTGGCGTACACGCGCAGTGAACTCATCGGCAAGCGATCGATCAGGGTTTGAGGGAAACTATACCCCAGTGTAATGTTCTTAACCTTGATGTAGGAGCCATCTCGGTAACGCAGGGTTTGCTCGAAGGGCAGTTCGGCCCGGGTAGCATCGTAGCGTGGATATTCATTGGTCGGATTTTCGGGGGTCCAGTAGTCTACCTCTACCATGTTGTCGTACATCCGTGGATCGTAGGAGTAGGCACCGGCGTCAATCATCTGGCCCATTCGCGCATAGATGTTTACCGACAGGTCGATACCTTTGAACGAGAAGGAGTTGACAAAACTACCGCTCCATTCTGGCTGTGGTGTTCCGAGGATCACCCGATCGTCGAAGTTGATCACTCCGTCGCCGTTTACGTCTTCTACCCGAATCTCTCCCGGGGCCGTAAAGGTAGGCATGTCCTCATCACCGAATTGCCAGATGCCAACTTTCCGGAAATCGTAGTGTACGTTGATGGGTTGACCAACGAACCAGCCATTACCTTCGTCCTGTAACTGACCGGAGGCCAGTTCCACAATCTCCTGCTGAGAGCGGAACAGGGAAATGTCCGACGACCAATTGAAGTCGCGGGTATCGACGTTACGGGTGTGCAGGTATACTTCCCAACCGCGCGACTCGGTCTTGCCGGCATTGGCGAAAATAGCATCAAAGCCGGTGGTGGGAGGGAGGCGGTCGGGCAACAGTAAGCGATCGGTATTGGAGCGGAAGTAGTCGAAGGAACCGTAGATCCGGTTTTCCAGGATGCCAAAGTCAAAACCAAGGTTGAACTGAGCGGTTCGTTCCCACTGCAGATCAATACTGGCCAGCGCTTCGGGACGGAAACCAAAGGCGGGGGCTTCGGCACCGGGCGCACCGAATTCGTAATAAAATGGATCGACGTTCAGTGCAGCAGCAGTAGAATAGGGTGATATGGCAGCATTGCCGGTCACCCCATAACTCACGCGGAGCTTCAGATCGCTCACCGGCTCGAGAGCCTGCATGAACGGTTCCTGCGATAACCGCCAGGCAACGCTCGCCGCCGGAAAGAAGTCCCACTTATTGCCATCGCTGAGCTGAGAGGCTCCGTCGAATCGACCCGACAGGCTCACAATATATTTATCGTTAAACGTATAGTTGATCCGTCCCAGGAAAGAAAGTAGTGACTGCTCAACGAGGGAGCTACCCGTTTGTGGATCCTGGTTTGTCGAAAGATTATACCATAAGCTGCGGTCAAACTGCTGCATTTGTCCGTCGATAGTGTACAATTCCGTACGGTCGTATTGCATCTCGTGTACGGCCGTTACCATCAAGTAGTGGTTACCAAGTTCTTTGTTAAAGGAAAGTATGTTGTTCCACAGGTAGCCGTAGTTGGTGTCGTTGGAAGCGCCGGAAATTGTAAAGCCTTCGGTAGGTACTTTTTGAGGGTACATATAACCCAACCGGCGGTTAGACACATCAAAGTTGAGATTGGTACGGAACTGAAAGCCGCCACCCAGGTTCAGGCCACCGTAGACCGTTGAAAATATCCTGGTTTCCCGCCGCTCCTCTTCATCGAGGAGTTGAGCCAGGGCACTTTTCCGCGGATTGGCAAAGTTGGGTTGATAGATGTAGGCACCCGTGCTGTCGTAGGCCGGTACAATTGGCGATAACAGGACGGCATCCGTGAATCGTGGCCCACGGCCGTCGCGGTAACGATAGGAGAGGATGGTGGAGGTACCTACTGAAATGACATCACTGAGTTTACTGTCCAGATTTACGCGAGCAGTGATCCGGCTAAACTCATCGCGTTCAACTACCCCCGTTTCGTCGAAATAATTAATTGAGGTATTGTACTGGGTTTTGGCGTTACCCCCTTCAAAGCTCAGGTTGTAATTCTGCTGGGCGCCGTTTTGGGTGACCAGATCCTGCCAGTCCGTATAGGTGCCATTTTCAAAACCAGCGAGTTCATCACCGGGGAAAACATTAAAATCGCTGGGCTCCATGTCCCAGTTGTTGATGTCTTTATTGGCATCGATACTCGCCTGAATATATCCTTGTCGATCGTAAACAGGAATCTTCTGGAAAGGCTCGGAAACACCATAATACGTGCTAAAGGATATCTTGGAGGTGCCCTCCTTACCCCGTTTGGTGGTGATCAGGATAACCCCGTTGGCACCCCGGGACCCGTAAATAGCGGTGGAGGCTGCATCCTTCAATATTTCAATCGATTCAATATCCGATTGGTCAATATCAATATTGCTGCCGTAGGGCACACCGTCTACCAGAATGAGGGGGGAGTTAGTGGCAGAGAGTGAGCGCTGCCCGCGAACCTGGATACCAATACCGGCACCGGCGCGACCATTATCCCGGGTAATATCAACTCCGGCAACCCGACCCTGCAGGGCCTCGAATACATTCCCCACCTTTACATCAGTTAGTGCTTCGTCGTCGACCGATATAATAGAGCCGGCCACATCGCTTTTGCGCATGGTACCGTAACCGACTACAACTACTTCATCCAGAGCCTGCGCATCTTCGCTCAGAACCACATTAATATTAGTGCCTTGTGTTACGGGAACTTCCTCGGTGCGGTAGCCGATATAGGAAAAAGACAGGGTGTCGCCCTCACTGGCGACCAATTCGTAGGAACCGTCAATCTCGGTAATCGCACCGGTGCCGGTGCCCTTAATAAGAACATTTACGCCAATCAGAGGCTCACCTCCGGTATCCGTTACTACGCCCTGCACCGTGAACTGGGCAAGAACCACCTGAGCGGACGTAAGTAGGAGTCCAATCATCAGGAAAAAAATCTTTTTGGTACTCGATTTACACATAACCTGTAACTTTTGAGTTCGGTTGCCGAATTATCTTTTGACCAAAGGTGGTAATAAAAAATTATACCCCATATAGAGTCTTGTATTCAATAATTCACAAAAGGGCAGCCGAAATTAACATGCATCTGCAGGGTACCCGGGGAGTAGGGGTAGATGCGATAAGTTGTTGATTATCAGGGTTATTTTTTTGCCGGAAGGCAAGTGGGAAAGAGAAAAAATGATCAGGCTGGCCGCCGGAAAAGGAATAGTGAAAAAAAGAAGGCCCCGCCTGAGGTAAAGGCCGGGCCCCAATAAGCAAATGCATTAAAATGGGTCCATTTTGTGAAGAAGATAAAAGGAAATTATGCTGGCTTAGCGTACATTTAGTGGATGATCAGTTTGAGTAATTGCTCGGTCTCCTGATACCGCATGCGGGCAATGATCAGGCTGCCGCCATCCAAACCTTCGTTCTTCAGCAACTGATCTTTGCTTACCGACAGGGTGTGTTCTCCCGCCTGCCGGTGCGCTGAGATCAGGGTGCCCAAATGTCGGCCGCGGGCATCGTGCAGACTAATATCTACCCAACCGCTTTCGGGAATGTCGAAGGAAAGAGTGGTGGAATCCAGGAAGGGGTTTGCGCCGCTTACGCTAAAACCAAAGTCCGGAGTACTTACCGTTTCGGTACTGGTAGCACTGGGGTTGCGCGTGAACGACCAAAGGGGGCCCTCGGTTATACCCTGGGCATTCTTAGTGTCGACCCGCCAGTAATAGGTTTCCTCATCCCTGGTACCAAAGGGGAAATAAAAATCGTTGACCTGTACGCTTTCCAGTTCGAGTGTTTCCGGGCTTTCGCCAAAATACACCAGAAAGGAATCGACCGAGCACCGATCCCACGACCATTCCAGCCGTACCAGCGGACCGGTGAAGAAATTGGATTCTGTGGCCGGGTTGGGAGCAAAGGCCGCGTTGGGTGCGAGGTCGGTCACTTTATCGGTTGTAAAGCTCCAGAGCTCACCTTTAATGGTGTCGGTAAGCGTGAGTTCATCTACCCGCCAGTAGTAGGTGGTATTCTCCGTAAGTTCATCCGGTGTAAATTGGGTCTCGGTTACGGTGCTTGCCAGGGGAGGATTCGGGCTTTCGCCAAAAAACACCCGGTGAGCAATGGCGCATTGGCCGGCAGTCCAGGTCAGAGTAGGAGCGAGCGGACTGCACCCGCCATTCGCCGGACCGGGCAGAAAGGCAAAGGGCAGTAAACCATCCAGTTGGGATTCGGGGTCCCAATCCTGATTGAAGGTCCAGCGCGCATCGATCGAATCCGGGGCCGGGTTTCCCGGTGCTTCCTGCAAATTGTTGCGGTGCCAATTGAAATCAAACCCTTCGCGGTGGGTATTGTGGTAATACGTCCGCTTACCGTAGAGCAGGGGGTCGCTGCCCACAAACTGAATGTCCTGATTTTTGATGCGCTCGGAGAAGTCGCAGTCCAGGAGGTAAAACTGTGCGTCGCGATGGTAGCGGCCCAGGGCAAAATTCTGAATGCCATCGAAGTAGGAGTTGCGGATCACGAATTTATGATCCTCCCCGCCACTGCCGTCCAGCCAGATACTGGCATTGTTGTTGTACCCGAAAAATTCGCTGTCGCGGATAAAACAGTAACCGCGGGGTGCTACGTAATCCACGTAACCTTCGAAGTAACAATTTGCGTGGTAAAACATACCGCCATCGGTATTCCAAAGGCTCAGCGTGTCACCACCGGTGGCAATGATGTTGCAATTGACGATGATCACCCGGTGGCCTCCACCGCGAATAGCCATGGTGTGGTCGTTATTATCGGGAAAGTCGGGATAGACATCCGCAAAATTGTTGCGCACCGTCATATTGGCGATGGTGAGATCGGTTACACCATTTTGAATATTAATGGTTGCTACCCCCCAGTCGCTGGGGTTGTTTTCCCGCCACGTGCGCCGCAGCACGGCGGTGGTCAGGATGGTACTGTCCCGGTCTTCGCCGATGAGGGTGATGAAGTTTTTGGTGATGAAGACCTTTTCGTCGTACACCCCGTTCTTGATGAAGATCCGATAAGGGGCGGTCAGGTCGTCCGGTGCCGCCTCCACGGCCGCCTGGACCGAGGTGTAATTACCGGAGCCATCGGCAGCCACTACGACCATATCGCTGCATTGGGCGTAGATCGTTTGCGGTGGCAGGCAGAAAAAGGCAAACAGACAAAAAAATAAAGGTGCTATCCGTTGGAGCATAATGAACGATTAGAACAATACAGTAAATGGTTTGGTGGTCAGGGATTGTCCCTCGCGAATGGTCAGTACGTAGGTGCCGGCCGGCAGATTTTGCGTGTGCAGGTCCCAGCTGATCTGGCCCGCAACTGAGGGACGTTCCGGACTTTTAATGGCCTGGGGATACCAACGACCAAAAAGATCGATCACCCGCGCCTCGAGGGAGCCTTCACCAATCGCATCGTAGACGGCGAAGCCATGGTCTACGATGGGGTTGGGGGCAATGGTCAGGGCAGCATCCCGTTGATTGACGTTCCGCAGATCCGTGACCGTCGCAAACTGAATAACCACCAGGCCCGTATCAACACCACCCTGAGTATCGATGACCTGGTAGCGGAGTGTATCCGTACCGGTTTGATCGGTAGGGCCAACGTAAGTGATGGCATTATTCTGGATCCGGCCCAATCCTCGTGGATTGTTGATGATATTGGAAATACGTAGATCGCCTCCGTCGGCATCGCCATCGTTAGCGAGGGCGTCAATGTTGAAGGCACGGGGGGCACCCTCCTCCCGGATGAAGGTGTCGGGTACAGCAATTGGGGCCTGATTATCATTGGTATTCATCAGGCCGGCACCGTTCATGACCATGGTGGGTAACAGTGCGGGATCGTCGGGCTCATAATCGTAAAAATCACCCGGAGTGAAAGCCGATCCCCGCTCGGAACGGGTACCCGAGGAGAATTCGTAGATATTATCCATGGCCACCAGGGAGGGATCCTTTTCACCCCGCCCAATATCATCAATGAAGTGGGGATCACTGCTGTTGCGGAAGTAATTAGCCTCAACTACTACGTCGGATTCGAATCGGGCTCCTACACAATAGGAGTCTACATCGTCGTAGAAGTTATTGAACAGGTGGACATCTCCAAAGCGGATCCGTGGATTCCGCTGGTTGACACCGCGTTCGGGTAGCCCATCGAACCAGCAGTGGTGGATGGTAATACGCAACTTGCCCCGGTTGGCAAATTCAGTGTCGCTTGAACCAAAGAGCATCACCTTATTGTGGTTGCTGAAACGCACCCAGGAAATGGTCACGTAATCGCCGGTATTGTTACTTCCTGACCGGATGTCGAGCAGTCCGTCCGCAGAAGCGGATAGATCACAGTGATCGACCCATACATTGGAGCCGGTAATGGTAATGGCATCGGTAGAGTGGGTCTTACCCTCCCAGTCACCATCGTACGAACCGGTAATGCGCAGGTTCTGTACAATGACATTATTGCCCTTGATCTCCAGCCCCCCTTCTAGCAGAGTAGCATTATCACCCAATCCGAAGATGGTTTTATTGCTGGTGACATCCAGTCGCTCATACCGGGTCAGGACAATGGTATCCTCGATGATGACTACGTAGGGATCCGGAGCGGACAGATAGTTAGCGAGTGCGTTGCGGGAAGAGGGGCGCACGATCTCTCCGCCCGCACCGCCGGTAGTGCCTCCGTTGAGGGAGGCCCACCCAATAGGGCCGTTGCCATTCTGAGAAAAACCGGTGAAACAAGCCAGCAGCATACCGGCAAGACAAACATATGGTAAAAGTCGCTTTTGCATAAGGGAGCATCATTAATGAACGAATAGGGGAAAGATAGAATACCCGACCAGTTATGGCTATTCCAGATTTAACAAGTAGGCAGCAATCTTCTGGAAGTCATCTCAAAAATGGCTTTGAGATGGCTTTTATTTATCGAGGGGTAAGGTGAGGCGACCAGGGCATGCCCGGTCCGCCAGATAGGCTTTGGTGGGGACCAGGCTGCCCTGGAAAACCTCAAAGGTTGAGTCTGAATTTTGCCCGCTCACTTTTGGCCCGTGAAACCGGATCATGGTTCGGCCACGTCCTTCGGCAAAGGTCCATTCCTGGCCGGTGGGTGAACGTAGCGTGGGCGTACCACGAACGGTGACGGGTTCTGAAAAAAACAGGATCAGATCTTTTCCATCCCGGACAGCGCGATAGGGAACCAGGGCTGTACTGTCCTCGGGGTTCCACGTGTGGTCAAAGGTCCAGGCGGCGGTGATGGAGTCGGATGGGACGCCCGAATCATCCAGGTTGTCCTGCAGCCAGGAAAAGGGTTCTCCGGCTTTATCCGATTGCGAAAAATAATACCGGTCGCCCCAGAAGTAGGGGCGGTTGCGTTCTGGTTGACCGGGGTAGGTGACGTGGAGGATGGGCTCGTCGGCCATATTTTCGGAATACCGGCAATTCAGTAGGAAGAACTGTGCCTCGTAGTGGTGGCGTGCTAATTGGAATCCAGGGACTCCGTCAAAGGAGCTGTTTCGGATCACCAGCCGCTGGCGCTCGTCGGTAATGCCGGCGTGCCAGAGGGTATGCGTCTCGCGCACTTCATAAAAACGGCTGTCGCGTATGAAACACCAACCCCGCGGACACACAAAATCCACCCCGCCTTCGAAGTAACAATTGGCGTGATAGTACCTACCTGCTTTATAGTTCCAAAGGGAAACGGTATCACCACCCCGGCTAATCACCCGGCAATTGTAGAGGATGGTACGTGTTCCCGTACCGTAGATGGCAAAGGCATGGACACCGGTCTCGGGTTGCGTATTGATCACCGAAAGATCGCGCAGGATCACATCATCGGCATGGATATTCACTACCGCCGGTCCGATGGGATCGGGATCATCGATCCAGTCTTCCCGCAATTGATCGTACCGGATAATGGTTTCTTCCGGCCCGGCTCCGACCAGCGAGATGTGGTTTTGCTCGATGCGGATCTTCTCCTCGTATATCCCGGGTTTGAGGTAAATGACAACGCGCTCGTACGTATACATGGGCAGGCTTTCTACCGCCTCGGTCAGGGTGGTAAAATCGCCGCTCCCATCCCGGGCCACTACGATATCGGCATGTAGAGGCCGGGATTGACCGGAAAGCACAATACCGGGCAGAAAAAATATAAGGAGAATCAGGGTGCGCATCGCATTTCTTTTAGTGGTTTAGCCACCTGCTGAACAGGAGAGGTTTTCACAAACAGCTTCTCAAAGTCGCGAGTTTAATATGTTACCACGTATAAGGTAGTAGTACTTGATGTAATCCATATACCCTCTACCTATTACTACATACCGGGAGGTTGGGTACAGCCCATTTTGTAGTATGCAGATAGTCAAGGCCCAACCTCCCGATATTTAAGGAGTCTTCAGATAGTCGGCCAGCGGAATCTCTTTTTTGCGAAGTTCATCAACGAATAACCCGGCCATCTTCTCGGCACCGGCAGGAGAGAAGTGGGTATTGTCTTCCAGGCCTTCCGGCAAAACCGGCACTTCGCCCGGCTGAATGTGTAAGAACAGGTCTTTAGTAGCTTCGGCCCCCATTTCCTTCAATAAGGCCATGGACGATTGGTGCATGTCGATCAGAGGCACATCGAGCGAATCGGCTACCGATCGCACCAGGCCGGGATATACGCCATGGGTATCGTAGAAACCATCCTCGTTGAAGCGGCGGCGCACAATGGGGGTACAGAGTATCGGATTGGCGTTTTTAGCCCGTGTTTCCTCCACGAAGCGCACCAGGTTGGCCCGGTATTGGCTTGGTGGCGTGTACCGCTCCCCTTTGCTCTTACTACTGTCGTTGTGCCCAAACTGAAAGATTACCCAGTCGCCGGCTGCCAGGGTTTGCAGGATAGAGGCCCAGCGCCCCTCCGAGATAAATGTTTTGGTGCTGCGTCCGTTCATGGCGCGATTGTCGACGGTGGCTTCGGTTGAAAAATGCGGTTGCAGAAACATACCCCAACCGCGCTCCGGATGTGCACGATCCTGTTTGATCGACATGGTCGAATCACCAGCTAAATAGATAGTGATGGGGTCTGTGCTTTTTTGGCTGCAGCCAAAAAGTAAAGCCAGCAATACAAGCAGGTAGCTGTTTTTCATAATTGATCTGTTTAGTTGGCTATCGAGAACCAGGCGAATTCACCGAAACCACCGCGGTCCGAATCCGTCGATTTAGTGCTGTACAAACCCACCTTAGTGCCGATCCAGCCTCCCGGGCGGGCGGTAAAAGGATCACCGATGTTTTGGTAGTCCGTTCCGTCGGTACTGTATTGGAATTGACATGTAGCATCGGGAGCGGACACCTGCACCCGCAATTGTACCGTGGGCTCATCCACGGAAACCCGGGCGACCTCTCGTTCGGCGCCGCCCTTGTCGGCATCTTCACATGATTGGAGCAGGAGGGCGTAGCCATCCGGTACGCGTTCGAGCTGAACGGAACTGTAATCCCGGCCCATAATGATCAGTCCGGCCGCCTGTCCGGTATCGGTGGGATGCAGGGTAAGTTGGGTGGTAGCTGTAAAGGCCGGCCCGGGGAATTTTTGCAACAGCAGGTGGGGCGTTGACCAGTGGTTCACGAAATCAGCCGGTCGGGGCATAGCGAACAGGCGCAGGAAATCAGTACCGGGTAATTTAGCCGACCAGACCACGTGTGGGTTGGCGTGCCATTGCCATTGCTTGCCGATATCGCTTCCGCTAAAATCATCACTGGCAGCCAGGTGCTTTACGGGATACGTTTGCCCGACGTCAGGCTTGGGATGGCGGGTGACGGGCTCTCCGATGCCGTTGCCGTCCAGGTCTTTGCCCATCAGGGGCCATCCCTCGACCCAGTCGACAGGCTGCAGGTGCACAATTCGCCCGTAAGCCTCCTTGTCCTGAAAGTGGACGAACCAGTCTTGTCCGGTCGGGGTATCGACCCAGCCTCCCTGGTGGGGGCCGTTAATTTCGGTGGAACCTTGCTCCAGCACTACCTTTTCCTCGTATGGGCCATAGATATTCCTGGACCGAAGGATCAATTGCCAGCCGGTGGCTACCCCGCCGGCGGGAGCAAAAATGTAGTAGTAGCCATTGCGTTTGTAGAATTTGGGGCCTTCCACGGTTGTGTGATCCAGGTGCCCGTCGAAAACGTGACGACCGTCGTCCAGCGCCTTAGTTCCGGAAGGGTCGAGCTTGCGGAGGGTCAGGAGGGAGTTTACCCGTACCCGGCTGGCCGCCCAGGCGTGGACCAGATAGACATTCCCGTCGTCGTCCCAGAGCGGGGAAGGATCAATTAGGCCCTTGCCCGCCACAACTAATTTGGGCTTGGACCAGGTACCCGCCGGATCGGTGGCCGTGAGCACGTAGATGCCGAAATCGGGGTCGCCGTAGTAGATGAAAAAGGTGCCCTGGTGGTACCGGATACAGGGAGCCCATACGCCTTTAAAGTGCTGCGGACTGGAAAAAACATCTTCCGGGTACTGCTTGGGCAGGGCGTAGTTGATCAGCTCCCAGTTGACCAGGTCTTTGGAATGCAGAATCGGCAATCCCGGAACACAGTTGAAGCTGGAAGCGGTCATATAAAAATCGGAACCCACCCGCACTACATCCGGATCGGAATAGTCCAGGTGTAGAATGGGGTTGAGGTAGGTACCATCGCCCTGATCGGAGGTCCATATACGAGCACTACCCCTTTGGGCACTGCTCATAAACGGAAGAGCCCAGGCGAGGCAACAGACCGTAAGTAAACGAAACGTCATGTTGAGGTACTTTTTTGCCGAAAGGCATTAGCGACCCATCCAGCCTCCGTCAACCGTGAGGATGGATCCGGTCATATAATCCGAGGCCGATGAGGCAAGGAATACCGTCGGACCCTTGAAGTCGTCGGGAGTTCCCCAGCGCCCCGCCGGAATACGCGCCAAAATGGCCTGGCTGCGATCGGGGTCATCGCGCAGAGCCTGCGTATTATCTGTGGCAATGTATCCGGGGGCCAGGGCATTGACCTGCACGCCTTTGCCGGCCCATTCATTGGAGAAGGCCATCGTCAACTGACCGATGGCACCTTTAGAGGCTGCGTAACCAGGCACCGTGATGCCCCCCTGAAACGTGAGGAGAGAAGCCGTGAAAATGATTTTCCCGGAGCCACGGGCCACCATGTCCCGCCCAAATTCACGGGTCAGGATAAAGGGGGCGTGTTGATTGACGGCTACCACCTCATCCCAGTACGCGTCGGGATGCTCGGCCGCAGGTTTGCGCAGGATAGTTCCCGCATTGTTAACCAGGATGTCGGGAGAGCCGTGCTTTTCTTTTACGGTTTCAATGAAGGAATACAGGGCCTGCCGGTCCTTGAAATCGCATTGGTAGGCGTGGAAGGTCCGGCCGGTCTCCGTAACTCGTTTCTCAATAGCGGAGCCATTGGTTTCCAGGGAAGCGGAGACTCCGATGATATCGGCACCGGCTTCGGCCAGGCCCTCGGCCATGGCGAAGCCAATACCTCGTTTACAGCCCGTTACCAGGGCCGTTTTACCAGTTAATTGAAATGCCTCGGTGATGGTCATAGGTTTATTTGAAGTCATCTAATGCTACCGCGTCCATATCGGTAAATGCTTTGTTCTCGCCGCCCATACCCCAGGCAAATTTGTAAGCAGCCGTTCCGGCACCAGCGTGGATCGACCAGGGTGGAGAGAGCACCGCATCGTGGTTGCGCATGGCAATGTGACGCGACTGGGTAGGCTCGCCCATAAAGTGGAGGACCATTTGGTCTTCGGGCAGATCGAAGTAGAAGTAGACCTCCATCCGGCGCAGATGTGTATGCGGAGGGAAGGTATTCCAGATGTTACCCGGAGCCAGTTCGGTCCATCCCATAACGAGCTGACAGCTTTGGATACCTTCTTCGTGGATGTACTGGAAGATGGTTCGTTTATTGGCGTGGTCCTGGTCGCCCAGATCAACCCGGTTGGCTTCGTCCTGAGTGGCTTTGGTGGTCGGATAGGAATGGTGAGCCGGAGTTGAGTTCAGGTAATAGGCGGCTGGTTTGGCGGGGTCATTGCTTTCAAAGACCACATCGCGAACGCCCTTCCCAAGG
Source organism: uncultured Saprospiraceae bacterium (assembly GCA_964342305.1). Taxonomy (GTDB): domain Bacteria; phylum Bacteroidota; class Bacteroidia; order Chitinophagales; family Saprospiraceae; genus DT-110. The sequence goes on along the minus strand of CAYFGK010000055.1, from coordinate 5,851 downwards.
TAGAGTACGTCGAGGTGGTCGACCTCGTAGGTAGCGCCGTCGGCGACTACACGACCGGGACTGCCAATATTCAGGATGCCCAATTCCCGTCGCTCGAGGAAGTAATCTGATTTAAGCGCGTCCAGTGTTTTTAGTTGCAGGGGTGCCTTGGTGGGAACCGCACTTCCGTACATAAACCGGTCGTACATGGTGTAGACCCAGTGCAGGGTACCGGCTTTCATCAGGTTGGTATTCAGGAAGGCCTCGCGCAGGCGATCCGTGTCGTATTGCTGTACATCCCGGGGATGCACACATTCTTGGTAATCCATAAGTGTATTTATATGGTCGTAGGATAATATCTTTTACTCGGCTAGTGTAACGTTGACCGGCTTATCCAGTCGTTCCAGGGTTTCCTCCAGATATGCCTGGAAAGCAGCTTGATCAGTGATGCCGTTGGGTTCGAGTTCCCAGGCTGCCAGGAAGTAATAGGTTAGTTCCTGATCGACCGGGTTCAGTACTACGACGTGGCTCATGGAGTCCCGGGTTACGGCCAATTCATCTGCTTGCCGGTAAATAACGGCCATGCCCAGGTTGTCTTCGTTCAGGCTTTGGGCGCCCCAGGTCGCCAGGTAGTTCCATTTTTCTCCGCTTCCGCGCAAAACTGCGGTGTTTTCCAGTTGGACGATCCCGGTACACAGGCTGTCGACGGCTGCGGATAATTGTACGTGGTGCTTGGTGAGACGACTGCCCGCCTGAATGGACAGGGAGGAGGTAACATCGGTCTTTTCTTCGCCCGTTTGCCAACCGTAGTATTTGGTACGGATCATGGATTCGACCGGCCCGGAATAGGCCACGGCACAGTAGAGAGAATCAGTCATAGCAACCCGTTCGGCACGGTTGTTATGCCATTTGGCCAGAGAGCCTAGTCCAAGGGATTCGCCGACCTTCAGCACATCCATGCCCCAGTCGTCTAATTCGTGGTAGGAGTCAAAGCCGTCCTGACCGACGTCTTGCAGCACGAGGTCGGTGGTGCGCTTGCCAAAAATATCAGTCGCGTTGCGCCAGTCCAGGTAAAAGCGATAGCCTACCCGGTCCGATTCCCAGCCAGGTCCTTCGTATCGGATGTAGTAAGAGTGGTCGGTATGTTCTTCCGGTACGTGCAGCTCCTGTACATTCTGGAAGGAGCCCCCCATGTACTCGCGGTCTTCCCAGTATCCGTCGACCTTATGGGATAATTCAGCCTGGGTGCGGGATGGAAAGGAAGGGGGATCGGTTGTAGTATCCAGGGTCAGGGTTTTGGAGGCATCCGGCATCAGGTCGACCACACAGGCCAACTCATCGGCCCGTCCGTCATCATCCAGGTCATTGGCCTGGCAGGGTAGGGGGCTCTCGCCCTGATAAACAACTAGCTCACGGAGGTCGGCTTCGGCGAGCTCGGCGGGCAGCTCATCGGCCGTGATCGTGAAAAAAGCATCCGGACGCTCCGCAGCCGTCGGATTACGGATTACTATTTGGTTGGAGTCGGAGGTGGACGTATTGGTGCAGCTGTTCGTTAACAGTCCGCTCAGGAGCAGGATATAGGCTATTCGTTTCATGTGAACGTTGGTTGGATGTGGATTTGAACAATGTTACCAGTTAGCATATCCATCCTGTGCGCACAATTTCACAAGTGGTATTCATTAACTAACTCCGGGCCTGAAAGGGTCGAAAAAACGAGGGTCAGGAGTATGAAATCTCAGAATAAACGTTATTTTTACATTTATTAGAGACATAAGTTTCATACCAAGTTTGGAAAGGAGCGGACCAGCTCCCGGAGCTGGCCCTCCTTCTTTTTTGTATGAGGAAGGCTCTTAACCTAATCCCTGTTATCCATTACTTTTTGATACATTACGTATCAGTAAGTTAAGAGACCAATTAGTCAGCAGCCCCCTTGGGGCACCGTTCCCGGAGCTATGAATAACCAATCGTCAAGTCAAACCAGTATTTCCATTGCTCAGTCATTGACCGTGCGTTCACCTGGGCGTATCAACCTTATTGGTGAACATACCGATTACAACGACGGCTTTGTTATGCCAGCCGCCATCGATAAACAAATTGTCATTCGCATCGAGCGGAATGGCTCCCCGGATGCCTGTACCCTGCGGGCAAAGAATCTGGACGAATCCTTTTCATTTTCGCTGAACGAGGTGACACCTCAACCAGCGGGTTGGGAAAACTACGTACTGGGGGTTGTACACGAATTTCAGCAATTGGGCGCGAAATTATCGGGTTTTGATGCCGAGATCGAGGGGAATGTACCCATCGGGAGCGGTATGAGTTCTTCGGCTGCGCTGGAATGCAGCACCGGCTATGCGCTGAATGAGCTTTTTGGTCTTGGCTTTGATAAAGATACCATCATTAAGGCTGCCCAGCGGGCTGAGCACGGCTACGTGGGCACGAATTGTGGCATCATGGACATGTTTGCCAGTGTGCGTGGCCGCAAAGGGCACGTCATCCGCCTCGATTGCCGGTCTCTGGAGTACGATTATTTCCCACTGGAACTTGGTGAATACGAGTTGCTGCTGCTCAATACCAACGTATCCCATTCACTGGCCTCCTCCGCTTATAACACGCGGCGGAAAGAGTGTGAAGAAGGGGTGCGCATCCTCAAAAAAAATAACCCGGATATTCAAAAGCTTCGCGATGTCAACGAGCAGATGCTGGAAGCGGAATGGGATCAGTTGCCCGATAATGTGGCGCGTCGTTGCCGGCACATTGTTCGGGAGAATAATCGTGTATTGGAAGCCGGCAAAGTGCTGGAGACCGGGAATTTAGTGCGTATGGGAGAGCTGATGTACGCCTCCCACCACAGCCTTCGCCACGATTACGAGGTAAGTTGCCCGGAGCTCGACTTTCTGGTCGACCAGACGAATGGCCACCCGGGAGTGTTGGGCGCCCGGATGATGGGTGGTGGTTTTGGCGGATGCACCCTAAATCTGGTACGTAGTGCCGACCGTGATGCTCTGATCGAAAAATTGGCCGCTTCCTACCGCCATGAATTTAACCTTGATCTGACTCCCTACCGGGTGAAGTTGGCGGACGGTACCAGCATTCTCAATCGCTCCTAAATATACCCAACTCTCATGCTGGATTTTTCAGAACACCCTCATCGACGATTGAATTTGCTGACCGGTGAATGGGTCCTTGTGTCACCTCATCGTGCAAAACGACCCTGGCAGGGTAAAACGGAAGATATACTTTCCGATGAGCGCCCCTCCTATGATCCTGCCTGCTACCTGTGTCCGGGCAACACCCGCGCGGGTGGCGAAGTAAATTCGGTGTACGAAGGCACCTACGTGTTTACCAACGACTTTGCCGCCCTGAAACCCGATGGCGTTACCGAAGTGGTAGAGGAGGGGCTGCTTCGTGCTATAGGGGAACCTGGTATCTGCCGGGTACTTTGTTTTTCCCCCGACCACTCCCTGACCTTACCCGGCATGACCGTAGGGGCTATCGAGCGGGTGGTGGAACTCTGGCGCTCGGAATACCGCGAACTGGGTAGCAGAGACTTCATCAATCATGTCCAGATATTTGAGAATAAAGGGGCCGTCATGGGATGTAGTAACCCACACCCCCACGGGCAGATTTGGGCACAGTATTCCGTACCGGAGGAAGTGGCCCGAAAGGGGGACCGGCAAAAAAAATACTGGCAGGAATGCGGTCGAAGTTTACTGTCTGATTATCTTAAGCAAGAATTGGAAAGCGGCGATCGCATCATCTGCACCAATGATACCTTTGTGGCCCTGGTTCCTTTTTGGGCGGTTTGGCCGTACGAGGCCATGATCATACCGCGCAGGCAGGTGTCGGATATCGATCAGTTCACGGACATAGAGCAGCGGGGATTCGCCGAGATCCTGAAGGATCTGACACAACGATTTGATCGTGTTTTTGATACGTCCTTTCCCTATTCCTCGGGTATTCACCAGCGGCCGACCGACGGTAAGGAGTATCCCTGGTGGCATGCACATATGGCCTTTTATCCGCCTTTATTGCGGTCGGCTACGGTCAAGAAGTTTATGGTGGGGTACGAATTATTTGCTAACCCCCAACGCGATATAACCGCCGAAATGGCTGCGGCAAAACTGCGCCAGCTCGGTTGATTTTTTCATCATGAATGCACGCTTATGCAATTTGCGCCCATCGACTACGCTATTTTCGTGGTCTATGCCGTCGTAATCGTAGGGATCGCCTTTTGGGTGACCCGTAAGGGAGGTAAGACATCTGAGGATTATTTTCTGGCCAGTAAATCACTGCCCTGGTGGGCCATCGGGGCTTCCCTGATCGCCGCCAATATTTCAGCCGAGCAGTTTATCGGTATGTCCGGATCGGGATTTGCCATTGGCCTGGCCATCGCATCCTACGAATGGATGGCCGCACTGACCCTGTTGATTGTCGGTAAGTATTTTCTGCCCATCTTTTTGGAAAAGGGGCTCTATACCATTCCGGAGTTTATTGAGAAAAGGTATAGCGAAAACCTTAAGACCATCCTTGCCGTCTTCTGGATCGCACTGTATATTTTCGTCAACCTTACCTCGGTTCTATATCTGGGGGCTACCGCCCTGGATACGATAATGGGCGATGGAAGTGGATCTATTTTTATGCCCTGTATCATCGGCCTGTCACTCTTCGCGGTTATCTATTCCCTCTGGGGAGGGCTGGCCGCTGTGGCCTGGACCGATGTGATCCAGGTGGTGCTGTTGATCGCCGGAGGGCTGGTTACTTCGGCTATTGCCCTGACCTATGTGTCACCTGACGGCAGTATCTGGGGTGGCCTCACGGCCATTTACGAGCAGGCACCTAAAAAATTCTCTATGATCCTTGATCGTGGAGAAGTCATTACCCCAAATGGTCGTGATGCCTGGTCGGACCTGCCCGGCCTTGCGGTTCTTATCGGTGGTATGTGGGTGGCCAATCTCTACTACTGGGGCTTCAATCAGTACATCATCCAGCGGACCCTGGCCGCCAAGTCACTGCGCGAATCGCAAAAGGGGATTGCCTTTGCTGCCTTTTTGAAGCTGATCATTCCACTGATCGTAGTCATCCCCGGAATCGTGGCCTACGTGCTGAATACCGGCGATGCTGGTACAGTAACTGCCCAGTCCGTTGATCCCTCCTTCGTGGGAGAGAATGGCAACATTATCAATGACAACGCCTTCCCCTGGTTGATCAGCAGCTTTATCCCGGTCGGTCTGAAAGGACTGGTACTGGCGGCCCTGTCTGCGGCCATCGTATCGTCTCTGGCTTCCATGCTTAACTCTACGGCGACGATCTTCACTATGGATATTTACAAGCCTTACTTTAATCCCAAGGCTCCGGAAAAACGCCTGGTAACGGTAGGTCGTATCTCAGTAGCCGTAGCGCTGGTAATCGCCGTTATCCTGGCACCACAATTGAAGAACCTGGGACAGGTATTCCAGTATATTCAGGAGTATACCGGTATCGTGAGTCCGGGTATTCTGGCGGTATTTATGCTGGGACTTTTCTGGCGAAAAACCACCAACCGCGCTTCCATCTGGGGGGTATTGCTTTCTATACCGATCGCACTTTACTTTAAGGTTGGTCCCAACGGTTGGTCGGATTCGGCCCTCTTTATCAGCCTGCCCTTTATGTGGCAAATGTTCTGGACCTGTATCCTCAGCATTCTGATCATGATGGTGGTCAGCTACATGGAAGGTAAGGGTAAGGATCACGAGAAGGCGATTATCATTACACCGGACCTGTTCAAGACGAGCCGGGCGTTCAATATCAGCTCGACGATCATCATTATCATTTTGATCTTCTTGTACTTCGTGTTCTGGTAGCCTTTCGGCAAAAGGTAGATCGCCACCAAAAA
>CAYFGK010000054.1:0-43011 GCA_964342305.1 uncultured Saprospiraceae bacterium | reverse complement strand
GATATGGCGGTCGATCACATCCTGAATGCGCTGCAATTTCACGGCACTGTACCCGCCGATCGTATTGTGAAAATACGAGGTGGAGGAAGATTTGAATACATCGATCGACAGATCCAATACCCGGTAGTACCCGCGTCCTTTCGGTTCATTTTGCAGGATCTGCTGATCGGCGGGTCGTGGTTGAAAGTTTTGCTGGTATTGCTGAGCGTTCACGAAGGTTTCGGGATTGATGTAGCGGCGGCCAACAAACCAAAAGTCCAGGGTGGAAAACAAGGTCAACCCCAGCGTCAGTAACAGGGGCTTGATACGATCGGTGAGGTAGGCCCAAACGAAGGTCGTGCCCACCACCAGAAAACCTATGGTCCGCCAGGCATCGGATTGCATCATGGCTTTTCGATCCTGTACAAACAAGTTGACAACTTCGGGTTGGTAGCGAGCATCACTTACCGAGGCAAAATCAAAGAAGGAAGGTCCAAGCACGGCAAAGAAAAGACACACCAGGGCGAGTCCTCCAGCGCCATAGTACAGTTTACGCAGGGCCTGCTTCCGTTCTTTTTCGGGAATATCGAGTACGGCCTGCCCGCCAAGAACGGCGAAAAACACCACGATACCACTGGTGATTACCAGGATGGACTGGGGAGTTCGAAATTTATTGTACAGGGGTACGTGGTCAAAGAAAAAACGACTTACCAATTCGGCATTTCTACCCATCGACAACAGGATCATCAGGATCAGTGAGCCCAGAGCCCACCACCGAAGATGAGCCGGCAAGAGGAACATAGCCAGGACAAATAACAGCATAATGATGGCCCCAAAATATTGCGGACCACTGGTGCCATTTAAACCACCCCAATACAGAGGAGCCAGGGCATTCCTTGGCGATTGAAACAACCGAGCGGAGGCAGCATCACCATCGATCCGTTCGGCCGAGGAGCCACCGACTACTCCGGGAATCAGAATGCTGCAAACATCGAGGGTGTTATTACTCCATAGCATGGCGTAATCCCAGGCCAATCCATCCACTTCACTGCTACTCGAGCTCTGTACTGCTTCCTCTTGCTTTTCAAGGATGGGCTCCCCGCGCATGGATTCTTCGGAATAATCCCGCATCGCCATTAAATTTGAAAAACCCGATAACAGGGCAAGTGCCCCGGCCAGCATCAGCACGCCTACACTTTTGCCGAAAGGCACTAACTCCTGATTGCGAATAGCTTTAATAAAGTAGACGATCCCCCCGATAACCAGAGACAAAAACAGGTAGTACAACATCTGTGGGTGGCGGGTATACAAGGCCATAGAGGAGGCAAAGGCCAGGACAGTTCCACCGAGCAAATACTTTTGCCGAAAGGTAAGCACCACTCCCGCCATGATGAGGGGCGTCAAGCTCGCACAAGCTATCTTGGAATATTGGCCAGCCTCCGTAATGACCAGATAATTGGTAGTCAGGCCCAGGGACAGCCCCCCGAGTAAACACAACCACATATTGACGCCCAGTAAAACAAATGCCAGGTAGCCGAACAACATGGACTTAAAGATAAAATTGGCCGGTTTGGGCGCTCCCAGATCAAGGGCATGCCAAACCTTGCCCAGGTAGTTCGTTTTCGTACCGTAATTAGACATATCGGGCATGCCCCCAAACATGGAATTACTCCAGTAGACCCTTTTGCCTGATTCATTGGCATAGGTATAGATCTCGTTTCGATTTGTCACTGATTGGAGGGAATCGTGGGCATTGACCTTCTTGCCCTGGAACAGGGGCCCGAAGAACAGGACCGTAGCCACGTACAGGATGGCAATATTCATCAAGTGGAGAAGCAGGGGCCTGAGTTTTTGCATGGTCATCGTATGGCAAATTGGGGGTGTCCCCGCGTAGGTAATAGGGTTAGTATTGATTGATTTCTTATAAATCTACACATTTGTAGTCAATACTATTGGTATTGGGTAGAGAGTAGAGGGTAGAGACTTCAGTGACGACAGAGAACGGAGGGATGGGTTTTGCTTGGTACTCGACTTGCAAATCCTGGTTTTTTGGTCTTGCTCATGGCAGTAAAGGGCATCGTGCGTAGGGCGTTCCTGCCTGCCATAGCTTTGAGGAGACAATAGTGGATGCGATGAATCGCATCACGTCTCTACATGACATTCAAACAACGCAAATCTCCTAATCCCTTAATTCCGGGTATCAGAATGCAGGGTGCCAAAAGCGATGAATCACGTCTCTACGAAATTGGAAGCCAACTCCCCCATTCTCCAATTCCCCCATTCTCCCTTTCCCCAACTCCCCCTTTCACTCCATACGAAGCTGAGAACATCCCGATTAGGACGCATCGTACCTGAACCACCTCACCTCCCCGCCGGCAGCTTCGGCAGATCCGGATGCCCCACCAGGTAATACGCGCAGGTGGTGTAGAAATTCCGGATGAAGATGGCATTGCGCAGGATGGGTAATTGCACGATTGGCTTAAGCTTGAATTTCACTTCGTAATTGGGGTTGAACAGGTAGAGGGTCCGGTCAATGGTTTGGTAATTTAGCTTTCGCAAAATGCGCTGGAAGCGTTCGATACTGATACCGGTGCGCTTATTGGCGAGTAAGTGTTCGATCTTGCCCTCGGATTCGCCACCGGCCCGCAGCACCCGGCGATAGATGCTGGTAGGTAATAAATGGTACCAGGGCAGTACAGACAGATACTTGTTGCGGCACCCCTGCTGGTGGCCGCCGAAGGGCATGTACCAGGGGGGGAAGCCGAAGAAAATGAGCCCATCGGTTTTCAGGAAAGGCTTGAGGAAATCCATGAAGCGCTCCTGATCGGGGATATGTTCAATGACATCGCGCATAATAATGAGATCAAAAGTACCAAGGGCCTGATGATCCACCTCGTAGATGTCCTGCACAATGAGTGACAGCTGATCGCGCTGAGGGTGATTCGCCAGGAATTCGCGGGCCCGATCCACCTGCGGACGCGAAAGGTCGATGCCCACCACGGAACAACCCGCTTCGAGGAAGGGGGGAATATTTCCGCCTTCGCCGCAGCCGATTTCCAGCACGCGGGTACCCAATCCGATTGATTTGTGCTTGCGGATGTAGGGAATGACGTATTTTCGGGTCGTTTGACTTTGCTCATTGAAATAGAGCTGCCGATCCTGATGACGTTTTTGCATAGGTTAAGCCTCTTGTTCGGTGGTTGTAGTCATATCGGCCTCAATGATATATTTATTGCGTCCGGGTGCGTTGCGGGCCACCAATTCGGCTACGAAGCCCGCCAGAAAGAGTTGAGACCCCAGGATGAGGCAGGTCAGTGCCAGGAAGAAGAAAGGATTCTCGGCAATCAATTGGGCTTGTTCGTTGCGATACAGGTGAATAGCCTTATTAACGCCCAGATACACGGTCGCCAAAGCCCCGGCGGCGAACATGAGAATACCCGCTGTGCCGAAGAAGTGCATGGGCCGCTTGCGGAATTTACCGACGAAGACAATGGACATCAGGTCCAGAAAGCCGTTGACAAAGCGCTCGAGGCCAAACTTGGTGGTGCCGTACTTACGAGCCTGGTGCCTTACCACTTTTTCTCCGATATTAGTGAACCCAGCCCATTTGGCCAAAAGTGGTATGTAGCGGTGCATTTCACCGTACACCTCAATGGTACGTACTACGGCGCCTTTATAAGCTTTGAGGCCGCAGTTAAAATCGTGGAGCGGGATCTTACTGACCCAACGGGTTACGGCATTAAAAAACTTGGAGGTGCGATTCTTGATAAATGAATCAAAGCGCTCTTTTTTCCACCCGCTTACCAGATCGTACCCCTCTTCCGTGATCAGGCGATACAAATCGGGTATCTCGTCGGGGCTATCCTGGAGATCGGCATCCATGGTTATCACTACCTCGCCAGTGGTACGACGAAATCCGGTGTGCAATGCAGCTGATTTACCGTAATTGCGCCGGAATTTCACGCCTTTTACCGCCGGATTTTTGGTACGCAGCTCCTCGATAACCGACCAGGAGTTATCGGTACTGCCATCATCGATCATGATGATCTCGTAGGAGAATCCATGTTCCTCCATGACACGACGAATCCAGGCTTCCAGCTCCGGAAGGGATTCTTCCTCATTAAGTAATGGAATGACAACGGATATGTCCATGCAATTTGACTTCTATCGTGAATGGCCGAAATTAAGAAATCAAGAGGACAACAAATGCGAATTGCTGCGGGTTTAGCGCGATCCCCCGTCTAATTTTGATTCATCGGTATCGTACGGTGGGTGTACGCAACGGGCAAGGCCAACAGAAAACCAAGTAAAACACTGCGGGCCAGCGAAAAGAAGGTGCTTGAAACAGTTACTTCAATGCCGCGTTCCCGGTAGGCATCCTTGATCTGCTCGGTGGCCTCATCTCCGAATAAACCGGCATTGCGCTCCAGGCGCTCCACGATCATCTCCTGTTGCATACCAATGAGGGAAGGATCAATTTGCGACAGCATAAAGTAATTCCAGATATGGTAGACCGTAGCGGCCACCACGTAGGTGGCAAAGGCCGTTTTCAGGCTATCGCGAATCGGAAAGCCTTCGTCTCCCCGTTCACTGCGCTCCTGTCGGCAGGCCAGGATCATCCCGATAACAAATAGGACGGTGGAGGCCATAAAAACGCCTGCATTCAACATCAGGCTTTTCGAGATCACATAAAACAACAGGAAGTAGCCGATCACGGCTACTCCTGTTCCAAAGCCATAGCGAATGGCATTATCTTTTAACATAGAATGAATTAGTTCATTTCGGGCGGATTATTCTTAATCACTGCCGAAACAATCAGTGAAATGATCAGGCCCTGAATGAGGGTCGTCACCAGGCCGATCACACCCAACACAAATGGGTTAAACATAAAGGACATAAAGCCCATTGCCTGATCCACCTGTTCATCGGTGATATTAGGCTGCCGCTCGTACATCTGGTCGCGGGCGGTCTCCTGCATTACCTCGATCATATCGGGCTGGATCAGCATAAAATTGATGATCATCCAAACCAGGGTAACCAGTCCTACGATCAGGGAAACCAACATACCGGCCGCCAGTCCGCGACCGAAGGTCAGGTAGCCATTTTGATCAGCTTTGTGGGTGCGCAGTACCCAAACGATACCACCGGTCAGGATAACGATGGATACCAGGGTCGTTACAATATTGGCGGTGGCATTAGGATTCGCCGGATCACTGATACCGGTTACTTGCAATACCAACCCAAAAGCGATCAAAATTAAGGCAGTAATTAGTCCCCCACGGACCGCTACCGGACGAAAAGGTACTTCCGCAGGTGCATTAGGGTTGTCAAGTGTCGTACTCATACATGGTGTTTTTAGATACAGAAATTCATCAGAATCGACCGAAATATCGCAAATCACCCCAATGTGGCCCCATTTTTTCTATGGATGTTACCGAAAAAACGACTGGCCATTATTGATGACCCCGACGACCCACCCTTCCAGACTGTGACCGTCGAGTGGGGAATTTGCCGATTTACTGAACCGTTCTTTTAAGCGGAAGGTCCAGTTCTTATTGGGTAAAAACAAGGTAAGTTCGGCTTTATCGCCCTCCTGCACCCGGGCCGGATCCAGACCAAAAAGCTGCCGTGGCCGGATTGCCAGTTTATCCACCAGTACTGTCTGGTCCAGCGTCCCTCCCAGATGCGTATTTATCAGCGCGTAGGCAGTTTCCAAACCAATAGCACCGAAACCTGCATAGGCAAATTCCAATTGCTTCTGTTCTTGTTCCAGTGGAACGTGATTAGAGGTAATAGCATCGATGGTACCGTCTAAAAGTCCGGCCAGCAACCCTTTGCGATCATCGGCATCACGCAGAGGAGGAAGTACCTTGAACTGGGCATTAAAGGTAGACAGGTCGTCATCGGCATACACCAAATTGAGTACCGGCACGGAGCAACTGACCGCGATCCCCTTCTGCTTGGCCCGGCGGATGAGGTCAACCGACCGGGCCGAAGAAATACCGGAAATGTACACCTTCGACTCCGTGTATTCGGCCAGATATATATCCCGTTGCACCATCATCTCTTCGGCCATATTGGGAATACCTTTCATGCCCAGGGACGTACTTACCCGGCCTTCGTGAATCTGACCATCGGCGGCAATCGACGCATCGTGCGGCTGATTGATCACTACGCCATCGAAGGCTTTGACGTACTGGAGTGCGCGCATCATCATCCCGTTGTTCTGGATGGAGGCGGAACCATCGGAAAAGGCAATGGCACCTACCCGCTGCATATCGATCATTTCCGTGATATCTTTGCCTGCACAGTGGCGGGTTACGGCTCCGATCGGCCAGATATCGACCAATTGCAGGCGCGATTGTTTGATCAGGTAATTGACCTCCGGTTTGGCGTGGATGACCGGCTCTGTATTCGGGTAAGCCCCGATTCCGGTGAAGCCACCGGCAGCAGCAGCCATGGAAACGGTATCAATGTCTTCGCGATGCTCGAACCCCGGATCGCCGATCTGGACGCCCATATCGATCCAGCCGGGAGAGAGATGAAGTCCGTCAAAGGCAACAATCTCCGCCCCGTCAGCAGTCAGGTCGGTACCGATTCGCATTATCTGGTTGTCTGCGATCAGTACATCGCGTTCCTGCTGATGGTGATCCGATCGCGGATCGATGATTGTCGCCTTCCGAATCAGTATTTTCATACTAGCTTTTTTCCCTTCCGGCAAAAATACATTTTTCCCTCTAGTCCGCGGGATAAAACCGGTTATTCCACCAATAATAGGCCTCCGTCCGAAAATACAGGTTTCGGTTTGCGGGCATCCACAGGCATTCGTCGACCAGAATCGTTTCACGGTGCATACCGGTCTCCTGTATGCGGACCTCCCACCGGCTATCTGCGGCTTGTGGTGTTAGGGCCCATACTCCCAATCCCCATCCCCGGTCATCAAAAACGTCGATGTGCTGGCGAATCGGTGAGGCACTACGCTGACGAACCGTTCCGTCCGGGGCCTTTTCAATGAGTTCAAGCGTAGCCCGGGTCCGACGATCTTCATCGATCAGGAACCAGGCGCTGAACACCCAATTCCCGGCCAATCCGGCGGTTTCAAATTCTATAAGCACGGAATCAGGGTGCATCGTATGTCTCTGGGCACCGGCACCAAAATAGGCAAACCCGGTATTGCCATTTTGGTCGAAAGACCACCGCTCAAAATGGCTAAGTGTACTATCCGCCTTAAATCCAGGCCACTGTAAGGTATCCACGGGGACCAGTGTACTATCGCGCTCGTACGTTTGTACCACACGGGCTACCTGATCCTCCACCCTCCGCTCAAACAGCGCAAGCGGGTGTTCGTACATCCGCAGTCGATCCCCCTCCAGGTAGAGCAGGCGGGCACCGTCGAGCAGATGCTCATATTTTTCTTCTTCCTTCTTGTATTCACTCTCGTCGAGCATCATTAGCAACGGTCGGTCATCCGAAAAATCAGCCAGGATAGCCGGCACCCGGTAGGGTTCAGTAACCAATTGAAATTGTTTGAGTGATTGACTCCGTGAGGTTCGGGTCAACATGGCACTGGTCGTTGGCAGGCCGGTTTGCAGGGACAGGGTCAGCGAATTTTGTAGGATATACCCCTCCCCTTCCCACCAGAACTGATCGGAACCAATATTGTAGTAGGGCACCGTGAGGATGGCTTGGTAATCATCGTAGTCGATCCCGTTTAGATCCGTGAACCGACGCCCCTCCTCAAAGCGTGACACGATATCCAACTCCGTATTTTTGGCCCAGGCCTGATTGATACCCTCGAACCACAGTAATAGCGCGGCCGGGATCCAGATCGCCCACCGGTAACTTTTACCCTTCAGGGCATGATAAAGCCAAACCCAACTCAGAATATTGATGACATAGTAAAACAGCCAGGCAAAACGCCCCATCGACCGAAATTGCCGCAGGGGCCCCGTGTAATCCAGCAGCCATTCCCATCCCGTCCATACGAAGGGAATACCGAAAGAAGCTACCAGCAACAGCCCACTGGTGATCAGCATATTGTGGGCAAAATACTGCCCCTTGGCCAGAGGTAGCAAGCCACCTTTTAATCGTTTCACCCCCCATTTAACGAGCATCGCCAGGATGGTAAAAACAGCCACTAACCCGATATACGATCGCCCTTCAAAATTATTGATATCCGTGCGTTCCAGGTCGAAAACCTGCCGGTCGAACCACTGCCAGTACGGTTGCTCCAGGCTGGTAAAAATACCCTCCGGAAAGGAATGAAAATGGAAGAAACCCCACGGTTGATCAGTGCGGTCGTCCGGTCCGCCCTGACCGTAAATCCAGTAAATAAAAAAGGCCAGGGGCAGCACTATCTGCAAACCATAATGGAATGCATAATGTAGCAGGGCACGGTAATCACGTCGCTGAATAACCCGAATCGCAAAGAACAAACTAACCGTCAGGGCCATTATGGCGAAGTAGTAAAAATGGACCAGAGAGAATACCGTTACCCAAATCCCCACTACCAGGCTGATCAGCCATCCCGGCTTATCATCATACCGCAGTAACCAATAGATCAGGCCCGGCAACACCATGGCGTGCGACAAACCGTAATGAGAGGTCATACGGGCGATCTGCGGGGTAAGCATCATAATGCCTATAGCTGCCACCGTGCTCAACCAAACAGGCAGCTCGAACCGGCGAAGGATCAGGAACAGAAAAAAGGAACAGCCGACCAGGGATAGCAGCATCGAAATATTGACGACGGCTATCGTATGCCGGGACAGATCCCGGCCCGTCCAAGCGGACAGTATGGCTAATCCATTCGAGATCAGGGGCTGGGTAGCCGAGGAGAGGGCATGATCGCCGTAGGGATAATTCATTCCCTGAAAATGGTGGTATTGAGAATCGTATCGGGCGTGATACTGAATTACCGTATATGCTTTGAAGCCGTCTCCGTAGGGCTCTACTACCCGATCCGGATGCTGAAAAAAGTCAGTAAACCGGATGGCGCAGAACAGGATCGCCAGTATCAGAACGGCCAGGCGGCCAAGTATTTCAGTACGTTGCATGCCGGTCATTGTAAAGTTCGGCAAGATAGCACATTGGTGGTCGATCCTCTGGATCGACCGGGAGGTTTCTTTTTGGAAAAGTTCGTAGCTAGTACACTGTAACCTAAGTAACTTTGATGTATAGCTGTGCCTTTCTGCAAAATACGAGGCGCATATCCATACTTTCAAATAACTTAGATTACAGAGTACAGGTAACATGGAGAAAACGAATACCCCGGCTTTTCTCGATCGCCTTAGGAAAAATCCGGTCCCTGAGTGCGGCGGATAAGAAAGGTACTATTCCCGGAAGCATAATGCTGATCGATCCGGGTAGTGCCGCACTTCAAGAATTGTTTTCAGGGGAATAATTTTGGTCGATCCAGAGGATCGACATCCTGCGAAGGCCAGACTTACGCTCGCCAAAACCGCAGGATCAGTACCTCCAGGGCTAAAAAGCATAAAGCCAGGATAATGCACCACCGCCAAAGCGGTATGCCTTGCGTCTCCTGGCTGATGCGGGCGGTAAGCACCGCATCATCAGCAGCCTGCAGAATGGAGACCCCCTCCCCAAAGCGGTTGGTCAGCTCGTCGGCCGTAACGTAGCGGAGGTCAGATTCGGACCGGTCGAAATTAAAGGCGAACTTATCGAGAATGGTCCCTTCCTCGAGGTACAGATCGTAAAAGCCGGCCGATTCGATCTGATTATTGGTATTCAACAGCACCTTATTAGCCAGTATACGTTGCTGTGGGATGAACTCTCCGCCCTCCCCGGATAATTTGTAAACGATCTCCGTGCTATTTACCTGGTGGTTGCTTTCCAGCACTTCGTCCGCTCCGATGGTATAAGCAATGCGCGTATCATCGGCCGAAGAAATGGCCATTTTGATGAGCATGGGTACAAAGATCTCCCCATTGCGGACCAGGTCGTTATAGGAATCAGTAAGCGGTGCCGTGCACAGATAGACTTTGCCGTCGCCATACGTGTATTTGGAAAGGAAAGAGGAACCATCGCGGTAAGTAAGCAGCACCTCTTCCGGACGGCCGTCGTAGCTGGTGGTCTGGAAATTCGCCGTGGTGGCGGGTAGTTTCAGGCTTTGCTGGCGAGATTCAAAGATGTCGCTAAAGATGAATTCCTCGGTATTGATCTGACTAACCTGACGGGCCGTGGTGTCGAAATTGATAATCTCATTGGCGTTCATGGACGCCAAAAAGTCTTTATAGGTCATCACTTCGGCATCACTGGCCGGAAAGACCAGGAGGTTCCCTCCGTTGCGCACGTATTGTTGCAACTCGGAGGACAAACCCGTCGAAACCGTCCGCAGGTCATTCATGATGATCAGTTGGTGCTGAGGGAAGGAGGAATAATCCAGATTCTGACTCCGTTGGTTGAGGAGTTCAAAAGAAGGTACACTTCCGAGGGCGGCATCCAAAAAGCGATTCGGCTGGTCTTCCTGAATTGCCAGGACCTGAATGCGCTCGGATACCTCAAAACTGAGGTAGTACGTATCGTCAAATTGCACCGGAAAATCGGTGATCTGCAGGCGCGCCTCCTGAAAGCCGGTCTGCTGTATGGTGATGTTCACGGTATCCTGTACGGCAGACCGGGCGGGCACACTAAGTGTTCCGACGGGTTTGCTTTGCCCCTCGTAGTTGAGGGAAAGCCGGATATTTTCGGCTGCCTCATCACTGTAGTTGCGCACGCGCACCACCAGGGGATTGGTTTGGTTCAACATCTGTACCGGTGCATCAAACCAGGCACTATCGATACTCACATTGCGTTCCTGTACGGCCTTAAGGGGAACCAGACTCAGGTCGACGGTGGTATCCTGATACGTCTCGATATCGGTGATATTCTGTTGAAAATCAGAGATCAGATAGGCGGTAGCTTGCCCGTTTTGTGTTGGATCCAATACCTGTTTTTGGCGGGCGAGGATTTCGGAAACGGTACGCACTGCCGGTGTCCGGTTAACCTCATCAATCAATTCGTAGGCTTCATCCTTGGAAACGAGGCGTTGATGCCGCCCTTCAAAATCCATGGTAAGGATCTGAAAGCGATCCTCTTCACCAAAGGCATCGACGACCTCTCGGGCGCGCTGTCGGGCTTTATCAAGCAGCGACAGGTCACTGCTCAGAGCATCCATGCTGTAGCTATTGTCGATAAAGATGCTCACGTACTTTTCCCCCTGCTGAATATCTTCGTCCTGACTGATGAAAGGCTGAGCAAATGCCAGCACCAAAAACGCCAGGGCCAGCAACCGCATGAGCAGCACCAGAAGGTTACGCAGGCGGGAGCGGTTGCTCGTTTCTTCTTTGACTTCCCTGAGGAAGCGCACATTGGTGAAATATACTTTTTTGAACCGGCGAAAATGAAAGAGGTGAATAATGATCGGGATAGCCAGGGCTGCCAGGGCCAATAGAAAAGCCGGATAAAGCAATTGCATATGCGGGTCGTTTTGAGCAGGTCAAAGTGGGGTTACCACCTGGATTTGTACAGTCGGATCACGTACCTTTGCCTTTCGGCAAAAGAATACCACAATCAGTTGCAGCGCACTTTTCGGAAAAAGGGCACATTTATTGATCAGGCATCCCTGTACCTCTCCTGCAAACTGATTTCAGGAACCAACAAGTATACACATTAAGGCACAATTTTGTTAACGGAAAGATCGGAAATCGGGATTTCAGCCCATCACTTAACTGGTGGGTTGCGGAAAGAAAGGGGGAGTTGGGGAATTGGAGAGTTGGAGAGTTGGAGAATTGGGGAGTTGGGGAGTTGGAGAGTTGGGGGCGACAAAGAAAAAGTTCCCCTGGAAACTAATCTTCCCCGGGTGAGTTTTTATACCGACAACGAAGTGGTTTGGTTTCCCAGCACGAAGTACTGCGTAGCAAAACCACTTCGAGTCGAGTATATACTCGCGTGAAAAGGTTGGGCGAAGCCCAAACCTTTTCGAAAGCGGTATAAATCAGAAGTACTACCGGAATTTCATCTATGAGGAAATACAAGATAAAAGAGCTTTTTTATACCCTGCAGGGCGAAGGCGCCCAGGCCGGACGCCCCGCTGTTTTTTGCCGGTTCAGTGGTTGTAACCTGTGGACGGGACGGGAGAAAGACCGTCACAAGGCCATTTGTCAGTTTTGCGATACCGATTTTTGGGGTACCGATGGCATAAACGGGGGCACCTTCGATACCCCCGAACTTTTGGCGGAAGCCATAGGCGCACAATGGCCCGATCTGAATCAGGGCAAGCCCTACGTGGTCTGTACCGGTGGCGAACCCTTATTACAGTTAGATGAACCACTGATCGACGCCCTTCACGATCGCGGCTTTGAGG
This sequence comes from uncultured Saprospiraceae bacterium, assembly GCA_964342305.1. Lineage (GTDB taxonomy): Bacteria > Bacteroidota > Bacteroidia > Chitinophagales > Saprospiraceae > DT-110. The sequence continues at coordinate 30,668 of CAYFGK010000054.1, read as the reverse complement.
TAGCGGTGGAAACGAATGGCACGATCGAGGCCCCAAAAGGTCTCGACTGGATCTGCGTCAGCCCGAAAGCCGGAGCCGAAGTGGTCCAAAAATCAGGACACGAACTTAAATTAGTGTATCCCCAAACGGGTGCGGAACCCGCCCTCTTTACCGACCTTGCTTTTGATCATTTCTACCTCCAACCCATGGATGCTCCCGGCCTGACCGACCAGCATACCCAACGGGCCCTGGCCTATTGCCTGGAACACCCACAGTGGCGTTTATCTATTCAGACCCATAAGGTGCTGCAGATTCCCTGATCGGACCAAATAATTTCGACTTTCTGCAAGGTTCTGCCTATCTTGGTTATCGGCTACAGTTAAAAGGTATGAGAAAGCTTTTAGTGACCGGAGTTTCCGGATTCCTGGGATGGCACGTTGCCAACTTCCGGCAGCGAACATGGAAGATCGTTGGGGTCTTCAATAACACGGCCTACTCCAGTGGGCGACACCTCTCCTATTGCGTCGACTTCGACCAAACGAATCAACTGTACGATCTGCTAAGGGAAGTCAAACCCGATGGCATCATGCACCTGGCAGCCGTTTCTTCCCCGAAGGCCTGCGAGGAACATATCAGCCAGTCATACCGCACCAACGTAGTCATTCCGGCTCTCCTGGCCGAATACGCTTTCGAACGGAGCATTCCCCTCGTATTCAGCTCCACCGACATGGTCTTTAGTGGTCATTCCGGGCCCTACGGGCCTTACGACTATACCAATCCGATCAATGTTTACGGGAAGCAAAAGGCCGAAGCGGAAGAGCGCATTCTCGATATTTACCGGGAAGCGACCATTGCCCGTTTGCCCCTTCTCTACGGTATGGCTCCTTACGGTACTAATTTTTTAAGCTCCTGGTTGGAAACATGGACCTACGGTAAAACGCTCCACGCTTTCGCCGATGAGATCCGATCGGTCATTTCCGGCACGGATGCAGCCCGCGGCTTATTCCTCCTGCTGAATAAACGCTTACAACATATCTGGCACCTGGGTGGCAAGGAGGCTGTTTCTCGCCTCGATTTCGCCCGGATGCTGGCCGATTCGTTCGGGTTTGATGAATCGCTGGTCGTACCATCTTCTATCACCGAGGCCGGTCTGGCCGGAAAACGACCGGCTGACCTCACGCTCGACAGTCAGATGACCTACGAGCACGGCTTCGATCCACTCCCCGTCCGTAAAAGCCTCAAATCTCTGCAGAAGATTGCGTTTTAAAACCCACCCTCTTTCCCCTCCCTTCAAAACGGGAGGGAGGATTCTTAATCCATATCCTGGCAATGGGCAATCAGTTGCCGGTATACGTCATTGGTTTCCAGTAAAGCGGGATTCCCCAATATGACCAGATGTTGGCGGGCCCGCGTCAGAGCCACGTTCAGTTTTCGGTCGACCCCTTCTTCCGACAGGGAGATCATGGCGCGCATCTGATCACTGGAATTAGTACACAGGCTGATCAGGATCACATCGCGGGCTCCTCCCTGGTAGCGCTCGACCGTATCGATGGTAATGGAAGCAATATCCATTTTTTCCTCCTCCAACACCCGGCGGATCTGAGCGATCTGGGCCCGGTAGGGCGTAATGATGCCAATGCTCGGTTTTTTGCCGGAAGGCGCATACAAAAGCTGAAAAGAGTGGATCAACTCGGTAATCAACTTTGCTTCGTGCATATTGGTCTTGCGGGTCAGGCTGGACCGATCGGCAGGTGTGGGCAGAAAGACCATCCGGCGGGTGCTGATCACCCGCAACCAGGGATCAGCGGCCTCTTCCACAGCTACCGGTAATTCGCTCACCTGTTTACGGTGGGCACCGACAATCGTGGGTAGTATTTTCAGTTTGCCACCGTAGAACAATTGATTGGGAAAGACCATCAGGTCCCGATGCATACGCCCCTGGTGGCTGAGCTGAGCGTAGGCCCAGTGCCATTCGTTTTGCAGGCATTTTTTGAACAGGCGCTCGAAGAGCGAATTGCGCATATTGTCCAGACCGATAGCCAACAGATCGTCATCCTCCACCGCCGACCACTCCGGTTCCTGGACCACCACTGCCGGCAACTGCTTGTGGTCTCCGATCAGGGTGACGTGCCGGAAGTACGGTAGTAACCCCACCAGCATGGGTTCCAGAATTTGCGAAGCCTCGTCGATCAGCACCCGGTGAAATGTTTTTAGCTGGAATAATTCGGGTTTGTTGGCCACCGAGGAGACGGTGCCCACGATGATACGGTGCCGGCGGATGAGGGCCCGCAGTTCGTCCCGGGTGTCAATGCCGGCACTAAGGGTGCTCAGCAAGCGGGGTTGGTATTCCGGAGCCGTGCTGTACCGCGAACCGATGCGAATGAACGATTGCTGCATGCCGGGATGGTAGGCACAGATAGCATCACAGATCTCGTCCACCGCCCGGTTGGTATAGGCCAGCAATACCAGGTTTTCGTCGGTCTGGTCGTACCAATAACCGACCAGGTGCTTGAGCATGATGCTGGTTTTTCCGGTGCCGGGCGGCCCCCACAGCAGGAAGTAATCCTCCGAGCGGATGATGGACTGAAAAATGCCCCGCTGCTCCGGGGTCAGCTCTTCTGGTAATTCAATGCGGCCCTCCCGGGCAGGAGCCGGGGGGCGGTTTCCCAGCCACAGGGAACGCTGGCCCGGATCGGACTGGACGAACCGGAACAGGGAGCGGTACATATCATTAAAACCACTATCGAGTAAGTCGTGTTCCAGGCACCAAATGGAATCGAGCTGGAACAAGGTATCGTTGAATTGCCGCGATCGCAGGCGAACCGTCACCCGCCCGTCGGACAGATTGACGATGGTGCATTTAAAGAGCTGATTGCTCAAAGGGTGAGCACCATCTTCCCCGTGGGGATATAAGACAGCAATATCGCCCTTCCGAAAATTTGCGAGAGGGTTAGTGCGTGCAGTGCGCTCGAAGACCAGGAGTGGTTCGGCATCCTGCCCGTTATTTTGCACCAGACGGAGTTGGGCCAATAGTTCATACTGGTCATCCTTCTCGGCCGGGGCGTTTAGCCATAGAGCAGCCTGCCCGTTATGCCGTTCCAGGTCCTCGTGCCCTACCTTCGCCAGGCGGTGCTCCCGGGCAATGAAACCACTATATGCCAGGAAATACTTTTTCTCCAGCGTGGGCATCTGTTCGTAGACGCGGCTCAGGGTATCCAGATCTCGCGCAGTGAACCCACGGGCACTAGGATTCCGGGCCGGTTTTACCTGATCAAAGAGTTCATCAGCGGCTTTTGTCCACTGCAATCGCTGATTTGGACCTATGGCGGTCAGCCTTTTTTCCAGTCCCAGCAATTGATTGCGCAGTTGCAGGGCCTCCATTTGTTGGGCTTTGACCACCGGAGCGAACCTTAGGTTTCGATCATCGGCCCCGGAATAGAGGATATAGTTCTGGGGGTCGGTATCGTCACCGAAAGTGGCCCGGACCATCAGATCGTACAAAAGAGTCTGGGTGAAGTGATTCACGTTGAGGCCGTATACATTGGGACGGAAGACCTTCCCGCTTTTCAATTCCACGATGCGGGTGCCTTCGTCGGATCGCGACAGCACGTCGAGACGCCCCTGGATGCCGTACCGGTCCGAGTAGAAAGTAGGCTCCAGGAAGCAGTAGGCCGGATCGATCTGCTGGCCCGGAAAATCTTGCTTCAATACTCGCTTCAGGTTCACGAAATGCTTTTGTGCCTTCTGCATGATCTCCCGCAGGTCCCGATCGGGCAGCAACGTAAAAGCCAGCGGATTCAGCCGAAAGACCTGTGGGAAGACCTCCCGAAAGGTAGCTTCCGGATGGTGCATCAACTCGTCGAGCAGGAAGTTGGCAATGTTACCCAGCAGGAGAGGTATGGAAGTTTGGAACGGCAGATATTTACGAGTAAGGTGAAGGACGGGCATGGTGCCGGAGTCTTTAAAACACTCGGCAATGGCCGTTACATCGACCAGGTAATCGGGTTCCAGTACGAACCCTTTCGGCCGGTAGGTATTTTCTTCGTCTACCTCAACGTCGATCAGGTGAACGGTCACCGGCCAGTCGAATACCTCCTGTATCAACTCGATAGTAGCATTAAAGGGCTCGTTGCGGTCGGCGATGTCGTAGCGTATACGCAGAATCTCGCCGGGGCGATCCGGTGATTGCCCCAGCAATATCTTTTCCGCCGGTTCATCACCCGTGAGGGTAACGCGTAACAACGGATAGAAGGCCTGCACTTGTACCGGGCGAAATTCCTGAGGCCAGGAAGCAGGTATTTTTTTTAGTAAGCCAGCGGGCGGAGGTGTTTGCCACAGGGATTCGATGGTGGCTGCGACGACCTTCTGTCCCAGAGCGATTAATTGAGGGTCGGGAGTTGTTTCCCGATGCAGGGTACGACGGGCTTCTTTTCGAAATCCGTGGATGAAGTACTGCAAGGACGGTGGCAGGTCGGCCCGTTGGCCCACGTAAGCAATGCGACTGAAGAGGGTGGTGAATCGCAATTGCTCGGATTGCGTATACACCAGAAAAAGTTTGCTGAGCAACCGGTACATGTCGTCGATCCGCAAGAGCGCATCCCGTTCGGTATCATCGATCAGTTTTTCCAGGGCCCGGTAGAGCAAGGGGGCCAGCGGCTGGTCATTCATGTAGGACGCAAATCTTTTTTGGCGAAAGCCATTAATTACCACAAATTTCTTTAATAATCGAAATTAGATAAACTAGACCAACTTTCTAACTTCGCCAGTCGTTTCCGCTTTAAATTTCTGCCATTATGAGCGCACCCGCCGAGATGCCATACTTTATCCGACCATCCGTCGGATTACAAGGAGAAGAAAAGAAAGTTGCCTACGAAGCTGCCCTATCGGCCATCCGGGCGAATCTAACGGGTGAGACCAACGCCGTGTTGAAGATGAGCACCATCAACGGGTTGCTCAAAACCCATCTGCCTTATTACTATTGGGTGGGCTTCTACCTGGTGCAAAACGGCAAATTATCGGTGGGACCTTACCAGGGTACCCTCGGTTGTCTGCATATTGCCTTTGGTCGTGGTGTATGTGGCCGCGCTGCCCAAGAACGCACTACCCAGATCGTGGCCGATGTACATGCTTTGGAGCAGGGTACGGCCCATATTGCCTGTGATCCGAATTCAGCCTCGGAGATCGTGGTTCCCGTGTTCAACCAGCAAGGGCATTTGATCGGGGTATTCGATGTGGACAGCACCGAACCCGATTCGTTCGACGAGACTGATCAGTACTACCTGGAAACCATTCTGCGGGAGCAATTCGCTACCGGTCCGCTCACGACCTTCACGGTTTAGACATACCATAAGGCTGGACGATCAGGTTTCACTTTACGGAATAGTCCATTCCCAACCTCACCAAAACAGAAAGGGGCTTGCCCCGCCATAAACGGTGACAAGCCCCTTTGATGAGCACACCCGCGAAAAAATAGCGTGACGTGCCGGGCTGTTTATTTATTCAGCTGATCAATTTTGTACTGAGCGCGCTCGGCGTACTTACCGCCGGAGATCTTTTGGTACGCGGCGATGGCATCACCGGTTTGGCCCAGTGCTTCGTGGATCTCGCCTTGCATCATATGGTACTTACCAGCATCTTCTACCTCAGCGGCAACCGCCATTTCGGCTGCTTTGGTAGCATTCGGCAGGGCATCGCTGGCGGCGCCATTTTTGAATTGAGACGCAGCCAGGTAGTAATAGGCATCAGCCGTTTCCTTTTTCTCGAGGAAAGCCTGAGCCAGTTCAATGGCTTTGTCGTATTCGCCTTTTCCGTAAGCAATGCCCGCAAACGTTTCGGCTTTGCTGTAGAATTGCTCCGCTTTGGAGGCATTCTTGGGCGATTTCTCGGCCATCATAGCGGCGTCGATGAAAGCAGGTACGGCCATCAGATCGTCTCCTTTACCGTCGAGGGTCTGGGCGCGACCAACGTAGTTGGCGTAGAAGGTTTCACTCATGGCGATGCCCATATCGTAGGCTTCCAGAGCTTTTTCCCAATCTTCGGCTTTACGGGCAGCATTACCTACGTAGTAGGCAGCGATGGCGCCGTTGCGCTGGGCCAGTTGTTGCACCTTCATATCCGTTTCGGAGGTGGAATCAACGGCTGCCAGGGCCTGATCGAATAGTGGCAATGCAGCATCGTATTCCTTGGCCTTCATTTTGGCCAGACCATCGTTATACAGGCTCGCGGCGGAGGCGTCCTGGGCGATCATGGCGGTGGAGAATGCTACTAAAAGTGTGAGTGTGCTTAACAGTTTTGTCAGATGCTTCATAACAGAAGTTTTCCTACTTTAGATAAGTAAAGTCTATATGTTTGTACTCTACAATAATGTGATGTAATCCCTTTGGTGGTTTGGTGGTTTCCGAATCGACTAATCGGTAAAGGGCTCTCAAAATAAGGCAAAATTTGGCTATTTTGTTTAATTACCGACTTTTTAAGATGGAATTGTCACCGGATTTACCATAGATTTAACGTTTGGGCCATCTTTTTTGCTTCCTCTTAAGAGGATTTTTCCATCGAACCGGACTACTATTTTTCTGCATATGACTGAAATCCGCCAACACGTTCCTCTGTATGTGGATGCCAGTTTGGTAAGCGGTCGCGGGGTGTACTGTGCGGAGAATCTGCGTGCTGGTCAGCTCATAGAGGTAGCGCCGGTTATTCGCCTTCCGGCAAAAGACCTGGAGCGGATTCATGCGACCACCCTGCACGATTACTACTTCATCTGGGGAAAAAATGACGAGCAGGTTGGCATCGTATTAGGTTACGGAAGCCTGTACAACCACGATTCCAGTCCCACTGCTGAGTACGTCCCCGACTTTGAACACGACGTGCTCACCTTCTACGCCCTTAAGGCAATCCCAGCCAACACGGAAATTACGGTCAATTACAATGGTACCCCATCGGTCGTAAAGAAGCTGTGGTTTGAACAGTAATATAACCGGGAGGCTGGGCATAAACTATTCTGTAAAGTGAATTTTTTCGAAGCCCAAACTCCCGGTACAGAGTAGTAGGTATGGGGTATATGGATTTAAGCTTTTCTTACTATTTTATACCCTATACCAAATACGACATGAGGATGTGACATCCAGGTAGTGATGAAAAAGCTACATCTCAAGCTCATGTTAATACAATAGAGGCACTTCCGAAATTGTTATCTTTAGGCGTTCTAATGTTACACTTGACTGACCGAAACTAACAAATTCAGGGCTATGGATTATGTCATTAGCGGTATTCAGCAGTTGGGCGTAGGTGTCGCCAACGCTGACCAGGCATACATTTGGTATAATAAGCACTTCGGCATGGATGTGCCCATCTTTGAGGAGCGGGCCCCGGCCCCGCTCATGACTGATTACACGGGCGGCGAAGTACGCAATCGCTACGCCATCCTGGCACTGAATATGCAGGGTGGAGGTGGATTCGAGATATGGCAATACACCTGCCGTGAGCCACAACCACCGGCTAACCGCCCGCAACTGGGGGATCACGGTATTTTTGCCGGAAAGATCAAGTGCCGCAACATCAAGCAAACCTACCGAAAGCTGGAATCTTCGGGCGTACACATGAGCTCGCCCATCGTGCATACGGCCGGTGCCGGTGATCATTTCTTCGTGGAGGATCCCTACGGCAATCCTTTTCAGGTGGTAGAGGCCAACAATTGGTTCCAGAACCGCAACGAACTGACAGGAGGCATTTACGGTGCCCTGATCGGGGTGAGTGATATTGATACCAGTTTGCCTCTGTACCGCGACGTGCTCGGGTACGATCAGCTGGCCTACGACGCCACCGAGATCGTCGACGGATGGGCCGGACTGGAAGGCGGCAAGCAAAAAGTACGGCGGGTCATCCTCCGCCACCAGGACGAGCGCACCGGCGCTTTTGCCCCTTTACTCGGCCGCTCGGAGATCGAACTGGTCCAGTCTCTGGACCGCGAAGGCGAGTCCATTTACCGCGACCGCTACTGGGGCGACCTGGGCTTCATCCACCTGTGCTTCGATGTACGAAATATGGATGGGCTGCGCGAAGCCTGCAAGCAATCGGGGCATCCCTTTACCGTTGACAGCAATGACAGCTTCGACATGGGCGAAGCGGCTGGGCGTTTCACCTACGTGGAAGATCCGGACGGTACCCTCATCGAATTCGTGGAAACCCACAAAGTACCCATCGCCAAGAAGATCGGCTGGTACCTGAACCTCAAGAATCGTCCGCCCCAGAAGCCTCTGCCCCGCTGGATGCTCAAGGGATTGGGGCTGAACCGTAAGCGGGTGACGATGACCTCGTAGTTGGAGCCCTCCTACGCCCTAACGGGCTTCGGCGGGCGGGGAGTTGGTGAGAGGGAGAATTGGGGAATGGGGTTTCGATCAAACAACCCATATTTGTAGGGATGCGATCCATCGTGTCTGCCACCGTTTTTTAGATCAGGGGATGTGGAGATTAGGAGATCAGGCGAATCCAACGTATCTGCTTAATCATGTCATCAAGCCATTTTACCCATCGCCAGTCACCGAGTTGGGGAATGGGGTTTCGATCAAACAACCCATTTTTGTAGAGATGCGATGCAGAGCGTCTGCCACCGTTTTTTAGATCAGGGGATGTGGAGATAAGGGGATCTGGCGAATCCAACGTATCTGCTTAATCATGTCATCAAGCCATTTTACTCATCGCAAGTCACCGAGTTGGAGAATGGGGGAATTGGGGAATGGGGTTTCGATCAAACAACCCATTTTTGTAGGGACGCGATCCATCGTGTCTGCCACCGTTTTTTAGATTAGGGGATGTGGAGATAAGGGGATCAGGCGAATCCAACGTATCTGCTTAATCATGTTATCAAGCCATTTTACCCATCGCCAGTCACTGAGTTGGAGAATGGGAGAGTTGGGGAATGGGGTTTCGATCAAACAACCCATTTTTGTAGAAACGCGATTCATCGCGTCTGCCACTCTTTTTTTTGATCATAAGATCAGGCGATGGTAAACATTGGGGCTATTCCCAAAACACGACATAAGCCCACCGTTTTAACGGTGGGGAGATTTCCAAACGACCAAAATTCCCGCACCACTTTAGTGGTGACCCAAAACAAGAACGGGTTTTCCGGCCTTTCGGCCAGAAAACCCGTTCAATCATTGTGGAGACGCCGAGAGAAAACCCGTCGACCTCCACCCTCCACCTGCACACTTGGTTATAGATGATGACGGGACACTATATGTCCCGCGTTTGTCCCGTTAAGTATAAAAACAAGCATTCAGTTTTGTTTCTCCTGGCTTTTTCGTGCTTCCAATTCCTTGTTTGTCTCACGCATTTGTACACGATCCTCTTTTAACTCTAGCCAATCTTCTTTTGGTGCATTTAACCAAAATCCTGCGCTCATTTCAACTACTGCGATCCGCACATTGTCTCGCTTGAAAACACTTCTTATCCTTTTTGTAAGTGTCTGACCATCAATGTCCGTACAGATCATATAGGTGTTGCGGATAAAATATTGACAGCTACAGTTCAAGGCCCTCAATGCTGCTAAAACTGAATGATGCTCAATGCTATTGCAATCTATGTACACACTGTAATAATGTAAAAATCCATCTTTTTCAGGCTTAGATCCATATAAAGTACATCGACGATTATCATTCACTGTTTCAAGGTTCTCTTTTGTAGTTGACCCTTGCTTTTTGTTGAAGAACAGTCCCATAGCTTTTTCTTTAAATATCGCTACAAAACCGGATTGTTTCAATCAATGTGTTCTTACTGGTCAAAGGAAACCAGGGTTGTCATTGCGTACTTTATGCCGTCCGAAACTTTTATTGATCCAGGCCCAAGCATCTAATGGTAAGTACCCCCAGTATTCATTTGTGATTTCTACCACAAAAAACCTTGTCTCACTATTTTGAAAAATAGGTTCGAATAGCCCCGTGAAAGATCTAGGGCTATGGTGCGTGTCAACCAAGAAGGTATTTTTAATATGGTGCCAATAGTCAATCCTATGATGATTTAAGATCGCCATGATATTCGACTCATTGACACTACCCTTTGATTCAAAAACTAACATCAATATTTTCATATCATTCTTCTTCTTTGACTTGAGATAACATCGGGTGATCACTAGGCGCAGGAGTGTGAAGCACTTGAGGTTCATTTTCCTCCTTGTATTCTATGAAACCTTTTGATTTTCCTTCAAGAAAAATCACTGATAAATAATTTGAAACGTCTTCGCTTTTTAGGTTGCCTAAATTAGGATGCTTGTAAATAAACCAGAATGCAAAAGCAATAACGCCTACAACTATGACCAGTATAATCCCAGCGAAAACAAACCTAATCCTGAGGGCTTCTCCACTGCCGGGAATAACCAAAAGCATTACTACTATTGCCATAAAAAGGAATACAAGGAAGAAAAAAAATCCAGTGTATGTACTTATCTGGTAATTCCTTGGGTTTAAAAAACCACCGTCTTTTCTAACTGGGTCTTCAGTCTTTTTTCTCATCATCTAACCTTTAGGATAATCCTCAAACTTCCCTTTCAGCCACGCCTCGATCTTCCTCAGCTTTGCCTGGGCGATATCGTCGGTGGCGCCGGTGATGCGGGGCGGTTGCAGGTGGGGCGTGATCCGGAGATGTACCCGCCACAGCTCGCCCACATCCTCTAGGGGGACAATCGTATGATCATAAGCCGGATTGGCCGGTTTGCAGCGGTAGTTCTCGCCCAGGCGCTGGAGGTACTTGATGGTGACGCCCGTCTCCCGCGACACCAGGATGTAGATGTCGCTGGTACTCACCTGGTCAATCTCGACCGGTACACCGACCACGTAGTCGCCACTTTCCAGTACGGGCGACATGCTGTCGCCGGCCACCTCAAAAGTGCGGGCCATACCCACCACCCCGGGGATCTGTATCTCCTTTAAGTCATTCAGTTCTTCGTCGGGGTAAGAGATCGCGTATCCTGCGTGCGCCTGGACGGGGACGAGGATGTTGCGATTTCGATAGTACACTTGCGGATCCGCGACACCACTATACATAAACGCGTCTCCTTCACCAGTAAGTAACCAACGAGTATTTAAGTCCGGAAAAACCTCAGCTATCGCAAAAACAAACTCTGTAGAGGGGGATTGAGTGTCCTTAACTACTCTTCCTATAGTTGTTTGTGAAACTCCAATCAATTTTGCAAGATCCTTTTTTATCAATCCCTTCTCTTTGAGAATCAGATTAATACGACTTCCAAAGCTTTTCATGAGTAGTGCATCATTTTCGGATACGAGAAAAATATCGCTCCAAACACTTGCGGATATGAGACTATAGTCTTAATATTGCTACTGTAGTCGCGGATATGGGACTACAGTCTCAAAATCGAAACCACAGTAGCAATATAGCCAAATCATGCACTACACATTGAATATTATAGCATACCTGAACCTCCTGGGGGACTTTGATCAAACCAAGATCGCCGAGCTCGAGGATCAACTGGTCGGGTATCTGCAAGAGCACAGCGTTTCTAATTCTCGTTTTCGTCGCCTGAAATACGATCGCAAAGGTTCCGAGGTTAAGCACCTGGAGGCACACTTACTGTTCGAATGGTTTCGGGCGCAATTCCTCGAAAAGATGGACAGCGCTCACAGTGACACCGAGCGCAACCGGTTGGAAGCATGGATTCCCACATCTACCCTTTCCTTGTATTACTACCCGGAAAAGCTGAGTGCATGAGCCTGTTCATCTTCATCTATCAATTCCACCAGCTCACCTTTTGGGTCGTCGCAAAGGAGGAGGAGCAAGCCCGGAAGCTCCTCCCCACCTTTGCCCGGCTGGCGGCAACACTGAAACAAAAAACACCGGCGGCCCAGGGCCTTTGCCTCGTCGCCGGAGCTAATATGGGTTTTAGGTGATTCGGTGAGGGGAGGTATTGAACAAAGGGCCTCCCCCGCTTTCACCACCAGCTATACCATTTTTCACTAACAACAATAATCCCTATGAAAACCAGTCTTAAATTCATCATCGGTGCGTTAGCCATTATGGCCATCGGGTACCTGTCGATCGCCGCCTCCAACAGCATGGAGGACGATTACATCGGTCGCGATGTCTACGCACAAACGCACAGCCGCACCCTCTCTTCCGCCGACAGCTCTACCTTGGTCGAGCTACGCGAACTAAAAGAGAAGATCAGCGGCCAGATCACCTTCAAAAGTGATACCGTCACCACTTTTTACCTGCAAGGCTCCAACGTAGAGGACACCTGGCCGCCGATCGATACCGCAGCCGTGACCACTACCCCAATAACCCTCACGGTTACCGATCTGCCCCGATTCGTACGAGTATATACGGAGACGGCAGCGGTCACCAGTACGCAGGACGTGGGCTTTAAGCTGAGCGAACAAGAATGATGGGAAGTCAGAGGTCAGAAATCGGAAATCGGAAGTATGGCCTCCCTCAAGATACCCGGCCAGCCAGAGTGCTGGTCAATACTAAACCATTCCACGATGAGTGGGCCCGGATGCAACTATTGACCGGAATGACTTTGGGACATATATGCTGGATTGACCATGGTAAAGCATATAGATCGAGCATGCCGATACGAGAAGGATTCCTCGGAGATAGCCGGGCCCCAGATGGAATGGGCGATATACCCTTTACAACAGAGGGGGAGTTGTGACCCCCATATCAACCGGGTGACCGAGCCGGATCATCCAGACACGCTGAGAAGTAGCTGACCAATAGCCCCGCCGGCCGGGGCACCTTTTTAATTCATCATTGAGCACTGAGCATTCAGCATTTAAGAAAGTAGAACGTCTGTTTTTTTCTCGGGGGTCGCCTCAGCTAACTACATGGGATTAGTCACCCGCGGCCCCCTCTTTTCACCATCAACACACCATACTATGCACTACAAACTGATCACCCATTCCAACCGCATCCTGCTGATGAGCCAGGTCAATGAGGCCATCAGCAAAGGCTACGAGCCTCTGGGCGGCATCTCCATCGCCAACGATGTGGAGTACAACCAATCCCCCAACAAGCACCCGCGTACCCTTTTTGCGCAAGCAATGGTCCGCAAAGCGCCCTCTCCGGAGCTGGCTTCCGCCAAAAAACAGATTTCTGAACCTACTGAAATGGAAGCCTGATGAGTGTAATAGTTAACACAACAATTGTGTGTCAAAACGATGACGAAATTACTGTTTTTGGTGACTCAATTGATTCTGGTCAAATAAGAATTCACGCAATAGACGTTGAAGGCAAGCTCTTTGACATCCAACTGAGTTATGATGAAGCTGTAGTTTTTATTGATCTAATTAGCGCACGGTTAGAAAACATTCCACAACCATCCAACGAAGAAGCCTAATGGACATAGCTGTACGCACCACCAAAATCGAGCTCTCCGATACCAAGGAAGTAAAGGTCACGAGACTCAAAGATCCCGACCAGGTCGTGATCAACTACGAAGCCCTTGGCTACTCTGCCGAGCTAGTGCTCACCCCCAGTCAGGCTAGGTCATTCACTAACCTTATAAATGAATCGATCGGCGATACTGATGAATAATACCCACGACATAGCCCCCCATATTGCCGATGACCTGGTACTGGCACACGCCGACTTTCAGTTTCTGCTGAGCTGCGTACGCCCGCCCGAACACCTTACCGGCGACCAGGAAGAGCAACACCGACTTAAATACGTCTGGCTGGTAGTAACCTCGATGCGCATGAGCCACGAGGAACTACTCGATATGCGGAGATCCCGCAATTGGGAAGTATACGACCGGATGGACGAAGAAGCACAGATTGACTATCAGTACTGGGAGATGTACCAGTTTTTGCAAAAGCAGCGATCGCCTACCCTACTGACTACTGGGGCCGTCTACAGGGCGGCCAGGACATGGCGAAACAGATTTATTCATAACCGCAAACACACCTTATCATGAAAAAACTCGCTTTTTCCTTTTTCGTATTCCTCGGTAACGCTTTGTACCGCATGAAGAAATTCCTGAGCAACAAAGCTATTCCCGCCATTGACCGGCAGGCCAACCGACTGGACAGACACTAGACTTAAAAAAGGAAGAGCCCCCAGGCCTATTACGCAATCATGGCCTGGGGACTCGGATTAAAATGGACAACCGAAAGTTATGAAAAAAAATCTACTCAAACACCACAGCGCGCGCCTCATCAAGCAATTGGCCGCATGGAACAATGACGTCAGGCAATTCGCCGAGATGTACGGTACCGTGTGGATCCTGCTGGCCATTCTGGGTATTTGGAGTAGCTACCGGGCCGGTCGCGCTGATTTCAGCGTACTCTACGGCAACCACTACAACCTCCACCACTCCCCTGCAGCTGCCTGGTGGTACGGTATGGGTGTCGCCCTCTTCATCCAGTGCCTCATCCTCATACCCTCCGGCGTGATCGCCAAAAACATCGTCCACAAGCTATACACCGAGCGCAAGCACCGTCGGCAGCTCTGGTACCTGCTGCCCATCCTGATCGCAGGCCTCAGCTGGAGCACCTACCTCAGCCTCAATATGGACCAGGCTGTTCGCGCGGAGGTCTCCGACGACTACCAGGGAGTCATCAACCTCTACAAACTACAGCTTACGCAAAAAGACAGCACCTTTCGCAACCTGGGCAGACAAGAAACCACCGACTACCAGAAAGATTCGAGCCGGGTAGCCAACTACTACTACCAGGCACGCAAGCAAGCCCTGCGCAATCATCAGACCACCATCGACAGCCTCGAGGCCCGGGCCGAGTTCCTGGACATCTACTACCAACGTACCGGCGAGGACTGGGCTCAGGCTGTCGCCAAAAGAATCCGCACCACTACTATTCCGGAAGCACGCCGCGCCTATAACCGCCGCCTGGCGGCCATCGATGCACAGCGTACCCGTACCCTCCTCTCCTACTCCGAGCGCACCGACAGCATTTACCAGGCCGAAAAGAATCGCCAGGACAGCAGCTACGCTTTCCTGGAAACCAAGATGCAGCAGACCATCAATCAGATGGAACGCGACATCGACAAGAACACCCGTAAGCGGCGGGCCATGAGCATCATGTTCAACCTGCTCAGCCTGCTGATCTTGTTCGGTACACAAGAGGTCTACAAACACATCAACACAGACGCTAATCCCCCCGCACATATACCACACAGCGCGGCGCACACAGGTGGTGCCGGAACCTGGCACACAGTTCCCCTGAAAACACCTGCACGCCCCGCCACACAAAACACACAGGCCGATCACAAGTCGGCAGAGGCATCCTACACACCAACGCGCACAGAAATTGTGCACGCCGATGTGAACAAGCTCAAACAGTACATCAACAGCACCTATTATCCGCGCTGCTTTCCGAAGGGGCCGGATAATCCACGTGGCTCTGCTACCCCCCGCGGTTGCGACAGCAACCGTAGCAAAGTCCAGCTGATGGTGCACGAATTAGAGCAGTACGGTATCCGTACCCACATCAATTACGACGCATTCGAAACACCACAGTACGAACCATTGAACTGAGTACGCTATGAGTGAACTGATCCACGAAGAGTTGGAGCAGTTCGTAGCAACCAGGGAAGAGGTCGTAGCACTGATCGAAGAAAAGGAAGCGTATCTGCGCAAGCAGATCGATGACGGACGTGTATCGCAAGGATTCGTCTACCATCAGCGCGCCTTCTTCGACACGCTATCTCGTCACCTGAGCGCCACGGATCAGCTCCACCACGCTATCGGCCGCCTGGCGATCGCACCCCACGAGGGTGGAGATCCCCGGGAGGTCAACCACCTGCAGGCCAAAGTACGCCGGCTGGAAGACCAGAACCGCAAAATGGAGGCCTGGCTACGTGCCCTGGGCAAAGACCTGAGCCTGCTGAACTACGTACGCGAAAGCGACCTGCGATACGCCTGAACCCACGATTTACATCATACTAACAAATTGATTCCATGGTGACACCCCGAACACGCAACTGGCTCCCCGGCGAGGAAGACCGGGAGCTCGACGAGAAAAAGGCCCTGGCGATGGTCAAACAGCGCCTGAAAGAGGTACGCGACAGTAAGTTTCGCACCAGCTTCCCGGTCAACGCCTTTCCGGAGCGCATCCAGAACATTATCACTTGCTTTCACGACTGCTACCGCCTGCCTGTCGATTACCACTGTACCAGTATCCTGGTAGCCGCTTCGGTGGCCATCGGCAACGCCTTCGCCGCCAAGTACAAGAACCGCCAGGTCTATCCGCCCATCCTGTATACCGCAGTGGTGGGCTTTCCTAGTTCTGGTAAGTCGCCCGGCATCGATTTCGGTACGTACCCGATCACCGAGATCGAAAAGCGCTACCGCCGCGACTATCGCGACTCCATGGAACGCTGGAAAGAGGCGGCCTTCAAGGCATCGGTGAGCGGCGACAAGGAGCCGCCGCGGCCCAAGAGCCAGGACATCCTGATCAATGACGCCACCGTGGAGGCCATCAACGCCACCTTACAGAACAACCCGAAGGGCCTGCTCATGTACCAGGATGAGCTTAAAGGCTGGGTCAACAGCATGAACACCTACCGCAAGGGCTCTGATCTGGAGTACTGGCTCAGCGTCTGGTCCGGCAAGCCCAGCAAGGTGAGCCGTACCGGGCGGGACAGCATGTTCATTCCCCATCCCTTCGTATCGGTCATCGGCGGTATCCAGCCGGGCGTACTCCAAAGCCTCGCCAACGACGGCAAAGCCGATAACGGATTCCTGGCCCGGATACTATTCGCGTACCCCGATGAGATGCGCGCTCCGGAGGAGACCTTCCAGGAGCCGGACGAGACCGTCTTTGAACTGTACGAAGGGATCATTACCTGGATCAACAACCTACCCAACGACATCGAGATAGGGGAGGGCGATGCTTTGCCCAGCGTGAATCGCATCGAGGTTCCGCTTTCGCAAAAAGCCAAAGAGATCTACATCGCTTTTCTCAATGAGTATACCCGCGAGATGAACGAAAGCGACTCGGAGGCAATCAAAGGGATCCTCGGTAAGCTCAAGCAGTATTGCCTGCGCCTGAGCCTGGTGCTGGAATTTCTGGAAATGGCCTGTCAGGCCGCCCCAGGCCCTAACGATACGATGGGCTGGGACCAGGTCGATATCGAGTACGTACGCAAAATGGCCATCGGCAGCGAGTCGATGGAGCGTGCGATCGCCATGATCACCTACTTCCGCCGATCGGCATTCAAGGTAGTGGAGCGCCTCGATAGCCCCATCAAGCGCCTGGGCAACTACGTGGAGATATGGTACGAGAGTCTTCCGGAGGAGTTCGAGAAGAAATTTGCCATCGAGCTGGCCGAGAAGATGAATAAGCAACACGAAGAGTGCAACCTCAGTGAACGCCACCTGAGCCGCATCCTGAATAACGAGAAGGGCCCTTTCTTTCACAAGGTGCGGCGTGGCCTGTACCAGAAGATGTACTTATGAAAAAAGTCTTGCTTGACACCTATTGTGGTGCCGGGGGCTGTTCAGTTGGCTACGCCAGAGCTGGATTTCATGTGGTAGGCGTTGACGCAAAACCACAGCCCAATTATCCATATGAGTTCCATCAATCCGATGCCATAGAGTTCATCCACAAGCATGGGCACGAATTTGATGTCATTCATGCTTCACCACCGTGCCAAAAATATAGTGTAGCCGGAAAAGCATGCCAAAAGGTATTAGGAAAAGAATACCCAGATCTGGTTGATCCAACACGACAGGCAATTCTTACAGTTGATCGGCCATACATCATAGAGAATGTCCCAGGGGCTCCACTTCGAAAAGATGTAGTCCTGTACGGTCACGCTTTTGGGCTCAAAGTATTACGCCAGCGTTGGTTCGAAATTGGTAATGGCATATGGCTCATGAATCCAATCATACCTCCGTCAAAACTCAGAGTCAATAAAGGTGAGCTAGTTACAGTTGCTGGTCAGGGTTCAAGCCTTAGGCGACTTACTGGGGGGGGGGTACGGAGCGCAAGTATTGATTTGGAAAGGTAGCATTAAGGCGACTTGGCAATATGCAATGGGGATAGACTGGATGGAACGTAAAGAGCTTGCCCAGGCTATTCCCCCAGCTTACACCGAGTACATAGGAAAAGAAGTTATTACCCAATTATAATCAATCCCAACGACCATGAATATCGATCCACAATTCGCCGTCATCCTTGACGCTGGCCACGGTGGCCAGGATCCCGAGACCGGCCATTACTACACCGCTCCCCGCAAGCAGTTCGACCACGGCCGGGGCGAGTTCCACCGCAAAAGCATCTTCCAGGAAGGTGTATTCAACCGCATCATCACCAACGAGCTGGCCAAGGTACTGCAGTTCAACCGCGGCATCCGGGTATTCTACCTGCACCACGAGTATTTGGACCTAAGCCTCGAACTACGTGTCGCCAAGGCCTGGGAGATCTACAACCAGTTTCCCAAGGCGATCGGCATCAGCAACCACGCCAACGCCAGCCTCGACCACAACGCCTCCGGCTGGGAGGTATTTACCAGCCCGGGCACCACGAAGAGTGATTACCTGGCGGAGCTCATGTACGAGGAGGCCGTCGAGCAGATCGGCAATGAACTCCCCATCCGTACCGATCCGTGGAGCGATGGCGATGCCGACAAGGAAGCCCGCTTTCAGATACTGATGCAGACGCCCAATCCCTTCGTACTGGTCGAGAATGCCTTTTTCGACCACCTCCGCGACGCCCAGCTGCTGATGGACCCCAAATTCCGGGCACGCCTGGTGGGCGTCCAGCAGCGGGCCATATGGAATTATATGATTACCAACAAGCTGGTGGACCACAGTCCGGCAGCGTAAACCGTACACACCATGATACTCAACTTCAAAGAGCAATTCCCGTGGACGCCCGTACGTCCTACCCACTTCAAAGACAGCATCCTCGCCAGCCTATACCAGCACCATCCCGATTGGATCAGCGACGAGTACCGGTCCGACTACGCGCGTATGCAATCCGTCGGTGCCCGCAAGCTGCAGAAGGTACATGACATCCGCCCGGGCGACCGCTGGGCGATCGGCGACACCATACACTTTGCCACCGGTGCCCGCACCTCGCATTACGATTGCTTTGCGGTAGGGGAGGTGACTGGCGTGCAGTCGATATGGATCGAATCTGTAAGCCCAAAGGAGGCAACGGTGTCCATCGACTACCAGATGGTCCACCACGAAAAGCTGGCCATGATCGCCTTCCACGATGGCCTGAGCGCGCAAGACTTCTACCGCTGGTTTTGGCACCACTACGGTCGACGGGACCAATCCTTCCGCGGCCAGCTCATCCACTGGACCGACCTGCGCTACGACGAGCGGATCAGCGAACCACCCAAAGTATTACCTGACTTACGCGGCCAAACCAGCCTGTTCCCAAACGCAGGTGGGCGGTAGGGCGGCGGTGATCATTTTTTCACTTCAAACACACCAATGATGGAACAACTACGCATATACACGCCCGAGAACTCACGCAAGATCCCGCAGCGCCGGAAGCAAACGATCCGGATAGCCCGCTCCGGAGTGATCACATTCAATACCGGCGTCATTGACCTGGTGGGCTTAACTACTGACCATAAGGTACTATTAGCTCAGGACCCTGGCCGTCCAACGGATTGGTACTTTAAAGTGATTGAGGCCGACCAAATGAATGGTTTTGACGTACGCCATACGCCCGGCGGTCAGATATGCTTCAACTGCCGATTCCTGGCCAATAAGCTACTCGACCTGTTCGTGCCAGCTGAAAAAACGAGCGCCGCCGTACCTGTGGCCAAGGAGCCTACGGAGGAAGGGTGGTGGCCGTTGATCACGTCGGCGATAAAGGAGCGATAACCCACCCATTTGAATTTCTCCGCAATTTCCCGCATCTTGTGGGCGACACACTATTTCAGGAGCAATCCTGAATTACATTTTTTACGATAAGGGTACCCCTATGGGTAGCAGACCGCGAAAGCGCTGTAGCTCTATCTCCTGAGATAGTGTGTCAGCCCTAACGGGGTATCCGCTATATTTTCTCTAGCATGACACAAGAGAATCAGAACCAACCCATTACCTGCG
The DNA here is from genome assembly GCA_964342305.1 of uncultured Saprospiraceae bacterium. Taxonomy (GTDB): domain Bacteria; phylum Bacteroidota; class Bacteroidia; order Chitinophagales; family Saprospiraceae; genus DT-110. The sequence continues at coordinate 10,651 of CAYFGK010000054.1, read as the reverse complement.
GCGACGTGATTAAGAGCTTCTGCCGCATCGACACCATGGAGAATTTCAAACGCTCCCTTTTTGACCTGTTCGTCGGGTATTTGATATCCGACATCAGCAACGATCAGCACGACCGGCAAGACAAGGTCAGCCACTACGAACACCTGGTCGAGCTACTGGACGACATCCAGCGGCTCCAACGACAACAAGCCCAGGCTTAACGCAAAAGCCCCTTCAGCTTTCCGGCTGGAGGGGCTTTTTTAATGGCACCTGTTCAAAATCAGGAGGTACGCCCAGGGGATCCTCTTCTTCATAATACAACACATCAATATCGATCCCTATTCCGTGCACGTCCATACTTGCATTTCCCTGAGCCATAATAAGGGCGCGCTCGGCGTCCCGGTCGTCATTATGCGTTACGGCAATCACATCAATACGATTCATGCTTTCACGCTTGTATAGTGCTACCAGCTCCCCGTTAAGTTGATCATCCAGGTGATACATGAAACGCTCCCAGGTAGCTTTGACACGAGCAGGATAAGTCGATAGGAGATAGGCTTTATGATCTTCGGTAAGTTGGCGGTAGTCCATTTATGTGTTTCTTCTGGTGACGTCCAGTCCGTAATAATCGTTCTCAAAATAATAGTAACTCAAAGTACTGAATTTTGGCAGTACAAAGCCTGGATACGGGCTGTTTTTATGCACTGTTCCGATCAGGCAAAATACTTTCACTTCCGCATCTGGATACGCTTCAAGCAATTTCAGCGCACACGTCATGGTCGTACGCCCAAGCGTGATCACATCGTCCACCAGTACAAAAGTATCTGGCTGCTCAGTAAGGATCTCCACGTGGAGGGATTCGCTGTGGGTTTGGATGGATGGCCGATCTTCTTTCGTTTTGGCAAAAGCCGACTTTGGTACCGCCTTTGTTCGCTTAATAATAGGCGACACCTCCCGGCCCAGTCCTGCCGCAACCATATGCTCCGCGATGATCCGGGATGGCCACATCGTATTTGCCTGTATAGGGTGACTTTTGGGTACCGGTACCAAAGTAGCATCACCAACAAAGTCTACTATTGGCTGGCCGGCATCCTCCTGCACGATCCAATCTATTGCTTTCTTTATCCTCGTTGTTCGGCCACCTTTTACGTTTTCACAAAAGGTCTTTGCTTGAGCCTCTAAATTATTGGTAGGCTTTGATCGATAGTTAACTAAGGTGCAGTAGGGGACGACTATCTCGTCTGGTAGATCAAAAGACAATCTCTTCGTTTGAGGTGAATGAAGGCAGGTTTTCCAGAATGCGATCGGCATTGTCCCTGTTCATAACCACGGCACCGTACTCGATCATCTTCTTTGGCCAAGACAGCTGTGGGTCCTCAGCGACATTTTCCAGCAGTATAAGCGTACGTCCCAGGCGAAGGGCCTCCCAACCTTGGTGACGGGTGCCGCTCTTCTCTGAGGCCTCCACAATGATCGTAGCGTCGCTAATAAGGGCCATCGTGCGGTTTCGTATCGGGAAGTTGCGAGGCGTGACCGGTTTTCCGGAATCAAACTGAGAGATGACCAGGTATTCCTGCATCATCTGCAGCTGTAGTTCGGCATTACTTTTCGGGTAGGCCTGGTCCATGGGCGTCCCCAGGACACCAATGGTTTTACCATCTCTGCGTATGGCCGTACGGTGGGCAACGGTATCCACGCCTTCCGCCAGGCCACTCACCACAATAATACCGTGGTCGACCAGCATTCGTGCGACGTGTTTCGCGCGTACAATCCCAGCTTTAGACACTTTCCGGGACCCTACTACCGAAACGCGAGTACCGGATTCGAGCAGCGATATGTCTCCCGCGTAGTAGAGTTTATCTGGCGCGTACTTCTGTTCAAACTCATTCAGCCCATGGAATGAGTAGGTTTTGAGATCAGTTCTGAAATCCATTGTGGGTAGGGTTGGGTCGTTATTCTTAATCCTAACTTACAAAAGAAACGCAATAGTTGTTGCAAAAGTGCGCCTGCAGGCGCAAAAGTGAAACTATAGTTTCGCGACTTTTCTTCACAATTCGCGTTTTTGGTTATTTTTAAAATGCCCCTAAAATCGCAGAAGGGTATAAAATTGGCAGTAACTGGCAATAAGAAGACAGTAATAAAACTATAAGTAATTAATAATTAAATACTTATACTAATTTATACCTATTTCCTAACAATGTGCTTCCTGCCAACTTCTGCCAATTTAGGGGTAGTTACTGCCAATTTAGGGGTAGTTACTGCCAAATAGGGGGTGAGTTACTGCCAAATAATATTCTAGTTTTGAAACAATTCTGCCAGCTTCTGCCAACTTCTGCCAATTCACAACTTTTTGATTGTCAAGGGCTACAGAAGACTTTCTGCCAGCTTTCTGCCAACGCCTTTTTAATTTTATTTGGCGATAACTAAAAGAGGTTCAGTATGTTATCTACATACCCAAAGGTATGTTTTGGAGTTACTGCCAATTTCGATACTTTCCAAAAGAGAGAGAGAAGAAAAAATATTCACACATATACCTCACAAATGGTTTCACAGGCAGAATGGCAATCCGTTCGCAAAAAGCGTATATTGTAGGGGTAAGTCATTGATACGATTATAATCCACGAACAGATCATACTATGAAAGCAGCACAAGGAACCCTATGGCCTACCTATAGACCTGGTGACGACGGGCAGGCAGCAGGGGAACATCGAATCCACATCCCGGCACCAACGCCCATCCGTACGGCTCCGCCGATGCCGCTCAAATCGGAGATCGCCCACCATTTTGGGTATTCTTATGTGTATCACTTCTGGAGGGAGGTCTTTTTCGATAAGATCATGCCGGAAAGCAGGTACAATTATGACTCGATTCGCAGCGTACGGCGAATTCCTGCCGACCTGGCAAGGGAACTGTACAACAAATACGAGATATACCACCTTCGACGCTTGCACGACTGACATTGTCTTTTCATGAGTATACCTAGTGATAGGGGCCGACCACAAATCGGGCCCTATTTTTTTTGCCGAAAGGCGGTACATAAAGGTGTAAACGCTTATAGCACAGTGTTTTTTGGATGCAAATCCGGGTGCATGTACTTTCCTGAAAAATCGACGGATGACTACTGTCTTGAAATGGGTTGGAATCTTACTACTCGGTGCCCGGCTGATCGGCAAAGGAGCTGCTCTGGCGGGGGATAAGATCACTTATGAGATACTACCTATCCGGAAAGAAGACTTCCGGGTGCAGATTTCAGACGAATACGGCCTGATCGGCGTGATCAAGCTACGCCTCAAGCTGCAAAACAGTAATCCGGTACCGATACGGGTACAGTCGTTTCAGGCCAACATTGACCAGGCCGGTACGCGACTGTCGCAGGTAAGCACCACCAACATCGTGGAGCTGCCGCCTGAGCAGGTGGTACAGACGTCGATCACACTCAATGTACTGGCAGGTAATGTATTGGATCGCATCCGTACCGTGCTAAATCGCGGCGGGCTGCTGGCACCCCTGGAGATCCAGGGCAAGCTGCACCTGACCAATAATACCAGTGTGCCGGTCAATACGAAGGTTGCATTTTTCACAGTAGGATGAATCGAAGCCTCGCAAATACGACCATCAAGCGACCAAAGGTGCGGCGCACGCTCCACAAGAAGGAGTACCGTACGCAGCACATTATCGACCTGGTCAACGATGTATACCGGTCGGACCGGAACGATGTCGAGCATTTTGCCCGCTACTTTCCGCCGACCCGCGCCGGACTGAAGGCGCTCTTTGACTTCATGGATTCAAGCTTCCGGTATAAGGAAGATCCCGCGCACAACCAATGGGTGCAAACCCCCAGCTACCTGTGGTCGACCAAGCAAGGCGACTGCAAAAGCTACACGGTGTTTGGGGCGGCGATGCTGTACCACATGGGCGTAGACCATATCATTCGGTATGTGAGCTACGGATCGATGGATGTGCGGCACGTGTATCCGGTAGCCGTGCTCGACGGGCAAGAGATTCCGCTCGATGTCGTCTACAAGCAGCAGGAAGGTGGCCAGTTTGGCACCGAGAAACCATATAGCTACAAAAAAGACTTCACAATGAAAGGTCTGTACAAGCTTGGTAATACTACCAATAGTATCGAAGCCGCAAAGCGTCAGCTTATCCTGCAGGAACAAAGCGTACAACGCGCTACGGCCGACATTCCGGAATCGGTGGTCAACGAAGGCCCCGGGGATGTCACCAACATGACCAGTGGCGAGCTCGACCGCTGGCTGTTTGCCGATCGCTACCGCATCTATGCCCACCAAAGCAATAATCCAGAGGAACGCCGGCAGTATGATATTGCTGCCCGCCTGTTGGAGAAAGGCGATATCGCCCGCAAGGAAGATCAGATCGCTCCGGTACTGGCCGCCCAGGTGAATCAGCTTTCGCAAAAAATGGCCCTGGATACCAAGCCTGCTTTCAGTCAGAAGAATTTTGATGTGATCATCCCTAATCCCCTGCAGGCCGACGTGACGGGATTCTTCCAGGATATTGGCGACTTTTTCAAGCGTATCGGCAAGGCTATTGCCGACGGCTGGAAGAAGCTGGTCAACTGGATATTCAAGGGCGTGGGTAAATCCATGTCGCCCTACTTCCTATACCTCTACGTGGATCCCAATAAAGTGAGCTCGGAGGAGATCAAGCGTCGCCGCAACGAGCAGATCAAAACCTTCAAGTGGATCGCCAAGACTGGCAAACTGGAGGAAACCAAGCTGCTGGGTGTCATCGTGAACGGTATCAAGGAAAAGGTAGGCAATACGCCCAAAGAGATCATCAACTTCGCCGCTGAGCGCGACATCTCGGTAAGCGGTACGCTGGGCAGTGTAATCCCGGCACAGGGTCCGGGTCCAGGGAATCCCGGATTCACACCAGAAGAGAAAAAAGGCATCCTGGGCAAGATCCTTGAATGGGTGATCAAGGCCATTGCCTGGGTGATCAAGGCGATCAAGAAGATCATTGACCTATTCAAAAAGAAAGATAAGGAGGGTGACCTCGGTAACCCCGGTAAAGATAACATGAGCGACCCCGTGTTGCTCCAACAAGAAGCGTCGTCGGCTGGCGGTGGTAGTTCGCTATTACCCCTCCTGTTGGGAGGTGCCGCCATTTTTGCACTACGATAATTCCACGAACTCAAAAAACCAGATGTATGGCACGTAAATCATCCGCCAGCAAAGGACCGAAAAAAACGATCAAGATCAGTGGCAGTACCTACCGCCACAAGCAGTGCTCGCGCAAAAAAACGGACGCCAAGAAGGCAGCCGACAACCAGCGCAAGAAAGGCCGCACGGCCCGGGTCGTTAAGAACGGCAATCAGTACTGCGTCTACGTAGGACCGATGCGGAAGAAATCGCGCAAGAAGCGCTAAGCAATAATCCCATTCCATAACCTTAATTCGCACGACCATGTGCAAGAAATGTCAACGAAAAATAGGAAGCATGGCACGTAAGAAATCTCAATTCTCCATGGAGGATGTGCTGTTTGGCGCTGGTGGAGCCTTGGTAGGCCTCGCCGCCAACGGCGTGATCAATAAAGCCCTCGCCAATATGCCGGAAGGCAACCGTCAGATGATCGGTAAAGCCCTCCCCATTGCCAAGGCCGTAGGCGGTGCCTACATGGCCATCAAGAAGGGTGTCGATCGCAAATGGCGCTTTTTCAGTGCTGGAATAGCTACGGCCGGAGCCATCGAAACCGGTGTTAAGTTTCAGCCCAATCTGTTCTCGATCTCGGGTACGGGCGATCTGTTCAGCATGATCGGTAATGCCGAGCCGGTACGTTTGCCGGTGGCCGCTGATCCGACTATGGACATCGAAGAGGGCGCTGTATTAGGCGTTCGAGGCAAGAAATTGGCAATGCTCTAAGGCAGGTAGCCACTAATTATAATCCCAAAAAAATTGATCTAATGAATCCTCATATCACCAAATATGACGCGGTTGAATTTGCTCAAGCTTCAGCAGAAAACATGGGAATCTCAAGAGACAAGGTTCGCCCTCATGAGCTGTTGCTTTTCAGTAAACTAGATTCTGCCCAAAACCGCTACGAGTTTTCCCTCAAGCACGAAGAGGCTCGCGATGTGCTGGCCACTGCTCGTGGATTACTTGACCGTGATGCTTTTGTCGCTGTAGGCATGGCCATCGGTATCGTACCGGTGCCTATTCTGAATAGCGTGGAGCGCCCTACCGCAGCTGCTCCTGTATACTGGCCCGACCCTTACATCTTCGATGAGGCTGCTGCTGGTAGTGGTAGCAATTACCTCAGTGAGGCTCAAGCGCTGGAATCAATATTCTGGGGTACGCATACCCTGACCACCAACGAGGGTAACCGTATCGACCGGAACCCCAACACCTATTTCCGTACCATTCAGGAGACTCAGGCCGCGTCTGGCACTAGTAACCTCCAAACAGGTATGGAAATCAAGGATATCGGTGCTGCTGTCCGCTTCGGTGGTGGCGACGAAAACCGCATCGTGATCGATATAGCGTCCAGCGATAAGACCAAGATCGGAGGTAAGTCCGGTGAGCGCCAGAATTACCTGATGGTTCGCCTGGTAGGTGCTATCATCAAGGGTAGCACGACCAAGCAGTACCTGAAGTAGTACCTGTAAAATTTGGTTAGAACGCTGTTTTAGTATCAAAGCGCCACACCCTCGTGGTGTGGCGCTTTTCTCAATTGTAATTCCATGAACCACGGTTTCTATAAGAACCTTCCGCCCGTGTTCAAGCAGGGGCCGACGGGTATCCAGATATTTCAAACCAATATCCTAGTCAACCTGGTCACTGACCAGAGTGAGTACCAACTGGAAGAAAAATCCAGCGTGGAGCGGAATTTTGCGGTAGGTCTGTGGGTCAATGATCCGGAAGGCACGCCCCAAAAGGCTACGCCTACCAAAACGATTACCTCATCTGCCGTATTCAACTCGGCGTACCTGGTGATACGCCGCGATGAGCAGGACCATTACCGGAAGTTGTACCTACGCGACATCAAGCGAGTGAACGACCAGGGAGAACCCTACTACCTCTCTATCGGTGAACGCATCAACCTCAGCGAAAGCTTGCTGTACGTCAATAATTCCAGCGCAATCGGTAATGATGAAGTCATTGAATTTGCCGTCGACTACGTGAAAACTGTCTAATGAGCATGCACCTCGACATACCAGGACTCCAACAGCAATTTGAGCAGCACGGATTCCCGTATTGGCGGGTTTACCAGGGCACTCAAAAGATCGGTCAATTTAATAACGATGAGATCGATTATGAGGGCGAAGAATTGCTAACCTACAGCTGGATGCAGCTGGAAGAGTTCCTGTCGTCATTTCCCAAAGGCCGCGTCAAGGTTCAGATCCGGAAAAACGTCTCCGACCAGAAAGACCGGGCCATCGTGCTCCCCGTGCAATGGGGGTACGATGGATACCCGGCTAATGGTGTAAGTGGTCAACAGTCACCGGCAATGTTTGGCGGTCAGAACCTGATGATGCAAATGCTGGTAATGCAGCAAAAGCATTTCGAGCAGATGGCCGAAAAAGACCGGATGTTACTCGAGGAACGCTATCGACGCGAGCGTCTGGAGGAAGACCTGGAGCACGCGGAAGCGCCCAGCATCGGTATGACGATGGCTCAGGAAGGTATTGGTGTACTGAAAGAATACTTGCGGGCACAGACTTTTCGGCCCAAGCCGGTAGCTCAGGCAAGCCTGGGTACGCTCGGCCAGGAACCGAAAGAGCAAAAGCAGCGATCGGTAAGCTTCGATCAGATTATGGTCGACGTGAACGCCGTCGCTAAAGTAATGCCGGAGTATCATCCCAACTATATTTTCCGGGCCCTGTCCATCTTCGCCCAGCAGAATCCTGAACAGGCGAAAGCATTCCTGGGCCCCATGATCGAACAACTACAAGCGCATGAGCAAGGGGGAAATACGGATTCAGAATAGGAGCATCTTCAAGGATGACGAGTCGTTTCAGGTCCGCCGTGCTGTTTTGGTGCGGTTCATGAACCTGGGTACCTCCCGCGTATGGCTGGATGATCAGATTGTGATCGATCCCGGCCAGGCATTTGTAGAGGCCGATCAGTCGGGCATTGGCCTGACTCACCGGTACAGTGTGGTATTCCAAACGATTTCTTCACCACCTGATACGGATCCTCCGGCGCTGAATAGCGGGAACAACCTGAAGGTCCGGATCATGAAACGCATTGGCGATGCCTGAGAGTAGAAAAGAAGTACCTGCGGGATCTGCAAGCGTCAGCCTGACTCCTCCGGAGTCGGAAAACCAAGAGGTTACCCGCAATGAAACAATCGGTGAAGTAACTATTCCTGCCGGTGCGCTCTGGGTACGCATCCGGGTGGCCGGAGCGATACAGGATGGTGATAATGAAGCCGACGCTACCATAAATGGTACGACCTGGTCGGTAGGCTCTGTCGAAGAGTTTCACGCTCAGTTTGACCGGGTCAATAACAAATACAAGCCACTACCGGCCTTTGAGATCAACGGCAACGGTGGCCGAGTTTTTTACGCTTACTCAACGTAGCACACTATGAAACGCATATTTTTTTTGCTGGGGTTGTTGGTCTTGCTGGCCAGCGCCACCACTAAGGATAATCCCGATCCCCGCTACGCGATCATCGATACGCCGATCTGCTGGAACACCGGCGGCGTAGATAGTAATCTGGTGCGCTACACCCTGGTCAGTAGCCGCAGCTCCACTCCCATCGACCTGATGTATGTGAATGCCCAGGGCAACACCGTCAGCCTGGGTGAAAATCCCACACTGCAGAACGGATGGTGCTGCGATGGAAGCGGCGGCTCCGGAGGCGGTAGTGTCAATAATATTTACACTGCGAGTGATAGCATCCAGGACACCAGGCGAAAGGTGGCCATGGAGCTCAATTTTGATGACGCCAACGAGCAGATGCTGTCGTTTGGGGAGTTTGCTGGTGATAATACTATTGACATGCTCCTCAACCTGACCAAGACCTACTACGATAACCGCGGGCTGTACATGCTTCCTGGTCTGATGGGATTTACGGAATCCTATGCCGGTCTGAACTTTCAGTACGATATCGCGATGGGCGAAGAGATCGAGGGCGTGCTCCTGCAGGCCATCGATGATAGTGATGGTGGGGAGGGCGAGATTTTCGTCGCTCCGGACAAGGTTGGGTTCTACCATAACGTGGTCAGTATTTCCGGAAATCACTCGGTAGAGCTCAGCGGTACCGCTGGCTTTGTCATCGATACCGACAGCACTGGTATGACGATTAAAGGCGATGCCGCCAAATTCACCCTGGAGAACCTGCCCAACACCCGGGACGATGCCGATACGGCTACCGTGTCCAACTATGCTTTCACGAACTCCGCCGGTCAGCTATTGGTGAGCAAACAGGCGATCGGGCAGGATACACTGGGCAGTGGCAACACCTCGGTAGTGGTCACCCATGGCATCGGACGAGTCCCCAATAACATAACGATTACGCCCCTGGGTAACCTCGGTACCTGGTGGGTGAGCAGTATTACGTCAACGCAATTCACCCTGAACGTGGCCGCAGGCCCGGGAGGGGATGTCGTGTTTCAGTACAACGCTAAATAAATGAAGGTACGGCACATACTTACTGGCTTTTTTCTGCTGATGGCCACCATGGCCTTCGCACAGCCCCGATATGGTATCCAGGAGATCCCCGTCTGCTGGAGCTACGATGGTACGGATAGTTCGTTGAACCAGGTGACGCTCGTCTCCTCTCGGGCCGTGCCCCTGAAAATCCTCTTCTACCGCGATGCCGACGGAAACACGGTCGATATCAGCGCCGGGGGTGACCTGGCGTTCGGACATTGCGGCTCCGGATCTACGTACTTGCCCGACAGCATCCTATACCGATCGGAGCTACTGGATAGCCTGAATTCGATCAGTGTCAGTACATCGTTCCAGGTAGGGACGGTCAGTAAGTCCTCGGATGGTACCGACTACACGTCCAGTGAGGTGAGCGACAGTCTCGATAAGTACAACTTTCTCTATTGGTCCCAGGAAATCCAATCCGGCGCCTCCAGTAATGCCCTGGTGATCTTACCCACTCCCAACGCGGCCCGTGCCGGTCGGACGATCGTCTTTAATATGGTGGATAACGATACCGGCGACGATCGTGTGAATCAGCTTTCAGGAACGCTGTGGTATCAGAATACCACCTTTGCTACTTACACCTTCGATGATGAGGAGACGCGGACGGTGCGCTGCGCGCAGATCCCGGATGGGTCGTATGCGTGGATTATTGATAAGGAGCCGAGGAATCCGGGGGTTGTGACGTCGGGTAGTGCGCCTGACACCACTCAAACGTGGGTGGATACTGATTCTACTGTTAAGATTCGGAATCAGGGGGAGTGGATGGTGGTTGCACCAGATCGGCAGTTTTCGACTATTTCCGACCTGCTGAATAATAATAAAAGTATACCGTTGCGGAATGGGGAGATTGTCGAAGTTGCAGAGACGGGGGCGCGGTATAAGGTTCAGGCAGATAGTGTTGATGGGTATACTGTTGATGGAGTTGGAGTTATTTCTGTTGATGGCAAATACGCTCAATTACAACCAAATAAAAATGGATTGTACGATTTAAAGGTGTTCGCTATAGGAAACGGTGTAGACAATGATGCTGATGCAATAGAAAG
>CAYFGK010000053.1:0-43023 GCA_964342305.1 uncultured Saprospiraceae bacterium | reverse complement strand
CCGCTCGTACGGTTCTGTGGGGGCGCGGGGAGGTAACGAACCGCGCTACCCGGAACCGATAAACAGCCAACCCTTCGTAGAGACGCGATTTATCGCGTCTACCCGCTATCTCTTTAGTCCCTGAGGGCACTAAAATCCCTTCGATCCCTGAAGTCTCCATTGTCCCTATAGTCACCAACTCAGGGTTGTACATTCGCGGTAGGCTCAGAACCGAGCACCTGATGGACCAATCCATCGATCATCGCTTGCAGATCAGGGCTACCGAAATAAGCGAGAGCGACGATCAGCACTCCCGTGATAAAGGTGGTCATTACGAAAGCGCGGCGACGATTGCGGCGCTCATTGCGTGCGGCGATTGATTGGTACATGGTCACTTATTTTTGGCGTTCAGGAAATTCAACGTTTTGTGATCAACGATAAGTACCATTCCGGCGTTAAAAATTCGCTAAACTACGTTCAAAAAATCCCTTCCACCAAACTAAGAATCAAGCAAAAATCATGTACGAACAGATACTGGAACAACTCAAACCTACCCAAACCAAGCTCGTCGCCGTTTCCAAGACTAAGCCGATGGAGGCCATCCGGCGGCTGTACGACCAGGGCCAGCGCATTTTTGGCGAAAGCAAAGCCCAGGAACTTACCCCCAAGTACGATGAGCTGCCCAAGGATATTGAATGGCATATGATCGGCCACCTGCAGCGAAATAAGGTGAAATACATTGCTCCCTTCGTCAGCCTGATCCACTCCGTCGACAGTCCCCGGTTGCTAAAAGAAGTGAATAAACAAGCCCGTAAAGAGGAGCGGGTGATCGATTGCCTGCTGCAGTTCCACATTGCCGATGAGGAAAGCAAATACGGGTTCAGTTGGGAGACGGCCGTCGAGTTGCTCGCAGGCGAATCCTACGCGCAAATGGAACACATTCGCATTGTCGGCGTAATGGGCATGGCTACCTTTACGGATAACACGGATCAGGTTCGGCGGGAATTTCAGGAACTTCACCGCATCTTCAAAAAGCTTAAAGCAGCGTATTTCGCTGGCAAAGAAAGCTTTAAAGAGATATCTATGGGTATGTCGGGCGACTATCAGATCGCCTGCGAAGAAGGCTCGACCATGGTGCGGATCGGGACCTTGTTGTTTGGGGAGCGGGATTATGCGGATTAACTACTTCAGGGAGTAGTGGAACAGGTCGAACGAATTATCCGTTCTTTTCACACCTACGTATATTTGCCCATTCTGCATCCACGCATTAAGGCTTCTGACTTCACCCGGAATAAATAAACGTGTTTCTTCACGCAAAAGCTGATTTTCCGGATAGTACGCCATGAACCGCCAGGCAGATCCAGGCAGGCCAGGAATTTCATTTTCCACGTCCGAACCACCTTTCAGGTTGACACCGATATAAGTGACGGTATCAATAATAATATAATCACCCGTAGGTCCTTGAGCCAGCAAGGACAAATAACACCCACAAAAAAGAAGGATGATTCCAAAACGTATCTGGGGCATGCAGCGAAGCTTTTTTTAAGTTTTCATGCAGGCAATCTTGCAGAAAAAAAGGACATTTCCAATAGCTAGGGCAAGGCGTATTGAAAAATATCCAGCACTTCATTAGACTTTATTAATCCGAAGAATAAAATGCCGTTGCGCACTATCATTTGAGTGTTTTGCACAGCATTGGTTGATGTGAAATCACCGAATTCGGTCCATGTGTTGCTAACCGGATCATAAGAGATAAAAAACCATTTACGGGCCCGGCCATCGGCAAAGCCAGCTTCAGAAATCGGTCCGATTATAAACTTATCGCTGTGGGTTTCAATTTTAACACCATTAAATTGGGAATTACCTCCGGGGAGGTCTGCGACCTCTGTAAATTCAGAGGATAATTCATCAAAAGCATAGAGTCTATTTGAATATGTAATAGCATAGATCAATCCTGTGCCTGGATCATAGTTTGACGCAAAGAGGTTTCCAATAGGTGTTCCATTCACCTCGAATTCAGCCCCTTCTCTCCAGGTTCTTAGTATAGGATTGTAAGATGTGAAATAATTTTCCGCAAAGCTAAAGGCATACCATTGATCTTCTTTTTGCACAACAGTGGAGTAATACCTTCCTTCGAATGCAGCAGCACTGGGCATAGTATCTAAACTTTCCCAAGTGGTCCCCTTCAATTCAGTAAAGTAATTATCTTCTGACTGGAAGGCAATCACGCGATCTTGTTGACCCGTAAGTGGAAAGAAGTCAGTGAAATCTCTTACACCTCTGGGAATGGATACTGGTAAAGCCTCAATCTTTAAGTCATCCAAACTGTAGCGAAGAAATCTATTTGGGAAATCCACCAAAAAGACATTTTCTTTGGTACCTATCCAAGTCATCCTTCGATCATTGTAGAGCGGATAGTCCACCAGAGCTTTTGACCAACCAATGTTTTGGCTGGTTGACGTGGGGCGGTAAAGTTTTGCAGCAGTTACCGTGCGTTCATTATTTGATTCAGCAAAGGCACGAATTTCATATCTGAGTCCTTCAATCAGCGCGCTATCTAATCGATACGAATAACTTTTCATCCCTTCTGGCACATCAACATATTCTATCCTGCTGAGGTCATCATCGAATTCAAAGCTATAATAGCTAATAGCAAATCCATATCGCTCATCTAAGGGATTACTGCCAGTACGGATAATTTCAGCGTTGAGTGTTATACCGGATTGATTAACATCTGTAAAATCTAAAATTTCGATGACAGGTAATGCCCGAAGAGGTTCTAACTCTTGATCACAACCAAACAACAGGACAATGGAGGATATTGTCAGCAAGGTTCGCCAATACAATCGTAAATTAAACATCATCAACCGGGTTTAAAAATAAACACCTCCTGAGAGGGAAAACTGAGAAAACCGTATTCCGTTTTGTTCAATTGAAAACAAGTACAATGGATCATATCTGATCCCAATACTGTAGTTGATCCTTTTAGGGTAATTGATAATTATCCCAAAAGAACAGGTGGGACCAATCAAATAATCTGGCACTAATATTACATCTAATTCTCGCTGGGTGAATAAATTAAACCCCTGTTCCACAAACTCATCCACCCTTTGGTAGTCTAAAATCGGAATTAAAACAGATCCGCCTATTTCTCCAAATAAGGCTATTCCAGGTTTTGGCTTATGATAGCGCAAAACAGGACTTACGCCTATAGCATCATAGGAAAAAAAGATATCAAACCCGGTTTTAGTATTCTGTGGTGTAGTTGAAATCCGTTGATTAAAGTGAGAATATGACAAGGAAGTATGAAGAGAAAAGTTCCCGCCAAAAATGGGAATGTCCAAAGCAGCGCTGATATATGGTGCCCATGATTGTCCCAGATTAGTTTCAGATAAACCACCCGGAAGCGAATTATTGGAATAGGTATGCATCTGGTATCCACCTCCTAATCCAATTTTAATTTTTCGTACCCCAATCTCCTGACAGCCATCATGGCTCTCCAGTAAAGCAGACAATTGCTGTTTAGTAATTTGTATGCGGTCTATATTCTGATCCGTTTGATCACACCCCGTAAGTAAATCGTGTAATTGACTTTTTAGTGCTTTACTATCCTCCGATAAGAGTACGAGTGGAGCTTGTTCTTCTTCCTGGAAATAGTAGTGGCCCGACCGGTAGAAGGGCTTAACGTAATAAATGGTCGGGTATCCGATAAAGAGCTGCTCCAAAAAATACAGCGATTGATTATCCAAAGGTTCGGGAATCCTCATCGATTTATACAGCCTGTTATCAATGAGGTACTCATCCACTTTATCCGGACCAAATCGAATCGTACCGGTGGATGTTTTTAATTGGACATATTGTGCGTTTTCTGCATCAGATCCCCGTTCCAGCTTTATTCCTACCCTCTTTGCGGAATCCTGAATTATATAATCATCTTGGTATTTTTGGGCATGAAGGACGGTTGCATGAGCATACATGATGCACCACAGAAAAAAGACACGCAGAAGAGTTTTACCAGGTGAGAGTACTATTTTTTTCATACAACCAGGGTTTACCCATAAAATAGAAAATTCCTCCCAGCAAGTGGATTCAGCCAAAAGGAATTTCGGCAGGTAACCGACATTTCGATCGTAAGGTTGGGGCTAGCAATTTGGTAAATTTTGTTGAAGGCTACAATCTTACGTTGTATTTGGTATAGGCTATTGGGTAATAAGACTTGCTTAAATCCATATACCCAATACCAATTACTATGTGCCGCGAGGTTGGATGTTGATAATGGCCACTCACCGAAATAGTCTACCCCCAACCTCACGATTTTAAAGCTTCACCGTACCAGCAGTTTTTGCTGCCCGACTCCCGCGCTCGCCTCAACCCGCACCACGTACATGCCGGCAGGTAATCCCTGCAGAGCGAGTGCCACCTGATGGTTGTCAGATATTACTTGTCGCACCACTTGTCCCTGACCGCTGATCAGGCTGACCCTTTTTTTGCCGAAAGGCCAGTGATGCAGATCGACCTGCACCCGATCCACAGCCGGATTTGGGAATACGTGCATTGGATAAGATGTATCCCGGACCGATCGGGTACTGGTGGTCGTACTAACCCGCAAGGGAGTGGATAGCAGTTGCAAACCACCCCGCATCGATCCCACCAGCATATCCAGGTAGCCATCACCGTCGACATCGGCCAGGGCCGGGCGCGTCCGCATACCCGGCCGCATAGGCCCGAAGGAGGCATCCAGTTCGGGCATGATCCCCCGTAGCTCATCGGTGACCGAATCGTAAAGGATCAGTGAACCTTCCTCGGAACCCGTCAGCAACCGTAGTCCATCTTCGGTGTCAATAACAACGGGAGCGCTGTAACCGGTAATAAATCCCGGCAGGCGTGTATTAATCTGTCCCATGGCATTGGTGTTATTACCCGCACCGGGATCTGCCTCGTAAGGCTGATCACTGTTTCCGGTATGTTCAAAATAGTTGATATTCCCCGTGCGCTCGCCGATCAACAGATCCATGCGCTGATCATCATTTAAATCCGCCAGGAAGGGCGTAGCCGCCAGTCCGACATCAATTCCCAGATACTCGGCCTGGACCGGCGCAAAGGCAAAGGGTTGACCTTCACCAGCCGTGTTCTCTGCGAAAAACAAGGTGCCGAATTGCTCGCCGATCAACAGATCAATGTCTCCGTCGCCATCTACATCCCCGGCGGCCGGAGCGTAACCACTCTGGCTGAACTGGGACATCTCCAGGTAATCCTCATCAATCAGCTCAAAGGCGGGACTACCAGCCGTACCGGTATTCTCGAACAGATATAAACGGGCATCGGGAATACCGTCGCGCTGAAACCGGCTGGTGTTACCGACCAGAATATCCAGCAACCCATCCTGATTGTAATCCAGAAAAACGGGATGGGCTCCCGTACCCAAATCGATCATATCCTCCACTAAAAACCGCTTGGTAATCAGCGTATATGGCTGTTCAAATCCCGGACCATTGGCGCGATATTGCCAAAGCACATCCAGGTCCTCGGCATTCTGGACTTCGTTGGGAGCTACCAGAATATCAGCCTGTTCATCACCGGTGGTTTCCGCTTCAAAAGCTACCGGAAAAACGGGCAGATCCACCGGCGTGGATTGGGAGGGAAAGCGAACATCCTGGTCATTCATCCAGGCTTGTTCTCTGGTCCCTTCATTGTACAGCAAATTCAGATTGTCAAAGGAGATATCGCCCAACACCAGATCGCGGTCGCCATCGTCATCTACATCCAGGGTAAGCAAAGTAGATCCGGCATGGCGTCCGGTAGCCGCCAGATCGAGGCCATCCAGGGTTACACATTGCCCGGGACCGTCGGAAAAAGTTACTTCCGAGTTAATCCCACTTTCGTAAAAACCGCCCCAGCAGTTATCGACCAGCTCGTATATTAATGTATTCTCCGGCAAACCTTGCTCCACCTGTTGGTTTTGGTAATAATCGACAAAGCTGCCACCGGGGTCAAAGGTGACAATGTCCAGGTCGCCATCGCCGTCGATATCGTCCACGGCCGGATAATCAACGCGCGACACGTAGGCCTGGAGCGTGTTTCCATTGGCATTCTCGTACTGAATCAGATTGAAGGGCGGGCCAAAATCGTAGCGCTCAAAGCTCCAGTTACCAGCTGAAAAACTACCGGTATAGACCGTAATGCCATCAATGCCCGGCACATCACTGTACGCAAAAATATCCGGCAGGCCATCTTGATTGTAATCCCGCAACAACACCCAATTGGTCAGTGGCGGAAACATACGGGCATACTCGGGAGCATAGGTATATTCAGGATCATCCAATGGACCAGTCTGCAGGAAAGTGAGCACCACATCCCCGGCACGATCAAAGATGAAAAGATCCTGTCGGCCATCCTGATCCAGATCGATCTCCGAAACCTGAGGCGCATTGAGTCCACCGGCAAATGGTTGGGCAAGTGTCTGCCCACTCTGAACTACCGGCCAGTCGGGCCGTGTAAAACCCTGACTTTGGCCGGAATATGCTCCGATAATTAATAGGAAAAGTACGTTTTGGAGGTGTTTCATAGGAATTTTCTTTTGCGTTAGACCGCTTTGTCGTTATTCTATATTTTCGTTTCTTGGTCTGATACCGCCATTTATCAACAAACGATTGTACCAACTGATGAGCAAACCTTCCGGTCTACTTTTTTGCCTGTTTTGTTTCCTGGCTGCCATTTGCAGTGCTCAAACCGATACTATCACTCTGGAGCCGGCCGAACAGGCTGACGTTCATATTAGAATCAAAGACTATACCATTTTATCCGACGGAGGTCGTTTTTTTCTGCAAATTCCGGAAACCGGTAATTCTGCATCCATAAATGTTAATGGTCAGCTTGATACTCTGCCTATGGTCGATAACCGGGTAGACCTTGGTCGTACCTTTGATGAAAAAGGCGAATTAGTACTACTGCGAAACGCCGATGACCAATATCGCATTTACCATGCTTCTCAAACCCGTCGTGGGTTACGGGTTCGGCATATTCCCATGTGGCTCTCCGTTGTACCACCCCTGGTGGCCATTTTATTGGCCCTGATCTTCCGGGAGGTGGTCGTATCCCTTTTTGTGGGGGTATGGGTCGGTGCTTTCATCGCAGGTGGTATGCGGATCGAAAGCTTTTACTACTTCCTCATCTCCTTTTGGGAGGTTGTCGAAAAATACGTTGTTGCTGCCTTAACCGACGGCGGGCACCAATCGATTATCATTTTTTCTATTCTCATCGGGGGCATGGTGGCCATCATTTCCAGGAACGGGGGTATGGCCGGCGTAGTAAAATCGCTGTCCAGGTACGCCAACAGTCCGCGGTCGGCCCAGTTTATAACCTGGCTACTTGGGGTAGCCATTTTCTTTGATGATTACGCCAACACGCTGATTGTTGGGAACACCATGCGCTCCGTTACCGACAAGTTCAGGATCTCCCGCGAAAAACTGGCTTATATCGTAGATAGCACAGCCGCGCCGGTGGCTGCAGTGGCCTTTATTACCACCTGGATCGGTGCCGAGCTGGGCTACATCGACGATGGTATCCAAACGCTGACCAATTACACCGGCCCCACCACCCCCTATGCCTTGTTCATCGGCTCCTTAAAGTATTCCTTTTACCCTGTCTTGACCCTGGTTTTCATCCTTATCCTGATTTACACGGGACGCGATTACGGAGGCATGTACAAAGCGGAGGTCCGCGCCCGGACTACGGGAGAAGTGGATCGCGTGGCCGTGGCCGACAAATCGGTAGAAGAAACGGAAGACCTCTCCCCTATCAAAGGCGCTCCGCTAAACTGGTGGAACGCTGTGATACCGGTACTGGTAGTTATTCTGGTTACCATTTATGGCCTGATCGATACGGGAATCGATTCCACCTATGGGGAATTGATCGATATGGGGATATTGGTCAATGGCTCGGGCTGGGGTGAAGTCTGGGCCAATATTGGAGCTACGCTGGAAGAGGGCGGCGGTGGTTTTTTCCGCAAAATTGGTAAGCTTATCGGTAACGCCGATAGCTATATCGCTCTTCTCTGGGCCTCATTAAGCGGGGTTTTTGTAGCCATCTTGATGACCGTCGGCGGGCGAATTATGAAGCTGGGCGACTCCATCACCACCATGTTAACCGGTTTCAAAACCATGCTACCGGCTATCCTGATCCTGACCCTGGCCTGGTCACTGGCCGCTACCACCGATGAACTCCATACAGCCACTTTCCTGACCAGTGCCCTGAAAGGGAGTCTGAATCCCTTCCTGGTTCCAATGATCGTCTTTATCCTCGCAGCTTCCATTGCTTTCAGTACGGGCTCCAGCTGGAGTACAATGGCCATTCTTTATCCTATCGCCATTCCGACTACCTGGGCTGTTTCTATGGCGCAGGGGGTAGATCCGGAGGTTGCCTATCAGTTACTATTGAATGTAATTGCAGTAGTGCTGGCGGCATCCGTATTGGGTGACCACTGTTCCCCCATTTCGGATACCACCATCCTGAGTTCTCTGGCATCCGATTGTAACCATATCGATCACGTGCGGACTCAGTTGCCCTACGCCTTGACGGTGGGCTTTTTCGCCTTCATCAATTCGGGCCTCTCCACGTTTCTGGGAGGAGGATGGCTGATTAGTATCGTGCTTTTTCTGACGTCACTGGGCGCCCTCTTTTTCATTGTTCGGCAATTCGGGAAACAACCCCCGGCGTTTGTGGAAACGATTGGGACGGAAGGGAATTAAGAGACCGGAGGACTAAAGAGATTTTCAGAGACTAAAGGGACCAGAGCGACTTGCCTTGGCACTTTAGCATCCTGATGCCTGGCTACAGGCTCCTTGCTTTCCATTGCAAGGAGCGTCGGGCATTTTTTGCCCCCCCCCCACAACTAAAGTGGATGGGCTCCTTTTTTGTTTTTTCTGAAGGCTGAAGTAATTTCCAAGTTCCGATCTCCCTGCCCGCCGAAGTCCGTACGGACGAAGGAGGGCTATTCCCCTCTCTCCCATTCCCCCTTTCCCCAATTCCCCTTTCTCCCTATCTTAAACCCATGCGACGACTAATTACCCTATTATTAATCCTCGGAACTGCGGCCCAACTCACTGCCCAGATCCGCGATTCAATGGTGCGCCACGACACCCTGGCCAACGGCCTGACTTATTACGTCAGGGCCAATGACCTCCCGGCTGGTCGCGCCGAACTGCGACTGATCGTAAGGGCCGGCTCCCTGCAGGAAGACAATGACCAGCAAGGTCTCGCTCACTTCGTGGAACACATGGCCTTCAACGGAACGGAGCTATTCCCAAAGAATGAATTGATCGATTACCTGGAATCAACCGGTATGCGTTTTGGGCCCGACCTGAATGCCTACACCAGTTTTGAAGAGACGGTTTACATGCTTGAGGTACGCACCAAGCCAGTCGGCAAACTCGATACGGGATTGACCATCCTGAAGGAATGGGCCACCGAACTGGTGTTTGATCCCGTAGAGATAGATAAAGAACGCGGTGTCATCCTCTCTGAGTGGCGCACCCGCCTCAATGCCGATCAGCGTCAGCGGCGGCAGATCATACCTTTTTTATATAGCGGCTCCCGCTTTGCGGAGCGCCTGCCCATTGGTAATCCGGATCTGCTGGAAAACACCCCACCCGAAGCCATTATCCGGTATTATCAACAGTGGTATCGGCCCGATCTGATGTCTGTTATTGCGGTGGGCGATTTTGATCCGGGGGCGGTCGAAGAGGCCATACGCTCACAATTTGCGCCTCTGAGAAATCCGGACACCCCATCCGAAGAGATGCCCACCGAGGTGTCTGGCACTGAGACTTTTCAATACCTGATCGCCGCCGATGAAGAAGCGCCGTTCGTTCAGGTGGAATGGTACCGGCCTTTACCCAAACAGTCCCTGTCTGATACAGCAGCCTTTCGGCAAAACCTGATGCACGCCCTGTACAATCGCCTGATGGGAGCCCGTATGTACGAGGTACAGCAATCGATGAGTGAACCGCCTTTCACCTTCGCTTCCTCCGTTATAACGCGGGGCCTGGGAGAGCAACCACAATACCTGCTATCGGCCTTTGTGGCCCCCGAACAATTGCAAACCGGGTTTCGCAAAGTGCTGGAAACGACCATGCAGGTCAGGGAACACGGATTCGTAGCATCGGAGCTGGAGCGTAAAAAGGAAGAGTTACTGGTGCGTTACCGGCAGGCAGCCCTGGAGGAAGATGCGCAACGCTCAGCCACGCTCGCTGCCCAACTCGCCAATCACGCACTGAGCGGTGGGCCGTTGCTGACCAGAAGCCAGGAGCTCGCCCGGGTCCGGGAGGTATTGCCAACCATCACCCTCCGTGATATCAACGAATTACTGCCAAAATGGTGGTCTGATCCTGGTTCTTATTTGGTACTAAAAACCCCGGAGCGTTTAGCTGATCAGATGCCCTCCGCGGATGATTGGCAAGATATGATCCGGGAAGCCGAACGTCAATCCTACGATCCGTACCTGGACTCGGCCAGCGATAAACCACTCTTCCGGAAAGACCTGCCGGAACTGACCGCTACCCTGACCTATCGCGATACCAGTTTAGGTGTTTACGAATACCGGCTGCCTAATGGTGCCAGGTTAGTGGTACGTCCTACCGATTTCAAACAAGACGAGGTGCTGATGGCCGGCTTCAGTCCCGGTGGCCACTCCGTCTATTCCGATGCCGAATACCCCAACGCCAGCACCGCCGCCACGCTGATCGACCAGAGTGGCGTGGGTGACTTTTCCATCACTGATCTGACCAAAAAACTAACGGGTAGCACCGTCTCCGTTGCGCCCTACATCGGCGAATGGCACGAGGGATTCAACGGCAGTGCCTCACCGCGCGACTTGGAGGAATTGCTCCAATTGGTACATCTCTACGCTACGGAACCCCGCAAAGACACTATGGTTCTCTCCTCCTACCGTACGCGTCAACGATCCATCCTCGAGAACATCCTCGAGAATCCTTACTACTTTTTTGGAGAAGCTTCCTTCCAGATACGCTATGGCAATCATCCCCGACGCGGCATTCCCACGGTGGAGCAACTGGAAGCTCTTGATCCGGACCGGATGCTTGAGATCTACCGGGAGCGCTTTGCGGATTTTTCCGATTTCACCTTTGTCTTCGTGGGGAACCTGGACCTGGAAACCTTCCCCCATCTGGCCGCGACATATTTGGGATCCTTACCCGCCAGCCGCCGCGACGAGGGGTGGCGGGATACCGGCACGCGTCTGGTGCGCGGTGTGATCGACAGTACCATCGTGGGCGGCCAGGCGCCCAAGGCCATCGTGGAGATCAATTTCCACGGGGATATGCGATACACCTCCGATCAGCGGTATTTGTATAATTCGATGCTGTCGCTGGTACGTATTCGTCTGCGCGAACGTCTCCGCGAAGAAATGGGCGGCGTCTACGGCGTGCGTGTAAGCGGCACGGTACTGCCCATCCCCGAACCCAACTACCGCACGGCCATACGGTTCGATGCCGATCCGGCGGAGGTGGACACTCTGATCCAACTACTCTACGAAGAGCTTCGTCAGCTTCAGTCCGAACCAATATCCGATGATTACCTCCAAAAGATCACCGAAACCCAACGCCAGAGCCAGGAAGAAGCCCGTGCCACCAATGGCTATTGGCTGGGGCAACTCGCCACCCGCTACCGCAATCATATTCCTCTTCGGGGCATGCAAACGGCAGTATTTGAGCATTTTGTGCATAGCCTTACGGCAAAAGATCTGCAGGAGGTGGCGCAGCGGTATTTTGACTGGAACAACTACATCGAGCTGGTTTTACAACCAGCCATGCCAGGTATGAGGTGAGAGGTTTGGGGTATGAGGTAACCTCTAAACCTTACCTCATACCTCATACCTCACACCTCAAACTTCAAACTTCACACCTGGTCCTTTCATTTCCAGATCCCCAGAATAAGGCCCATCACGGTAAAGGATATCACTAAATACCCGGCGTTTATGGCAAAAAGACGCAGGCTGCGTCGTTCGAAGAGGTAGATCATTCCCAACCCCATGGCTACCCAGCCCAGGCCAGCCAGGACACCACCGATCAGGCCCCAGGTCCACGACTCGTACCCACTCACGAACCCGGCGAGATTAAAGGACATGATCAGTGCCAATACGAAGGCACCACCAAAGATGATCAGCTTATTTCCGGATTCCAGGAACGAATCGTCTTCCCCGATCTCCTTCAGCCATTGCCGGCCAAATAAGGCGGGCGAATACCAAAAACCACCAATGAGGAACATGGACAGAGCCGCGGCTACCACGGCCATAAAGTTGATGCTAACGTTTTCCATTTGTGTTAATTTATTGTGAGTTTGGGCGTAGGCCATCTCGTAAAGGGACCATTTTCTACGCCCAACCTCCCGGTATAAAGTAATTAGTATTCGGTATATGGAATTAAGCAAGTCCTGCTACCTACTACTTACTACCTACTTCCCAATACCATTTTCATATATGACGTAAGGTTGTAGCCTTCAGTAACTTACCGACCTGCTAGACCCGGACCTGTCATTAATTTAATACCTCCACCGAGCGGAGCCAGTTGATCTTGTCGTGCAAATAACCCGGGCTGATCTGAAATTCCGGAGTCATAAAGGAATGCCCGGCCCGCGGATACAGTACAGTTCGCCGCGGTGTGTCCCCGGGAAGTTTTTGCTCGATCGCTTCCAGGCTTTTGTAGGGGTTTACCCGGTGATCCACCTCTCCGTACTGCAGCAATACCGGACACTGTACTCGGGGAAGGTCATCGACGACCGAGGCATTAAGCAGATCTTCCGCCCGCGGTGATGCCGGGATCCGTGTGGAATTGGGCGGCAAGAACACCCGCTGGTGTACCTCCCGCAAGGCATTTGCCCGCTCAATGATGGTCGTATCGATATCCTCATCAATGATCCCCTGGTAGTAATCCGCCCAGACTTGCTGAATGCCCAGATTGGTTTGTTCATCGATATTCAGGTCACGGTGGTAGTGATCCATGGCGTACAATTGTCCTTCGCGCATGGTCATTACCGGCGCTGCCCCCGCCATCACAAAGGCTACCTCCGGCTCGGCCTGGGCCATCATCAGGGCCAGTCGGCCGCCTTCACTGACTCCGTGTACGCCCACTCGTTGCGGGTCTACTCCTGGTTGTCTGGCCAGGAATCGAAAGAGATTCAAATATTCTCCGGTCTTTTCCCGGAAGGTCTGACGCCAGAACTGACCGGGACCTTTCGATTGCCCCTCACCGGCCTTATTACAGAGCAGGGTGGCCACGCCGTTCATGGCAAAGAATTTGGCTTCGAGCTCGTAGTTAGCCAGTCCCGCCGATCCGCCACCCTGTAGGACCACACAGCCGGGAAAAGGCCCCTCGCCTGACGGAACGAACAGCTTGCCGTACAGAGAATCTGCGCCGGAAACCACCCAGACCTCCTCTTCCGTAAAGCGATCGCTTTTGGTTAACTGCCTGGTGGAACCCTCGTTCGAGGTCCAGTGGATATGATCGCCCTCCCATCGTAACCGCTCCCCGGTGGACGCCCAGAATGCACCCTCGCCGATGGGGCGCAGGGTAAGCACTTCCTGCGAATAAGGCGACACTACCCGCAGGCGGCTCCGCATGGTGCGCACCCACAGTACCCGTCCATCTGCATCCTCGTAAGTGCCGCTATAGGTTTCGAATTGATCAGGATCCGGGCCTTCCACCTCCCGATAAAAAGGAACTTCCGATGAACCGGCTGGTGATACATACCTGATTATCCATTGCTTTCTATGCTTTCGCAAAAAGGTAATGCTGGCGGTGTTGTCGAGGATAGGAAAGGCTCTTTCAGCATATTCAAAGGGGTTTGCTTCCATCGTGCCTTTCGGCAAAAGCGGATGCAGCGGATAACTAATGCTAACCGTGGCATCGTCATCCACCGTGATCCGGGTGTACACATCTTCTCCCCGGAAAGGAAGCAAACCGTAGTAATTCGAACTGGCCATCAAAATGGTATTGGCCCAGAAAAGACCTGCCAGGATAAAAAGTGATCGCATATTAATTGTTTTTGGTCGGGTATATCCGTTTGTAGTAGATTTCGGCCTCCCCGGTTTCAATGGGTTGATACTCACCACCAAGGTGTTGATGCAGAAACGACTCCGCCTGTCTCCAGAAAGTGATCCAGTTATCGGCCAGCCGGTAGTCGTGACCTTCCTCCGGGTAGTATAAGTAGGTTACCTCTTTACCTGCCTCGTGCATCGCTTCGGCCATGCGGTCCGATTGGTCGTGGGGAACACGTTGATCCTTCCCCCCGGTGGTGAGGAAAAGTGGAGCCTGAATCTTGTCCACATAATTGATAGGCGAATGTCGATAGGCCAGCTCCTCCCCTTCTTTTGTGCGAATATCGGCTACGCGTTCCCGCCAGGTTCGGTTGTTGGCAAAGTCGGTACGTAGAAAGGAATCCAAGTCGGCAATACCGTACATCGCGACTCCACAGGCGTAGGTGTCGGGAGCGAAAGTTAATCCGGCCATGGCTGCATAGCCACCAAACGACCACCCGTAGATCCCTACTTTTTCCGGATCGGCAATACCTTGGTCAATAGCCCATTCGACTACTGCTTGGTGATCACGCATCATACCATCGCCCCACTGCTTGTTACTGGCTTCCACAAAAGCTTTCCCGTAGGTGGAGGCACCCCTGAATTCGGTGTGTATGACCGCATAACCACGGTTGGCCAATAGCTCCAAATTGCGCGTAGTGAACCAACTGTTTTGAAGCCATCCTATCCAGGGGCCGCCGTGTACGTACAGAATCGTAGGCAGTGGCCGATCGGGAATGCCATTGCGGTCGGTATCGAGATCCTCCCGCAGGTATACCTGTACAGGAAGGTTCAACCCATCGAACGAAGTTACTATTGCTGATGTCCGCAGGTTCGACGGGTATTTGGCGAAAGCCGGAAAATCAGTGAACAGGAAGGTCAGAGAACGGTCGGTTGTATCATACCGATAATAGCGATTGGCGCCACCGTTCATATCCTCCACCAGCCAGGTGCTCCGGTCGGCACTTACATCGAGGATATGCAATTCCGACAAACGGTCTTCCAGCAGGTCGATATGCGGCAGCCACCGGGCTTCCCAGGTCGTTCGCCGCGGTGTACCGAAATGTTGAACGGCTGATACTGGCCTCCCTTCCTCATCAAACAGCATACTGGTGGGGAGCACATCGGCTGGTCCTGGTGGAAGTAGGATCTGTTCGGCGCCAGTGGCCCGGTCCAGGACCACGAGCTGCGTCCGGTCGGTATGCGAATTATCGGTAAAGTAGATTTGATTACCGTCGTCCGATACCGATACGATCTGGTTGACACCACCAATAAACATATCCACGTACCAGTCATGACGGCGCAATTGGCGCCACGTATCATCCTTCAAATAATATAGATCATTGGCTTGCTGTTCATTGGGTTTTAGTCCGGCCACCGGGTTCAGGCTGGCATCAAAATACAATTCCAGGAAACCCTCCGGATCCCGGATGCGGGTCCATTCGTTGTCAAGGGTAAATCGGTAGATACCTTTCTCCCCATTTTGCATGATCAATATTGCCACCGCGGCTTCCAGGTCGAGGGACACATCGTAGATCTTGGACCGATTGATAGGGCCCGGTTCCAGTCGCAAAAGCTTTTTGGAAGCCCGGTCATACAAACCGAAGTATTGGGCTTCGGTTGTTCGAAAATTGAGTAAAATACGCCCGCCCGGGAACAACCGATAATCCACGAACGGGTGATCAAAGGTCAGAGGTGTTTCTTTCCCTTGTACGATGTCCCGGGCGTAGAGGATATTCCCGGGAACGTAGGGGTTCTTAACGTAATACACCTGATCACCTTCCGGACTCAGTGCAAAACGCTCCTTGCGCTCCGACAGGTCGAACAACACAGACCGGGGTATGAGATCTGACTGTGCCTCAGCAGCGGTAGAAAGCATAGCGATCAGTAAGCACAGGACTCTGGACATAGTAATGATCTTTTTGGGTGATTTCACCTTAAAGATGACAGATTCCGGGCTTTTTGACGTATGCAGCCCAGCCAGACCAGCAAGTTTGCTACGAAAGGTGGCTTTTTTGCTACGAAATCCTCCTCCCAAACCGGCAAGTAAGGGACCTGGCGCAGTGGAAGTCCCAAATTGCCGATATATTGCACCCAACTCATGAATCTGCCAGCCTTATTTTCGCTACGTACCCGTCTTTTGATTATCGCCTGGATCATCATTTTGATCTTTGTGGTATTGGAGATGTATACGGTACAATTCTATCGCCCCGACCTGGCACGGACGCCGGCCTTCATGGTCATGTACTTGGTGAAGCAGTCTCTGTTGGGCGTATTACTGATCATTGCCCTCATCCTGCCCGGCTACAAGCTGATCAAGCGGACCTTCCGTCACTGGAGTGGCCGTTTGGCCGGATATCTGTTGCACCTGCTTTTGTTCGGAAGCGTATACTTCGCGATCCTGGTGCTGCTCGACGAATGGGAGCGCAATGGTGCCATTACCAGCGGATACCTGAACGGACTGATGTACCTCACTTTCACCGAGTCCCATAATGCCGTAAAGACCTACCTTACCTGGATCGCCATTTTGTACGGAATGGATTATTACGAGAAGAGCCTGGCGGCGGCTTTGCGCCAAAAGAGTCTGGAAAATGAAATGAACAATATCAAGTTGCAATCCCTGCGGGCTCAGTTGCAACCACATTTTCTGTTTAATGCCCTCAATAATGTGGTGGCCCTGATCGACGAAAATAAGCGCAAGGCTCAGCAATCACTGATACACCTGAGTGATCTGCTTAGGTACACGATCCAACTGGAACCCCATCGCCTCGTCCCCATTGCCGAGGAGGTCCAAACTATCCGGACCTATCTGGCCATTGAGCAATCCAAATACGAAGATCAATTGCATGTGGAATGGGACCTGCCGTCCCCGCTGCCCCACTGGCAGGTACCGCCCCTGATCATACAACCCCTGGTGGAAAATGCCATCAAACACGGATTTAAGGATCACGAAGGGCCTTTGCGGGTACGGATATACATCAAAAAAGGCCTGATCCGCATCCAGAATAACGGACACCCGCTAACCGGGGCCATCCAAAAAAACCAGGGACTCGGGATCGTCGAGAAGCGATTGCGGATACATTTTGGCGATACCGTTCATCTGGTGCTTTCGCAAAAAGAAGATTGGGTAACTCATACTATACAGTGGTATGAAGCAATGTAGAACAGTCATAGTGGAAGACGAAGGGCCTGCACGTCGCCGGCTGGAACAAATGGTCCGGCAACACCAGTCTCTGACACTGGCCGGATCGTTGAGATCGGGCAGGGAGGCCATGGAAAAGCTACCTGATTTGGGGGCTGACCTATTGCTCTTAGACATCCAACTCAAGGATAAAACCATTTTTGAGGTCCTCGAGCAATTGCCTTTCCCGATGGAGGCACGCATCATTTTCGTAACCGCCTACGATCAATACGCCCTCAGGGCTTTTGAAGTGGAGGCAGTGGATTACCTGCTTAAACCCTTCGATCAGCAGCGGTTCGACCAGGCAATTGAGCGCGTCATACGCCGTGCGTTCACCGGTTTGGATGAAGACCTGATCCGTTCCATTTGGGAAAATCTTTCCAACAAACCCGAACGTCTTCAGATTCCCGAAGGCAATAAAAGTCACCTCTTTGTTGCCGGGGATATTCAGTATATACAAGCCGATGCATACTACGCGGCTTTTCGTACCCCCGAAGGCAAACAGCTTATCCGTATTTCCCTGAAAAAGCTGGAGAGTATACTTCCGGGAGAATTCGTGCGCATCAACAAATCCACCATCGTTAACCGCAATCACATCCGGAAGGTCGAACACCGTAAAAACGATAGTACCGTTACCATGAATAGCGGTGATGAATTTACGGTAACCTTTTTATCCAGGTATGAGATAAACAGGTCTGAGGTTTGAGGTTTGGGGTGTGAGGCAAGGTTAGAGGTTAGGTAATGAAGATACCTTGAACCTGACCTATAGCCTGGCCTTACAGCTTCCCTGACCTCCATAGCTTCAGCAAGGAGGTAAACCAGACACCTGTCATCCGCCATCTATTTACCAAAATCGTACCGTACCATCGCCGTAAAATTACGGCCCGGTTCGTAGAGAATACCAGATTCCGGCATGTTTCGGAAGGGTCGGTTCAGGTGCTCATAATAAGTCGTATTCCAGATATTTAACACCGAAAACCCCAACTGAACATCGTCGTAGATCGTACATCCGAATCCCAGGTCCATTTTAGAGAAACCAGGAGTTGGCGATTCTCCAAACTCAACCGATACTCGATCCTGACGGGAAGCAAAACGGTAGTCGATCCGTGCCCACCAATTGGGTTTGCGGAACTCGAGGGTGCTTACACCACGCAGGGGTGCAATTTGCGGTAAAGGCTCATTCCAGTCCAGGTTCTGTGCATAAGTGTACGAAATATTTCCGCTCCATGACAGGGAAGGAAGCACCAGTACCTTACCGTATGCTTCAAAGCCTGCTTGTTTTGCTGCTTCCGCATTGGTGAATCGCCGAACGTATGCTGGTGGCTGGGCCGGCATGTATTTGCGACGCGTAGTACTATCGACCGTAGCGGTGATATAATCAGTGATGAATGAATAAAATACGCTCCCGCCTACTTCCAAAATATTGTTGGCGTACGTCACATCGACCTGCAGTTGGTGATTGGCTTCCGGGCGCAGGAAGGGATTGCCTACGTATTCAAACCCATCAATGCCTACCGCGAAATGGTTGATGTACCGTTCGATCATATTGGCCGAGCGCGTACCTCTTCCCAAAGCCACCTGGGTGGTCCATCGGTCCGACCAGGTCATGTTGAGGGACGTATTTGCACTCCAGTTCACGTCGGTTTGATGGCCTGGATCACCGTAGTACGTTTGAAATTCGGTGGCAGGGTCACTGATTTTTCCTTTCACTAAATCGGTCCGCAGCCCGGTATTCCAGGCCAGGCGCTCATTGATAAGCCAACGCAACTCGGCAAATGCGCCTGAATTGAGTATTTGGGCATCTTGCCAGATAGGATCACGGAAATTCATTGGTTGTGGCAATTCTTCTCCGGACATCATATTGCGCTTCACTACGCGGTCACGAAAACCGGTCCTGCCTACATAGCGCATGTCCACGCCGGTGTATAAAATGGTTTTGGAAGTCGGGTGCCAGGTAGCCTCGACTTTCCCTCCCAGTGTCCGGGATTGCACCGTAGCCAGGGCATCGACCATCATCCGATTAGGACGATTTTCGTTGGACATGATGTGATCAACCTGACTGGCGTACACTTTTGCCGAAAGGCTGTATAAATTATCGGACATATTGGTTCGATTGTAATCTAAAGATGCGGTAGAAGCATCATCTGAGCGGGTATCCATCATCAGAGCCGGATGCAGGATATCACGGCCAAAGCTTTGCCGCCAATGTGCCCGCAACACCTGATCATCATCCGGACGCCAGGTGCCGGTCAGGCCGTAGTCGGAAGTTCGAAAGGCGGACGGAATAGACAGCCCATCCCCATTTTGGTAATTACCGAAATCCTTAATCCCGCCGGTAACCTGCAGGTCAACTTGCTGACTGCCGTAGGATAGCCCGGCATAACCCCTTCCATTATTTCCATTACTCTCCAAGCCCGTTTCCACAAATCCCGACCATCCGTTAGAAACTTTCTCTTCGATGGTGTTGATGTTGATCGTACCGCCTAAGACCTGGCCGTGCCGAACGCTGAAGGGGCCTTTTATAATCTCTATATGCCGTATGGCCTCCGGGTTAACGTGCGTAGAGATGGGGTCCATACGTCCTGGGCAAGCGTGCACCACCTGCACCCCACCGTCAAAAACGATATTAAGTTGCTCGGCCTGAAAACTGCGGAGAACGGGATCGAGTGCATATCCACCACGTTTTATCAAGCTGAATCCTGGCTGATCAGCCAGGAGGTCTCCAATATCGGCGGGTTGACTCAGCCGTTTGGTCTGGTCATTGTATACGGTTGAACCGGCCGTTCGCCGCCGCGAATCACCTAACACCAATATGGTCGACAGGGAAATGGGGGTTGCCGCTAGTTGGAGTTTTACCGTTTCCGAGGTGGGAAGGTGGACGGTATCCCAGGTTTCCGCGTACCCAATGTAGGATGCATACAGGAACACTTCCGTAGTTTGGGTCGAAATGGGAAATTGTCCGAATTCATCAGCGTAGGCATATGCCCCGTTCACCCGCACCACGGCGTGCGGAAGCACCTTACCGTTTTCCATATCAATCACCTGTCCGGTTATTACCCCGGTGGGTTGTGCCGACAGACTGATCAAGGAAAAGGTCGCTATGATTAACAGGAGTAATGTTTTCATGATTTTGCTTTAATCCTGCAACTAGCGGTAGCTAGCTACTTTGGGGAATAATACATTGTTTTCGAGGTGGACATGGTGATGCAGGTCACCTTCGAATTCTTCCTGCAATTTGTACAGAACCCGTACGGTGTTGCAGGCAAATTCGGGCGGGGTGAAATCCTTGGTGATCGACCGAATTCGCTTCATGATGGTACCCGCTGTTTCGTGATCCGCTTCCAGGGATTCAATCGCCTGTTTGAACTCATTGACATCTACTGATATTCCGGCATATTTTTTCCGAATTACGGGAAAGACATTTTTTTCTTCATCCGTCAAATGCACCGTGAGGTCGTGGGCTAAGGCCTGGAACAAGACCAGAATCTCCTTTGACGCCGGAATGCTGTCGCAGTGAACCTTGGCCACTTTCTGGGCATATTTCAAGATGGCCGGCATGGTTTCCCGCACATACGTGTGGTGCTCCTGTTCGATGTAATCTGCCAGGAAGGCTGGGCTCCAGCGATTGGCATTCATGGCCGAACTGCCATTCTTTTGCGAAAGCGCTTCCTGTAAATTACGCTGAAAGTCATTGAGGGGAACATTTTTAGCAGCACAGGCTTCAGCAACCGTTTTGCCACCTCCACAACAAAAATCAATGCCATATTTTTTGAAGACTTTGGCTGCCTGGTAATGCTCGGCAACTAATTCGCCTACTTTTTTTGAGCTATCAATCATGATATTCTATTTAACTGATTTAAAAATCTTTACGTAAAGCGGTATATCGAATACCGGCGACGGGAATAGCAATCCATGCCAGCAGTGACAAGGTAGACAGCAGTATCCCCCAGCCATTGCCAAAGAACTTCTGGAAAACAGCTCCCGTATAGCCCATCAGGGCTGAGATTTCGAGTTTGAGTAAGATCATGATCCGGGACAAGTCGACCGGATTGAACACCGTGGCAAACAGGGAAAACGAATCCAACGGATACTCCCTGAACACGATCAGGCACAAAAGGAAAACACCATCGTATAGTACAGCCATGACCAGCCAGAGCAGAATTGCCAGGCCAAATCCACGGATACGGTTGTCGTGCTTCAGGCCAATCCAAAAGGCCAGGCCTGAAAAGATAAAGGTGAGTACCACTCCATTCAGCAGCAGGATCATGAATTGCCAAATGGCCGGATCGTGCGTGATGCCATAGAGCAGGAAGGGAATTCCGATGCCCATTACCAAACTGGTAGAGAGAGCGATGGCCAGTCCCAGAAATTGCCCCCAAAAAATGGACGTACGACGAATGGGTTGTGCCAGTAACAGCTCGGTAAATTCCCGGGAATTGTAATGGTACATAATTCCGAACATGGTGGCGATCAGGGGGCACAAGATGAGTATGACGTTCATCAGACTAATGACCACCTTGCCCACATCTCCGGTCAGGTACAGGAAGCCGGCCGTAAACAATAAAAAGAATCCCAGATACAGATAGGCCCAACGGCTACGCAATAGATCATAAGTGCTGTATTTCAGTATTTTCCACATGGTTACGCTTTTTTGAACGAGGTTAGTAAACCGGGGATCTTCCGCCGGATCGGGTTAGCTGATATCCGTCGAGTCGTATCAGGAGATTCCACCACGGCCGGATGTTCACGAAGAATACCGGCTATGGCCGCTTCCAGATCATCTACCCCGACGCGGTCTTTCAAAGCCTGAATGGGCCCCCGGAAATAGATCCTACCCTCCAGCAGAAACACGATTTCGTCGGCCATTTCTTCCACGAACTGCATGATGTGGGTGGTCATCAGTATGAGTTTACCCCGTTCCTTTTCCTCCCGGATGATGGCTTTCAGGGTTTGCATAGCAACGGGGTCCAGACCCGAAGTCGGTTCATCCAATATCAGGAATGGACTGTCGTACATCATGGCCAGGGTGATATTGACCTTTTGTTTGGTACCACCGGAAAGGTTACCCAGCCGCTTTCGCAAAAAAGGTTCCAGGCCAAAGCGGTTGATCAGCTCCTGGTCGCGGGAAGCCCCCGATCGTATATCTTTGATCATCGACAACAGTTCGGAAACAGTCAGGTTTTCCGGGAAACGGGCAATCTGCGGCAAATAATCGATAGCCGAACGATAAGCCCATTGCTTGCGAACAGGTTGCCCATTCACGGTGATGGATCCCTGTTCGGGCAATACCATTCCCAGGATGGATTTGATCAGGGTCGTCTTTCCGGAACCATTGGGCCCCAGAATGGCGGTTATTTTTCCAGGCTCCCGGAAGTCCAGGTCAATACCCTGAAGCACTTGGTTTTTACCAAAGGCCTTTTGCACATTATTGCAGGTGATCATAATGGTAAGGTTGCATGTGTGGTTGATGATCCAATACGTTGGCCGGAGTGAAGGCCGGACTCACCTTTTCTGAAAAATTCATCAGCCGTACGAAGAAGCTACGCAGCAGCGCAATGGCTTCCGGCGTACGATCCAGGATGTAGGAAAAGAGTTTTACGGGTCGATGCGGCACATCCCCGATACCGTCCTTGTCGAGGTCGTATCCGGTGTATTCACTCCAGTAATTCCCCGAAAACGTATTGTTATTTACATGGCTATTGAGGACCAGGTCGAGGGTATTGGATCGAAAATCATTTTGGGTTATCTCATTGTCCAGGCACCCACCGGCCATTTTGATGGCCCAGCCATTACGACTGAATTCATTGCGGCGGTAGGTGATCCGTGTGGAGCCTTCGATATTGATGGCAATGGTATTTTGCCTAAAGGCATTATCCTCAATGATAGCGTCATATATCTCTTTGAGCAGCAGTCCGTAGGAAGCCCGCCCCCAATTGTGGAAGAAGACGTTGTGCCGCATATCGATGAACTTAGAGAACATGACGGCTACACCTGCTCCGTTTTCAGCAAACCGATTGTGTTCGTATACATCGTGATTGGAAAACATAAAGTGCAAACCATATCGCCGGTTGCCAATACTGTGATTATGAGCGATGGTACTGTTGTTGACAAATTCAAAGTAAATACCATCCCGGTGACCAGTCACCCGATTGCGCTCGATTCGTAGCTCTTCACAATGCCAGGCGTGGATGCCATTACCCGATGATGCTTCGTCACGTGGTACGCCAACAATTTCATTATCTGTCACCAGGGCATTGGTAACCCGTTCCAGGTAAATGCCGAAGAAAGTATTGCTGAATTTGTTGTTCCGTATGACGGCATTGCCCCTGCGTTTTATGCGCAGGCCGGAATGGTCTTTCAGATAGCTTACTCCTACATTTTTGAAGTGCAATCCCTCGACCGTAACGTGGTGTGCGATAACGGTCATGATCTCGCCCTGATCCTGACCATCGATCTCGGGAAAATCGATACCGATGATGGTCAAAGGCTTATCAATGACGATCCCGTGCTCGTAATACTGTCCGGAGTTAATCAGCAGGGTATCCCCTGCTCCGGCTTTGGCGACCGCTTTCGCTAAAACGGCTTGCCCGGGTACGGGATCAATGATCCAGGTTCTTCCTGAAGTAGCTGACGAACCGAGCAAAAGCAGGACACTCACCAGACAGGTATGAAGGATCGGTATTCGTTTAGCTTTTACCATTCTCATAGCTATTAATTAATCAGGCCTTCTGCTTTGGCATGAGCCATCAGTTCATTCCAGTCAAAGGTTTGTCCTCCTTTTTTCTTCTGCATGGACCGGGCACTTGCCTCATCGGGAAAGGCCGATAAAAAGGCACCCATTGGACTGGGAATTTCTTCGGATATCAGGTAATGGCTTTCTAAAGCGGGAATAAAAGCTCCGGGATCCAGGTAATTGTTGACCAGCAAGAACTTGTAGGCGCCGGTGTTTCCGTGCCGGTTAACGTAATTCATCATACATTCGATAGCATCGAAGGTGTACACCCGGCCCTTATGGGTGACTGCTTCTGCTGCGTGCTGCCGGTCGACGATATTCATCTTGCAGTAGTAGCAAACATCCTCACCGTAATTAATGGGACGGGGTTCGGTAGTGCAGGCCATGAAACTGACCAGTACGAGGCACCGCAGTAGGTATTTCATTGTTATTGTTTTTTACGAGTCCACCAGGCAGCCCCCCCCAGGAGAATAGCCAGGCCGTAACCATAGCCACCGATATGGGGCAGGGACTTTGCCACGAAATTCAAGATGTCTTTAGTTCCCAAAAGAGGCGGTTGAAAGCTTGCTCCAGGTATTTTTATGGGGGCGGTAGGACTGAGATTATGACCGTAATCGTACTCCCATAGATAAAAATCATACATACCAATGGCTCCCAGGATAATGAGCAAGAGTGTCCAGATCAGATATCCCGGAGCACGATTCCACAATAAGGCGCCTGCCCCCAGCAGGATCAGCGCACCGATGATATAGGGGAAGTACTGCAGCTCGGGTATAGCGTCGGGTTCAATGTATTTCATCCCCACGTAATGATTCAGGATGTTTACATTTTGCAAGACGCCGGGGCTATTCCCCCCGATCTTATCAATGTAAATGTGCATTTCAACGCCATCGGGATACTGGGGTGCGTACAGAATGATTTTCCACATGGGAAAGAAAAAAAGTAATAGCAGTCCTATTATTCCAAGGGCCATGAGTAAGCGCGGCAGGTATTTCATATTGGATGATTTGGGAGGGACCCGCATTGCAGGCCCCTCCGCCAGGCAGTTAAGTATTATTGAACAGGTTCATCCTCTCCGAGTCTCCAACTCAGTTCTATGTCAGATGATTGAGGGGATACTCTGACATATCCTTGCATTTCCTGGTGCAAGGCTGAGCAGAAATCGGTGCAGTAAAATGGAAATACGCCAACTCGATCGGGCTCCCACAGGAGGGTTTCGGTTTGCCCGGGCATGATGAGTAATTCGGCATTATTCGCTCCCATTATGGCCAGCCCGTGCGGAACGTCCCAATCTTGTTCGAGGTTGGTGACGTGGAAGTAGACCTTGTCTCCCACTTTAATCCCCTCGATGTTATCGGGCGCAAAGTGACTGCGGATGGTTGTCATATATACGTGTACTACGTTTCCGTCCCGCTCCACTCTGGTATCTTTCTCCCCGAGTGCACGATAGGGGTGCTCATTTTCCTCGATCGGATAGAACTTCTTAGAGTTGGGCATTACTTTTGAAGCCGAAATACCCTGTGCATAGTGGGGTTCTCCGATCGTTGGGAAATCGAGTAACATCTTCATCTTATCACCGGAAATATCATACAGTTGGGCTGAGTGGGTCAATTCGGGGCCGGTTGGCAGGTAACGGTCTTTGGTGATCTTGTTCAGGGCTACCATGTATTTGCCGTCGGGCTTGCGAGAGTCCCCACCCGGGATCATCAAGTGGCCTACGGAGTAATAGGTCGGTACTCGATCGAGCACTTCCTGGGTCTCCACTTTCCATTTTACAATCTCTGACGAGATAAAATAGGTGGTATACGCATTGCCCTTACCGTCGAATTCGGTGTGCAATGGACCCAGGCCAGGTTTCTCGACAATGCCGGCCAGGATTTCATCGTACTTCAGTACGGGAATGCCATCGATGGTAGTTTCAAATGATTCGTTTTCAATAGCTTCTAACACCTTTGAAAAGGAGTGAACGGCCATGTCGGCGGATAGCTTTCCGTTACCCACGATGTATTCCCCCGTTGGATCAACATCAACCCCGTGTGGTGATTTTGGCGTTGGCAGGAAATAAACCAAACCGGGACATTCTTCGGGAAGCAGTACTCTGACCGTTTCCTTCATCTCCGAAGTGGCCGAGTGCGTTTTCTCATCGTACACATTGTGAGCGTATTGGGCAGGTACTTCCTGGAATTTACCTTGTGCGATATACTCCTCTGCTTTTTTCCAATTGATGGCAGCAATAAAGTCCTTATCGTTTTGGGAAGCATTGACCTCGAGGAGAGTGCTTTTCTCCTCTGTGTTGTAGGTGGTAAAGAATGTCCAGCCGTGCGATTTGCCTTTTCCCGAGTGTGCCAAATCGTAGTCAAAAGCGGGAAGGAGTACCTGAAATGCCAGGTCCATTTCTCCTTCTTCCGGATCTACACTAATAAAGGAAAGGGTACCCTTAAACTTCTCGGCATAGGAATCGATGGAAACATCCTGCTGCGGATAGGGAACACCAAACCGGGTCCCCGCAACTACGTACTCCGTGTTCTCCGTAGTAAAGGGCGAACTGTGGTTACCCCCGCTATTAGGGATCTCAATGATCTCAGTAGTTTCGAAGGTCGTCAGGTCGATCCGTGCGATCCGTGGAGTGTTATTGCCGTTGATAAAAAGCCAGCGCCCATCGGTTTCCCCATTGGTTTGGGAGAGCTCCGGGTGGTGTGCATCATCCCAGGGAATAAACCCGTGGGAAGTCTCCAGCATGGGTTTGGTTTCCTCATTAAAACCGTATCCTTTTTCGGGATCCAGGGAGAAAACCGGAATCACTTTAAGCATGCGGCCGGAAGGCAATCCATACACGCTTACCTGTCCGCTAAAACCTCCGGACATAAAGGCATAAAATTCGTCGTACTCTCCCGGGGGAACGTACACTTGAGAGGCCACATCATCAGCCAGGGCGGCTGTGCTGCCACTGTTTCCAGTAGATTGGGAGCATCCGCTTAGCAAGCCAGTGCCCAGTGCGA
Organism: uncultured Saprospiraceae bacterium; assembly: GCA_964342305.1. Taxonomy (GTDB): domain Bacteria; phylum Bacteroidota; class Bacteroidia; order Chitinophagales; family Saprospiraceae; genus DT-110. Next base: position 16,042 of record CAYFGK010000053.1, on the reverse strand, counting down.
ATACAACCAACAGCTTAAGTGTGGAAAAAAAATGGTGCTGTTTCATAATCGAGTCGTTTTTTGTGCGAGGATGGTTTTGCTTATAAAGATTAAAGGATGTTTTTATCCTCTATTGCAAATAGACAGGATTCCGGTGCCGTCTACCATGACAATTGTCACCTTTTAGGAATGATATTTATCACCTCTACCCTATTCGATTTGACCGTACTTGCGCACATAAGAGAATAAAAGGTATTTTTATCTTATATTGTGAATCATAAAATGATTGTTTGATAAGTTGCACTTCTGTTAATTCTCAGTTACCATGTTCAGTAAATCCTGTAAATACGCTATCCGTGCGGTCCTGCATTTAGCTGCGCACGCAAGTGAAGATCACAAATTGGGGGTTAAGGAGATCTCGGATGCCCTTAAAGTCCCCAAGCACTTTTTGGGCAAAATCCTGCAGGAATTGTCTCGCCAGGGATTGGTCTCCTCCTCTAAAGGTCCTACGGGTGGATTTTACCTGAATGACCAGAATCTCGATACTCCTTTGGTGCGCATAATTGAATCCATCGATGGGCCGGAGGTATTCAACTCCTGCATTCTAGGTTTACCGGTTTGCTCCTCCGATAATCCCTGTCCGCTGCACCATAAGGCGATCAATTTTCGCGATGGATTACTGAGTATGGTAAAGGATAAGACCATAGCGGACGTGGTACGGGAGTCATTAGACAAGAATCTTACGCTTTAGCTGAAAATAAACTATAAACACATTATGAAAAAAACATTAGTATTTTCCGTCATTCTCGCCTTTTTCATGGGGTGCTCGGGAGGTGGATCTGATAGCCCCTCCACCTCATCCGATCAAGCCTCCTCGTCCGACGAAAGGTCCATGGAAACGCCCGAAGCGGGGCCCAACAAAGGCATAGGGGAGGTAAAAAATGTCACCCTCAATGATCCGCTAAACGATGCCATGGTGGAAAAAGGAAAGGCTATTTACGAGATGAAGTGTGCTGCCTGCCATAAGCTGACTGACCAACGGGTCGTAGGTCCGGGTTGGAAAGGCCTGACCGACAAAAGGGAGCCGGAGTGGATCATGAACATGATCACCAATGTTGATGTGATGCTCGCTGAGGATCCCACGGCCCAAAAACTCTTAGAGGAATGCCTGGTCCGTATGCCTAATCAAAATCTCTCGATCGGTGATGCACGGGACGTATTAGAGTTCATGTACCACAACGATCAAAAAGAATAGGTTTAATTCTCCCTTATCCTGTCCTGCCATTGCCGGTCACTCCGGCTCCTGGCAGGACTTTTTTTTGCAAAAACCTTCAGCTATGATTCGCAGTTGGTTGCGTATATCTCTACTGAATTTCCTTATTGCTGCCGTGATGGGCCTGGTGCTGCGCTACGCCTTCGTCGTCGAGCTTTCCTGGGTAAATTTCCGTTATCTTTTACACGGTCATTCCCACGTAGCGATGCTCGGTTGGTTGTATTTGGCCCTGTTTTCCCTCATAGTCCATTCTTTTTTGCCAAAGGACAAGCAGCAAACCAGGTTTTTGACTCGATTATTCTGGTTAACCCAAGTTTCGGTAATCGGGATGGCCGTCGCCTTTCCCCTGTACGGTTACGGTCCGGTTTCCATAACCTTTTCTTCGTTACACGTTGTCTTTTCTTATGCTTTTGCCTATTATGTATTTCGGCACCTTCCTCGCAGGAAAAAACCGGCTTTTTCCTTTCTGAAAGCCGCCCTGTGGTTTATGATCTTATCCACTCTGGCTTTGTGGGCTATTCCGCCCATCATACTATTTGGAAGTCACGGTTCAGCCCTCTACTATGCTGCCATTCAGTTTTTCCTTCATTTTCAGTTCAACGGCTGGTTCCTCTTCGGTGGGTTGGCACTTTTCTTTCACCTGGCAGAGCAGCGATCCGTTGTTTTTTCGGGGGTTACCCTGCGATGGTTTTTCCGACTTTTAGTTTTGGCTACTTTTTTTACGTACGCCCTCGCCGTTGCCTGGTCCAACCCCATCCCACTGGTTTTCGGTCTTAACAGTATCGGTGTTCTCGTACAATTGATAGCTGCCCTTTTATTCGTTCAGTTGGTTTGGCCTCACCGCAGAATGTTGAGCGGTCAGTTTTGGACATCCACACTGCTATCGTTATCGTTTGCAAGTTTCCTGGCAAAATTGATCATGCAATCAGCGGTCGTTTTTCCAGTGGTGGCAACTGCTGCGTACACGATTCGCAACTATGTCATCGGTTTTATCCACCTCATTCTGCTGGGAGCTATGACTTTTTTCTTACTTGCTTTTTGCCTTGACCAAAATATCCTGCGGGCAAACAGCCGAACCATCCGCATTGGCCTAGTGACCCTAATAGCGGGATTTATCCTGACCGAAGTTATTCTTTTTCTTCAGGGAACCTTTTTCTGGGGGGCCATGGGATTCTTACCCTACTACTACGTAGGGCTTTTCGCTACTTCTTGTCTTTTACCGGTAGGTGTTTTGCTGTTAGTGGTACATCCTGATAGCAGGTAACTGGTATGAGGTTTGAGGTTAGGTTCTAGGTTACCTCAAACCCCAAACCTCATACCTCTCACCTGTTAATGACCTTTGCCATAGCTGCTGCCGGCTGAATAAACTTACCCGTCATCCGGGTCTGATCGGTTTTGGCGCCGGTGGACTTCAGGATTTTGTGGGCCTCTTCGGCGGTGAGATCGGGTTTGATGCTTTTCATCAGGCCGATCAGACCGGAGACGTAGGGACAGGCCATAGAGGTGCCATTATAGGTATCGTATCCATTGTCGGGTACGGTGGAATAGATACCGACACCCGGTGCGGCGATCCCCAAACCGACATCCTGTACCGTATTAGAAAAGACGGCTTTTTTCAATTCATTATCCACCGCCGATACAGTGATGATTCCGTCGGCGTTGGCGGGGCTATAATCCTTGGCGTTCATATCGGAGTTGCCTGCGGCCGCCACCACGATGACGCCCGATTTTTTGGCGTAAGCCACCGCCTGTGAATAGGCCCGCTGACGACTGTCGTTGGAGGGGCCTCCTAAAGACAAGGAAATAACATCGGCCCCTTTATCGGTTGCTTCGATGATGCCGTTGATGATGGTTTTCTGGTTGCCCATGCCGTAAGCATTCAGCACCTTGACGCTGGTAATGTCGACGAAAGCATTGTTGCGCGAATAAGAAGCCACCCCTACCCCATTATTAGAGACAGCCCCGGCAATACCGGCACAATGCGTACCGTGGCCGCGCGGATCGTTGTCGTATCGGGAGCGGATGGAGGTGAAATTGTCGGCCAGATCTTCGTGCTTGGCATCGACTCCGGTGTCGAGGATGGCAACCACTGCCTGCCGCTGGGGTTTCACATCTTTGAGCAATTCAAAGAGTTTATCCATCTGCATGCGATCGAAGCTCCAGAGGTTTTCGAGTCCGGGATCGTTGATGCCGTAACGCTTTTCGATTTTTGGCGGAAGCTTATTTGATTTGATCGGCTCGACGGTGATCTGTTCATTTTCCTCGATGTGTTCGATAATTGCCTTTTGCCGCAAGGCTTTGCGAATAGTCGGCAAATCAGCACCATCGGGGGCATCTACCACGTAGAAATCATCGAGGTCAGTGGCTTCGGGGCGCTCCGGGAAAAAGGCGCGCTCTACCGTAAGGTTGTACTGATCGAGCAGGCTGCGGAGCATTTCCAGGTCGCTACCCTGTTGCAGTTCGATCAGCAGCTCCCCGTCGGGGCTGAGGGTCGATTCGGTGGTTTGTTCCTGAAAAGGAAAAGTAGGCCGCAGGATGGTTTTGTAATAGTAATAACCACCACCTACGGTAAGTAATAACCCGATCCAGAAGGCAGTCCGCAGATTAGCGATATAGCTGAAGGCTGTACCCAGAACGCCAATAAAAACCAGGTCGCGGATGAGGACTTCAAATTTATAGTCCATGGGTGCCGCCTGGGAAAGCCAGCTACCGAGGTAGGTCAGGATGGACAAGAAGAAGAGTGCCCGAAAGGCTCCGGCTACTTTTTTTTCGCGGAAGCGGAACCAAAAAATAAGTGCAAACAAAGCCCCCAGCAGGGCAAGGCCGTATACCAGCATCATAACAATCGGTTTGTGTGATAGTAGGAAACTAACATTAATCCCCGAATAAAGCAATAGAGTCGGTCGAGTGACCCTAAATCATCGGCGAATCGGCTTTCAACAGGTATGAGGTTTGGGGTGTTAGGTAAGGTTAGAGGTTACCCCAAACCTCAAACCCCAAACCTCAAACCTAGGACCTGTTAATAGCGTTATTGCACAGGGAAGGTGATTCTGTGTGGTGAATCACTTTTCGTTCTGCGTATAAAATCTATTTTTGCATCCAACAAAAAACACAGAAGCATGGCAGAAGCTGCTGAACACCATAAATGTGTAATTATCGGGTCGGGGCCAGCGGGTTACACCGCTGCGGTCTATGCCGCACGCGCCAATATGTCGCCCGTCTTGTTCACCGGTAAGGAACCGGGCGGTCAACTAATGATCACCACGGACGTAGAGAACTACCCCGGCTATCCCGAGGGGATAATGGGGCCACAGATGATGGAGGATTTTCGGAAACAAGCCGAACGGTTCGGAACCGATGTGCGTTACGAAATGATCACCAAGGTCGATTTCGGCAATGGCGCAACCCACAAGATCTGGACGGAAGGCGGACAGGAGATCGATGCCGACACCATCATTATTTCCACCGGAGCCAGCGCCAAGTGGTTAGGACTGGAATCAGAACAACGCCTGACCAATAAGGGCGTTTCGGCATGTGCAGTCTGCGATGGATTCTTCTTCCGCGGCCAGGACGTGGCAATTGTCGGTGGTGGTGATACCGCCTGTGAAGAGGCCACCTACCTGTCCAAACTGTGCCCCAACGTCCACATGCTGGTGCGCCGCGACGAATTCCGAGCCTCCAAGATTATGCAGGAGCGCGTGTTGAAGACCGATAACATTATCGTTCACTGGAATACCGAAGCCGTGGAAGTACTGGGCGGCGAAGAAGTGGAAGGGGTGCGCGTGATCAACAACCAGACCCAGGAAGAAAAAGTATTGGATGTCAAGGGCTTTTTCGTAGCCATTGGCCACAAACCGAATACCGATATTTTCAACGGGTTCCTGGATATGGATGAGACCGGCTACATCCTCACGAATGGTCGTTCGACGAAGACCAATATCGAGGGTGTTTTCGCCAGTGGTGATGCGCAGGACCACGTGTACCGCCAGGCTGTAACGGCCGCGGGTACGGGATGTATGGCTGCGCTCGATGCGGAACGGTATTTGGTCGAGAAGGGCGTTATCTAAACGGAATGTTGAATGATGAATGCTAAAGGTTGAATTAAGGTTTTGCCTTCCATAATAAATGCCCCGGGTGTCGAATGATGCCCGGGGCATTGGTTTTTCATTCAACATTCATCATTCATCATTTAGCATTCCTAAGGATTGTTGTATTTTAGAGCAACTGCCCTGATTGGGGCCTTTTTTGCCAAAACAAACTCGTAATAACACAACTTTATGGCTGCTACCACCAAGACTAAATTCCGCTCCGGTGTTCTGCACGGAGATGAAGTAACCGAATTACTCAACTACGCCAACGATAATGATTTTGCCTTACCGGCCGTCAATGTGATTGGCACTAACAGCGTTAATGCGGTACTGGAAACCGCCCGGGAAGTAAACTCTCCCGTGATCGTGCAATTTTCCAACGGTGGTGCCAGCTTTTTTGCGGGCAAAGGATTATCCAACGAGAATCAGCAGGCTTCCGTACTCGGTGGTATCTCCGGGGCAATGCACGTACACACCATGGCCAAGGCCTACGGGGTAACCGTTATTCTGCACACCGACCACTGTGCCAAAAAATTGCTGCCCTGGGTCGACGGCTTGCTGGAAGCCGGCGAACGCTTCTACGAATCGCGCGGATACCCGCTGTACAGCTCGCACATGCTCGACCTCTCCGAGGAGCCACTCGAAGAGAATATCGACACCTGCGTGGAGTATCTGAAGCGCATGGATAAGCTCGGCATGACCCTTGAAATCGAACTGGGAGTCACCGGCGGTGAAGAGGATGGCGTCGACAATACCGAGATCGATAACTCCCTGCTCTACACTCAACCTGAGGAAGTGGCCCACGCCTACGAGAAGCTGAAAGCAGTGAGCGAGCGCTTTACCGTGGCCGCGGCTTTCGGTAACGTGCACGGTGTATACAAACCCGGTAACGTGAAACTACAACCCGTGATCCTGAAAAATTCCCAGGAACACATCAAGGAGAAATTCGGTACGGAGGATGACCGTCCGGTCAACTTTGTCTTCCACGGTGGTTCCGGCAGTAGCCGGGAAGACATCCGCGAAGCCATTGAATACGGAGCGGTCAAGATGAATATCGATACCGATCAGCAGTGGGCCTTCTGGGATGGCGTACGCAACTACTACGAAGATAAAAAGGACTACCTGCAAACCCAGATCGGCAGCCCGGACGGGGAGGATTCGCCGAATAAGAAATATTACGATCCCCGTAAATGGCTCCGTGTGGCGGAGGATTCCTTCCGTGTACGTCTGAAGCAGGCCTTTGAAGACCTGAATTGTATGGATCGGAATTAGGTTTTGAGAAGATCGCCCGTACGGGCTTTTAGACATGAGACTCACCCTTACGGGTTCTAGACAGAAGAAAGGAGACAGGATGTTCAATCGTTCTGTCTCCTTCTTCTATCTTGGAGGCCGTTAGGCCGATCTAGCCTCTAGAAGCCCGTCAGGGCGATCTTCCAAAGACGCCTTTCCCACAAAACACGGTGCTCCCGGAAAATGCAACTACCTGTCTGCTAAAGTTGTACACTGCATTCATGTATCTTAGTACTCTGTAATCTAAGTTATTTGAAAATATGGGTAGGGCATTTTGGCAAAAGACAAGGCGCATATCCAAGAGTGGGGTGAAGGGGCCCTACTCTTGGATCGGAGCATCCGTACGGACGCGACCGACGAGCAACGAAGTATTTTGCCGAAAGGCACAGCCATAAGTCAAAGTTACTTAGGTTACAGAGTACTTAGTCATCCATAAATGACCTAAAACCCCACACCATGAAAACCCTGCTAATAGCCCTGGCTGGTTTGATCGCATGCACTACCGTTTCCGGACAGTCCTTTGTGGATGTCCTACGCATTAAACACGCTGTTCCTCTTTCCTCGGAAACAACGGGCTACGAACCCATGTCGACCATCAATCTGGAGGCCGGGGTCCAGGCCTTTGGTCCCCACTATCTCTTATTTAACTACAATGGAAGCCGGCGGGTTATTCAGTCCGACGCTTTTGATCTGACCGGTACCCGAGAGATTTACGAAAATGGATTGGCCACTGGGGTGTATCTTTTGCCGGAAGGCAAACCCTGGAAACTCATGCTTCTGGGGCGACTCCAGTGGAATGGGGTGTACCAGAACGGGACCTGGCCCGATTTTCAACCCGCGATTTTCGCCTTATTCCGCTATCGGGTCAATCCGAAACTGGAGATTGATGTGGGCAGCTACTACGCGCGTCAGTTGTTTGGCGGCTTTTACATACCCTTGCTCGGAGGTACCTGGCAGGTCGGTGATGAATGGACCCTCTCCTTTCGAGCCCCACAATCGGGCACCCTGCGGTGGGCCGACTCCCAAAAGCCGCTGGCCGGGGGTGTGTGGTTCGAAGCGAATATACAGTCTTACACCATACCGGGGCAACCCTTCGATCACCTGCAATCCAACGAGATCTATGCGGGCGTGTTTGGTGAATTCGCCCTGTGGCCCTTCCTGGTGCTGCGCGTGGAGCCCACCTACGCCCTGGCACAAAATCTTCAATGGCAAGACGCCGACGGTGAGCTGATCGTCGAGGAGAGCAGGCCGGGATCCTTTTACCTGCGCTTTGGATTGCACTATCGGATGTACACGAATTGAGTTTCTTCAGAAGATCGGCCTCGCGGCCTGCTAGATTATAGATTCACCAGCAAGCTGGTTTCTAGACAGAAGAAAGAGACTGCACGATTATTCGTTCAGTCTCTTCTTCTATCTTAAAGCCCGTCAGGGCGATCTAGTCTCTAGAAGCCCGTACGGGCGATCTTACAAATCACCACCCTTGCGGTATTCCAAGGGCGACACCCCTGTCCACCGCTTAAAGGCCCGGTTAAAGGCGCTTTGTTCCGAAAAGCCGGTCTGGAAAGCCACTTCGGCTACGCTGCTGTCGGATTGCCGCAGCAATTCGGTAGCTATGCGCTGCTGGTTTTTCTGTACCAAATCGCGAAAGGTAAAGCCATGCTCAGAGAGTCGGCGGGTGAGGGTACGGGTACTCATCCCCATGTGTTTGCCCAGATCGCTAATGCTGGGAATCCCACTCGGCAGGGCATCCTGGATGAGGCGTTCTACGTCGGCCACGACCTTGTGCGCATATAGTTCGAGGCCTTCGGTTTCTTCCGCTACCCGCTCTACCAGAAAGGCGTTGATGCTGACATCGGCTTTGGCGGTGCGCAGGTTCAGATCCTCCGTACGGTAGGTTAATATGTTGTAGGGTTGGTCGAAGAGAATGGGGCACTGGAAAGACTCGTGATGACTATCCAGACTTGCCGGCGGGCCGTGCTGAAAGGAAACACTAACCGGAGAGATGCCCGTTTCAGTCATGGCTCTGAGCACCACTACGGCTGCCGAAAAGGTCGCTTCATTTGACAGGCCAACACCCCGCCGATGAGGCTCCCGGTACAGATAGATCTGCGATTGATCGGTACCCCGTTCCACCTTGAACAAATAGGTGTCGGATAATAATCGGAAATACCGCTCACTGCGATCAAAGATCTCTCCGGCCCAGGAGCAGGTGCGCCAGGAAAGTCCGAGCACACCGTAATCATCGATCTTCATCGCCTGCCCTACCCGTGCGGCAAAGCCCGGCCCCAGGGTATCGTCCAGATACTCGTGCAGTCTGAAAAACTGATCGGCCGGAACCGCCTGGATATCCTCCAACCCATCCACAGTAAAAGCTTGTGCCCGCAACTCTTCTTGCGACAAACCTTCGGACAAGGCTTGGTCGATCATCTTGCGGTACAGGCTTATGGAGATGTAGTGCACGATAAATCACAGGTTTGAGGTTTGAGGTATGAGGTTTGAGGTTAGGTCGTAGGTTGACAGGTATCAGGTTTGAGGTGTGAGGTGTGGGGTTTGAGGTTTACCTTCTTCGGCGGTCAGGAATGATGAATGATAAGTGCTAAATGTTGAATTGAGCACTAAGCATTCATCATTCTATTCACCTAAGCCAATATAGGTCAAATTCGCCTTAATTTGAGCTACAAATCCACTCCCGGTGAGCTGATTAAAAATAAGTCTTTACCGCAAACTCGAATTGCTCCAGGAAAATTTCTTTGAAAGGAGCAATGTTGTGCTGTTCGTAAAATAGCAACATGGCTTTTTTATATTCGACGGAGTCGACGGTACGAAAAGAGATCGGACAATAATGGCTGTTAATTAGAATGGCGTTGCTAATTATTCTTGCTGTTCGCTTGTTGCCGTCATTGAAGGCCTGGATGTAGGACAATAGGACTAAGGTAAGCAAAGCTTTTTCAAAGATGCTTTCACGGACATTAACAAGGTCACACATGGCTTGTAAAGCTTCCTTGATCTGAAATTCGTTGTCAAGCGGACGGTAATTTGTACCCGTAATGCCAACTCTTCTTTTCCGGATATTTTGATCGACCCCTAAACCCTCAACCAACATTTTATGAATATCCTCTATTCTGGATGGTTTAAGGGGATTCACATAGGAGGGATTAGCTAAGATGAAATCTATAGCCTCTTTGTGATTCAAAAGCATGGTTGCTTCATCCCTTGATTTACCCTTTGCGGTTTCTTTCTCTTTGAGAAGCCGCTCTGTTTCTAAAAGGGAATATGTATTTCCCTCAATCTGAGAGGACTTCCAGCTTAAATCAATCGATAATCTTTCCATCTCATTTTGGTAAGCTTGTTCCGATAATTCCGAAACATTAGATCGAAAAGTCGATTGTAATTCGTTTAATTGCTTCAACTCCGATTCAGAGAATAACGCTACGGAGGGAAGTGTTTCTGTAAGCAGGTATAAACTAAAGCGCTCTTCAATGACACGTTCGTCGATCTCTTGTTCGTAATACTTTTCAATATTTATAGGAACCAGCAGTTTAAAGGCAGGGCTAAGCGAATATTTGGTGGCACGGCCTTTCCCTTCCGATACAATCAGGTTCTCCGCTATTAATTGACGGAGCATTCTTTTTAAGGTAGCTAAACTGACATCTGATTCCAGGAGATCATGAAGCTCACCTGAAGAAAGTAGTGATTCCTTTTTCAGGATCGCGAGCACCTCTTGTTGTAAATCGTTTTCCATCTCATGTACTTTACGGCTCATCACCTAAGCTAATATAGCTCAATTTCGCCTTAATTTGAGCTGTAAATCCATTTCGGATGAGCTGATTACACTGGCAAAGGGATTGAAATTCACCTTCATCAAAACGTCTTATACCAGAACTGCAGGGTATTTTCTACCTCCTCCTTGGTATCGATCTGTTTCCATGTCATGGTGCACTGGTAGCCTTCTTTGGGAAGGTATCTGCGCTTTCGCCAAAAGGAATCCAGCGGATAATAGGGCTCAGGCTGCAAGGGGTGACCTTCCCGACGAACAACGCTGCAGAAAACCGCCATTTTGTACCCGGATCGCCGGGCAAAATGTTCCCGTTCTTTGAAGAACCGGATGCCAACGCCCTGACCGCGAAAGGATGGAAGCAGGACCGATTCACTGAAGTAGTAGATCTCTTCGATGTTGTACCCACCGGCTTCCCAGGGCTGACGCACTTCAAATGGCTGTTCCCGCATGGGAATACCGGTCGATACACCAACTACCTTACCATCCGCAAAGGCAACTACAAAGATGCTTTCCTCCGAACCGGAGAAGGTCGTCAGGTATTCCTCTTCGGAAGCTACCGAGCCGTCGTATAGATAAGGGAACTCCCGGAACACCTCAATCCGCAGGCGAGCCAGATCGGAGAGGTAGGGTAAAGCGTTGGTGCCTGTATATGTTTTGACGTCGATGGACATATGGGTTGGGTTAGCCGATTCGCTCGTATTAGTGATTTTGGATGTTGGATGATCCTAATATCCGAGATCCAAAATCGGTGAGCCCTCGGGACGACGCTCTTTCAACTACATTTTTACAAAACATTAAAAATCAATTCTTTAAGGGCGAATATTGAGATTGAGGTTGAGATTTAGAATAAATCCTTGGACCATGAACCGTGGACCCTGGACCTTGAACCCTGGACCAAGGTTACTATACATTTAGTATCAACCTTTAGGAAGGTAACCGTTTTTGGAAACTATGCCCGACGCTCCCCGCCCGACGCCCTAAGCAATAGGAGCAATTCGAAGCACTAGCAAAAACCGAACATACCAAGGGCAAAAAACCGACCCACTCCTTCTACGGCTATTCCTGAACAACCAATACCCGTTCCAAATCCTTACCATCCTTACTGTCGATCTGCAATGTATAGGTGCCCGGGGACAAAATAAGAACCGCCGGGTCATTAGCGAAAGCGACCTCGATAATATCAGCAGGAACACCTTCAATCCCTTCTCCTTTGATAAAGGCCTTAATCAAATAAGGATACTCGTCCCCAAGACCGGCAATAGGCACGAACTGTCGGTCCGTATTTTGCCAGAGCCAGTCGGGACGATTGTAGCGGTACTTGGCGCGGGGATGGTAGATCAGGGCGTCGAAGCGCTCGTTATCCGGGTGGCCGTTATACCACTTACCTGCTTGGTTGAGAAATACGGTCGGTTCCTCAAAGTGCATTATCTCCATGAAGGGGCTTTCGGGCGAAGAATGCCGCTCAGTCAAGATGTCTTGGTATATCGTAAAGGGATCGATCCCGGTCAATTCCCGTAGATACTGAGCCATCCAGGTCCGACCATGATTGGGTTGCTCCAACAGATGGAACCAACCACATAAAATAAAGGCCTTCTCACCCGGATGCTTATCCAGCATCCGCTGTATGTTTTTGGCCTGATTTAAATCGCGGTCTCTACCGGTTTGCTCATACGAAAAAACGGTAAAGCCAATCGCTATCGCATCCCGGATCAAATGTCCCATCTGTGGTTCGGATACGTAAGGTCCGCTCAAGGGTGACCGTACCGGAAACCCACGCTGCATCAGGGTAGAATCGCACTCGGTCCAAGTCTGTACCTGACAATTAGTCAATGCTTCCAAACCAAACAGCCGGTATCCGTTATCATACAATCCCTGCAACAACTGGCGGGCGAATGTTCGGTGATGGACCTTATCGTGTGCCTCGTTCAGTATGACTACTTGTTCCTCCTTAGATCGTTCGAGTATGGCTTGCACCGCATTGCGCGGAGCAAACGTCCGATAATAATCGCGATCGGCCTGGGTCAGGGTATCAAAACCCCAATCCAGATCCACCTCACTGGGAAATTCCAGTGCTTGCCGGTGTTCTCCGATAAACGAATACTGGGTGGCCGGTTGAACACCGCGTAATTCGCCACTACGGGTTTGTTCCAGTATCTCTTCGGAAAACAGGTATTGGTGGAGCGGAATGGTATCGGGAACTGCACTCTCGCCCAGGTGTGGCAGCAGAAAAAGAAGACTGAGAATGGATAGTGATTTCATAGTTGGGTTTAGGTTATTGTTGGATTATGAATATTGAATGACTCTAAATCTGTAATTCAAAATCAGTGAACCTGACGGACGACGGTCTTTTGACTACATTTTTGTAAAACATTGAAAAGCAATTCTTTAAGAGCAAAGGTTCCCTCCTCCACTTTGTTTCGGCGGGCTGAGAAGGTTGAGATTTAGAATAAATCCCTGGACCAAGGTTATCATACATTTTGTATCAACCTTTGGGAATGTAACCGTTTTGGGAAACTATGCCCGACGCTCCCCGCCCGCCGGAGTCCGTAAGGACGAAGGAGGGCTACGCTCGACGCCCTACGCAATAAGAGCAATTCGAAGCACTAGCAAAACCGAAGATACCAAGGGCAAATCTCCCTCCAGTCTCTCCGTTCCCTTATGGTCCCTTCAGTCTCCTAAAGCACCACACTCCCAAACTCCCCCGCAATATCGTCGTGCATCTGCTTCAAATGCTGGAATAACTGCATATAGTCGAGTACGGCCTCGTCGTTTTTCACCGACAGGTCCTTGATCAGGGTACGGACCTCCTCCATCTTACGCTTGATCTTTTTCATCTTCAGGCGCTTTACGGCCATCTCCGAGTCCTTGCGGTAGTTCTGGTCGGGGTCTTTCTGATTGAGGAAAACGTCCCAGCGCTTTCCCCAATTCTCGCTGTAGTCGTGCGGGAAAGAGATCAGATCGGTGGCCAGTTTGGCGTATTGCGGATGATTGAGCCAGTACTGGGTAGTAGTGGGCTCTTTTGCCGTAAGGCGCTCCAGATATTCCCGGGCAATCGACTGGTAGGTTTCGTGCTGAAAATCATCCAGCACGTCCTCGATATTGGCGAGAATGAAGCTCGCCACACTCTGTTGTTCCTCCTCAATGTACCACTCACTTCCACTCTCGATCAAAATGCGGATCACCTCCTTTTCCTGGTACACATCCTTACTCTTGGCCGATTCGGTAGTGGGTGGCTCCTCCGCCACCGGCGCCCGGGCCGGCTCATCTCCGACCGTGGGGAAGGGAGCTTCCTGCTGTTGCTCGCGGGCCTTGCGCATCTTCTCGCGTTCCTGCTCGCGCTGACGCTGACGCAGCTGTTGGCCCAGTATCTTATTGATGCCGTTGGTGATCACCTGCTCGTCCATCTCAGTAAGGCGCGATAGCTCGCGCACGTAGACCGACCGCTTCACGGGATCGGGGATGCGGGCCACACTGGCCATGATATCCTGAATGTGCTCGCTGCGCTTGATGGGGTCGCGCTCGGCATCGTTGAGCAGCAACTCGGTCTTGAAGAGGATAAAGTCCCGTGCCTGTTGGTTAATGTATTCCTTGAAGGCCTTGGCCCCCACCGATTGCAGGTAGGAATCGGGGTCCTCCCCTTCCGGCAGCAGCACCACCTTTACGTTCATGTCCTGCTCCAGCACCAGGTCCAGTCCGCGCAGGGCGGCTTTGATGCCGGCTGCATCCCCGTCGTAGAGGATCTTGATGTTCTGCGTATTGCGCTTGATCAGGCGAATTTGCCCCTGAGTGAGCGAGGTACCCGAGGAGGCCACCACGTTCTCGATGCCCGCCTGGTGCAGGGAGATCACATCAGTATAGCCCTCCACCAGGATGCATTCGTCCGCCTTGCGGATAGGCGCTTTCGCAAAATGCGCCCCATAGAGCACGTCGCTTTTGTGGTAGATCTCGGTTTCCGGGGAGTTGATGTATTTCGGTGCCTTCGCGTCTTTCTGCATGATGCGTCCGGCGAAGGCGATCACCTTGCCCGACAAATTCCGGATGGTGAACATCACCCGGTCGCGAAAGAAGTCACTGTCGTATTTCGACATGAGCCCCAGCTCCCGCAAAAGGTCTTTATCGTAGCCTTTTTTCAGAGCCTCCTGCACGAATACATCCTTGCCGGGAGGCGCATAGCCCAGCCCGAACTTCCGGATCGTCTCCTCCGTGAAGCCACGGTTTTTGAAGTAAGAAAGCCCCACGCTCTTACCCCGATCCGTATTAAAGAGTTGATCCTGGTAATAATCGAGTGCGAATTGGTTCACGATGAAGAGGCTGTCCTGCCGCTGTTGCTCCTGGATCTGCTCCGCACTGGGCTTGGTCTCGTCGAGTTCGATGCCGTAGCGCTTGGCCAGTTGCCGGATGGCGTCGGGGAACGACATATGGTCGTGGGCCATCAGGAATTGTACGGCTCCCCCACCCTCGCCGCAGCCAAAGCATTTGTAGATATTCTTGCTGGGGCTCACCGAAAACGAGGGCGTCTTTTCGTTGTGAAACGGGCACAGCCCGATCAGGTTGGAGCCGCGACGCTTCAGACTCACGTAGTCCTGCACCACGTCTTCCACCTTGGCGGTATCGAGTACTTCCTGTATGCTTTTCTGTGAGATCATAGACTACCGGAATAACGCCTGGTATAGCTCAAAAAGTTCCTCTTTAGACAATTGGGAAAGATTAGATGGAAGCCGTTTACCACGCATGAAATAGGCTGATTTCAGGGCATGCTCAATATCTTCCCGGGGGTTCTCCATGCTGATCTCGATCTGCGAAGGCTTCGCATTATTTGCAGATTTGGGAACATAACGAGCCATATCCTGTGCCTTTTTTAGCGTATATCTTATAAAGGTCTGTCCTTCATGGTCGAGCGGACGGTGGAAGGCCAGCTTATCATCCTCCATTTCTTCCAGGCTAAAATAGCCACGAAAGTGTTCAAAGTAATCCAGCATGGTTTCTCCTTCAGCAGGTAGAATTCGAATCAATCGCTTATCCGAAGTCTGCCAGTAGCCAATGATCTGCTCTGCTTTTAGTATACTTCCGCTTTCGCTAAAAGAAATGAACTCCCCCGCATGTGGATTTTCAATTTCCGTGGTTTCATGTTGTTTGCGCATTTCACGGATTTGTACATGCCACTCGTGCTTTTGCAGAAGCTCCAGCGTCTGATTAGAAATCTTTTTTGCCTGCTTCAGTTGATAGGGCTTGGATTCAATGGTTTGGCTTTCGCCAAAAACAATACTGAGCAGTGCCAGGGTAAGGGTAAGAAGGATGTGTTTCATGGTTCTGAAGGTTTAGGATAAAATACGATGTTTTTTGAAAACCCACCCTCTGGCTCTATCCGCTTCGCGGTTCTCTCGCTTCAAGATCCACCTGCGGCCGCTGAAGCCCGTTCGGGCGCAGGCGTTGCCGGATCTTGATCGCAAACGAATCGTTCGTTCATCTTTGGGACTGTACGAAACTTTAAGTTTTAAAACCCATCCCCCCGCCCCCCTTCCCTTTGAAGAAGGGAAGGGGGAGTTCTTTCGAAGGTTGTTAGCTATTTTTTCTAGTCCCGTCTCCGATAAACGAAAATTATCCTCCCTCCCTTTTTCAAAGGGAGGGAGTTAG
>CAYFGK010000052.1:0-44453 GCA_964342305.1 uncultured Saprospiraceae bacterium | reverse complement strand
CTCACGATTAATTAATGGTCCGAAAAAGTACCCAACCGTGAATTACGAGGAAGCAAGTCGCGAATTGCAAACAATAATTGATCAGCTTCAGGAAGAATCCGTACCGATCGACGAACTAAGCGAAAAAACTAAAAGGGCTGCCGAGCTCATTCGGTTTTGCCGCCAAAAGCTGAGAACTACCCAACAGGATCTCGATCAGCTTTTTGCTGAAGACGAAGAGTCCTGAAAGGACTTCATGCCGGCGTGGTGTGCCTCGTCCCGCATTAAATTAAAAAGTGACCAGCGGATAGAACGTTCGAACGGTTCTTCCCTGACCGGGCAATCCATTTTCTGGCATATGGCACAAGAATAAGGTTTACAGGGATCCTGATGGATGAATACTTCCACCTGGTTGCCCAACTCCTGATGTACCAGCTTCTCCACCGCATCCATCTCGTCGTGAGCTTCCCGGGCATTTAAATACCACGGAATGGTCATGTGGGCGTCCAAATGCAGGATGATCCCGTATTTAATGACCCGCAAATTGTGCAGGTCAATCCAGTTGGGTCGGCGGTTGACTGCGAGAATGCGAACCACCTGGTCAACCAATTGGTGATCGGATTCATCCATGATCCCCCCGATTGACCTGCGTACCAGCCGGTACCCTGTGACCATTATTATGGCGGCAAAGATGATGGCGGTCACTCCATCGATCCATACCTGGCTGGTCATTTGCACCAGGCTTAACCCTATGATCAGGCCCAGGGATGTCCAGCCGTCCGATTGGAGGTGCTGTCCGTCAGCTATCATGATCAATGATTTTGACTGACGACCACAGCGAATCAGCCACCTTCCCAAACCAAAGTTGACAATACCCGCAATGGCCGTGATGAGCATGCCGGTTGACAATTGAGATAAAACGGGCGGATGCCAAAAGTTGTAGCTTGCTTTTGCGATGATGGCCAGGGCGGATATCAAGATCAGGGCACCTTCAAACCCGGCAGCCAGGTATTCTACTTTACCATGACCGTAGGGGTGTGACTGATCACGGGGACGGGCCGCAAACCACAGGCTGAATAGGGCAAAGGTTCCGGCTGTGATGTTGATGATGCTTTCGAGTGCATCGGATAATACAGCATTGGATCTGGTGATATACCAGGCACCGAATTTGGCCAGCATTAACAGCGCTCCGAGGCCGAGCACGATAGTCTGGACCCGGACATTCTTGCGAGCGGTTAGTGCCTCTTTATTGTCCATATGCAAATTTCCTAAAAAGGATACCCAAAAGCGAGGTTGAATACCAGATTATCCCGGCGCCAGGCAGCACCTCCTAATTGTATTTTATCGCCGACCCAACGTTCACCTTCCGGTAACCAGGGTTTGGTAAGTGGAAACGCAAAGTCGAGCCGGAGCAAAAGGTAATTGAAATCCAGTCGTAAACCCAATCCGCAATCAACGGCCAGTTCGTCCCAGAAATCGAGGCCCGGGAAACGGGTCTGTTCATTAGCAATAAGGTCAGTGACCAGCCAAACGTTACCGGCGTCGGCAAAAGCGGCCAACTCAATAACGTCGGAAATCCCCAAACGCAATTCAAGACTGCCCTCCAGCAGCAGTTCACCCTGCCCGGAAAGAAGACCGAGCGACTCCCGGTTGTTGGGATCAAAGGTGCCGGGCCCTACACCCCGCGGCCGAAAACCACGCAAACTATTGGGACCAGCGATCCGATAGTAGTCAAGAATAGGAAGGGCAATGTTATTTCGCTCCGGTAAAATGGTCTGTACCCCCAGGCGTGCAGCCAACTGGTTCCGGTTCGAAAGGGCCCAGTAATAACGCACATCGTGCTCCATGCGGACGAAGCGGTTATGAATCTGATCAACGGTGTTTTCCCCTTCCGGAAAAAGCCAACTGAAACCATAACCGATTATACCCTCGTAGGAAATTTCGTGGATATTGGTATTCTTCAGACGACTGTCGTAGCGAAAGGTGAAATTGGGCTGGACGGTGAGAATGTTCTCCAGTTGAAGCAGGTAATTCTCCTGTTCCAGTTCCTGAAAGACGAATTCGAGTAGCTGCTTCAACTGGGGATCCCGGAAACGGGTAGTCTGGTAACTGAAGTTGACCGGTTCGAAGGTGTTGAAGATGGTGGCCTGGCGTTGCCAGGTATACGACCAGCCTCCTTCGTATTGCTGGAAATTAAGAATGGAGGTAAAACTACTGTCCTGACCGAGGGCTCGTTGCAGATCATCCAGACCAAGTTCATCGATCTGGGCAGCAGCATTCGCAAGCGGAACGTTAACCCGTTCACCTTCCAGCCTTGCACTGAACGTTGTACTTGCCTGCCGTAACCGGGCCCGAAGAATGTCGGGAGTAAATGGAATGAGCAGCCCCGGCAACCGCAACTGACCTTCAAAATCGGTCTCACGAAAGTTTTGATTTTGTGAGGCATTCGGTAGTGGGATGTTGAAGGTACCCGAACCGGATAAGCGCAGCTCTTCCGCTCCACCCAATAGATTTCGGTTAATATAGGTCACCGAAAACTCCGGCCCCCAGAATGCCGCTGGCTTATAGGTAAGACCTACCGACCCCTCAATGGTCTGACGGGCCCGGGGAGTCAGATAAATATCCATGTCGAGTAGTGAGTCTAAACCGACCAGTTGGTCAAACCGCATATTAACGAACCGATAAAAGCTGATTTGGGATAGCCGGGAAAGGGTATTCTGGCGTCGATTCGGGGAGTACCGGTCAGTAAGACGCAATAAAATGCTGTTCCTGAGTACCTTCGGTGCAACCTCCAGGTCTTCGTAAATGATCTGTACGTCTTCGTACTGCATGGTGTCGAGTACGGAGGCTGGTTGCTGTTCGTAATCGGCGTACAGACGGATCCGGCCAATCCGCTGGAGGCTCAGAGCGCGTTCGGGCAGGTCGGGTGCCAATTCAAGTTGTAGCCAAACCTGATGGCTGGAGCGGTTGATGGTATCGGCTTTCCAGACCAGGTATTTGCTCTGAAAAAAGTAATAGCCCTCATCCCTCATTTCGTTGGCGATCCGCTGATTTTCCTGGCGCAGGTCGCTCAGCCGATAGGGCTTCCCCAGTCGTACCAGGCGTTGTTTACCCGGGGCCTGGGCAATTCTGGACAGGGTATTAGAAGGCAGATTATAGGTAATGGAATCAATGCGGTAGGGAACGCCTAATTGCACATCGTACTCGATAGATGCTTTGCGTTTTTTCTGCTTGATGTCGGCTTCGACGAAAGAATTGAAGTATCCCTCATTGAACAGCTGTTGTGTCATCCGGCTCGTGTTCTGTTCCACCGATACCGAATCAAATACGACGGGTGCCTGGCCCAGGCTGTTTTGGAGGGTGTGCCACAGGCCCTTTTCTTTATCGGTAGCAAAAAGATTGTACAGCCAGAGTCGGACTGGTAATCCCAGGGTTTTCCGATTGGGTCGTTGTAATTGGACGCTGGCCATGGACTGCTCTAATTTGCCTTCACCGGTATAGAGATTGCTGTCGGGGTGAATATGGTAACTGGCCCCGGTATATAGGCGTTCATCGGGCCCCAGTGTCTTAGTGGTTGAACAAGAGGAAAGAGCCACCAGCGATACCCAAAGTAGAAATATCAAATATGATCGAATCCGTCTATTCATCAGGTGATTCACGTTTTGTATTAGTGAATAGGCGTATCTCATCAAAATCCTTCGAAAAGACCAGGGCCCCACCCAGCCGCATAGTATTACCTCCCGCAAAGTCATCCTCATCCCGCCGGTTGTACACTTTGATCTTCAATACGCCATCCGGCGTGAGTAAATAGGTTACACTCAGATTGTCGAGAAAAGCCTGTGCATTGGAATTGGGGTCTTCTCTGGTAGTGGCTACTCCGTCGATGCTGATCTGGAGCCTGTCGTTCAGGAATTTTTTGCGTAAGCTAACCCTGAAATTAGTGTCTTCAAAAAGAGCATCCCCCTGACCATTGGATTCAATGCCAAAGTTGAGCTCCACGAAACTGATGTAGTTATTTGCCAGCTGATTCAACTGGTTGGTAATGAAATCATTGAGTCCGGATTGAATGTCAAAGTCGACCAGCGGACCACTCGGTTGGGCGCCCTGAGCCATATACCCATTAAACAGGATCAGGCTGAATGCCTGGGTGTTCAATTGAGATGGATCGGTACGCAATTGTGCCAATGCACTGGAGGCCTGGCTGTTGGAACTTCCATCCAAACGGATGTCGGTTTGTAACTCTATATCCTTGAGGGTGCCACCCACCAGAATTTCAACTAAAAAGTTGGCCGATCCCGGATCTGTGTCTCCATTTTGACTACCACCGGTGAGCATGATCAGAGGTAGTAAGGAAGCCTGCGTACGATACTGGGTTTTGAGACTCAACGAAGGGTCGTAGGGATCACCGGTAAACTGGATATAGGAATTATCACCCAGGCTGAAGGTACGCTTGATCACCTCTGAATAGGTGAAGTTGTAAACACCCTCGCTTATGTCCATACGCCCGCTCATCTCCAGGGTGCCGCCCGAATTGATTCGCAGGGCCAGATTTCCACTGGCTCTTCCCACGAACTTATCACCGGTAATTTCATCCATGATCACACTGGCTTGCAGCCCATCGGTGATTTCGAGGTTGAGTTCAAGGTCGTATCCGAATCGTTGCCGGTTCGCTTCCTCTTCATCCACCGAGGGGTCCAGCCCCGGTTCGTTGCGGGCCTCCAGGTCCACAAAATCAACGACATCCTTTCCACTGTCGATCTGGCGGGAGCTGCCTGCGGGAAGAACATACGTAATACTGGAGTTTGCCCGGTTGCTTACCTGTGCCCGGATAATGGGTTGAAAAACTGATCCGCGTAAACTGGCGGAGGCATTGACCCGCATGGTACCGTAGTAAAGATCATTGTCGGCTCGTGTTGTCCGCAGGGCTAAAAAGTCAGTTGCCGAAAGATTGAGGTTAAAGCTGAACTCGCGGTAGTTGGTGGTGGGTATACTTCCGGTCAGGTTAGCTACGCTGCCGTTGGGGTCTTCCAGTTTCCAATCCGAGAATTGTATACCCCTTTCGGTAAAATCAATCCGGGATCCGCTAACGGTGTAGGGAACCTGATTGATTGCCGGCACCAGGCGTGCTTCCTGGATAGCCAGACTACCGCTGATATCCGGATTAGCGGCTTTTCCGGATACCTGAAATTCCCCGGACGCAGAACCGGTCATATCCTGAATACTTCCCTGGGTGAATGGCTGAACGCTTGCGAGGTTTAATTCCCGGATATCCGCTTTTACATCGAGTGCACCATCCGTAGCCAAATTGTATTGGCCATTGATCGACATGCTGTTGCCGGCACCTTCTAAGTTGGCTCTGATCCGGGCATTTTCCTTGATGCCGCCACGGAGCCGTGCGTCCAGATCTCCCATGGGCGCATTCAATACGGTCAGGTCATCCGCGAAAAGGGTCGATTCAACCTCCAGGCTTTCCCGGATATGGTGAAGGAAGACCTGTCCGTTTAAAAAACCGGCCAGAAGCTCGCCCTCGTATTCCACCAGACTGGAAATGTTTTCCAGCCGGAAGTTGTTGAAGTTGATCTCCAGTGCATCGCTGAACGCCTCGCTACTGGTCAGTTCCACCATTTGGTCGCGGTACGTAAGCCGCCAGTTCTTAACGTCTATTCGATCCGGCCGAACGGTGACGAGGTTGTTATCGGGCAGGGTCCACTTCTGGTAGTTCAGCCACAGATTGGGACTCAGAGCCACCTGTACCGTGGAATCGCCGGGGCCGATAAAAGCCTGGATCTCAAACCGGCGTTTACCACTGAGGTCCCTTTGGAGAAGACGGTTGCGGATCAACCCGCCAAATAATTGGCCTTCCAGTGTCAGATCATTGATGTCGAACTGATCCGAAACTGTAACCTGGTTCCAGTGCAGCCGGTAGTTTAAATTGAGCGGTCCGGAATTCAGATTTGTAGTCAGACTATCGATCCGCACCGGACCGTAATCGAGGAAGGGCACCCGCATCCGGGTGGTGAGCGTCTGCTCTTTATCATTGAAGCTACCCTGAATAAAGAGGGGCCGCATGGCACGTAACCCGGGTATAATGCCGGAGGTGAGCAATTGGGTCTCAAAAACCCGGAGCTCATAATTGAAATAGGCGTCGGTACCTCTGGCCAATCTGACACTCATTGGGTTACTGCCCTCCAGATGATCACTAAGATGTTCGCGAATTCGTTCTGAAATGTTGGTCAGGTCAAAACTCCCCGAAAGATTTCCAACCAGCAGATCAGACCGTATGGAAAGGTTATTATCTAAAGAGTCCAGGCGCACATCGACCAGGAGGCTGTCCACTACATCGTAGGTTGAATCGAAGCGTACGCGTGTATCCCGGATAGCTAATTCCCCATCCAGGTTGGCTGGGTCGAATCCCCTTACACGTCCTGTAAGTTCCGAAGCCATCGTGAAACGCTTACGGCTTAAACGCAATCGCTGAAAGTCGAGTCGGCGGATGTCTAGCCGTGAATACAGATAGGGCAGGGTGTCGGAGGTCTGATAGCGAAGATTTCCGCTAATCTGGGCTTCCCGTTCATCCAGTTGCAGGTTGGCGGTGATCAGGTCGGGCTCAAGCCGGCCGCGTACCCAAAGGCCCTGCCCCCAACCGTAGGTGTTGGCGGCGCTGATCCGCAGGGCAAAGCTTCCGGCAGACTTACCATTACTAGTGCCGGGAGGCAGATCGGCCTCCCCGTACAGACGCCAGGGTACTAAGCCCTCTCCCGGCAGATTTTGCACCCAACTGCGCGGCACCACCCGGTCGACCCGGATGGAGTCACTGCGTACCATGGCAGTAAGTGTAGAATCACTCTGATCAGCTTCCAGGCTAACCGTTCCGACGGAGGTACGCACACGTCCGGATGATTCGAAAACCTCGGCATTACCAGCGAACGTCAGATTAGCGGAGCGAAGATCCGGCATTCGGAACGAATCCGGCAAAGCGATCATCGGCAGAAGTTCCTGTAGTTGCCGGCCGGATGCCCCACCGGTTTCTACGGTCAGGTCAGCTTCCATTTGCTCGGGCTGACTGTAGCCTGCTATCGACCCGCCAACGGATACGGGGACCGATATCCCACGCTGAACCAGGGATAGGTTCAGATCCGGATCGAGCTGCCTGGGGGAAAGGTACAGTGATCCGGTCAGTAACACCTGTTCCGGGTATTCGATGCCTGCCGGCAAAACGGAATCAGGAGTGAAGGCCCGTAGGTCAGACCGGTTGGACCACATGGAATCAATTTGTACCTCAATCTCCCAGGGGGAGGAGTCCAGCGTATGGGCCACCCCCGCCCGGGCTTTCAATAGCGTAGCCATGGGCATTTCCGGGCGCGAAGTACGTAGGTCTATATCAGCCTGGAGGTCATTGAGGAGGCCGGTAACCTGCCCGTTTATCTGGGTGAAGGGTGGGAGGGTGATCCCGGCGGGAAGACTTCCTTCCGGGATAAAGGCTTGTATCGCCCGATCCGACGCCTCTAATCCCAGAATGCGCATATCCAATCGGGTCTCCACAGGGTCAGGTAGTCCGGTAATGCGACCCTGACTTCGGAATTGTAAACCCCAACCATTGACTCGCAATCGGGGTATTTGCAGGTTGCCGAGTGTGCCTCTGGTTTGGGCCTGCAATACCAGTGTAGAATCGCGATTCGCCCGGAACCAATATTGTTCGCGCAGAGCTGGTGCGAAAAAGCCTGCATCACGTGCGTGAACCCGACTCCTGGCTACCTCAACATTCAGTCCCAAAGCCCCGGCTGTGTTGGTGAGCTCAATATCGGCTGACGGAATACGTATCTCAGAACGATCCGTTTCCAGCGAAAGCCCGGTTACCGCGACCTGGTTGTCCTGGAATAGCACTTGCCCCTGCAGATCGCGAAGGGGCATGTCGTCCCCCAAATAAGCATTGAGGTGCGAAATTGAAGCAGCTGCATTTCCCGTATCAAACCGTACAGAGTCGAGGGTCCCCGCCAGCTGATCTATCCGCAGGTGATTTGGATCAAAACCATCCGTAACGGCTTTGTTTTTGCGGTCGAGTCTGAATTGGCCTTCCTCCAAATCAACCGTATGTACGGATGTGAAGATACCCTCATCGGTAAGTCGCACCAGGACATTTTTGGCGGAAGCCCCACCAAGACCACTTGACAGGATCTGTTGGTTTTGGTTAAGATTAAACGTGGCATCCTCCACCAGCAGATCACCAATGCGAACGCGCAGGGAAGAGGCCGGGCCAGCAGTTGCTGTAGTATCGGTCGGGGAAGGGGGCGATGCGGAGGGTGATTGATCTAATTGGACGTGAACTCCTTTGATCAGGATGTCAGGCAGGAAAATGTCCTGGCGGAGCAGGTATGATTCGGACATTCTAGCTTCCATTTGATCCAGGGAGGCTTGTAAGGCCAGGTTGCCCTGCTCCAGCCGCATATCTATCTCTCCGATATTAATGCGGGCCGGATCGACTACGACCTCCCAGGCCAGGGGATTGGCAGGTTTTTTCCCGGTCTTTGGCGGTCCAGCAAAGGCTTCTCGTAACATGGTCATGTGTGGCTCAGTAGCCTCCAGATGAACTCCATACAGGTCGAGGCCATCGACGTAGAATCGTTTCTGCCACAAACCGGCAAGTGAAAAGCGGGCGTCCAGGTGCCGGGTATACAATAAGGTATCGTTTTCCAGGTGACCGCCCACAAAAACGCCTTCGAGACGCAGGGACCGGAGAGGCCGAAGGCGGGCACGATCAATGTGTACCTCTGTTTCCAGCTTGGATTCCAGATATCCGGTAGCCTCATCGACCAGGAATTGTTGAAACCGGGGAATGTTTAGCAGTCCGTAGAGCAACACCAACAGCAATACCACACCCCCCAACAGGAAGCTCATAAAGCGAATAGTACGTCGAAGTGCAGTGCGGCGTTTGCTCATGGATTAAATTAATGGCCAGACCGGAAACGAAAATGCATTTTTTCTTTGAGATGAAGGGCCTGGCCTCCTTTTACCCTTCATGGAACGTCTGGTCGGGGTCCGTGTTGAGTCTTAACCGTCAAACCAGACAAATTAAAGATACGGTGGCTGCCAGGGCTCCAACCAAAAGGCAGTAAGAATACATCTGCTCTTACGGATTTTGTATTTTTCAGCTATGCAGTACGTAATCCATACCGAGTCGCTTCATTTTGGGTTTCGCAGGGGCCCCGTGATTGCCCGTGATCTGAACCTTAAAGTACCGGAGGGAAGTGTATACGGCTTACTGGGAGAAAATGGCGCCGGTAAGTCCACCCTCATGCGTTTAGTGCTGGGGTTGCACCAACCCCAGAGTGGTTCGGTGCTATTGTTCGGACAGTCGCTGAAGCAGACCCGTCCACTGGTGTATGAGCGGGTAGGGCTGGTCCTGGAACATCCGCGG
Organism: uncultured Saprospiraceae bacterium; assembly: GCA_964342305.1. GTDB lineage: Bacteria > Bacteroidota > Bacteroidia > Chitinophagales > Saprospiraceae > DT-110. Next base: position 35,059 of record CAYFGK010000052.1, on the reverse strand, counting down.
GCTTATCCCCATTTGTCGGTTAGATCCTACCTGGGCGTGATGGCGACGTATCGTCAGCTGCCAGCCGTTCGCATCGACCGGGCCTTGCAATCCCTCCAGCTAGATGCGGTAGCGGATCGAAAAGTTCGTCATTTGTCGACCGGGCAAAAACAACGCCTGGCCCTGGCACATGCCACCCTGGGGGAGCCGGATATGTACGTACTCGACGAGCCTGCTAACGGACTGGATCCCGGTGGTATTGCTCTGGTACGTTCGCTCATTCAACGATGGCATAAGCAGGGAAGGACAATCCTGATCTCCAGTCACCAGTTAAGTGAGTTGGAGGGGCTATGCACGCATTTCGGGGTGCTTCATGAGGGGGAATTATTGTTTCAGGGGAGTCGGGAGGAACTTTTGGCCCGCAAACAACACGGTTTATCGGTTGTGCTGAGTTGTTCGGAACCCGCTAAAGCGGCTACCGTACTACGTGAACAGTTTTGGGAAGTTTCAGTGTTATCTAATGACCACCTGAAGGTAGAGGTGAAATCCCCCAGAGATACCTCCCGTATAACCGATGTGTTGCGTGCAGCGGAGATCGAAGTGTACGAGGTACAGATCCGCCGACCACACCTGGAAGATATTTTCTTATCCCTAACCAAAACCAAATGATGTATTCGAGCATCGTAGCCGAATGGCAAAAAGCCAAAGGCTCTATGGCCCTGTGGCTGGCCGGTTTGGGTACTATTTTTAACGTGCTGCTGTTCGCCGGAGTCACGGTAGTGGAACACCGCGAAGGCCTGACCTGGTCCGGTTATCTGGGGGTGCATTATCAGGGTATTTCGACCATGATGTTGCCTCTATTTGTCATTATTTTATGCAGTCTGGTCCACGATCTGGAGCACCGGCACGGGCACTGGGAATTATTGCGGACCTGCCCGGTATCTCCCGGTGGATTATACCTGAGTAAGTGGATCTTTATGCTGCAATTATTCGTAGTTGCGCACGTACTTTTTGTATTGGGCATACTGGGGACGGGGTTCGCGTTGGGCTGGTTGCTGGATGACTTTGCAGCCTTACGGCAAAAACCGGACTGGTCGGAAGTATTTCAGTTGATCGGCCTGACCATCGCCAGCGTTTTGGGTATTCTAAGTGTGCATCATTGGTTGAGTCTGGCTTTTTCGCGTTTTATTGTGCCTCTGACCATCGGTATATTGGGATTTGTGGTAACCTTACTGTTGCAAAACGGGGATTGGAACTACCTTTGGTTATTACCCTATGCACCCCCTCTGGAATATGTACGCGATTGGAGCAGCCCGGCGCAACCCACCTGGTTAGGTGTATACGCGGGCGTTTGGACGAGCTTCGGTTACGGAGTATTGGCCTTGCTTGGCGGATACATTTGGTTCCTGCGCAAATGGTGATTTTTAGAATAAGGGAAAAGACGGTACTTTTGCTCCCCCGCATGGCCTCGTAGTTCAAGGGATAGAATAGGCGTTTCCTAAACGCTAGATCCGGGTTCGAGTCCCGGCGAGGCCACAACCTTTTTTTGTAAATATTTGATTTTCAGCTAATAGTGTGTTTGTCGGTTAGTATTGTTGTCGGTTTGTTGTCGATTTATCCCGGAATGCCTTCAAAACGTCCTGTTTTAGTCCAATTCTATACCACTTCCTGAAAAGCCTCCTCTTACTTTAAAATAAAGACCTGAAAACCACCTTCCCCCCTCCACTATGTGGTTGGGGGTTCAGATTCTTCCCTTATGATGTCAATTCGATATATTGGCGAAAACCAAATTTACAAATCATGAACCGAAATGGAATTGTAGACAAACTGAGAGGTTATCGACGAGTTTTTGACGGAACAAGGCTGGATGAAATGGAAGTCGAGACTCTTAGAATGTCTGTTAAAGACCTTGCAGACTTTTTCGACCAGTATCTGGTAAAGGGTGAACCTTTGACAAAGGAGGAGCAACACTATTTTAAGAAGCTGGACAGGAATTTAAAAAGGGCAGAAACGGACCTTAGTGAAGATGCCTTCCACGGGAAAACGGCTGAAGAAAAGAGAGATCTAGTTCAGTTCCACTATGACCTGATCGATGGTGACATTATAGAGCTACTTCCTGTCGTGCAAAAAGAGGTGTAAGATTCTGTTGTCTAAAAGCAGGTGACTTATCCGACTTTCAACTTCCGCTATCCGATTTCCATGGCCGCCGCAACCCTTACGGGGGTAAGCCTTTAGTATCGGAGGCCGATTTCCGATCTCCACGCTCCGATTTCCCGCACTACTGTGTATATTTAATTGACTGAAGACCTGAGTGGGTTTCAGTCAACTCTCCCCGACAACTATTTATCGATCAAAAGCGAATGTAAAAGTACCTGTCCCCCAGTAACATAGGGGGAGGAGTTGAATTATAGTTACCAGTAAGCTTGTACATTAAACCCATTGCTGATGAAGCGTTCACACACTTTACTGTTTCTTTTGCTAGTGTTGAGTAGCAATTTGGCTGCTCAAATTGATTCACTCAGGAGTCTGTACCAGACCACGGCTTCTGATTCCGTTCGAATGGAGGTGTTAAATGAGTTGATTGCCTATACCGCCTACAATGATATTACACAGGCACTGAAGTACGGCCATCAATTCGATTCTATTGCCGCCAGTACCGGGGATGATGAGCGCATTGCACATGGCAAAAAATTGCTGGGTATCTGCTACTACATGGCGGAACAGTACGACCGGTCGGTCGAATACTACCTGGCTTCTCTGGAAGGATTTAAGCTGCTCCGCGACACGTTTGATATGGGGATGATCTATAACAATATAGGCTCGATCTACGATGTCACGGATGATCCGCAGCAGGCACTTACTTATTTCGGTCAGGCAAAAGCGTATTTTGACCAGACCAATGATCTGGAATGGCAGGCTTTAATTCGCCAGAATCTGGCAACCCAATATGAAAAGATTGAAAAGCCGGATACCGCCCTGATCATGTACCAGGAAGCATTGGACCTCTACGAGCGACCCGAGGTGAAGGCAAGTGCCTACGGTCCCCTGTACAACAGCCGCCTGGCGATGGTCCTGGTGAATTTGTCGCGTATCCATGCCCTGAGGGGTGAAAATGAGTTATCTATTTCCTACGGCGAGCGGGCACTTTCCCTGTCGGACGTAGAACTGGATCCCTATACCCTGATGCAGGCCAAAAATGCACTGGGTAAAGCCTATCTGGAAGAAGGGAATCTTACCTTGGCAACCGCCAATTTAGGGGAGTCACTGCAATGGAGTCGCGAGCTCGACAATAATGTTATGACCGCTAACAACCTGGGCCTTTTGGCTGAGGCCTACCAATATCGTGGAGACTTTCGTCGGGCTTTTGAAGCCAAGAATGAACAAAGCAGGCTAGTGGATACCCTGTTCAATGAGCGTCGGGAACAGGCCATGAATGAATTGATCACCCGCTACGATACGGAGCAAAAGGAACAGGAAATCGCGCTATTGCAGAGTAGCAACCAGATCAAGGATTTGCAAATTGCCAAGGTACAACGGGAGCGTTGGCTGTGGGGAGGCGGATTATTAATGGTTTTGACCCTGGCCGGCGTTTTCTTTTTCTTTTTTCGCCTTAACTCGCACAAGAACCAGCTTTTAGCGGAACAATACAACACCATCCAGCACGCCCTGAATGAGAAGGAAGCCCTGTTGCGGGAGATACACCACCGGGTAAAAAATAATCTACAGGTAATCTCCAGTCTGTTGAGCTTACAGGAACGCCGGATGCAGGGTGAATCGGGGGTGCTGGCACTACAGGAAAGTCGCAACCGGGTTCAGTCGATTGCCTTGATCCACCAGCACCTGTACCAGCAGGAAGATGTGAGCAGGATACGTATGCCGGAATATTTTTCGGAGCTGGTCAGGCAGGTTCAGTCTGGCTTTGCGGAGGAGGGCAAGCAGGTAGATATTGACCTGCGAATCGATGATGTACGTCTGGATGTAGATAGTGTGATCCCCCTTGGTCTGATTGCCAATGAACTGTTGACTAATGCCTTTAAGTATGCCTTTCGGCAAAAGGAAACCGGACGTATTGAACTCGCCTTTCGGCAAAAAGAGGATGGAGCGTTTCTCCTGCGAGTCAGCGATGATGGCATCGGGCTGCCAACGGATCAGATCGATGGTAAAGGAAACAGCTTCGGGATGAAGCTAATTCGCACCTTTGCCAGCAAATTGAAATCCGAACTCCAAATTGCGAGCGAAGCGGGTACCCGGGTATCCCTGTATATTCCGTCAAATCAATTAAACCAGGTAGCATGAAGGGACGATCCGTTCTGATCGTAGAGGACGAACCTATTGTAGCGGAAGATATTCGGGAATCGCTGGAAGAGGTGGGATTCAATGTAGTCGGGGTAGCTTACGATAGCGAAGATGCGCTGGACCTGCTGGGTAAACATTCCGTCGACATTGCTCTGTTGGATATTACCCTTAGCCGTCCGATGGAGGGTATCGACCTGGCTCACCAAATCAATGATAAACACCCCATGCCGTTTGTCTTCCTGACTGCATTATCGGACCAAAGTACCTTGGAAGCCGTGCGGGAAACCTTTGCTATGGGGTATTTGGTGAAACCTTTCCGGCCGGCCGAATTGCATACGGCCCTGGAATTGGCCCTGAGTAATTATTTCCGCCAACAGGAATCGGAGCCTCTGAGCCGGGAAGTACTCAATGAAAGTCTGCTCGACCCGGTCAGTAAACGAGAGTGGGAAGTACTTCAGCTTTTACTTGCCGGAAAGTCGAATCAGGAGATCGCATCGGAACTTTACGTATCGATCAACACGGTGAAGACGCACTTAAGTCGCTTGTACGGCAAGATGGAAGTGGACTCGCGCGCGCAGGTGTTGGCCTACGTAAATAGCCTGGTTTAGGTCAAAAATCACCCGATTGGGTGATGTTTCCTTTTGAAAATGGCAGGATTATTGGACAATGATATTGTTCTAACCTGGATACAGATGCTTGCCTGTATCCTCAAACCCATTTTCATGAAACGTACGTTTATACTTTTACTCTTTTCAGCATGCATTTCCTTTAGTGTGTCCGCCCAAGTGACCATTCTCCCGTATGGCCTGGACATTACCAATGATGATGTCTCTCAATTATCGATCGATTACCAGAGTACGGCCGGTACCCACGACTGGTGGCTGAATTTCTACGGACATTTGCTCATGCGTAATAATGAGTTCGGCAATTTTGCAGCCAATGAATACTGGCATTTCGGAGCCCGTAATACGGGTAATCTGGATATTGCATTCGGTACGGCCTCAGGTACCAATATTATTAACGCGACCAATGCGATAATGACCTTTACCCAGGAGGGTGACATAGGCATCGGGACGAATAGTCCGGCAAAGAAATTAGAAGTAGATGGTGATGTACGAATCAGCAATTCCAGTAATCTTTCCGCTGATCTGGAGATTATAACTTCCGGGGCGAATAGTACGGCCGCCATCAAAATGGGAGCCGGCGGATCCGCCACTGCCAGCCTGAATTACAATTCGACCAACGAGGTACTCCGGTTATCTCCTTCGATCAGCCCAACCAGCAATAACGATGTTTTGAATATGGCAGTAGGGAATACAAATACGGGCCATCTTGGATTGAATACCTTACCGACCGAAGATCGATTCATCATTAACCACAACTCCGGTAGTGGAGTCCATTTGAATCTCCGGGAAAACAATAATTCGGATTTTGCCCGACAGCGATTTTCCAATTTTAACATCGATAGCTACTGGGATCTGGCTGCACGCGGCGATTTGTCGGTAAGTGATCCGGCCCGTTTCAACATTTATTATTACAACGGGACTAGTGGTACCAATCTCTTGTCCGTCGACGGAGAAGAGGAGCGAATTGGTCTTCGCAAAGTTAATCCGGCATCAGATTTCCATATTCGGCAAAATGCCAGTAATAATATAACTACGGGCATTCGCCTGGAAGATAATGATGGCACTTACTGGAACGTTTGGGTGGATAACCTCGACGACTACCTGTTTAACAACGACGGTACCGGCGTAGCTCAGATCGAGGATGGTACTGGCAACTATCAGGCGTTTTCGGACCGGCGCCTAAAGTCTAATATCGAGTCCATGGAATCGGTTTTGTCGGAAGTTAAAGATCTGCGCCCCGTCTGGTACACGTTTAATGCGGATGAAAAGCAAAAGAAGACTCTCGGTTTTATCGCTCAGGAAGTGGAGGAGGTATTACCCGATTTTGTAGATACCGAAAAGGAGTACTACGCACTGACCTACGATTACTTCGGCGTGCTCGCCATCAAAGCCATCCAGGAACAGCAGGAGATCATCGAAGAAAAGGAGGATCGCATCCGCGACCTGGAACAACGTCTGGCCGATCTGGAAGAAACCCTTGAACGCGTAGTGCAACACGTGGAGCTGCCCTCCGAGCAGGAAGCGCCGATAATCCTCACCGACGCTAAGCTCGGTCAGAATGAACCCAATCCGTCCCTGGGGACCACCCGCATTCCATTTACCATTCCCACCTCAGCTCGCTCGGCCACCCTGCGGGTAACGGCCTCCAACGGTCAGCTGATTCGGGAGATCGCCATCGATCAACGCGGACGAGGGCAATTGACCCTGCAAACGGGTCAGCTATCACCCGCCGCCTATCAATACACGCTGTGGATCGACGGTCAGGCGGTAGCCACCAGGCAAATGCTAATCCAGAAATAACCCCCAAACGATGCTAATCCAGAAATAACCCCAAACAACCAAATCCCTATTGCACCTTTTTTCGCCGACCCTTGCTGACGAAGTCAACAAGGGTCGGCCATTTCGTGCTCGATCCCCTAGTGCTATGGATCAAGAGATTCCCCCTTTCTCCAACTCCCCCTTTCTCCAATTCTCCAATTCCCCCTTTCTCCCATTCCCCCTTTAGCACCGGTTCCTAAATTTAACGAAACCCTAACCCTAAATCCCGCCGATTCTTCGTTCCTTTCAGGTAAGTCCAGTTATCAATCAGGCTATGTGGTCCCATATACGTTTTTTCCCTTTTTTTATCATCAGTATTTTGCTGGTGCCCGCTCTCGTTTCTGCTCAGACGGAAACGGTCAGGGTAGCCGTTATCGATGGTGAACAGGTTCGCTGTGTTTCCGACTCTATTGTTACGGTTACTGTTGCGCCCAATCCCAACCGGACATTTACAGAAATGCGTTTGTTTTGGTCGGAGGATGAAGCTCCGGTTACCATCCGGCCGGGTGATCCGTTGGAATTGACCCACCGTTATCCACTAAGCGAGCTGCTTGACGAATGTGAGTATAATTGCAATTTCGAGAATGGATTCTGCCGGGAGATCCGGGTTTTTGCTTCCTACGAATCAGGCAGTGATGAGAATAATAGTCTTATTGTAACCTTCAAATTGCCGCCCCGCCCATTCTTTCTGGGCGCCACCTCATGCATCGGCAACGCCATCGCCGTGGAAAACTTAACCTGTCCTTCCAACGACGAGGACATGACGTACTCCTGGGATTTTGGCGGAAGCCAGACCTCCACGGAGGAAGAACCCGGCATCACCTTTACCGAATCCGGACAGGTACCCGTAACGCTTACGGCCTCCAACTTGTGTGGCTCGCAATCTTTTCAGCAGACTTTCAACGTGATCGAACCCGCCACTGCGGTTGCCCTGGCCGATTCCAATATCACCAGCAGTAATGGCGATAGTTATGTGCTGTGTGGGCAAGGGTTCACCGGCACCCGACTGGTGGCTACCGGCTCGCCCAATGCTTCCTCTTACCAGTGGAGTGGGAGTACCGGGGTGCGATTCGACCCCCAGGATCGAAGGGGCGATACCGTTCGGGTAACCTTCAACGGGCCGGGCATGTATACCGTCACCCTGGAGGTGGATAATGCCTGCGAAAATCCGAGTACCGCCGAGTTTACCTTCGAAGTGGTCGAAGCGCAGTCCCTGTCACTAAACCCGCAAGAGGATGCCTGTAACGAGCTTATGTATACGCCTGAGCCACTTCTGGAGGAGGCAACCTATACCATAAATGGCGAAGCCTACGCAACAACTGATTTTCCGGTGGCACTCATGCCCTCGGCCACTCCTTACGCCATTGAAGCAAGGCTGGTGAATCCCTGCGGAGAACAAGTACGTCGGGATACGGTCCGGGTGATAACTCCCCAAGCCGTAGCCATTACCAGTCCGGCTGCGGATACTTCGGTATGTGAAGGAGCTGAATCCATTGACCTGATCGCTTCCCGCCCGGGAGGCTTCTGGCGACGTGATGGTGTGCCAACCGGTGACTCCTTCGATCCTTCCGATTTAAGCCCGGATACGTATGTACTGGAATACCAGGTAGGTAGTGGCAGTTGTGCCACCGGCGACGAAGTCATGATCACCATTCTACCAGCACCACAAATCGACATCGGGGAGGATGATGCGATCTGTATCGATGGCGACCCTCTGACCCTGCAGGCCAGCGAAAGCGGAGGTACCTGGTCGGGAGACGGGATTACGGATACGGCCGCGGGAATCTTTGATCCGCAGGTAGCGGGAGTTGGGAACTTTACAGTACGGTATGAGTTTGAACGCAGTGGGGATGGTTGTCAGGGTCAGGCCCAAAAAGAGATCGAGGTGGTTGATCTGCCCACCGTCGCTGCTCCCGATACCGTCCTGGTCTGTAACGATAATGACCCTATTCAATTAGGTTCGCTACTGAATCCGACTTCATCGCCGGGCGGTGGCACGTTAAGCTATTCCGGCCCCGGAGTGGCCGACGGCGCTTTCGATAGCCAGTCTGCCGGCGGAGAAGGCTTTTATTCCGTGGATATTACCTACACCATTGATCCCGGCTGTCGCCAAAATACAACCTCCGTGTTGCGCGTGGACGCACTGACCGTCCCGGTGGCCGCTCGGGATACTACCCTTTGCTCTAATCAGGGAACCTTTACCCTCGAGGCGAGCCCTTCAGGGGGTACCTGGCGCAATGCTTCCGGACAGGATATAGACCCTGACCTGAATCTGGGTTCGTTGCCCGCAGGCGTTGAGACGTTCACCTACGTTCTCAGCCCGGGCACGAGTTGTGAAAGTGAAGATGAGATTACCCTCACCCTGATCGATGCCAGCGGGGTGAGGGCCGGTGATGATATATATGTCTGTGAAACCCAATCAACGATTGATCTGCCGGACCAAACGGGCATCTGGTCGGGAGCGGCTCTCAACGGACGAAGTGTCGATCTGACGGCACTGGACGTAGGTACCCAGATATACACCTTAACCAATCCCAATTTGCCAGACGCCTGTAACTCCGACGAATTGGAAGTAACCATCAGCGCGGAGCCGGTAGCTGCTTTCACTCCGGATTCTACCGGATGTGTTGGTGCGGCAGTGGCCATGAACAACCAAACCGAAGGTGCCGACCGTTTCGCCTGGACCCTTGGGGACGGCAATACCGCTTCCGGTGAAAACCCTGCCCATACCTACCAAAGCACCGGGACCTTCGACATTACACTGCGGGCAGCCAGTCTGCATCCCATAACCAACGCTGACCTATGCGTGGTCTCCGCCACCGGGCAGGTGCGGATTTTTGAGCCTCCATCACTGGTGGCCTTCGATCCATCTACTACCGAGGGGTGTGGTCCGCTGGTGGTGGATTTCACCAACCGCAGCGAAGGAGAACGCCTGGCTTTTCAATGGGACTTCGGTCTGGATACCACGATTAACGCCACGAATCCGTCGGCCATTTCTTTTCCGCCGGCTATGCGTGATACGACCTATGCCGTGCGGCTATCCGTCGCCAATGGGTGTGGCGATGAGGCGGCCGTAGATTCCATTCACGTGCTGGCCCAACCCATTGCCCGCTTTGCTTCCGAAATACGATCCGAGTACTGCTCGGGGGAGGTAGTGACCTTCGGGCATCGCTCCTTAGCCGACCAACTTTGGTGGGATTTCGGGAATGGAACCACCTACTCCGGATTCGAACCACCGACCCAGCGCTACCAGACCGGGATTGAACAAAATGATACCGTAACCATTACCCTGCAGGCTTTCAACCAGTGCGGGGAAGATACGGCCACGCAGGAATTGGTGATCGTGCCCACCGATGCACGAGCGGATATTTCGGTGGCTGACGACCAACCCTGCCTGGGCGATACGGTCATCCTGGAGAGTTTATCGCGCCCCTTGGATGCCCGGGTGGAATGGTTGTTGCCCGACGGGTCGCGCCGGGAAGGATTGCAGGTGCCGGTGGTTCTTGATTCCCTCGGGCCCCAGCGCATCGAGGCCCGGGTGTTCAGTTGCGGTGAAGATTCCACGAGCCTGGTACTCGACGTACAACCACTGCCGAGCCTTACTCTTTCCGCTCCAGCCCAAACCTGCCCGGGGGAATTGATCACTCTGCGTATCCAAACCAATGGGCAACCGGTATTCATCGCCGTCGGTGATCAGGAATTCACCGGAACCACCCAAATTCAAACCCGCCTGGACAGCCTGGGAACATATGCCGTGGGAGCGGTAGCTACCACCGCAGCGGGATGCCGGGCCAGCCGCACCCAAACCCTGGAAGTCATCGAAGGACCAACGGCAGCCATTGGGCCCATCGATTCGGTTTGTACCGGGGTCGAGGTGGATCTGGTGAGTGAGTCAGCGGGAGGTGCTTCCTGCGTATGGCGCTTACCTGACGGTACACGTCGCAGCGGATGTTCCATCCGACAGGCATTTTCGGAGTCGGGGGCGGGCAGTTTGTCGCTGCTCGTGACCAGTGCTATCGGTTGCCGGGACAGTGTGACCGCACCGGTTTTTGTACGGCCAACGCCAACCGCGGCTTTTGATATTGAGGTCCTGGAAGACTGTACACCCTCCGTTATCCGGATGGTGGATCGGTCGGATCAGGCCGATGAATTGGCGTGGTGGTTGCCGGATGGAAGTGTGCAATACGGAGACTCCATCACCTTTACCCAACCTAATGCCGGCGATTTTTTGATTGAACTTCGCGCCGGAAACGAAGGAATCTGCTTCGACCGTACCACGCGCTCATGGACTGCCTTCGGTAGTCCGGAGCTGACCCTGGACAAAGAACAAGGCTGCACCCAGACCGAAGGATTTACCCTCCGGGCAGGGGTGATGCCCTCGGCTTCCGTGCTGGTCACCGGACCTGATTACGAGCGTGATGGGACCCTGCACCCCGGATTACAACCTGGTGAGTATTTGGTAACGGCTCAGACAGAGAACGGATGCTTCGCTGATTCCCTGACGACCATTCCGGCGGTCGATGAATTGATGGCCGTGATCACTTCGGATGATTCCATTCGCATCGAGTTGGGGGAATCCTTCCCCGTTGCGGTGGATGTGAATTTGGCGGAAGCCAGCATTAACTGGTCGCCTACTGAATTCGTGGAGGAACCAACGCAGGCCCTCACTACCGCACGCCCCCTTCGTCCCGGAGCACTGGTGGTTCGAGTAGAAGACGATCGGGGCTGTACCGTACTGGATACCATCCTGATCGATGTGGAGATCAACCGGGAGCGCGGGGTGTTTATACCGAACGCTTTTACCCCGAATGGGGACGGCACCAACGATGTGTTTATGGTCCGGTCCTCTAATCCCGGCCTGATCGATGTGCCGAATTTACGTGTGTACGGCCCCGGCGGTGATCTGGTCTTTGAGCGAAATGATGGATTGCCCAACGAATCGCCTGACGGTTGGGACGGACAATTCCGTGGGCAACCGGCCAAAGCAGGGGTCTACGTATACATAGCCGAACTGAAATACCTCGACGGCAAAGTCTTGCTCCGGAAAGGAGACGTAACGCTAATTCGATAACTATGGTGCTAAGGAGCTGTATAGTGGTACTCTTGTTGTCCATCGGGATGAATATCGTGACGGCACAGGACGAGTATTTCACATCCATCCGGGCCTTACCGCTTTCGCTAAATCCGGCGGAAACCGGCCGCATTGCCACCCAGGCCCGGTTTACCGCACTGGCCCGTACCCAGTGGAACACTGTCAGTCAGCAACCGTACCGGGCGGTATTCGCTGGCCTGGAGACCCAGGCTTTCTGCCTGGGCGAAGACTTTTTTGGCGCAAGCCTTTCGGCCAGCATGGAGGAAAGCGGGGCCTCCCGTTTCCGGCGTCTTAATGCCCAGGCCAGTCTTTCGTATCATCAAATGTTATCAGCCAACCTATATTTATCGGGTGGGCTGGAAGTGGGCATCCTGCAACACCAACTAGGTAATCAGGATCTGCGCTTTGATGCCCAATTCGACGGTACGGAATACCGGCCGGATCTCAGCAGCGGAGAGTCATTTTTGCGGTTCAGCAGTACCCGACTCGATGCGGCAGCGGGACTATTGCTCTACCAGCGGGAAGGGCGTTGGTCGGTGGGCGCCAGTGTGGATCACTTGCTGACGCCGGGCATGTCGTTTCTGGAAGACGACGCCTATTCGGTCGGTCTGGGATTGGTGGTACACGGCAATGTACACCTTAATTACCTTACTAAATCAGAGCGACCAGGGTTGATCGTGGGCCTGCAGGGCATGTACCGCAATTATACGCTCTTCAACGCCCGCCAGTGGCATGGCTTGCTGGGCGGCTACAGTGTGATCGGCCTGCAGGGTAGGGATCGGGGGCCACTGACCCGCTATGTCCGGGCTGATCTGTCGGTACGGCTGGCCGGAAGTGCTACCCGCACACCCGCGCTGGTAGATGCACTGGTACTGACCACCGCTTTCGCGCAAAACGGCTGGCAGTTTGGCTTCACCTACGATGCAACGCTTTCGCGTCTGGGCCAGGCCACGGCCGGGTTCGGGGGGGTGGAGCTGTACCTGAGTGTGCCGTTGGCGGGTGAACGGACGTGTGTGTTGTGTCCGTCGTTTTAAAACCCACCCAAACCCTCCCTTTGGAAAGGGAGGGCTTACTGGGCACTTCGTTAAGCTCCCCTTCCCTTCATCAAAGGGAAGGGGCAGGGGGATGGGTTTTAATCCACGGCACTACTGGATCGAGGTTTTGGATCGATCCGGCCACGCCTGCGCAAAGCTTTGGCGGCCGCAGGAGGATCGATCACCAATTTTCTCCTTACCTTCCTACTACCTTTTTGGCGAAAGCCAGATTAAAACAAACCTAAAAACCACGACCCATGGAAACAACCGACCCTAAACAGACGCTTACCTACGATCATTTGCTGGAGGAGCTGGAGCAAATGGACCTGGAGGCTAAGGGGGGCAGCCTGAAAGCGCTGCAGGAAAAACTGGCTAATCAATTCATTCCCTTTCAAATCGATGGTTCCGGAGATCAGAATGCTGTACGACATTTGCACGAGATGGAGCCCGCCTTTGCCGGCAACGATGATAAGCCCGACGTGCTGATGCGGGTGGAGATGGTCGATTTTCATCTGGCGGAGAATAAACAACTTAAAGAGGGCGACCGGGCTACGATGAACATCACCATCCGGCAACAGAATCCAGTAGATGATCATTTACAGCCACTGTACTGGATTGCCACCACCGGACTGGATCTCTACAAAATGTTCTCGGATAAAGGTGGTGATAATGAGCAGGGTAAGGCCGATCTGCACGAAGCCTTTGGTCGACGCCCGATCGAGATTCCGAAGGGGACGGCCGTGCTGAAATTCGACGTGAAGAAGCACCCCAAGACGCAGTGGTGGGAGTACCTGTTTGCTGGCGTGCGCTCCCAGGCCGGGCAGGCTCTGGTGAAGATCCTCGGATTGCCGGGCATTGCCCTGGATGCCGTGAAAGCCGTGGAAGACCTGGTGAACCGACTGGTGGATCATCAGGCCGAGACCCTCTTCGCCAGTAATGAATTACCGTTGGTACTGACACAATCGGCCAAGGACCGGTTATTGGATGGAAACAAACACAATAAGGTAGGCGCTTTGCGACCGGGCTTATTTCTGCTGGCTCGCGGTGAGGATTATAAGCTCATCAAGGAGCAGGCGCCCTTTTACCATTACACCTACAAACGCTTATTTCCGGCCGGGACCGACGATATGGATATCCTGGATCCGGATTACATCGATCCTTTTAAGAACGTCACCTACGCCATCTTCCGGGTGGCCATGGTCGATACCAAGCTGAATCCTGCCTACGAAGACCTGCAATTCTAAGTTATGGCCCAAGCAACACTCTACGCGGTACTGGTTGGAATCAATATGTACGACGGGGATGTGCGCAACCTGCACGGATGTGAGTACGATACCCGCATGTTGCGCCGTTTTCTGCGTCAGTACGCGGCGGCTAATGATCTGACGCTCGATGATGTGACCCTGTTCGATAGCGATGCGACCCGGGAAGCGGTCATCAGATCCTTTGGTCATTTCCGGGAGGCGGGTCCCGATGACCTCTGCGTGTTCTACTACAGCGGCCACGGGTCAGAGGTACTGGCACCACCCGAACTGGCCCACCTGCAAGCTGATGGTAAGTTACAGACCCTGGTTTGCCACGATAGTCGGACTACGGCTCAGGACCTTACTGATAAGGAGATCAGCCACCTCATCTGGGAGGCCACCACCGACGAGCAGGGTAAGGACCGGGGCACCCATTTCCTGGCCATTTTCGATAGTTGTCATTCCGGATCCGTGTCACGCAATACCGCCCTGATCCCCCGGCTGACGACCGGTTCCATGCGTATGCTGGCCTTCGAGAGCCTGTACGGGCACCCGCAGTACGATGGGGTAGGGCAGGAGCGGTCTCCGCGCATGGGCCGGCACGTGACCCTCTCGGCCGCGCGCGCTTACGAACTGGCTTACGAAAAGCGGTATAAAGGCATTCCCCGCGGGGTGTTTACCACGACACTGCTGGAAGCATTAGGAGAGGAGTCCCTGCAGGGCCTGACCTACGGCCAACTGATGACCCTGGTGAATGCCCGTCTGCATCCGGAGGTGCTGCATATGCAACACCCCATTCGGGAAGTACTGGGCGAATGGTCCGGTGAAGACCCCATTCTGTTCGGTCGGGCCCGGCATACGGTACTCAAACACTTTCTCTATTTCGATCCCAAAGCAGCGGCCTGGTTCCTGAATGCGGGGGCCATGCATCAGATTAAAGAGGGGCAGCAATTAACCGTTTACCTGGCCGATGAAAGTACCGGTCAGGCAGTAGTACGGGAGGTGGGTCCCGGCCAGGCGAGAGTGTTGCCGGGAGAATGGGCTGACCCCAAAAGCGTTTACGCCGTGGACCTTCCCAAACACCAGAATCCCCTAATGGTTGGTTGGGGACCGGGATTGAAGGACCGGTCAGACCTGACCGATCAGCTACAACAAGAAGCCGGAGACCTGCTGTACGTTACACCATTACCGGAAGCTGAGTATCGTATTGATCTGGAGGATGGACAATGGATTATCTGTCCGGCCGGCAGCGAGCGCCCTCTTTTCAAGGGTGTCTCCAATACCTCGGAGCAGGCCATTAGTCTGTTCGTGGCACGACTGGAGCACGTAAGCAGCTGGCTAGAGGGCTGGAAGCGCAGCAATCCCGATACCAGTCTGAACGTGCTGCAGGAATTTGACGTGCAGCTCTTTTCCTACCCGGATTACCAGCACGATGATGTTCCCGGAAAGCCCGTGCAGCTCGATTACCAGGATGACATGGCGGTCCTTTCCTATCAGGAGCGCAATGGTCAGTGGACAAAACCCTACATCACCTTCACCCTGCAGCGGCGGAAGGATGAGGCTACTTATCAGGGCAGCCTGTGGGCATGTGTGCTTTTTTACAATGAAAAATACGGAGCGACGGCTTCCCATTTTCCGGTGCAGGAATTTCAGCCAGACGATACCCAGCCCGTGCGGCTTTTCTACGTAAGTGGGGGCCGGAGGCGATTCTACATCCCGCTATACATTCCGGATATCTTATACGAGGAATGGGGAGAGACCGAGGTGAAAAATATGTTTAAGGTGGTCATTTCCACCCATCCTTTTTCTGCCGAAGATTGGGAACTCCCGGAATTGGAATTGGCGCGTCGCATTCCACAGGGTGGTACCCGGGGGATCGGAGAGGAGGAAGAGCGTGGTCCTCTGCGCGACTGGGCGACCTTCGATGTGCCCTTTATCATTCGCCGGCCTACCGAAGGCAAACCCCTGCCGGCTGGTGGTCAGCTGGCGATGGATCGCATTCAATTAACGGCACCGGAGGGTTTTGCGGCGCAACAGGTGCGGTTGACCAGCAGCCAGGAGGTTAGTCGGTCAGTTTCCGGCCTAAAAACACCACCTTCTGTCCCCGGTTGTGTGGTACCGGCGAATATGGTGGCCAGCCGACAGGCCGATGGGTGTATGGATGTGCTGGAATTGCACGATGTGGCGGGCATGGAAAAAGTCGATGCCGGGCATCCGCTGATGCTGCAGCTCGAACCGGGTAGCCGCGAAGCCCTGCTGCCCATGGGCTACGATGCGGAAGCGGGCGCTTACCTGCCGCTGGGGTATACCGACGCCAAAGGGATGGTACATATACACACGCTGCCGACCCCGGATGAGGCTACGGTACGCGGATTGGGCAAAAGCCTGAAGATCTACCTGCAACGCCTGAAATACACTCAATTACTCGGCAAGGAGGATCCCTACCCGAAGCTGGCTATGGTGGGATGGGAGAATACGGATCCAGTCTACGTGTTGGATGAGCCAGCCATCAGGCAGGCAGTGGCTTCCGCCAAAAAAATCCTGGTGGTGGTGCACGGCCTGATTGGTGATACCAGCGATAAGCGGGCCATCACCCGCCGTATTCAACGTCCGGTGGAGGGCGAAGATCGCCCATTATCGGACCAGATCGATCTCACCCTGACCTTCGATTACGATAGCCTGAGTGTTCCCATCGAGCAAACGGCCCGGGATTTGAAAAAAGCCCTGGAGGCCGTGGATTGCTGCAAGAATGACCAGCGCGAGGTCATCCTGATTGCTCATTCCATGGGTGGCCTGGTGAGCCGCTGGCTATTGGAGGAGGAAGGCGGCGATGCCATGATCAGCACCTTCGTAGAAGTGGGTAGCCCCAATGCGGGGAGTCCCTGGGCATCGGCCTACGATGTGTTTCTGAACGGGATCGGTACGGTACTGAATTTCCTGCCCATTCCGTCGGTGGTGAATTCGATGCTGTCCTTCGTGTCCAAAGCCTGGGATAAGGTGGAGGTAACCCAACAGCAGCTACGCCCCGATTCGGAGGTGGTCAAAACGCTGAATCGCAATGGTAAGCAGGCCCCCATTCCCTACATCATCGTCCCGGGTGATTCCAGCCTCATCCCCGACGATGGCAAGCGCAGCAAGCTGGTCGCCCGGTTGGTTGATCGCCTGAAATCGGGAGCGGTCAACGCCCTTTTTGATGAATCCAATGACGACATCGTTTCGGTCGCCAGCATGAAGGCTGTTCCGCAGGGCCATGTTCGGGTGGTGGATGTTGCCGCCTGTGATCACTTTGGGTACTTCAATACGGATGCGGGGATTGAGCGGCTGGGGGAAGTGCTTTGGGAAGTTTGAGACTATAGAGACCTCAGAGACTTAGAGACTGTAGAGAGGGTAGGGTAGCGTAATTGCTTCGAAATGTTAATGTGGTGCGTAGAGCATCGTGCATAGAGCGTGGAGCGTTCAGCGAGACTTAGAGACTGAGCGACTACAGGGATAAGAAATGAGCACTGAACATTGACACGTAGAACTTTGAAATTTATCATTCAACATTTAGCATTCATCATTCAATTAATATGGTATTAAGCCAAGTCACCGTCCTTCAGGACCTCGAAGAGCGAACCCGTGAGCAACTCGACTACCTGGACCAGAAGCTGGAGCCATTGAATGCGGAGGTGCTTTGGGAAGAGTGAGACTATAGAGACCTCAGAGACTTAGAGACTGTAGAGGAACTCGATTGCTTCGAATTGCTGATGTGTTGCATAGAGCATCGGGGGAAGAGCATGGAGCGTTCAGCGAGACTTAGAGACTGAGCGACTACAGGGATAAGAAATGAGCACTGAACATTGACACGTAGAACTTTGAAATTTATCATTCAACATTTAGCATTCATCATTCAATTAATATGGTATTACACCAAGACGCCGTCCTCCGGGACCTGGAAAAGCGAACGCACGAGCAACTCGACTACCTGAGTCAGAAGCTGGAACCCTTGGATGCAGAGGTACTGAACCGCAAACCCGACGAAAAGAGCTGGAGTGTGCTCCAATGCCTGGAGCACCTCAATATTCTGGGAGCGATCTATATCAAGGGCTTTCGCCAAAAAACGGAGGATGGTACTCAGCGTCAGGGAAGTGAATACAAGACCGGTTGGCTGGGGCAATACGCGGCGCGAATTATTAAACCGAAAGAAGATGGGAGCCTACCCTATAAAATGAAGGCCCTGCCCTTCATGACCGCTTCGGCGAGTGAGCTCGATAAGGAGGATGTCCTTAGAACTCAAAGAGAACAGTTGGAAGCTTTTCTCACCACCCTCGAGGCGGCAAC
This sequence comes from uncultured Saprospiraceae bacterium, assembly GCA_964342305.1. Classification (GTDB taxonomy): domain Bacteria; phylum Bacteroidota; class Bacteroidia; order Chitinophagales; family Saprospiraceae; genus DT-110. Next base: position 16,650 of record CAYFGK010000052.1, on the reverse strand, counting down.
GGAAGTAGATTTGGGCAAAAACCGCGTAGCGACTTCCCTGGGTTCCTGGCTTAAGTTCAAACTGGGCGATGCGATGCGTTTTTATTTGAATCATCAGGAAAGACATTACCAGCAGATGGAGCGGACGATCGAACGGGTGAATGGTGGGAATGCTTAATGTATAATTTTTGATTTTTAATTATAGCATCTCCTCCCGCCAGTACTTGGAATTAGATTTCTAGTAGTAGGAAAGGGATTTGTTTAATCAAAGTCAAACCAACCTCAAACCTCATACCTTCCCTGACCGCCGAAGCCAGAGCGTAGGAGGTAACCCTCAAACCTGTCAGTTATTTTACAAAGTGTATGATCGACACGTTGTATATTTAATCGCAGGTCGAAGATGAGCCGGTTAATAATGCCCGAGAGCGTACCCTCACGTTGATTCGGTAAATGGAATAAGGTAGGAGAATTTACTTTATCCCTAAACCTCAACCTCAATCTTAACCTCAACCTCAATCTCAACCTTCGCACCCACTATATTTGCTTTTGAATGCTTAGTACAAGTGTACCTAATTGATCATCAACCCCGGTTAAACCTAAAAATGCATTGCTGTATGAAACTTTTCAACACCCTCCTTTTGGTGGTGGCCTGCCTGGTGGCGGGCACTGCTCAGATCGTTACCTTTGATACACCATTTCCCACGCCGGACCAGGAAGTAACCCTGACCTTCCACGCCGATGAAGGCAACCGCGGACTCGAAAACTGTTCCTGCGACGTATACCTGCACACCGGCGTTACGCCTGTCGGCGGAGACCCCTGGCAGTACGTGCAGGGCGACTGGGGAAAAGCCATTCCGCGTCTGAAAATGACGCGCGTTTCGGACAATGAGTATTCCTTCACTATGACCATCCGGGATTACTACCAGTTACCCGATGGTTTGGAAGTAGAGCAACTTTCGTTCGTATTTCGCAATGCGGATGGTTCCTTATCTGGCAGGGCGCCGGACGGAGGCGATATCTTTGTCGATATTTTTGATGCTGGTGCGCCCCTGCTTACCCGTCTGGAAACACCTTTTTCACAGAACCTGGTACTAAATGATGGCGAAGCAGTACAGATCAAGGGCTTTTCGAGTAAACCGTCTACCATCCGGATCGAAGAGAATGGCAGTGTCGTTTCGATGAGTGAGGCCGGCGCTACCCAGTATTCCTTCCTCTACGAACCGACCAGCGGCCCCGGCAATTACCAGGTCGACTTCATCGCCCGGGAAGATGCCAGCGATCTGGAGGACACGGCCAGCTTCTCTCTGGTACTCATTCCCGAGCCGATCGTGGAAGATCCACCCGCCGGGACCGATTTAGGCCTGACTCGTGAGAATGATGGTTCTTTCACCTTCCTGTTGGAGGCACCCGGCAAACAGAATGTGATCCTGATCTCCAACGAAACAGGTTATCAGCCCAGCGCTGCCGGCGTGATGAAACGCAGCACCGATGGCCGGTATTTCTGGACTAATCTGACCCCCGATGTTGACGGCCGATGGTATATCTACCAATACCTGGTCGATGGTGAAGTTCAGGTGGCCGATCCTTATTCGGAGGTCGTACTGGATCCGGGGCATGATCAGTTTATCACTGCAAATGTGAATGATGATTTTCCCGATTATCCGGAGGAAGGCAATGGTATCCTAACCCTGGTTGATCTGGAGAAAGAAGACTACGAATGGCAGGTGACCGATTTTACACCCCCCGCCAATGAAGATCTGCTCATTTACGAATTGCTGGTACGCGATTTTCTGGAAGATCACAGCTACCAATCACTGACCGATACCCTGGATTACCTGCAACGCCTGGGCATCAATACCATCGAATTGATGCCGGTCAACGAATTTGAGGGTAATGATAGCTGGGGCTACAATCCATCCTTCCACATGGCCCTGGATAAATACTACGGCAGTCCCGAAGACTTCAAACGGTTTGTCGACGAAGCCCACGCCCGGGGTATGGCCGTGGTGGTCGATGCCGTATTAAATCACGTTTTCAGCCAGAGCCCGTTGGCTCAGCTGTATTGGGACCCGGTTAATTTCCGGCCGACCGCCGATAATCCCTGGCTCAATGTTACCGCTCGTCACCCCTTCAACGTAGGTTATGATGTGAATCATCAGAGCGCTGAAACGCAGCGGTGGGTGCGTCGGGTGCTACAATACTGGCTGGATGAGTACCGGGTGGATGGTTTCCGCTTTGACCTGTCGAAAGGATTTACCCAGGTAAATTCGGGTGATGATGTAGGATTTTGGAGTCAGTACGACGCGACCCGGGTGGCGCTGTGGAAGGATATTGGCAACACCCTCTGGGCCACCAACCCCAACGCCATCCTGATATTGGAGCATTTCGCCGAAAACCGTGAGGAGATCGAATTGTCCGATTACGGCTTCCTGGTATGGGGCAATATGAATTATAATTATAGTGAGGCATCGATGGGATATATCGGTACATCCGATTTCAGTGGTGCTTTTTATCAAGAGCGTAATTGGAACGCACCTCACCTGGTGACCTATTTGGAAAGCCACGATGAGGAGCGTCTGATGTACAAAAACCGCCAGTTTGGGAACAGCTCGGGCAGCTATAATACCAAGCTATCCTCTACGGCCCTTGACCGGATGGAACTGGCCCACACCTTTTTCTGGACGGTGCCGGGACCCAAAATGATGTGGCAATTTGGAGAAGTTGGCTACGACTTTTCCATCAACTACTGTATCGGCAACGGAACGATCAATAACGACTGCCGGACCGGTCAGAAGCCAGTGCGGTGGTTTTACTACAACATTCCCGATCGGCGCGATCTGTATAACTACGTCAGTGATCTTACCTGGTTGAGAAACAACTATCCGTTACCCTTCCGGGATGAGGAACCCGATTACGATGTAACCGGAGCTTTGAAAACGATATTTTTGGATAGCGATTCCCTGGATATTCGTGCGGTAGGGAATTTCGATGTGGAACCACAATCATTCACTGCCAGCTTCCCCACTGATGGTATCTGGTACAATTACGTAAATGGCGACAGCATTTCCGTTTCGGGTGGCTCCCATACCTTTGACCTGACTCCCGGGGAATACGCCCTGTGGATGAACAGGACGATCAAGCGGCCCAACCTGCCCGAGCGGGTAACATCCGTGGGCTACCGGGCACCGGAATTGGAGCGATTCGAGCTGTATCCCAATCCGGCGAGCCGCGGAACGGAATTATACCTGCGCTGGGAGGGACTGGACGCGTCGACTTTTGGCGTAAGCCTGATAAATCTGCAAGGTCAGCAGGTATGGCAAGATCAACTGACCGGAGCATTTCGGGGAGCAACGCTGCGGCTACCGGATCTGCCCGAAGGCTTATACATTCTGCAATTGCGCTCCCGGGAGGGACTTCTGCTGGGAACACAACGGGTGGTTATCGGGGAATAGTCCGATCCCGAAAAGTAAGAGGGCGGCCGGAGGCAATCCCGGTCGCCCTTTTGTAGTTTCAGGTGTTTATCTTTTTGGCGAAAGCCAGCCCTGATTACTGCTCTACCACCATCTGCCGGGTATCGATCAGATTTCCGTCCACGTAAAGGGAATAGCTGTAGCGGCCGGTGGCCAGATTTCGGGTTTGCAACTCTACCTGACCCTTGCCTGCCTCCTGTAACCGGATGCGCTTGATCTCCCGGCCACGGGAATCGTGTACCAGCAGGCTGGCTTGCTGAGTGCCTTGCGGCAAAAAGTAGCCAATGCGGGTAATACCGCGGAAGGGGTTGGGGATGTTTTGGTCCAGACTGGCTCCGGCATCACCATTCAGGATGACAGGATCCTCCGATGGGGACTGGGTAAGCAGGGCTTCCAATTCTTCGAGCCGCTGGTGAAGATTAGTCATTCGATTTTCTAGGTCGCTGATGCGGGTATCTTTTTCCTCGATGGCTTTTTGTTGTTCCTGTAGAGCCGCTACCGTGATCGGGATCAATTCTTCGTAGGATACGCCCAGGCGCATGGGTTCACCTTCCTCGTTAAGCTCGCTTACCAGGTCGGGGAATACCCCGGCCACTTCCTGGGCGATAAAACCGAATTGCAACTCATTATCGCGTTGGGTACGGTACTGATAGGTGGTCGCTCTCAACTCGTACAGTCCGGCAATGACTTCCTGGTCTAATGACTGAATGTTGCTTTTCAGCGACCGATCCGACCCCCGCACCCAATCACCATCTTCCTCGAGAATGCGTTCGACCTCCAGGGAGTTATTATCCTCCACAAAGCCGAGATTTCCAGAGTCGTACACGTACATATGCCAGGCCTTGTCGGCCTCACCGCTGCGTGTAACCCCCAGGCCATTGGTAGCCGCTCCGTTTTCGTGTTCCACTTCGAAGGTGGTGCCGGGATCGCCGCCGTTGGTGTTTACGCCGGTGCGTCCGTCGGTATATAAGCGCAGAAAATGGGGATTACCGCGAAACAAGGCGATTGTTGGATCCAGGGTTCCCGATGCCAGGTTGGTCCCGATGGCTATTTCGCCTGAATTCCCGAGCAGGTGACCGTAGATGCCGTTTTCGTCTTCAAAATAGAGGCCATTCAGGAAGGAGGGGTCAATAATTAGATTGCCGTTGGAGTAAATCGAACCATTAACATCAAGAGCTCCCTGAGGCATATTGGTGCCGATTCCAACATTGCCGTTTATATCGATCTGTAGATCATTGGCCGATACACCGGTCCCAAAACCAAGAGAACCAGTCGTAAGCAGATCGATTTCAGCCTTGAAGCCATCTTGTTCAAATTCAATTTCGTTGCTGGTGATATCGTCGGCAATATCGCCATTGGCAATGCCATTCGGTTTGATGGTGACCTGGCTGAAACCAGCCTGACTCATTAACAGAATAAACACTGCAGCTAGGGTACATGTGGAGCGCATAGGTGCGGATTTTGGTGAAGTAATTTTTATACACCAAAATGTCCGTTACCCCGGGTAAAGGCATCTGGAAAATTGTACCAATTGTCTGTAATGATGTAACATCTGGGCCCTAGGAGCCTTTTTTGGCGCTCACCAGGTACACTGCTGTCTTGGGGTGAAAAGCGTACCAGGCAAACCAATACATGGTTTTACTCGGGTACACTTTCCCTTCTTCGTCGGTGACGCTGGCCACATCGTTGAGTACGTCGTAATGGATATGCAGTGGTTTTCCCTTGAAGGTATCACGGATGATCAGCTCGGGGTGGCTGGCCAGTTCCGCAAAGGGATAAGCCTTGACGTGATCGCCTACCTGAACCCCGATTACCCGTTCTTTAGCTGGTAACAGGTCATTTGTATTCCAAGGAGTATAATACAGTTGCTGATCGTTATCGTACTCCTGGTAGGCCGACTGCTGGTAATTGCGTACAAAGCCCGTACGGGTGGTCAAAATCAGCGTCTCCGGATGTTCCCGTTTCCATGCTCCCAAGGTGGTGAGGTGCGTGCTTAAAGGCTTCAGTTTCTGGCCACTCAATGGCCCCGAAACGGCTTTACCCGTTATTTGTGACCACAGGGATTCGCTCCGCCGGTCGTACATAAGGAGGTTGCTTTGGTACAAAAGCCCCGACACGCCAAAGGCGGCGCGGGTTCCGCCAATATTGGATTCATAAATCATACCGCAACTACACAGCGGACAGTAGGTAACCACAATGGGCACAGTATCCACAAAATCGTTAACGATCTCATGCCAGTTGAGGATGGGTAGCGGGTAAGCTTTCGCTACACCCCGATGGGTAATTCCGAGCACAAAAGTATCGTCCTCGAAAAAGGAGTAGTCGACGGCGCGTTTGAAAATAGGGGTGTCAATGGCCGGAATATCATCTTTGCCATGACCTCCCGACTGAATGTCCTCACTGGGAATGAGGGCATTTTCCAGGTCAAATCCGTGCATTATGTTTGGTTTTTGGGGTTTTGAGCCACTAAGGTAATGTGAGATTGGTACCAACCCGTTACCGGGGGGAGCTTGAATATTGCCCCTAAATTTCATTGTTGGTACCCAACCTCAGGATAATTTACCACCAGTTCATCCACAAAAACAAGTAGACAGACTCCATGTTTGCAGCAAACACAAAAAGGGATCTGCTACCCGGCAGATCCCTTGTTTGACACTAATTGAGATCATCAAAGTCTTTAATTACCAGCAGGGGTATCCTGACGGATCTGGCCATCTTCCGGGTGGTGCTTCCATCCAGAAGTTGCCATAAGCGAGATTTTTTGGAGGTTGTCATTGCCAGGAGTTCGGCCTCATTCTCGTCCAGATAGTCGTGCAATTCCTGCTTGGTGCGTCCACTGGGGAGTAATTTAAACTTCATTTGTGTATGGCCGGAATAAGCGGTTTCCAGCGCTTCCATGCATTCCCGATCCTCGTCGCGTTCCTCGCTGCGGCCAAGGACATGGACGGTCATGATCTTGGAATCAAACTTTTCACTCCACCGGCGCAGCATATTCAGGGCGATCAGATCATTAAACTGGAAATCGGAACTGAATACAAAGCTTTTGAGTCCGTTAAACGTCGCCGTATTGGGGACAGCCAATACGGGGCGGTCAGCGCGGCGCAGAATATTCAGGGTCGTGTCACTAAAGTGTTGATCATCATCGGCATGGGCGCCGGTCATACTCATGACAATAAGGTCAGCCTGGTTTTTTTCTGCCAGGCGCAAGATCCCTTCACCGGGAAAAGCATGGGCTGCGTCGTAATTGACCGGGATCTTTTTAAAAGAATCCGGAGTGTTTTCCGCTGCAAACTCCTGAAGCCTTTTCAGGGCGCGATCTTTTTTTTCCTCCTTGCTCAGTACATCGGTAACGGTCGATGGCTTGCCAAATGGAATACCCAGGGTGATGGTCGAACCAAAAGCATTGGCTAATTCGAGTGCGTACCGGTATACATTACCGGCATGATCCGAAAATTCAGTGGTGAAGAGAATGTTTTTCATGTTGGTGTTGGTTTATCTGGTAAAGTTGGTAAGAAAATATTTCTGCTATTAGTATATCGAGTGCTCAACTACGGGGCAATGATATTTCTAACCCCATGATATGATTAATATCGGTAGAATCGAAGAATTATCGGTTGCGCTCCAGCCAAACAAAGGAAAAAGGATAGGTATGTTGCTCATCTCGTGGATGATAGGTACGATTTACTTCCTTCCAGTTAGTTGATGACCAATCCGGGAAGAAGGCATCACCTTCGAAGACCCCATCAACGATCGTCAATACCATCCGGTCCGCGTCATCCAGCGTTTGTTGGTACACCTTGGCGCCACCGAGGATATAGAGTTTATCGGTTCCCGCCCGACGGGCTACCCGGTAGGCCTCCTTTAGATCATGCGCCACTTTCCCGATTTCCGGCTGATAACCTTCCTGGCTGGTGAGCACCACAACATCATCGCGGCCCGCAAAGATGCGGGAGCCCTGAGCAGATTCATAAGACGTTCGTCCGGTGAGCAACCAACCGTCACGGATGAGCGACAGTAGGTGTTCTTCGTCATCCGGTAAGTTCCACAGTAGGGTTCCTTCCTTTCCAAGTACGAGGTTTCTTGAGATGGCGGAGATAATGATCTTTTCCATAATAAGGTAACGCCATCTGTATAACGGGTGTTTGCTAGCTGGCTTTTGTTTGATCCAGGGCTGCGCGTATACGGGCTACACTGATAGCATGGTGAGAGGTATCAAAAACAGCTTTTCCGTTCTGTATAAGTATGATCTGCGGAGATTGGTGTACCACACCCGTCAGCTCAGCGATCTGGTTGGAGATATCGCGGTGGGCGATGAGGTCGAGGTAGTACATGTCCGCGTGGTCAGCATCCAGGTCCCAATCGTGTTCAAGCTGATGCTTGGCCATAGAACTGATGCCGCACCGGGTACTGTGCTTGAAAACGATCTGCGGCTTGTCGTGGGAAAGCTCCATTATCGCATTTAGCTGCCCCTCTTGGTTTAAGGTTTGCCATTGCTCGTGAATTCCTTCCTCCTGTGCTTGTCGGTAGCGGTCCATGAAACCCATTGATTCCTGATTTTGTGGTACGTTTATGTAAATATGTTGGACCGCCAAAAAGTTGACAGGACAGGGGGAAAGAAAGGGGGAATTGGGGAATTGGGGAATGGGATGTTGCGATTCGAGTAATTTCGGCAGTGACGAAATCCTTCGCGTCACCATTTTACGATGAGGGGATCAGGGGATCAGGGGATCAGGAGATTTGGGGAAAGGGCTCTCCTTCGCCCATTGGGGCTTCGGCGGGCAGGGGAGAGGGAGAATTGGGGATTCTACCGAAAGGGTCGATTCTTGATAGTGAAGAAATTCGCCGCGTCTCGTTTTTCTTGATCAGGGGATGTGGAGATAAGGGGATGAGGAGAATCTAACGTATGTCCTGAATCATGTAATTAAGCTATCTAACGCATCGCCAGTCGCTAATTTGGAGAATTGGGGAATGGGATGTTGCGATTCGAGTAATTTCGGTAGTGACGAAATCCTTCGAGTCACCATTTTTCGATAAGGGGATCAGGAGAATTGGGGAAAGGGAGAATTGGGGAAAGGGGGAATTGGGGAATGTGATGTTGCGATTCGAGTAATTTCGGCAGTGACGAAATCCTTCGCGTCACCATTTTACGATGAGGGGATCAGGGGATCAGGAGATTTGGGGAAAGGGAGAATTGGGGAATTGGGGAATGGGATGTTGCGATTCGAGTAATTTCGGCAGTGACGAAATCCTTCGCCTCACCATTTTACGATAAGGGGATAAGGGGATAAGGGGATCAGGAGAGTTGGGGAAAGGGCCCCTCCTTCGCCCATTCGGGCTTCGGCGGGCAGGAGAATTGGAGAAAGGGGGAATTGGGGAATGGGATGTTGCGATTCGAGTAATTTCGGCAGTGACGAAATCCTTCGCGTCACCATTTTACGATAAGGGGATCAGGGGATCAGGAGATTTGGGGAAAGGGAGAATTGGGGAATTGGGGAATGGGATGTTGCGATTCGAGTAATTTCGGCAGTGACGAAATCCTTCGCGTCACCATTTTACGATAAGGGGATAAGGAGAATTGGAGTTACTGATTCATATTCAGTCCAGGTCAATTTCTGACCTCTGATTTCTGACTTCTGACTTCTAACTTCTGATTTCTGACTTCTGACTTCAAACTTCTGACTTCAAACTTCTGACTTCTAACTTCTAACCTCAGGTTTCCGCTTTACGAAAACCATTCCCGCAATATATAATCCAACCGTACCTGGACCCCTTCCATGGAGCCAAATAAGGAACGGTGTAATCGCCCTTCTGCATCGATTAATACCCAGTGGGGCGTTCCTTCGGCCCCGTAGGCTTCGTAGGTTTTACTGCCTTGATCGCGGTAGTGCTCCAGTAGGAAACCTCTTTCTTCGGCTTCCGCCAAAATAGCTTCGGTGGGGTAGGAGTGTCGCCCGAGATCCACGTGGATGGCCATGATCCGCAGTTGGGGGTATACCTCGTGAATCCGCTGTGCCAGTGGCAGACCCCGGTGCAGACAGCCCGTACATCCAAGGTTGTAGAAGAAAAGTAGCGCGGGGGCTCCCGCCAGGTCATTCAAACTTGGGGGCGCGCTGGTCAGTGGTTGTAGTTGGAGGGGTGGCAGCTTGTCACCTTCATGCGGGCGGGGTGTTCTATCCATGCCGTTTTTTTATTGTAAACGCCGTTCGAAGGGAGAGCGTTTGATGGCTTGGGATTACCGGGCTAAAATTAATCCTTTATGCCGCCGTAGGCAATCCCGGTGAGGCGGTGCATATCGTGTGAAAAGGTGGTCAGGTCATGAGGATTGAAGTCCCGAAAGGAAGCGTGGCCACATGCCCGGGCTACCACCTTCATCAGGTCGGTGACTGATTCAAAAAATCGGGTGAGGCGTTTGGCCGATTCTTCCACCATGAACCGCTCGCGTAAATGCGGTTTCATGGTCGTGATCCCTACCGGACAATTATTGGTGTGGCAGGCCCGCATACCGAGGCAACCGATGGCCTGCAGGGCTGCATTAGACACCGCCACTGCATCGGCTCCCAACATCAATGCTTTCGCAAAATCATCCGGTGTGCGTAAACCACCCGTAATAATCAGGGTAATGTCTTTCGCTCCCTGCTTGTCCAGGTGACGTCGCGCCCGTGCCAATGCCGGTATGGTGGGCACATTAATATGGTCGCGTAAGATGGTCGGAGCAGCCCCGGTCCCACCCCCGCGTCCGTCGAGGATGATGTAATCAACAGATGCTTCCAGAGCGGCATCAATATCAGCCTCGATATGACTGGCAGCGAGTTTGAATCCAACCGGAATACCTCCCGTACGTTCCCGAACTTCCTGCGCCACCTCCCGGAAGTCGGCCGGTGTCTTCAGGTCAGGAAAAGTGGCCGGGGAGATAGCCGCCTGGCCTACCTCCAGGCCCCTAACCTCCGCAATCTTTTCGTTGACCTTTTTCCCGGGAAGGTGACCACCCGTACCGGTTTTGGCACCCTGGCCTCCCTTGAAATGAAATGCCTGACAGCGCTCCACCTTTTCCCAGGTAAATCCGAATTTGGCGGAAGCCAGCTCATAAAAATACCGGCTATTCGCGGCTTGTTCCTCTGGTAGCATGCCACCTTCCCCGGAACAGATCCCCGTTCCAGCACCCTCCGCACCCATGGCGAGTGCCACCTTCGCTTCCTCCGAAAGGGCTCCGTATGACATATCCGAAACAAATAAGGGAATCTCCAGGATCAGTGGCTTTTTGGCTTGTGGTCCAATGACCACTTGAGTATCTACCTTTTCCTCATCCAGCAGTGGCCGGCGAGCCAATTGTGCCGGTAGGTATTGGATGTCGGTCCATTGGGGCAAAGTGGTACGGTCCACCCCCATCGATGCGGTCGGACCGTGATGACCTGTTTTCGACAGACCATCGGTAGCTAGTTGTTGAATATAGCGGGTATAGGGCTCGGTCGGTTCGGGATGGGTATCGGCGTAGGTGCCTAAGTATTGATCGCGACGAAAGGGTTGTGGGTGCAGTTCTTCGAAAGCCACCACATCCGCTTTATCAACAAAGACCTGACCGTTGGAAAGAGCAGCGGGAAAGTCATGTAACTGCTCTTGATTATTATATTCACTGACCCCGGTATCAATCCGGTAATCCCATTGATGTAAGCTGCAGATAAGATTGTCGTGGTCGTCCACGTGGCCGTCGGCAAGTAACGCCCCCCGGTGCAGGCAACGTCCATAGAGGACCGATACCCGGTCGTCGAATCGAATAATTACCAGGTCGGTGTTTTCCACGAGGGCGTAGGTTGGTTGCCGGTCTTTTAAATCAATCCATTGGGCGATGGCAATGGGATAGGTGAATTCGCCGATGGATCGCAGTTCTTTTTTGCTGGCCATTTTGTGGGTTTTAAAGTGGATATTCTATTTTGAAAACAAGAACGGAAATGGGGCCCATGAATGCTGTCTAGTATACGACAGGAAGCAAAAGAACTTTTCTCCAACCCGATAGCTGAAATTATGAAGAAAATTATGTTTTGGGCATTTGCCCTAATTATTTGTAACCATACGGTCCTGCAGGCCCAGCAACGGGATAAATTGGAGGCCCAACTGGCCATGCTACAGGCCCGTGAAGAGAAATTACTCGCCGAGATCGAGCGACTCGACCTGGCCGATTTACGGGATACGCTTCTTCCTTATTTGCCAACGCTGGCCGACGGAGAATACCTCATTAAACACTCCCTGATGGTATTGGTGTATTCCGAACCCAATGAACAAGCCAAATGGGTCGGCCACGTGCTAAGTCCCCGCGTGATCGAAGGCGAAGTGAATCGGACCAATGATTTTCGGATTGATCCCCAGGTGCGGACCGGATCGGCCGTAGAGGCTGACTATTTCCTCAAATACCTACAACCCGATAGTACGTACCAGTACGACGGTTATGGCTATGATCGCGGCCACCTGGCGCCGTCGGCCGATTTTCGCTGGTCCGAGATCGCGCTTTCCGAGAGCTATTATTATTCCAATATGTCGCCGCAACTGCCTGACTTCAACCGGGGGGTCTGGGCGACCCTGGAAAATGAATTACGTGGTTACCTGTACCGGAACCCCACGCATAACCTGATCGTTTTTACCGGTCCGGTGTTGGAACCGGACCTGCCCGTCCAGGAACGCAGCCCCAATGAATTAACCATCCCCCGAAAATACTGGAAAGTTGTATACGATCCGACCGCAGGACGAATGGCGGGCTTTCTGTTACCGAATGAGGGTAGCGAATACCCCGTATCCCGATTCGCCGTCCCGGTTGATGAGGTAGAACAGGCGGCGGGTATCGATTTTTATCCCAACCTCTCCGACGATCGTGAGGCCCTGCTGGAAGCCAGCATCGATAAGGCTGCCTGGCTGGAATCCGTAGCTTTGGGCGAAGCGGAGCCTCTTGAAGCTACGGCCCTGCCCCGCAATCATTTCAATACCATCCAGGCCCGCCGCTATATGGATCAATCGACCGATGTCCATGTCTGTGGCAAAGTTGTCGGTGCCCGTACCAGTCGTGCGGGTAACGTACTCCTCAATCTCGATAAAAAGTACCCTAATCAGATCTTCACGGTCTTTGTGCGCAAGGAGAACCTTATCAACTTCCCCTACGATCCCGAAGAAGCTTTTCAGGGGAAGGTCATCTGCGCCCGCGGACGGGTAGTAAATCTGTCGGGCAAGCCCGCCATGTTCATCGAAGACGCCAATGATCTGACCTCGCTGAGGAAATAGGGAATACAATGATGAATGTTAAATGCTACATGTTGAATTTGCATTCATCATTCAACATTTAGCATTGTGCATTCTCCGCCCGCCGGAACCCACACTGCCCGCTGAAGCCCGTACGGGCTTCAGCGGGAAAGGGTGTATGAAGGAAACCTCACACCCCAAACCTCACACCTCAAACCTCACACCTCAAACCTGGCATCACATATGGTAACGGTGCAAAAACGCCTGATTCTTCTCGATCATTTGGCGGCGTTGTTCGGCGCTTTCGCCGGAGTTAACGGCATCGGGTGGTGTATGCATGACGTAGTCGATCATGCGGTCGAGGGAGGTCGTTGCTACGTGAAGGCGGGTATCGGCCGAGGCGTAATAGATATAGATAGTGCCATCGGGCCGGACGATCCAGCCGTTGCTAAAGAGAACGTTACCAACATCGCCGCTGCGCTCCTCCGAATTGGGGGCGATCAGGTACCCGCCCGGACGGTGGGTGATTCGGTTGGGCTCATTCAGAGCCGTCATAAAGGCATAAAGGACATAACGATAACCGTCGGCCGTCTGACGGACGCCGTGCGCGAGTTGCAGCCAGCCGTGTTCGGTTTTGATGGGTGCGGGCCCCAGGCCGTTTTTCAACTCATTAATGGTGTTGTAGCGGCGGGGTTCAAAAACGGTTTCCGTTTCAATAACCGGATTTGTGATATCCCGACAAAGGCCCCAGGCGATCCCCTTGCCCGATCCTGCGTGTATGAATCCATCTTGCGGACGGGTGTAGAAGGCGTATTTACCGTCGATAAATTCCGGGTGCAGCACACAATTCCGTTGCTGGGGAGCTGGGGTTTGCAGATTCGGTAACCGTTCCCAGCTCTTTAGGTCTTTGGTGCGGGCTAGTCCGCACTGGGCCATGGCCGCGTTGGGCTGATCACGGTGCTCGGGATGTTGTTTTTCACTACAGAAAACCCCGTAGATCCAACCGTCTTCGTGCGCGGTCAGACGCATATCGTAGATATTTACCTCATTTTCCAGGTGGGGGATGTGGATGGGATGATCCCAGAACCGGAACCGGTCAACCCCGGTCTGGCTTTCGGCGACCCCGAAAAAAGATTTACGGTCGTATCCTTCCAGACGGGCCACGAGCAGGATCTTTCCATCCACTTCGATGGCCCCGGCATTGAATACGGAATTCACGCCCAGCCGAACCATTAAATATGGATTGGTGGAAGGGTCCAGGTCGTATTGCCAGTGAATGGGTACGTGTTGTGCACTGAGTACCGGATGTACATAGCGGTCGAAGATACCGTTACCCAGCCCCATCCGTCGATTGGTGCGGTGGATGATGTATTCATACTCCGAATAGAGTTGGAAAAGACGTTTTTCGTAGGTCGTGTTTTGCAGCATAATCTTTATTTGAAGGTCCGAATAACTCGATAGTTCCAAAAGGTGAAACTCCATGATCGGTAATGATCAATCGCTTCACGGTTTTTTGGTTTATGATCCACGAATTTAGCTCAACCTCAACCTGAGCCTCAATCTCAGTCTTTGCTCCATGGAAGTCTGATTGTCAATGCTTAATATGCCTGTAAGTAAAAGCTATTTCTTTTTACGTGGACGGATCAATCCTTCCTGAACAACGGATGCTACCAGTTTACCATCGCGGGTAAAAATATTACCCCGCGTAAAGCCCCTGGCATTGGAGGCACTCGGGCTGTCAATGGCATAGAGCAACCACTCATCCATTCGCACCTGACGGTGAAAATACATAGCATGGTCGAGGCTGGCCAGTTGCACGTTGCCAAAAGAAGCTTCGTTCCCGTGCGGCAGCAGAGCAGTGGTCAGCAAATTATAATCAGAAGTATACGCCAATACACACTGGTGGGCGCGCCGGTCATCGGGCATGGTTCCTCTGGCTTTCATCCACACGTGACGGTATGGAGTGCTTTTGCCCGGAAGGGCCGGGTTGATCAGCTCGACCGGCCGAAACTCAATAGGGCGTTCGATATTGAGGAAATTACGAATGTTCTCCGGTAGCATTTCTCCGTATTGCTCGACCATATCCTCCCAACTTACCAGCACTTCGGGGGGCGACACGTTAGGCATATTGATCTGGTGGTCGAAACCTTCCTGGACCAGCTGAAAGGAAGCCGACATCAGAAAAATAGCTTCGCCATTCTGAATGGCCTGAACGCGCCGGGTGGTAAAGCTACCTCCGTCGCGGATGCGGTCGACCTGAAAGATAATAGGCGTGTCCAGCGAGCCCGGTAAAATGAAATAGGCGTGGAGGGAGTGCACGAACCGATCTTCCGGGGTGGTGCGCATAGCTGCGTAAAGGGATTGCGCCAGCACCTGGCCGCCGAAAACCCGACTGCTGCCCACACTGCTGCTTTCTCCCCGGAATAAATTCTCCTCAATTTTCTCTAATTCCAGTAGCTCCAGCAATTTCTGGACTTCCTTCATAATGGTAATATTTTTAACGTAAGGTTGGGGGCAGCAGTTCGGTAAATTGCTGAAGGCTAAAACCTTACGTTGTATTTAGTATAGGGTGGTAGGACTTGCTTAAATCCAAATACCAATTACGCTGTACCGGGAGGTTGGGCATTGAAAATGGTCCCTTTAAGGTATAATCTATACCCAGCCTCACGATATTTTTACCAAAAATAGGCCATTGCCACCGGGATCAAAAAATGCCCGGAATATTCTGGTAACTTTTCCATCTCAGGTTTCGTATCTTTCTGATATACCGACAATAAAGTGGTTTGGATTTCCTAATCACGTCGAGTCGAGTATATACTCGCATGAAAAGATCGGGCAAAGGCCCCTCCTTTTCGGAAGCGGTATACACGGCCGGAAATGGATGATCCCTGGTGGTATGTATTTCCGGCCTTGCCTCTATACTATGAGAAAATTACGCCCCAAAGACTTTGGGCAGCAGTGTGTACTTGTGTACCTCCTGCTCTGGAGTATTCCTGCTCTGTACGGGATTGACAGCCTGCGCTTACGCTCCCTGTATCTGGTCGGTGAGAACGACCACTTTCGATTGGTAGATAAAACCGATCAGTTTTATACGAGTGGATTTGAGGCAGGTATTGAATGGTCAACGCAATCACCCTGGTTATCAGGTGCTTATCGACCCTTTTTTCGTCAGTCCTCCCCAACCTCCTACCGGGTATTTGTTCGCCATCAGATCTACTCACCAACAAATATTCAATTTCCGGAGCAATACCCTGTCGATTATCCCTACAGTGCACTTCTAACGGCTGGCCTTTCGGCAAAAAATGATCACCGGGAGTGGCAGTATTTGATTGGTTTGAGGGGACCGTTGGCCCAGGGGGAATCCCTGCAGCGCTTCATGCACAAACTCAACGGTTACCGCGAACCGGTGGGTTGGAACAATCAGATGGGCGATCAATTTTTATTGCAAGTAACGGGACAGATCGAACATCCATTGCGGACAGGAAAGGGATGGTACACATCCTTCAACCAGGAATGGCGGATTGGAAATATCCGTACCTCGGGAGCAGGTGGTATCGAGCTGGGAACCTTTCGTGACCGTTGGAGGTGTTCCCTGACCTTTTTGGCGGAAGCCCTACTCTATAATGGCCAATTCCCCGATGGATGGACCACCCACCAGGGCAACTTGCATTCCTTCGTATTTCATTCCCGGATTGATGTACAAATTCCATTCGGACGCTTCGACCTGGAGTTCGGGCAATGGTTCATCAGCAGTGAATTGCGGGGTCGCGAAGCACACGGCTGGGGTCGGATCGGATTGCGTTACCACCTGCTTCGGTAACGGTAGATTGAGGGTTGATTATCATTATTTTAACGTGAGGTTGAGGTCGAGCTGTTTGCTAAAAGCCTGATTGTCAGAGTATAAAGTTCTTTTAAGATATGCTCTCAGCAATTCCCCATGTGGCTGATTTTACTCCAATTGGATTTGAAAAAGGATCGC
>CAYFGK010000051.1:0-44599 GCA_964342305.1 uncultured Saprospiraceae bacterium | reverse complement strand
GATTATGGAATTTTAGCCTGAAACCCTAGTAAAACCTAGCGCAACAACTCTAATAAACACCACAACAAACGTAATAATGAATTCATGTGGCATTACTTAACTCTCATTCTATTCTTTGGCTTTCAAATTTCTTATAGCCAATCAAGCTGTCCGGTCGCGAAGGATGTTGCTCTTAAAAACTATTTGAAAGGAATCTACACCTTTCATTCTGCACACGTTTTCAACCCTGAAAGGAATACCTTTTTATACCTCCTCCACGAAAATTTTGGTATCAATTGGCATATAGTAGAGCATGACTCCATAGAATTCTATGCTTGCTATGATTCGGAACTCGAGAAACTGTTGCAACAAAAGTTCGGTGAAGGATTTCTGGAAAAAATCAAGTTGAAAGCTGACAGTTTGGACAAGACAGATAATTGGAACAGAAAGCCTGAATTTCCCGGCGGAACTGAAGAGATGTTATTACATATCATGCAAAAACTTGATACAAGAAAAGAAGACGTTACCTCAGAAATCGATAATACTACCGTCCTGCTTACCTTCATTGTTCGAAAATCAGGTGAATTGAATGACATTCAGATCAGACGAGGTATTAATCCGGAAATTGATGCCGAAATCTTGCGGACTTTTAAAGGTATGCCGAATTGGGTACCAGGATTACAATTTGGAAAACCAATAGACATGCATCTCAGTTTTCCACTGCGATTGGAGTTTGAGTAGCACATTCCAGTTGAGGCACTTCAAGAAGAGCAAAGCAAACCCGGCGTGCCGTAGGTACGCCCAGCCCGGTAAAACACCGAAGACACAACAAACCCCGGCGTGCCGTAGGTACGCTCCCAATGAAACTAGGTTTTCGGAGGACAATGGTATCTGGACCGTACCTAACGGCACGGATGGTATCTTCGCATGGCCTATGGTACCGGGCTTGCGTACCTAGCGGCACGCAAAGCTGGGACCTTGGACCTTTCCTAAAGATCGTGCATCGTCAACCACTAAAGTGGGTAGAAACATTGGGAATGCACACCAAACACCACAGCTGAAGCTGTGGCCTCATTCCGGCACCTTCAAACCGTGAACCCTGGATCTTGGACCTTGGACCAATGCAACCTCCGGGAACTTTTTTGCGAAAGCAAAACCTATATAATGTTACTTGAAAACAAAGTAATATGACTCTTTACCGACCCGTAAACCAAGCCGAATTGGATCTCATCATCGCTGCTGACTGGCGGGCTTTTCCACCGCGGTTGGAGGGACAGCCTATTTTCTATCCGGTCCTGAATGAGGCTTATGCAGAGCAGATTACGCGTGAGTGGAATGTGCCCGCCTACGGCATCGGTCATGTATTGCGTTTCGAGGTGCAGGATGACTTTCTGTCGGGTTACGAAGTACAAAAGGTCGGATTGGATCATCACGAGGAATTCTGGATCCCGGCGGAGGAATTGGATGCCATGAATAAGCATATCTTAGGGAAGATTGAACTTTTAAGCACCTTTAAATCCTAGCCCTGCAGACATGTCCATACAACAAGTCAAAGCCTCTCCCGCCTTTAAGGCCCAAGCCCGCCGGGCCATCCTGGCGATTGCCTTTTTCTTGGTTACCTACCTCGTGCTGCTGCTGATGGCAGTCGGCCTGACGATTATTTGCATCTTGGGCGGGTTCGCCCTGATCGTGATCCATCCCAGTTTGCTCACCCTGGTACTGGGCGTTGGCTTGGCCAGCGTGGGGGTCTTTATTCTTATCTTCCTGGTCAAGTTTATCTTCAAGTCCCATAAGGTGGACCGGTCGCACCTGCAGGAGATCCGACGGGAAGACGAGCCCGCGTTATTCCAACTGATCGATGAGATCGTCACCAAAGTGGGCACTCGCTTTCCCAAGAAGGTGTACCTCGCAACCAACGTGAACGCTTCGGTCTTTTACGACTCGAACTTCTGGAGCATGTTCTTGCCGATCCGGAAAAACCTGATGATCGGCATGGGGTTGGTGAATACCGTTACCAAAGACGAATTCAAAGCTATTCTGGCCCACGAATTCGGGCACTTCTCCCAACGCACTATGAAGGTGGGGAGTTACGTGTATAATGTGAACCAGGTTATACACAATATGCTGTATGATAACGAGTCGTACGATAACCTGGCCCAGCGCTGGGCTAACGTGAGCTGGTATTTTTATCTGTTTGTATCACTGGCGCTTGCTATCAACCGGGGCATCCAATGGGTTTTGCGAAAGCTGTACGACCTGGTCAATAAAAGCCATATGGGCCTGTCGCGGGAGATGGAATTCCACGCCGATGAGATCGCTGCCAGCATCACCGGCTACGAACCACTGAAGACCTCGCTGTTACGACTGGATATGGCGAATACCGCCTACAGTCAGGTACTCTCCTTTTACGATGGAAAAATGCCGGACAATGCGATCAGTTCAAACCTGTACGAGGAACAGGCTTTTGTCCTCGATTTTCTGGCTCAGCAGAGCAATATTCCTACCGCCCATGGCTTGCCACAGGTTACCACGGAAGACCAAAGCCGGTTTAACAAATCAAAATTGGTCATTGTGGACCAGTGGGCTTCCCACCCGAGTACCGAAGACCGCGTGGCCCGACTCGAACAGACGGGTTTCACCAGTGAGGACATCGACCATTCTCCGGCTAACCACCTGTTTACTGATCCTGCCAAGATCCAGAAAACGTTGACCAGCTGGATTTTTGATGGGGTTGTTTACGAGGGCGAAGTGCATCCCCTGCCACTGGCATCCTTTCGGGAAGAATATGCCGACTCCTACCGCCGGGATACCTTTCCCAAAAAGTATAATGGTTACTATGACAATAAGAACTTCACGCCCTTTAAGATCGATGAGCTAACGGCGGACGGCGGGGAGCATACCTTCGAACAACTGTATTCCGACCAGAAAGTGGACTTGGTCTACACCGCTATGGCTCTGCGAAATGATCTGGCGACACTCGACCAGATAGGTCACGGGTTTATCGATGTCAAGACCTTTGACTACGACGGGCATAAGTATTCGGCCAGGCAAAGCTGGGACCTTATACCGAAACTACAGGATCAGGTGGATGATATTATGGACGAGATCGAGCTGAATGACATGGATATCTATCGCTTTTTCCTGGCCCGGGAGCAGCACCTCCAGGTACCGCCTAAACTGGAACAGCTATACCGGGACTTCTTTGCTTTTGAAGCTTCTTTTGACCCCAGGTACGAAGCATACTCGGATCTGGCCACCTCCCTGCAGTTTGTCCAGGTAGTCACGCCCATTAACCAGATCAAGCAGAACATCGAAGACATCAAACCACTGGAGGTTACCCTCAAAGAGCGCATCCATGAGTTCCTCAACGATGCCGGTAACCGGGTGATCCTCACGGAGGAAGAGCGTGACCGCTTTGACACATACACGGCCAAGGAGTGGCGATATTTCGATGGCGAAAACTACGACAACGAGGCCCTGGAAGTACTGTATACGGCCATGAATCAGTACTCGGCCTTCTTGTCGCGGGAATACTTTTTGCGAAAGCAGGAGATACTGAGGTATCAGTTGGAGTTGGTGACGCCCGTTCAAGAGGAGATGTCATGAGAACGTCTTTGAGCTTTGCACTATTGACACTATTTCTGCTTTCTTGTGATCCTCCATACGTATACGAGGGAAAAGGTCGTGTTATCAGTAATAAAAATAACGAACCGATTTCCGGCGTACAGGTAGACTACACCTTTCTTCCTTCGGATCAACTCAATCATTAGCGTGTAGTAACCAGCGGCGACTCGACCACGTTCACTGATCAGGCAGGGTATTTTTTCATCACATTTGAGACCATTACGATGGGGTTTGATAGTGTACGCATTAAACTATCTAAGGAAGGGTTCCAAGACAATGTACTCTTATCGGCTAGTAAGGATTGGAAACTCATTGCCAGGTTACCTCACAGGAAAGTTGGATTAGATTTGGGGGAGATTTCTATGGATTGATATCAACCTTTCGGTAAATCGCTGGATATTCAGGAAAGCAATACCAATCAATGTGGATAATTGTTAAACCTATTTTTAGCTCAATGGAATCTTAAGCCAGTGAAGATTGTTGACAAAAAGTAAAATATTCAATATTTTGTCAACCAAATTCATTTACTATGAACGAAGTATTTGGCAAGCGATTAAAGAGCGCCAGGGTAATGGCCAATCTGTCACAGGATCAACTGGTGGACAAAATCGGTGGACTGGTTTCTAAGAATGCTATTTCCAAATATGAAAAAGGTGAAATGCTGCCCAACAGCACTGTTTTAGTTGCCCTTTCGAAAGCGTTACAGGTAAAGACTGACTACTTCTACCGGGAATTCTCCGTTTCGATTGATCAAATTGAGTTTAGGAAACGCCGTAAACTCGGAAAAAAGATTGAGCGCTCCATCAAAGAAAAAGTGATTGACAATGTCAGTAGATACTTGGAACTGGAGCAATTTCTCAACATAAAATCGAATTTTGACAATCCAATTGCCGACCTCAAGATTAGAAACAAATGGGACATTGAGGAAGCAGTAAAAAATCTGCTCAAAAAATGGAATCTCGGAAATAATGCAGTTCCAAATGTTATTGACCTCTTGGAGGATAAAGAGATAAAGATTGTAGAGATCGATGCCCCGCCTGATTTTGATGGATTTTCTGGTTGGGCCGACGGAAAGTATCCGGTAATCGTACTGAATCAGCATTTTGGGTTAGAGCGAAAAAGGCTAACTGCTCTTCATGAACTCGCCCATTTGACTTTGAATTTCCATAAAGATTTTGATCAGAAGCAAATTGAAAAAATGTGTTTTCAGTTCGGCGGTGCCATGTTGATGCCATTTGACACTTTTAAAAAAGAGTTTGGCGAGGGAAGAAAACACATTTCGATTAACGAATTAATTGTGATGAAGGAGACCTATGGTATGTCGATTTCTGCAATTATGGCTAGAGCCAAAACCCTGGAGTTAATTTCGCCCTCCAATTATATCAAGTTTTGCAAGTGGATCAGTAAAAACAGAACTGAAGAGGGATTGGGTAAATACGTTGGTGAAGAAGCATCCAAGAGATTCAAGCAACTACTCTACCGGGCAGCCTCTGAGGAAATTATCTCGATGAGTAAGGCAGCTAATTTAGCCAATCAAAAGCTTGCTCAGTTCAGAAGAGATTTCGTTGCGATATGAAGGTTATTGTCAACGATGCAAATATCTTGATTGACTTGGTAGAGTTGGAGCTCCTTGACCAATTTTTCAAGCTTGAGTTTACCTTTGTAACCACTGCACTAGTCTTTGAATAACTAGCTGATAATCAACAAATAGCATTGTACAAATTTGTTGACAATGAATTACTTTTAGTGAAAGAGCTATTGCCAAATCAACTCCTGGAGATCAATACGATCCAAAAATCAAAACCAAGCCTTTCTCAGCAAGATTGTTCTGCTTTCTACCAGGCACAGACAGAAAATGGTATTCTGGTTACCAGCGATAATTCACTTCGAAAGTTTGCCCGCGAAAATGAAGTAGAGGTCCATGGCCATTTGTGGATATTTGACAAAATGGTCGAGCATAGAAGCATTTCGGGTGCTCTGGCTATAAATAAGCTGGAAGATTTGTGCAACACAATAAATCAGAAACTTGGCTTTCCCGAAGACGAGTGCCAAAAAAGAATAAATTATTGGAAAACGTTATGAACGACATACCAATTAAGAACTGATCATGACTAAAACACTTTCTATTACCTAACTAATTCAAAAATCCATCCATGCTATCGATCGGATTCATCGGTTCACGGAAGACATGGATAGTAATGCTTTCGCCAATAACGAAATGATCCAGTTTGCGGTTATCAAAAACGTGGAGATCATTTCAGATTTAACATCACAGTTACCAGTTGAAGTAAAAGGTAAATACCACAGTATCAATTGGAAGCAACTGGAAGGTGTTCGAAATATATTTTTTCAGCGGAACTACCGCATCAACCACGAACTCCTCTGGAATACCAAAGAAGATAAATTGCCTGACCTGCGATCCAAACTGATGGATATATTGGAAGCGGAGACCGGACCAACCTGACAATTATATATCGCGACCTTGAGGACCATTCAGACATATAGTGTAGGTTGAGGTTGAGGTTGAGGTTGAGGTTAAGATTCCGATTTTGGCTCCGTTCCTGCGGGTAGCGAAAGCTTCATTTAAAAACCGACCTTGCCTGCATGCCGGAGTCCAAAGGGCGCTTTACTAACATCCAAATTATTTGTAGGCAGTGAACCGTAATCCTCCCACCAGAATCTTAACCACTCTGCATGTACCATGTTTCTTTGGAAGGAAAAAATCCAAGACTAACCTCAATGTTTCGGTTTTTTGAGAAAACGGATTTTCGATGGATAGCATCACCTCTTTCGCAGGGTATTGGTATTTGCGCGATCCAGCCACACCTTCGCCAAGGCTACGGTAGCCAAGGAAGGATCAGCGGTCATTGGAATCCGTCTCTACCCGCCGAAGCCCGACAGGGCGAAGAAGGGTGCCGTTAACCCTGGACCTTGGACCTTGAACCAACCACCACTCCCCCGGAAACCACTATATTTAATAACAAAACACTGCCACATGCACAAGACGCTCCCTACCCTACTCCTCGCCCTGCTGATCAGCTGTACCCCCGAACAAACGACCACCGTCGAAGAAACGACCGACCTCGACCGGGCCTGGTGGAAAGAGCAGGTGCTCTACCAGATCTATCCACAGAGCTTTCAGGATACCGATGGGGATGGCTTTGGCGACTTTCCGGGCGTGATCGAGCGCCTCGACTACCTCGAAAGCCTGGGCATCGGCATGGTCTGGATGAACCCCTTTTTCGAATCACCGCTGGTGGATAACGGGTACGATGTGGCGGACTACACGGCTATTCTTCCGCGCTACGGGACCATGGCCGACTTTGAGGAGATGCTGTCGGGCATGCAGGAGCGCGACATCAAATTTGTGCTCGACGTAGTGGTGAACCACAGCAGCGATCAGCACCGCTGGTTTCAGGAAGCCAGCAAATCCCGCGATAGTGAATACTTCGATTACTACCACTGGTGGCCGGCCGAGAAGGGAGAGCCGCCTTATCGCCATAGCCTCTTCGACCCCCAGGGTGGCTGGGACTACGTAGAGGCCGTGGATGCCTATTACCTCCATACTTTTGCGGAAGCGCAACCCGACCTGAACTGGGAAAACCCGGAACTACGTCAGGAAGTCTACGACATCATGGCCTTCTGGGCGGAAAAAGGTGTGGACGGCTTCCGTTTAGACGCTTTTCAGTTTGCCAGTAAAGACACCACCTACCCCGCTTTCCCGGAAGGGCACGAAAAGAATTTCATCAAGTGGTATGGCATGCGCCCGCAGCTACACGAATACCTGCAGGAGATGTACGATGAGGTGATGGAGCCCTACGGCGTATTTGCCGTGGCGGAGGGGGCCGGTAGTACCTTCCAGGATGCCCACGACCTGGTCGACGCCGACCGGGAAGAGCTGCAGACGGCCTATCATTTTGAGTACGTCGATATGTCGCGCACCCCGGAAGGGTACGAGCTGGCCGATTTTAAGGAGGTCTTTACCCGCTGGGACAGTGCCTTTGCCGAAGAAGGGTGGCTGGCCATCTTTCTGTCGAATCACGACAATGCCCGCCTGGTGAACCGGTTTGGTGACCCCAGCCCCGAATTCCGGACCGTGTCGACCCAAATGCTGAATACCTTTCTGCTCACCATGCGCGGTACGCCCTACACCTACTACGGCGACGAACTGGGCATGACCAATATCAATATGCCCGACATTGAAGAATACGTCGACATTTCCGCCATCGGCAGCTATCAGTCAGCCCGGAAAGCAGGTGCCGACATGGACTCCTTCATGAACGTGCTCAACTACAACTCTCGCGAAAATGCCCGTACCCCCATGCAGTGGAACGACAGTGAACACGCCGGTTTTACCACGGGAACGCCCTGGAAGAAAGTCAATGAGAACTATCCGGAGATCAACGTGGCGGCCCAGGAAGAGGATCCCAATAGTGTGCTCAACCACTTCCGAAAGCTGACCGATCTGCGCAACGGCAACCTGACACTGATCTACGGCGATTACAAATTGCTGCTCCCCGACCACGAGCAGATCTACGCCTATACACGCACACTCGGGGGTGACCGGATGCTGGTGCTGCTGAATTTCTCCGATCAGATGGCGGAAGCTACTTTGCCGGATACATTGACCGGCGAAATTCTGATCAACAATTATACATCCAATCCGGTTGGCGATGACAATGTAATCAGGTTGGATGCTTTTCAGGCAGTCGTTTTTCAGTTAGGAGATTGAGCGGTTGATATGTTTCTGGCTTTCGCCAAAAAGGCTTCGCCTGGTTTTGCCCATGATCGATGGTATAGAGCCGCAATTGGGGGGCTGACTGGCATCCATGATCCAAATGCGTTACCTTACGGAGGACAAAAGCTCACCCATGAATCCACAGGTTGATCACTACCTCGCCCACGGTTGCGGTCGTTGCTCGCTCTACGATACGCCCGATTGCAAGGTCCATTCTTTTACCGAACCGCTGATCCAACTGCGCCGCATTTTGCTGGAATCCGGACTGACCGAAGAGGTAAAATGGAGTGTTCCCTGCTATACCTACCAGGGTACTAATGTGATCATGCTCAGTGCTTTTAAAGACTATTGTTTCCTGAGCTTCTTCAAGGGGTCACTCCTGGAAGACCCGGCGGATATTCTGCAAAAAGCGGGTCCTAACTCGCAGGCGGGTCGACTAATCCATTTTACCACCACCGAAGAAGTCGTGGATCAGGAAGAGATCCTGAAAGCCTACATCCAAAACGCTATAGATGTGGAGGACAAAGGACTCACCGTAACCCGCACCGAAAAAGTACCCGAATCCATACCCGATGAGCTGCGGGATAAATTCGAGGAGGATCCCGCCCTGCAGCAAGCCTTCGAAGCGCTCACCCCCGGCCGCCAGCGCGGCTACCTCATATATTTCACCGGAGCCAAACAAGCTAAGACCCGTACCTCCCGCATCGAAAAGTACATCCCGAAGATCATGGAAGGAAAGGGATTTCACGACCGTTGAGGGTTGTCGATCCGTTTGTTCCAAATTGTATATATTTAGAAACACAAACACCTATCACCAACATCCTTTTTTTACAAAGTAAGCCTAACTCCCTCACCTACTACCCTCAACACCGTTAAACACCGAAGCCCAGGAGCTTAGCTGCCTTTGACAGCTTTTTCGTTTAACCTTTTAACCTATATTCATGACAATCAAACAACTATGCACAGGCGTGCTATGCCTGTGCCTTTGGGCAGTATCCTATGCCCAAAACAAATTTTCCGTGGAAGGCAACGGACGCTTCTTTTCTGCCGCCAGTACCAACGTAGACATTCTGAATACCGACGACAACACCAACGCCCTCATCCGCTTTGGTGACAACGATGTATTAAAGACCTCGCTGGGATTTAATGGCAATCAGGATGCCTTTGTGATCTCCATGGGTAACACCCTGGGACGTGATGATCTGACGATGGACGCCACCGGCCGGATCGGGATCAACAATTACCCTACGGATCACCGTTTATTTATCCACCACAATTCTACTTCCGGACCGGCCGGGTCGTCCCATTTAACGTTGGAAGAGTCGAGCAGTGCTGATTTCGCCCGGTTGCGCTTCCAAAACTTTAATCAGAATGGTTTATGGACGATCTCTTCGCGGGCTACCGATGGTGACGCCCTGATGAACATCTTCTACAATGATGGCAGCAATTTTGCCAATCTCATGTCGTTCGATGGTGATCAATTTCGGGTGGGTATCCACCAGTCAGCCCCCCAGGCCTACCTGCACATCAAGCAGCAATCTGCGGGAGTGGATGCTCTGGCTTTTGAAAACGATGATCAGACCGGGGGAGAAACCTGGAGTTTTCGCATTGGGGACAATGATATCCTTCTGTACTTCGAAGGAGACATTCGCGGCGGTTTCAATTCCGACGACGGGGTGTATAACAACTTCCCGCCCATGGGTAACTTCACCGATGCGGAAGTCGCTTTTCAGGAGGGCGTCCTGACGGACATCATGAAGTTGAGGCCCCTGCAGACCAGTAAGCTTCGTTCAAGCGCCAACACCATCCAACTGAATCCCCGTGAAGTGGAACGCATCAATCCTACCTGGGTGGTTTACTCGGAGGATGGGGAACACGTTGGGATCAATTACCAGCAGATCACCCTGTTGGCGATCAAATCTATTCAGGAACAACAGGCCCTAATGGAGGATCAGCGTTCCGAAATCGAACATCTGCGTGCCGAAAAAATAGCCAGCGATGAACGCATGCTCGCTTTAGAGCAAACGGTCGACCGGCTATTGGCATTGGTACCGGGAGCTGCGGAAAACACCATCGACCCGGCAGGTCAGGATGCCTATGGCTCCGTAGTCCGTTTATCGCAAAACAGTCCGAATCCCTTCCGGGAAGAAACGACTATTTCGCTGCAATTACCAGAGTCCTTTTCCCGGGCCCAGATCCTCCTGACCGATCTGCAGGGCAAGACGATCCGTACCTTCACCCTGAACCAGGGACAAGAGCAACTGATCATTCAGCGCCAGGGGCTGGAGCAAGGCTTGTATCTCTACACACTGATGGTTGATGACACACCGGTGGCCACCCACAAAATGGTTCTGCAACCGTAATACCATCTACCGAAACAGATCATAAACCGGCTTCCATCCGAAAGGATGAAAGCCGGTTTATATTTATTTCTCCCGGGATTTCTGGCCTTTAAAGCATCCTGCATTCACGAGCCTACGCTTTTCACCAGCCAACAGGATTAGTGGTCACAACAACATTTAATGCCCTGACTGGCGTTTTATGGATGGTGTCCACTGCTTGCAGTTTCACCCTAAAACCCGGATATTATAGGAAAACCCCACATGAAGACTATTTCCATCCTTTCTTTCCTGCTACTACCACTATTCATCTGCGCTCAAAGCATCCGAACCGACCTGGAAATTGACATCCCGGATGATTGCGCCATTGATTCCATTCTGATCCAATCCATGGTGAGGGCAGAGGCGAAATGGATCCCTGCGGAATCCCGGCAATTGGCTGAACTATTTCATCCCGTAGACATTGTCCTGATCATGGCTCAGGGGGCCTCCGGTATGGCGACATTACCGCCCACTCCATTATCCACCCAAAGCCCTACTATTCGAATTGACGAGGGATGCAACAGTATCACCCTCGTAAGTCCGGCCGATGATCGGGTGGCCGAATTCCAGGATTACGTTGGCCGGAACCCGACTGTCAAGGAAGAGCTATTACTACCACTCCTGGAAAAGAACCTGGATGCCATTACGGTCATGGACTACCTCCGTGATTACCTGAACGGCGATTTTCGCAACGAACAGATGTCACGCCAGATCGTCGAGCTATTCGAAGCCAACCCGAACCCTTCCAGCACCCACCAGTTCGTCCGGCAACTTATCTCAGGCATTCGCATGGACTTCACGGAGGTGACTTTCGCAATGCCCGACACCCTGCTGGTGGCTGCCCCGAACAATGCCAATCTCCCCAAGCCAACGGAAGCACCAACGTACCGACTGATCGATTTCTGGTACACCAGCTGTGCCCCCTGCCTGCGCGACCATAAGCTCATCCGGGCGGATATGGAGGCCGGTGCGTTCCCCAGCGATGTCGAGCTTACCGCCCTGGCTATTGAACAAATACAAGCCAGATGGGACGATTTTATGGCTGAGAACAAACAACCATGGCTGAATTACTACGTAGATGATCCACAATCCATTACCGTAAATACCTACGGCGTTGTGGCTTTTCCAACCTATCTGCTGGTGGATGAACAGGGGGATATCCTGGCCCGCTTTCATGGGTACGCCAGTTTGGAGCGGCATTTGGCAGAGTTGAAATCAAAGGAGTGAGTTTGGACTCCAGAAATATATTCATCAAGGCCAAATTCCACTTGGTCAACGTTACTTGGATTTATCCAGAAAACGGGGATGGATCTTCTGAATGGCGGTATGTAGGACTTGGTGATGAGATCCGTAAAAATGACCTTCTCCTTCAGATAATTGACTTTTTCGGGGAAGAAGATGATCTCTATTTAGTCCGTGGCCGCAGGAACTCCGGCCAGCTTGCTTCACCCGAGGTAGCTGATAGCATTCTTTCCCTAATCGGCGAAGACTTCATTATTTGTGATCTTCACTTTTGGAAATTCATGCATTTCTATAAAGTGGGGGTTATGAGGATGGGTGAGCGAAAAGGAGCCTAACTAACTTGCCGGCCTCATAAGTTCCCTTCCTTTTTTGGCGAAAGCCAAAGCAGACACATCTAAACGGAGGTATTTAGCATCAGTCCCTAACTAAGCAACCTGACAATTATGCATAAACTCAAACCTTTGGTTACTCACAAAACAGCTATTCTACTTATCCTCTATTCACTATCAACGGCACCGCTCATAGTATTTGCTCAAGCGGAGCATTTTGCCATTCCTGACACATCAGGGTTCCAAGCAATCCCCATAGGAGGCTCCAAGATCATGATTTCCAGAGAGGACTTACAAAAGAGTATTTACCGCCTTGATTCAAACTTGTACCAAATACTGGAAAACGAACAGGGTATCCAGCAAAGAACGGAGGAAATAACTATTCGGAGCAACAAGATCGAGAACTGGAAAAAATATAACGCCTACGAATCGTATTTCGCTGGTGATTCACTGATAACCGTCCAATCAGACACCCCAAGTGAAGTCATTACCTACCATTACAAGTATAATCGACTGGAAACCGTTGTGACGTCTCAGGAATTGCTCGGAGGGAGTAAACGAGTGAGCCAATTTACGTACGCCCCAGAAGGTCGCCTGGTCAATCTAACAACAGTAGATTACTCCACCGGACTTGAACTCACCTATGAACCCAATACTACAGACTTAATCGGTGTTTCTAAAAGGACCGGACCAGATACCCTTGTAAGTTATTTCCAATATGATTCAGATAGTGTATTCACCGAACACCTACGTGAAAATGGTCAACTATTTGAAATTCGAGAGCATCGAAAAGCTGATTCCCGCACAATCACTAAATCATTTAATCCTGAGAAGCAATTGCTTTGGGAGAGAGGCGTAAAATATAATCAGAAAGGCGAGCCAACTGATATTTGGCTTACCTACACCCAGACCTATCGGAATAGAGGAAATGATGTTGGCAGGGGTTTCCGTACAAGTATCTCATACGACCAGGATGGAAACGAATCTGAGCGAAAGACAACGTATCATTAAGGCTATTCCACAAAAAGAAGAAGCAATCCTCCTGTTTTTACCGAAATGCCTAATTTGCCGGAAAAGGAACTATGCCTGCCGTAAGCCATTCCATTCCCCAACGCCTTAATCACTGGCTGACTCGCGCCCTGGGTGCTATCGTCTGGATGAGTGCTCTGTTGTTTGGGCTTTTTATCCTGTCCTTTTACTTTATGGCCCTGTTGGAAGGGAACGCCGAACAATGGAATGGGATCCTGCCTGAGCTCTACGATCCGGAAACCCGCACTGCTACCGTGGGCATTGGTATTCATTTTGCGGCAGGAGGCATTATTCTCATTCTGGGATGCATCCAATTGCTGTCTTCCGTACGGCAAAAATATCCGGCGGTTCACCGCTGGCTGGGTCGTATCTATGTTTTCGCTGCCTTGGCCACAGCCATTGGCGGACTGACCTTCATTTTCCTCAAGGGTACCATTGGTGGCTGGATCATGGACGTGGGCTTTGCCGGTTACGGTGTGCTCATGTTTCTGTGCGGAGCAGAGACCATTCGCCACGCACGGGCGGGCCGGTTCGAACGGCATCGGGCCTGGGCCATCCGGCTGTTCGCCCTGGCCATCGGTTCCTGGTTGTATCGGATGGATTATGGCTTTTGGTTCCTCTTTACCGATGGTCTGGGCCATACCAGTCAATTCACCGGACCCTTCGATTATTTCATGGATTTCTTTTTCTACCTGCCCAATCTATTGGTTGCTGAAATCTTCATACGCCGCAAAGCCGTAATGCAGTCACCGGTCCTGCAATGGATAACTGCTTCTACCCTCCTGGTAGCCTGCGCGTTCCTGATCGTGGCAACGTATTTCTTCACGAAGCACTACTGGGGCCCGGCCATCGTAGAATTATTTGGTTGAGGTATTGGGTATTGAGTAACTGGTATTTGGAAGTAGGAAGTTGGATATACCGCTTCCGAAGTGGTTTGGAGTCCCAGCACGAAGTACTGCGGAGCAAAACCACATTGTTGTCGGTATAGCTTATCCGGCGGTGCATCTTCTAAAAAAATCCAACCTCCCTTATGTATTATTCGAAATAACTGCATCGTTTAAATAACCGGGAGGTTAGACACAGACTATTTCGTAGAGTCAGGATATTGACCTCCAGGTATCGGGTATATAGGTTTAGGCAAGTCCAACTACCTTATACCCTTTGCTAAATACAAGGTGAGGTTGTGACATTCTGTCATTTAGCAAACAACTCGGCTTCAACCTCACCTTATATTAACCGAACACACAACCCGAAAACCATGAAAACCTATTTCTGCTTTTTCGTCCTGATCCTGGCTCTTGCGGCCTGCCACCCTAATTACACAGGCAATGATTATATGCGCTCGGTAAACGAAGCGATGGAACCACCTCAGCAGGACCAAGGCGAATTCAATACCGAGGAATACGACCGCATCTACGAAAATCCTTTTCTCGATGTGCTCCAAAATCCACAATCCACCTTTGCCATCGATGTGGACGGGGCTTCCTACACCAATACCCGCCGCTTCCTGAACGAGGGCAACATGCCTCCCAAGGATGCCGTGCGCATCGAGGAATTCGTCAACTACTTCACGTATGACTATCCCGATCCCACGGGGGAACACCCTTTTGCCACCTACACCGAGGTGGCCGACTGCCCCTGGAATACAGATCATAAACTCCTGCACGTGGGCATCCAGGGCAAACGTCTGAATACGGAGGAATTGCCCAATAACAACCTGGTCTTTTTGCTCGATGTATCGGGCTCCATGGATTACCCCAATAAATTACCGCTCCTTAAATCGGCTTTTCAGTTGCTGATAGATCAGCTCGACGAGAACGACCGCATTGCGATCGTCGTCTACGCGGGTGCCGCCGGACAAGTGTTGCCTTCCACCACCGGTGATCAAAAGGAAACGATCCTCGCGGCCATCAATAACCTCGGAGCCGGTGGCAGCACCGCCGGCGCAGCCGGCATCCAGCTAGCCTACCAAATTGCCGAAGAACACTTTATGGAAGACGGGAACAACCGCATCATCCTGGCTACCGATGGCGACTTCAACGTAGGCACTTCCAGCGATGCCGAACTAACCCGGCTGATCGAAGAAAAACGGGAAACGGGCATCTACCTGTCGGTACTGGGCTTTGGCACCGGAAATTATAAAGACTCCAAAATGGAGAAGATCGCCAATAATGGCAACGGGAACTTCTACTACATCGATCAAATCCTGGAGGCCAAAAAAGTGCTGGTCAATGAAATGGGCGGCACCCTGCTCACCATCGCCAAAGACGTGAAGATCCAACTGGAATTCAACCCGGCCAAAGTGGCTCAGTACCGCCTGATCGGTTACGAGAATCGCTTACTAAGGAATGAGGACTTCGCCGACGATACCAAAGACGCGGGCGAGCTCGGCGCAGGCCATTCCGTAACGGCACTGTACGAGATCGTTCCCCGCGACCCGGGCGAAGAGATCACCAGCAGCACAAAGTACGCCTACCAAACCACCAGTATTGCTCCCGAAGCCTATGCCAGCAAGGATATGGCCACCCTGCGTTTCCGCTATAAACCACCCCAGGACTCAACCAGCAAGCTGATCGAACAGACCATCCTCGATGAGCAAATGCCTCTGAATAATGCCAGTACTGATTTCCGCTTCGCGGCAGCGGTAGCAGAGTTCGGTCTGCTGCTACGGGATTCGGAGCATAAAAAAGACGCCTCCTTCGAGCAGGTAGTAGCACTCGGCAAGGACGCGCAAGGTAAAGACGAACAAGGCTACCGGGCATCCTTCCTGGAACTTGTGAATCAAGCCCGAACTCTTGTCAAAGACTAATGCAGTTTTGTGTATTTTGACAAAAAAGAACACCCGTTTATGCGTCAGTTGCTGCTTGTACCTCTGTTTGTGGCCGGTTTGGCTACCCTGGCTTTCGCCCAAAAAGCCGATTCCCTTACGCTCTCTCACGACGAAATGGAGCGGTACTATTACCTTACGGTCCCCGAATCCTATTCGCCCGAGGAGCCGCTGCCTTTACTACTCGTCTTTCACGGATACACCAGCTCGGCCCGAAACATCAAAGGCTACTCCGGATTTGATGAACTGGCGGAAAAAGAGGGCTTCATCGCCGTCTATCCGCAGGGTACCCTGCTGGAAGATAACACCCACTGGAACGTTGGCGGCTGGACGCTCCAAAGCTCCGCCGACGATGTGGGCTTTGTAGAGGCACTACTCGATCACCTGACGGAAGCATATGCCATCGATACTGATCGCATCTACGCTACGGGCATGTCGAACGGTGGATACATGAGCTTCCTGCTGGCTTGCCAGGTCAGTGACCGCATTGCGGCCATCGCCTCCGTGACCGGCTCCATGACTCCCCAGACCTATAACAAATGCGACCCCGAACGTCCTATGCCGATCCTGCAATTCCACGGCACCACCGATCCGACGGTTCCCTACGATGGCAATGATATGTGGACACAATCGATCGATGACGTCCTGAACTTTTGGAAGGCATTCAATCACACCAAATTCATTCCCGATCCACAACCCATGCCCGACCTCGACCCGGAGGATGGCAGCACGGTCCAGCACTACGTCTACGACAATGCCAAAACCGGCATTGCCGTGGAACACTACAAGGTCATCGGAGGCAAGCACGACTGGTTCGGCGCTCGCGGAAATAAAGATATTCAGGCGACTCAGATCATTTGGGAGTTCTTGTCTAAATACGACCTGAACGGACTGCGGTAACCTGGGACGGATGGGACTGGTGAGCGCAGGGACTGGAGGGACTTTAGAGCGTAGAGACAGGAGGGACTTAAGAGCACAGGGACAAAAGAGACTTTAGAGCGCAGGGACAAAAGAGACTGGTGAGCGCAGGGACTGGAGGGACTTGGTTACTCTTGGTTTTTGTGGCTGAGGCTTGTGTTTTTTCTCTTTGCTCATTTGGGAGTGGAGCGTTGAGCATAAACTCACCTTCGGATTAAGGTGGCATGCGATGGTCTGAGCAAGAAGGCAGAAGCACTACTATACCAAAAGCATTTACCTAATGTACTTTATCCTCCTACTTTCACTAATTTCCTGGTAAACGTCTTTTCATCATTTTTGATCCTCACGAAATACAATCCGTCAGGAAGCTGTTTTAAATTTACAGTCAAATTTAGATTCTCCTCAAAAGCATTCCTTGGGTAAGTTCTCCTGTAAAAGGATTTACCATCAGTATTTACAATCGAAACTATGATCAAGGAGTTGTTATTTTCAACGACGGGTACCTGAATAGTGCAAATATCCCATACGGGGTTAGGTGAAATGGTTAATTGTTTCTCGTACATTTCAGGTTTAGGCAAAGTTGGTGCTATAAGTTGTTCTAGTCCATCGTGACCTACCGGAATACAATAATCAATGTTTGCAAAAAATGAGGACCCCTTGGGTGCATGAAACCCTGGAAGCAACCGAATACCTTGAGAGGCTTTGTAAATAACAGTCGTAGTATCTCCGTGGAAACTTGAAGAATTAACAGAAAGACCGAACAAGACGGAATCTGCTAAAACCGGAGTTTCAATATTTATCATGTTTTCACTACAATAATTCAAACATTTTTCCTTGAAATTATTGATATGATAACAGGGGGAAGCATTACCTGCGATACAAAAATCGTTGTCCTCATTCGACAAATACACACAAAGATTATTCAAAAGACAATCAGTCAGTACGCCATTATAAGATAAGTCAAGATTTGTTATCTTATGAGGATCAATGTTTCTCAGGCCCCAAATACTTGATAAGTTATAATGGTCGGCTATTTTTAATCGTCCATTTATTTCCTTAATATTACTAAGCTTGTCCAGATTCAATAGATAGGCATTATTGACTATTTCAAGATCCCCTCCTACTTTTTCCACCCTATGGATCCCTGTAAGGTCAGTCAAATTGAAATTATCCTCAATCTTTAGATGCCCGGGGATGGCAGTCACTCCCTCTAACCCTTGCAATGAAGTTAAATCATCATTATTTTCAATCACCACCGCGCCCCCTACGGATCGAATGTTTTCTAAGCCATAAAGATGATCCAAATTGGGATTATTCCGAATTACCAGATCACCAGTTATCATCTTCAGTTGATCAAGTCCGTTCAGGTCAATGATGTTAGCCCCTTGAATTAGCACATCTCCCAGAATGGTATCACAGCTTTGATATTCATATGGAAAGTCGTCTATGCTTCTTTGGTCACTAAAATGATTGGAAGAAACCGCACATGCAGTTGGTGCAGGTACTCTTAACTGATAAATAAGTTCTTTAGGACTGTTAAAAGCATTGTTATAATAGACTCTTACTGTATCGACGTAAGTACCTGTATCAGGAATTGAGTAGTTTACCGAAAACCGCCATTCCGTTTGTCTGCTCGGCAATTGGATCGGCAAAGGTTCAGAAATGGAAAAAGAAGAGAATGGACTTCCAGTAGTTATAGAATCGACCCTTAAGACCCATGGTGAATTATCACCAGAACCTGAAAACCAAGAGTTCCAAGTAACCGGAGTATTAGGAGATACCGTTATAGTACCTTCACTGGTCAATGCTCTTAAAGAGGCATACTCACTACAATTTCCATTGAGGCCCTCTAAATTGGAGCAGTCGGGCCCATTGTTTGCCACATTAAAAAACTGATCCGGATTAGTGGTATCGTATTCGATTAAAAACCAACATATCAGTTTTGCATCACATAAGCTAAGCATGGGATTATTAAATACTTCCAATTGTTCTCTTGGATAGCCGATTACTTTGTGAAAAGAGCCCAAGCTTTCTAATTTTGGATTATTTATCAATCTAAATCGCCGGGATAAATAAACTAAATTTGGAATGCCATCTAAAGACTTCAGGCTACCATTATCTTCAGCCTCGAAATACCAAATCAAGTATAATTGATCTAATCCGTGTAAATCAACCAGACGATCGTTGTTTTGCACATAAAACTTTCTTGCTAACCCTACATTCCCTAGCCCATCTAAAGACTCCAGATCTCTATTATTCCGAATGATCAAAAAACTATCGATTCGTGTGAGCTGGTTTAGCCCTATTAAATTGGTAATTCCTCCGGGTATGGATTCTTCAATAATGACATCTTTAACCCTATTTACACCTGGGTAATTAATAGCAAACGAGTCAATCTCATTTTGGGTGGAAAAGGTTATTTGTTGGGCATGAGAAAGCGGTAAGAACAGAATAATTGAAAATACAATTACAACAAAACGCATATGGGAAATCTTTTTTTGCCTTTCAAGATAGCAAATAAGCGGAGGGATCTCACCCAATGCGTTAAGCGATTGTTGAGAACTAAAAAGTTACCTTAGACAAGTCCCGAACGTCAGCAATAAGAGAAAATGGAATTCCGATAAATAGAATCATCTCTTTTCGGGACATTGGCATTTGCGCAATCCAGCAACGCCTTCACTTAAGTTTCGGCGGCCAGGGAAGGAATCATCACTCCTTGCGATCCGTAAGCCGTGAGCCGTATGCCGTGATAACGCAACCTTTTGCGAAAAAAATAAGTAAGTGATCTTTGTTATTGCCACTATCTGCCGAAAGTGGTACCTTAAAAGGAAACCAAATAACCCTGCCATGCCACGCCCTACCACCAAAGCAGA
This sequence comes from uncultured Saprospiraceae bacterium, assembly GCA_964342305.1. Classification (GTDB taxonomy): domain Bacteria; phylum Bacteroidota; class Bacteroidia; order Chitinophagales; family Saprospiraceae; genus DT-110. Next base: position 24,659 of record CAYFGK010000051.1, on the reverse strand, counting down.
TCTTCTCCAGCAGAGTACCTCCCAGTTCCATAAGCTGATGGGATTCGTGCATTCGCTTCCGGAGGATTTAAAGTACGAAGATTTCCCCCGCGGAACGCTCAACCGCAATATTCGGGATGTACTGGCCCACCTGCATCATTGGCACCTGATGTTCCTTAAATGGTACCGGGTAGGTATGGCCGGCGAAAAACCGGAAATGCCCGCTCCCGGATACACCTGGCGCACTACCACCGAACTGAACAAAGCCATCCAGCAAAAGTATCAGCATTCTCGCCTGACCGATATCCAATCGGCCCTGACCAATTCCTTTCAGGAAGTGTACCGGATCATGGAGCACCATACCGACGAAGAACTATTTACCAAACAACGCTACCACTGGACCGGCTCTACCTCCCTGGGGGCCTACCTGGTATCGGCCACGTCCAGCCATTATGACTGGGCACTCAAGCTCATCCGTCGTGCGCACAGTGGTGCTGCCCTCGCAGGAGCGTGAATCAGGTTTGAGGTTTGAGGTTTGAGGTTTGGGGTTAGGTAATAGGTTACCTCAAACCCCAAACCTCAAACCTCAAACCTGTTATGTTAATTCTTCGTAACATCAGCCCACGGCATCCAATTGTTTAGTATATTGAATAGCATCCTAAGCTACTATTAACGCGAGGTTGATAACGAGCTGTTTGCTAAATGACCAAGAGTCACGACCTCACGTTTTATTTGGTATAGGGTACAAGGTATTAGGACTTGCTGAAATCCATTTACCCACTACCTACTACTCTGTATCGGGAGGTTGGGCCTTGATAATTTGCACTTTACGAAATCGTCCTGCCCAAGCTCACGATACTATTAGGGTGCCATTCGGTGACCAACGGGTTGCTGTGGTACCGCCACCTACGAAAATCAGTGCACATGGAAACGAGCCGCAAGGATTTGCGCCCGCAAATCGCGACTGACAAGGAGGCTTTTCATCCGATGGAACAATTCCAGAACGATGTACTCCGCCCCATTCTCAAGATGCAGAACGACCTCATCCTCTCCATCTACCGGCATTTCCTCCACAAACGCAAAGTACCGTTCAACGGCATGTCGCGTGAAAAACGCGCCGACTGGATACGCACCAGTATGAGCAAAGACAATCGTCTGCGCGGTATCATGCTCGGCCTTGTCGTCGGTCAGTTTGTGGAAGACGAACTCACCTTCTTCCTCGGAAACGAAGGGGAAGTACGCCGCCGGATCACGGAGTTGATCTCCCAGCGCCTACAACATCAGGTAAAGCACCTGCTGTAATTAAGTCGCGCTAAATGGTCCTTCTGTCGGGCCCGGTTTCCAGTCCAGGAAACGGGAATACCTTTATCACCCCTATTTCATCTAATCTGCATCACAATGGAAAATCAACTCCTCGAAACCCTCAACCTCTCTCCCATCGGCCTCGTCCGCATCCTCTTTGCCCTGATGGTCGCTATCCTGTTCCTCCAATCCGGTATCGATAAAATCGTCAACTATCAGGGTGAAAAAAGCTTCTACAAAGAACACTTCAAAGATTCCATACTCGCGGGGAGTGTCGGCCTGCTCATGCCCGTGATCACGCTCTTCGAGGTAGCGGCGGGGGTGGTAACTGCCATTGGTCTGGTCCTGTTCCTGGTTAATGGCTCCACGACTGTGGCCTGCCTCGGTACCCTCCTGGCCACGCTGGCCATCATTCAGCTATTCCTCGGGCAGCGGGTCGCCAAAGACTATGCCGGCGCCGCCGTTCTCGTGCCGTATTTTTTCCTGACGGTAGGTGGTGTGTACTTGTTTGCGATGAGTTAACACAGACCTGCTTTCTAAATAACTGACGGTCAAGCGCCCGCGTTGTATTTGGTAGAAAGTACACGGTAGTAGAACTAGTTTATATCCAGATACCTACTACTTAATACGCTTTACCAGGTACCAGATAAAATTGTTTTCGCCGAATATCTAATGCCTTTCGGCAAAAAAGGATGCCCGCCCGTCCAAACCAACCTTTTTTAGCGGAAGCAAATCCATACAAGTAATACACTAAATCCGGAAAACACCCATCCGTATGAAAACTACTTTCACCTGTCTGTTCCTGCTCTTATCTGCCGGCCTGTTTGCCCAGGACAGTGGTTTGCGCGGCCTCATTCGCGACACCGATAATGCTCCCCTGGCTTTTGCCAGCATTTACGTAAATGAGACCGGTGCCGGCGCCGTAACCAACGAAGAAGGCTACTACGAGCTGCGCCTGCCTTCCGGCACCTACACCGTGATTTTTCAATACCTGGGCTACCAGACCAAAGTAGAAAAGATCACCATCGGTGATAGATTCCGGGATTTTGATGTAACCCTGCGTCCACAGGCCTTCGAACTCAAGGAGGTGGAGGTAGCCTCCGACGGGGAAGACCCCGCCTATACCGTGATGCGACGGGCGATCGCCAAGGCCGAATACCACCGCCAGCAACTCGATGAGTATTCAGCTCAGGTCTACATTAAGGGTTCAGGCCGACTCCTGAAATCGCCCGGCATCATCCGCAAACTGGTAGAGCGCGAGGGCATCGACTCCACCCTCGCTTTTACCTCCGAAACGGTGAGTGAGATCAGCTACGAGCGGCCTAACACCTATAACGAACGGGTTATTTCAGTATACACCCAGGGCGACGACCGCTCCACCAGTCCCATGCGTTTCATTAACGGCAGCTTCTACGAGGAAAGCATTGCCGGCGCCATCTCGCCCCTCTCCAAGAAGGCGTTCGGGTACTATAAATTCAAACTGGCCGGCTATTTTGAAGACCGCGGCTACCTCGTCAATAAAATCCAGGTGATCCCCCGCAGTCGAGGCGATAAGGTCTTCGAGGGGTATATCTATATTCTGGAAGACTACTGGAGCATCCACAGCCTGGAACTCACTACCTACCAATTGGGGTTCCGTTTCGATATCAATACGCTTTTTAACCCCATCGAAAAGAACGTCTGGATGCCCGTACGCTACACCTTTTACGTGACGGGCGCTATTTTCGGTTTCCGTTTTGAATACGAGTATCTGACTACCGTCAGCCAGTACGAGGTCAAGCTCAACCCCGATCTGCCGACCGACCTCGAGGTGGTCGACGACAAGATCAATAAAGAGCTAGCGAAACAGATCAGGGAGCAACGCAAGGAGAATCCCGATCAGGCCGAATCGGTCGAAAAACTCAGTCAGGGGGAAGAGCTTACGCGCAAAGAACTCCGCAAACTGATGCGCGAATACGAAAAAGAAGAACGCCAGGAAATGGAGGAACCCGATGTGGTGATTGCCACCAACTTCAAGGTCGACTCCAATGCCTACAAAAAAGATTCGGCCTTTTGGGCCGAGGTCCGGCCCATTCCCCTCACCAAATTTGAGGTAAAGGGCTACGAATTTCAGGATAGTGTAGCCAAAGCCGAGGAAATCGAAGCGGAAGATGCGGAGGCAGGTCGCAACTCCCAGGGCAACGGCCTCTGGGGATTAGAAGATCTGCTTTTTGGCGAAAGCTATAAACTGGGTGACGGGAAATACTTATCCTACGATAGCCCCATCACCGACCTGCAATTCAACCCGGTGGAAGGGCTGAACGGGACCGGGTCGCTGGCGTATCTGAGTCGACGCGACTCCTTCGATATGGATATAGGTATGCAGGTGCGCTACGGCCACCGATGGAAACGCGTAAACTTCCGGGGATATACCGATTTCGAATTTGGTCCGGAAAAGCAACACCAGCTCACCCTTGATGGCGGACGCTTTGTGGAGCAATACAACCGCGACCAGGCCGTACCTGAACTATTCAACACTATCTACAGCATCTGGAACCGCAACTACGTGCATATGTACGAGCGGGAATTCGGGCAGCTACAATTCAACTCCACCCTTTCACCAGCCGCCTCCTTTTACGCGGGAGCCGAGTGGGCACGCCGCCGGTACATCGAGGACTTTTTCGCACCTAAATGGATTCCCGAGGAGGACGATGCCACCCCTAACTGGCCCGAAAACGCAGAAGCGACCTACCCTTTCCCCAACCGGGAAAAAGCCTTTACCGTCCGGGCTGGTTTTGAAGTACGGCCCTTCCTGAAATACCGGCTGCGCAATGGCAACAAACGAGTGATCGAAGGCAGCTCACCGACCTTCGGATTGGATTATCGCGGTGGTATTCCCAATGTAGCGGAGAGTGTTACGGATTACAATCTGCTCGAGTTCTCATACCAGCATAAATTCCCCGTGGGCTTTCGCGGAACCCTCGACCTGCGCCTGAATACCGGGGTTTTCCTGAATGCCGATAACATAAACCTGATCGACTTCAAACACTTTCCCGGCAACCAGATGCTGTTTACCAGTAACGACCCGGTAGCTTCCTTCCGCCTGCTGCCGTACTATGAATTCAGCACCCAAGAGGAATTTGTGTCTGCCCACGCCCACTATCAATTTCGGAAATTCCTGTTCACGCAGATCTGGGAGGTCAACCTGATGGGCATCAAAGAGAATGTGTTCACGAACTACCTCTACACGCCCAGCAGCCAGCACTATTTCGAGCTGGGCTACGGCATCGACAATATTTTCCGGGTCTTCCGCCTGGAATTCGTCACCAGTTTCCGCGATGGCAGCTACGACGACTTCGGGGTCCGGATCGGGATTGCCTCGAATATCGGGAATGGGCTGATAGACGTGAATTAGAAGTGTGAAATCAGAGATCAGAAGTAAAACTTCTGATCTCTGATCTCTGACCTCACACTTCCTAAACTCTTTCCCCCAAAAAACCCAAAATATCCTTCACGTACTTGCGGTGATTAGCGAGGCGGGGCACCTTGTGCTGTCCCCCGAATTTACCGCGGGAGCGCATCCAGTCGCTGAAGGTGCCGCGGGGCAGCACGTGCAGGCGCAGGCGCTTGAGGGCAATATCCTTAAAGCGTTTGGCTTCGTAATCGGAATTAATGTTCTGAAGGGCCTGGTCCAAAACCTCGGCGAACAGGTCGGGGTCGGCGGGCGGACGTTCGAATTCGATGAGCCATTCGTGACCACCGCGGGTACCTTCCTCGAAATAGACCGGGGCGACAGTGTATTCCGTAGCTTGGGCACCGGTTTCAGCACAGGCCTGGGTAAGAGCCTTATCGGTATTTTCAACCATGACTTCCTCGCCAAAGGCATTGACGAATTGCTTGGTCCGGCCCGTTACCTTGATGCGGTAAGGACTCAGACTGGTGAAGGTAACGGTGTCGCCGGGCATGTAGCGCCACAAGCCCGAATTCGTAGAAACGACGATAGCGTAATTCTTGCCGACCTCTACTTCGGAAAGAGGAATGGTCCGTGGTTGATCACTGCCCCACTCGGTCATCGGAATGAATTCGAAATACATCCCGTTGTTAAGCAGCAACAGCATGCCGTCTTTCTCAAAATCATCCTGCACGGCGAAATAGCCTTCGGAAGCATTGTAGATCTCCTGGTAGCTCACCTGATCGGAAGGAAAGAAGGCCTTAAATTGTTCTTTATAGGGGGCGAAACTCACGCCTCCGTGAATGTACACCTGAAAGTGTGGCCAGACTTCCAGCATATTCGATTTACCGGTGATCTCCAGGATACGCCGGAGCAACATGATGGTCCAGGTGGGGACGCCACCGATCATCACCATGCGGGGTTCACGGGCGGTGATTTGGGCCATCTGTTCCAGCTTTACCTCCCAATCACTGAGCAAGGCCGTCTTGAAATCGGGTGTATAGAATGGCCGCCCCACCCACGGCATGCGATTGATCATGATGGCCGACACATCCCCAAATTGTGTTTTGGGGTAGGGCTCGAAATTTTCCAGGCTTCCGCCCATCACCAGGCTTTTCAGCTCAAATTGGCGGGCATCGGGCCGGTTGTGGTAGAAAAGGCACATGGTATCCCAGGTGCCGCGGATATGACAGCGCTTGAGGTTCTGGGAAGAAACGGGAATAAATTTACTTTTATCACTGGTCGTTCCCGAGGATTTGGAATACCAGCGTACCTGCCCGTGCCAGAGGATATCCTTTTCGCCGTGCATCATGCGTTCGATATACGGCTTGAGGTCCTCATAGTCGGTCAGAGGCACTTCGCGGGAAAAGCGATCGCGATTGGACAACGTGGAGAAACCGTAGTTACGGCCGTATTCGGTATTCGAAGCGGCTTTAAGCAGATCCTCCAACACAGTGGCCTGCACCTGATGCGGACGCTCCATAAAGCGCTGCATTATCCGGTAGCGCTGCGCGTAGTAAAACCGAAACCCTGCGTTAACCCACTTTCTCATACCTGTAATTAGTTGGAGGTACGATCTTTTGTCTCCACCCGTAACGTCATCCAATATAAAAAAAATGACTGTTTTTAGGGGACGCAGGCCTGATCTAGGACTCTACTTTTTCCTGTTTTAACTCGTGCGTTAAATGCTGGCCGGTAAAGCTTTCCCCGACTTTGCTGATGTCTTCGGGAGTACCGGTTGCCACGACCAGGCCGCCGCGACGGCCACCTTCGGGCCCCATGTCGATGATGTAGTCGGCTACCTTGATCACATCCAGGTTGTGTTCGATCACGATCACGGTATTACCCCGTTCGACCAGCCGATTGAGTACGTGCAGCAAGTGCCGGATATCTTCGAAGTGGAGACCGGTGGTAGGTTCATCGAGGATATAAACCGTCTGACCGGTATCGCGTTTGGCGAGTTCTTCGGAGAGCTTGACCCGCTGGGCCTCCCCGCCGGAGAGGGTGGTTGCCTGCTGCCCCAGGGTGATGTAGCCGAGCCCTACCTCCTCGAGGGTACGAAGCTTGCGGTAAATATTGGGAATGGGTTGGAAGAATTCAGCAGCTTCCGCCACGTTCATATCCAGCACATCGCTGATGGTTTTGCCTTTATACAGTACTTCCAGTGTTTCCCGGTTGTAGCGGCGGCCCATGCACTTTTCGCATTCGACGTATACATCGGGCAGGAAGTTCATTTCGATAGTACGGGTACCGGACCCCTGGCATACTTCACAACGGCCACCCTTCACATTAAAAGAAAAGCGCCCTGGCTTATACCCCCGGATCTTGGATTCGGGGAGCTCAGAAAAGATCTTCCGGATATCCGTAAATACACCAGTGTAAGTAGCCGGATTCGACCGGGGCGTGCGGCCGATGGGCGACTGGTCGATCTCGATCACCTTATCGATGTGCTCCAAACCCTTCACCTTTTTGTAGTTCATCGGGTTTTTGAGGCTTTTATAAAAGTGCTGCCGCAAAATGGGATACAGCGTTTCGTTGATCAGCGTCGACTTACCGCTGCCCGACACGCCCGTTACACAGGTGAAGGTGCCGAGGGGAATTTTAATATCGACGTTTTGCAGGTTATTCCCGGTGGCGCCTTTGAGTTCCAGGAATTCACCGCTGCCCTGGCGTCGTTCGGCAGGCACGTCGATCATACGTCGGTTGCTGAGGTAGTCGGCCGTGAGGGTATCCATTTTGATAAACTCTTCGGGCGTACCCTCGGCCACCAGTTCGCCCCCCAATTTACCCGCACCCGGTCCCAGGTCGATCACGTAATCGGAGGCCAGCATGATGTCTTTATCGTGCTCCACGACCAAAACCGTATTGCCGATATCGGTGAGTTCGCGCAGGGCTTCGATCAGGCGTTGATTATCGCGCTGGTGCAGGCCGATACTGGGTTCGTCGAGGATGTAAGTAATTCCCGTGAGTTGGGAACCGATCTGGGTGGCCAGGCGAATACGCTGGGATTCACCGCCCGACAGGGTACGGGCGGGGCGGTCGAGCGAGAGATAATCCAACCCAACGTGCAGCAGGAAGCCCAGTCGCAGACGGATCTCCTTCAGGATCTCGGCACCAATGGTATTTTGCCGTTCAGTAAGGTGGCCATCCAGCTTGCTGATCCAGTCGAGCAACTCGTTGATGTCCATGTGAGCGAGCTGACCGATATGGTGGTCGGCGAGCTTAAAGTGGAGGGATTCCTTTTTCAGGCGATAGCCGTTGCATTCGGGACAGGTATCGACGGTCATGAAGGCTTCGGCCCACTTGCGGATCTTCTCGGACGAGGTGTTATCGTACCAGCTCTCCACCATGCGGAGCAGGCCATCGTTGGCGAGGTTATAGGAATAATCCTGTTTGGTCCGGCTCAGGCGCACCGCCAGGTTGTTATCTCCGCCCCTCAAGATCACGTCCAGAGCATCCTTAGGCATCTCTTTGATGGGCGTGGAGAAGGTGAATTTATACTTTTTGGCAATAGCCCGCAGCTGTTTAAAGGTCATATTCTGACGTACCTCCCCCAACGGAACGATGCCCACATCATTGATCGATTTGGAATCGTCGGGGATGACTTTCTCCATATCCACCCGGTGCACGCTACCGAGGCCGTTGCAGTTGGGGCAGGCACCGTAGGGCGAGTTGAAAGAGAAGGTATTGGGTGAAGGCTCCTCGTAGGAAATACCCGATTTGGGATCCATGAGGTGCTTGCTGTAGGTCTTGACCTCCTTGGTATCATTATCCATCAACATGAGCATCCCGTTGCCCATTTTGAGAGCCGCCTGCAGGGAGCTGTTCAGGCGGTCATTCTTATCGTCGGTGATCTTCAGGCGATCGATGACCACCTCGATATCGTGCACCTTATAGCGGTCGATCTGCATACCCGGTTCGATATCGAGTACCACGTTATCGACACGTACCTTCGTATATCCCTGCTTGCGGACCTGTTCGAACAGCTCACGGTAGTGCCCTTTGCGGCCGCGGATAACGGGAGCCAACAACAATACTTTTTGCCCCTGGTAATCCTCCAGGATCTTGTCTTTCATCTGCTCCTCGCTGTAGCGCACCATGCGCTCGCCAGTATTAAAGGAGAAAGCTTCACCAATACGGGCGTAGAGCAGACGCAGAAAATCGTAGATCTCGGTGATAGTACCAACGGTGGAACGGGGGTTGCGACCGGTGGTCTTTTGTTCGATGGAAATAACCGGACTGAGACCGGCGATATTCTCCACATCGGGACGCTCCATCTCACCGATAAACTGGCGGGCGTAGGCGGAGAAGGTTTCCATATAGCGACGCTGGCCTTCGGCATAGATGGTATCAAAAGCCAGGGAGGATTTACCACTCCCACTGATACCCGTGATCACTACCATCTGGTTGCGGGGAATGCGAACATCCACATTCTTGAGATTGTGTACCCGGGAACCAACAACATCCAGGAATTCTTGCTCGATCTCGGTAATTGGGGCCATTACGTCTTCTGCCATGAAACTGTGCTTTAAACCGCAAAACTAACGTTTAATCCGGGGAAGCTGTTTAATATTTAGAAAGGAACCGAACTATCTTAAAAACAAGGCGGTGTTCAATACCGCAATATCCGGCGGATCGCCAGGAAGAGTATTAATCCGATCAAAGAAAATAAAAACAGGCTGGTACCATCGTGGGATAATCGATACATCAATGGCTCGGCTTTGGTAAAGGCATAGGCAGCTCCTCCGATCAGAACGACCCAACCAACGATTTGACGTCCTCGCATGACTTCACTTTAATGTGATTCGGGCATGGCCTATTACGTTAAGTGATGGTAATAAGACCCAGCCTCGCGATTACTTTAGGTACATAATACCCAAAGAGAACGCCGGATGATCGGTCGAAGTTGATAGCAAGGTCGGCAGAAATAGGCTGCTTAGGTTTTTCTTTTAGTACAGAATATCTTCCACAGCGGGAATTGAGTCGTTTCCCTGGTATCCACCCATTCACCAATCCAGTTGAAGCCGTTTTCCGAAATATCTGAAAAGGTAATCCGATAGTAGCCAGGAGTACCGTTGGGGGCCTTATTTTCCCGGTATAAGCGTATCGTACGGTCGTCGGTTTTTTCACCCTCCCAGACGGGTAATACACTTGGTGCCCCTCCGGTAGAATAGTAGTGTACGTACCATTTCGAACTATCGGCATTGTATTGCCGGATGCTCCCCGAGTGTGCTCCGTCCGCTTTAATGGTTTCATCCTGCACGGTGCGGCCATTCATGATGTATTTAAAGCGCCAAACCATCAAGGTAGAATCCCCCCAAGTCTGATCCTGGCCTCGGGAAACGGAGATACAGTCACATTCCCCAATCAGTAACTCATAATCTTTGATCTGCTCCGGAGCATCGGGGTTTGCCTGACCAAAGGGATGGGTTGGAGAGGGTTCATACTTTTTGTAATCGGGTTGCGAGTGGTTTTGTGCGCCCGCTGTAAACAGCCCGAAAACGAATGTGAGGGTACAAATAGCTTTAGTCATGTAGTTGTCCATTACCAGTTTAGTTGAATGATTCTGGACAATAGTAAAGCCTGAGAAGACACCAGGAAAGCATCTTGCAGGGAATTACCGCAACTATGCAGGGAGTCCCAGGTCCCCCCTGAATTCCTCTTTTACTTTCGGCATACGGCTGAGGGCTATGGGCAGGGTCTGTCCGTTTTTAAGGGTAACCTTCGGGTCCGGCGAATACACCAGGGTATCCACTTCATTCCGGTTGACGATCACACTGCGGTGCAGCCTGACGAACCCCTTCGAAGTCAACTCCTGCTCCATACGTTTCATTGATTTCCGAAGGCTGTAGGATCCATTAGCAGTATGTACTTTCACGCAGTAATCGTCCGACTGCACCCAGATGATATCGGAGACCAGAATATTCTTGACCTTATTACCCACCCGGATCTGAATGATCGGAGTATGATCATCCTTTTTCCGGAGACTCAATTCGTCATAGACCGACTGGAATCGTCTTTTAAGTCGGCCAACTCAATCAATTTGGAGTCCAGTAATCTCAGGTGCCGGAATAGATTTACCAGGATGATCAGTCCCAGGTAGGCGTTGACAAACAAAGCTGCCTTTTGATACACGAAAAAGGAGAATACTTCCCAAAATGAATCTATCTGCTCCCGGCTATTTACCAGAACCGACAAACTGATCGCAAACAAGGTGGTGATCAGGGTCAGGAACAGTCCAACACCATACTTAATAAGCACCTCCGCAGAAAGATGCCTCGCCGGGTGTTTATACACGTACCAACCAAAGGGGATGGCCATAACCGACCAGATAACCCACCGAAGGGCATGCAGTCTCATCAGTTCAAGCAGGGTTATTTCCCCGTACCCTGCCAACTCGAAAGTCGTCAGGTAATAGTGTTGCTGCGCAGCTTCGAAGACGATCAGGGCTGCGAAATAGAGGAAGGCCAGCAGGTATACGGTATTCAACTTCATAGGTCGATCCCCAAGGTACTCGAATTCCCAGAACCATGCTACCGGGCACTTTCTGTCCTACCAATGCAACTATACCGAAAACGAAGTGGTTTTGCTCCGCAGTACTTCGTGCTGAGACTCCAAACCTATTCGGAAGCGGTATAGCAGAACAACGTATTTCTTTTTTTGGCGAAAGCCAGCACCAATTACAGAGGATTTCATAACCCCCTTAGTTCACCATGGCCGGTAGAATATACTCCGCCAGGATCTTCCGGCCCTGATTGCCTTTCCCATTTCGGAAATTCCCGGAAGTTATGACCACTACCGAATCCAACTGCGGAATGATAAAAATGAATTGACCGCCGGCACCCCTTGCTTCTGTGGTATGAATGGATTGTCCATTTACCACATAGGTATCGTGCCACCATTGGTAACCGTACCAGTTTTTATCGCGAACGTCCTGCAACTGCATATGCTTTGCAAAGGAAGCTTCCACCCAATCCTCCGCAATAATCTGCCGATTCTGCCATTTGCCATTATTGAGATAAAGCTGCCCGAATTTGAGCAGATCCCGGGGAGTCAGCAGCATACCCCCTCCAAAGTAGGGGGTCACTTCCGTATCATCTGTTTGATTAATGTAGTTGGTAATACCCAGTGGCTCGAAGAGCTTACGGTGCATGTAATGTTCCAGCGGTTCATCCAGACGCTCGTTCAGGCATACGCCCAACAGAAAAGGATTGGCGGAACCATAATCGGCATAGGTGCCGGGGGTATGGACCAGGGGAGCCTCCAGGACCGTTTGCAGCCAGGGCTGGGGATTACCGGGATCCTGATAGGTGTTCTCCGCTGCGCGATCATTTACGTCCAGGCCAGAGCTCATGGTCAGCAGATCGTGGAGTGTTATTTGGGCCTTTTTTGGGTCTTTGGTGTACTGGTACTCCTCGGGAATACAATCGTAGAAAGGCTCATCGACGCTGGCAATCAGGTCATCCGCAATGGCCATACCGATCATGGCCGAAGAGATGCTCTTGGAAGCAGAGCGCAGGTCGTGGGGGATACGCGCATTAAAGCCCTGAAAGTATTTTTCGAACACCAGTTTTTGGTCCTTTGCGATCAGTACACTGTGGGTGTTGACCAGCTTTTCTGTGTGGATACTGTCCATCAAGCGAAGCAATTCTCGCTGGTTGATGCTATAGTCCCGGATGTTCGCAGTGCCCCAGCCATCGTCCAATTCCCGTGGTGTATCAGCGTCGCGGGTTTGAGCAACCGGATCTGACTCGTACGTCCATTCATCGTCGGTATGGGTCAGGTTGAGTCGGGTGATCAAAGCGTCAACCAGGTACATCTCCAGATCAATACTGTTCTCATTCAGTAATGCCCGGAAATTAAAGCCGGTATTGCTATCGCGAAACAGCAGGGTGTTTCCATCCTTTTTAAATCCGCTGGCCCAGGCACCCCGAAAACGCTGATCGCCAAAGAAGGGATAGGCTGCCAGTAAGTCGTCGTCAATGGATTCTACGTACAATAGAAAGTCGTCCGACTGCAGGCCGTTGTCAAACATAAACGGATTCCAGGCACCGGTAAATTGATTGTCGCCGGTTTTCGGCAGGTTCACGTGGAATAAAAACTTTCCGGTCTTGATGAAACCGGTTAGGCTTTGTCCGTCCTTCGCAAATGTCAGGTCGAAAAACAGCTGCTGGTCAATACTAAACCGAATGCCTTTTTCGGTGGACGAGGTAATCCGCTTGTTGATCAGTTTTTCACCATTGGCTACAGTCAGATGGTATTGGGTGTGATCCAGTTTTTCCAGTGTCACCTGAAAATTAAAGCTGCCTCTATTGGATAGGTGCCCGGTCCAGGCTCCTTCGTAGTTCTGACTGTTTTTTTGCGCTAAGCACATAAGAGAAGATAGGGTGAAAAGGAGTACAATCGGGAGATTTCGAAGCATTGGCCATTCTTTTTAAGCTTCAAATATAAGTAGCCCCCGATCCGCAAAATTGCATGAGATTAACATCTGAATGTATCCTGATATGTTGTATTGCCTTTCGGCAAAAATATTCCGATCAGGCACCTTTCAATAGCACCTTCCGGAAGGCCCCGGGATTCATCTGAAAATGAGCTTTAAAGACCCGGTTGAAATGGCTCTGATCCGAAAAACCGGCCAGATAGGCGATTTCGGTAAAGGTTTTTGAGGAATCCCAAAGCAACGGGAGGGCCTTTTTCAGCTTGTACTGACGAATATATTCCCCGAGGCTAACCGAAAGATACCTGGACGCGGCCCGGGAGATGTGCACCGGATGCACGCCCAACTGGTCGGATAAATAGTCCAGACTCAGATCGGAGGAATCGTTGTGCAGTAATTCCCTTAACTGTTCCACCCAGGCTGGTTGCTTTTGCGTTTGAGCCGTTTTCAGGTCACTCAGGGCTTCACATATCTGCAACAGCAACAATTCTACCGACACTTCGCTATAGAAATCGGATAGTTTAAACTCCCGGAAAAGCTTCGTGAAAAGAACATGAATATGCGGATGCTGGATAAGCTGACTTCCCTCTAATAAGTGCAGGGATATGCCGTTCCTATCGAGCCAGTTTTTCTCGAATTCCAGGTGAAACCCACCCGCTTCCCTGGAATGCTTGGAGCCATAGTGCGGTTCCTGCCAGTTATTGAACATCAGGCTACCCGGCGGACACAGGGTTTTATCTCTTTTATTGCAGTCCTTCATATTGCCCTGCAGGACGTACATGAAGTAGGGGTTCTCGTGGTAGTGCCAATCCGTTCGCCCGCCTACGTAGGAGTACTGAGAGAGCAGGACCCCGTTGAAGGATGTCTCTGAATCCTGACTGCCGTAGTATTCGCCTTTGGTTAGGATCTTCATAGTGTACGCCTAAAGACTAGCTGAGGGGTATACTGTTGCTTAACGAGCCTTACTTACAGTAAAATCGGAAAAACTAGTAAAGCCTTCCCCATCATACCGGAATAATCCGGTATTTCTCGTTCCCAACCAGAGATTGCCGGAACTATCCTCCAATATAGACCATACATCCTCATTGGATAATCCATCCTCAGCGTTGAGGCACGTGATCTTTTCCCAATCGTACTGACAAAGGCCACGACCACCTCCACCAAACCAGATAATCCCGTTTTCACCCTCGATCATCCCGGTGACCGGACTCGGCCTGCCATCCGTAAGGCCCACCTTTTGGGTAAAGGAATCTCCGTCGTAGACAAAGGCCCCATCCCAATTGCTAAACCAGATATACCCGTTCTTATCGGCTAATGCCGGAATGGCCCAACCGTCCCCATTTACTTTAAGATTAGTGATGGATGCTCCATCGTACCGAAAAACGCCTTCATTTCCGCGTCCTCCAAACCATAAATTACCGGCCTTATCTTCTACCATTCGTTCTACATTATGATTGCTGCTCATAAAGCCGACTCCGTCAGCATCAATTACGAAGGGCTTAAAGGAAACGCCATCGTTGACAAACACACCGTCGATCGTAGCGAACCAAAGCTTTCCGTGTTGATCCTGGATAATGTCGAATACATCGTGTGTTCGCCGATGTTTATTCGGCGGTAAATCAGCCGGTAGCGGAATTTGTATGTTTTTGAAGTTCCCGCCCTCATACAAGCATAGCCCGGCTCCGGTACCTATCCAGATCCGGCCGTCTGAATCTTCAAAAATGGAGTAGACCGTATTGCTGCGTAGCGGGGATGCATCGGTGTATTGTCGGAAAGAGGATCCATCGAATATATAAAGACCTTCACCCGTGGTACCGAACCAAAGATTACCGGACTGATCCTCCAGGCTGCAATGCACATTATCTCCCGATTGGGAGTTCCGGGTTTTTACGAGGGTTGGGGTGCCATCCAGGTGTTTTGTGGTATCACTTGCCTGATCAGCGGATTCTTTTGCTCTTTCCCGGGCTTCGCAGGCCGTGAAGCAAATGGAAATACACATACAAATCAAACATTTACCCAGTATTTGCCTCATTGCTGATCGTTCGCTGATAATGTAAGGATTTCTCTCACCATAATATCTGCATTCTCTTTGAGGGTAAATATGGTAATTTAGGTTGTTTACAGGAACAGTGCAATTCCAGCGGTGGTCGGGCTGGATGTACGGCGTTGGGGAATATATATTTATAGACATTCATGGCGCTAACACCTCTGACTTCAAATTGGTGGCGCGCATGGAAAAGGAAGAGCCTATTTGGTAAGGACTTCTATTCTATTCGCTGATTGTATCCGATCATCACATAGTATGGAATCAATGGCGTAGTTGTAAAATCCTGGGTGGTTACCATTCCAATGCGCAAGTTTATATCAGAATTGGTAAAGGAATAACCGGTCTGGAGTCCGTAGAATACGTGGCCACCAGTGGCAGGCTGATACCAGCCATCGGTAACATCCTGAAAGATCGTTTCTTTGAAGGATTCAGAATGTTTAAACCGGGTGACGATAGCCTTGTCCAATCCGGCTTCGGCCGCCAGGAACCAGTTCGGCCGGTAGTATCCGAAGGTGCCCTTCAATTCGCTTCCAATGTTTTGTAATATTACCAAAGGGTTTTCGTATCTGCGGTACAGGCCGTTCAGGGAAATGCTACCTTTCAGGTCAGTCCCGTTGAATAATAGAACTTGAGCACCGATCGAGGTTTTGAAGTCATCTAGCAATCGCTCGCCCGATGGTATAGAAAAGCGGGTATTCAGCACCACCGGCACCGGTGCCTCCAACTGATAAGCATAACCCAGGCTGTAGGAGGCACTGTAATCCCATCCAATACCGGCTGAAAGAACGTGCTTCGCCTTGCCCGAAGTCTTCCAATTCAGGGTTTGAGCAGTTGTTTTTTGGCGAAAGCCAAAGAATGCTATCAGGCAGGTCAGTATTACGATTGTTTTCATGTTATCTGTTGAGCGTGTTTAAGTAATTGCGAACAACCGGATGGACGGACGACCATTTGAAATAGATCATTTCATGTCCGGTATCATCTATTTGCACTATTTCCGCATCCGGGAAAAAGGATGCCTCTTTTTTCGCAAACTCCAGTCCGTAGGAGGTATTATTCTCGCCGTAGATAAATAATACCCTGGTCTGAAATTGATCGAGATTGGTGGTAAAATCAAAACCTTCTTCTTCCGCAATGTCCGTAAAAGCCTGTAAAACGACTGCTCCATTGCGCCAAAACGGGGAGGGGCCTTCAATGCCCTCATCATTTCCTTCGGCGTACGAAAAACTGGAAGCCAGGGCTAATTTATAATCTAGTATTTCGTGTTCATCTTCACGGCCGGTCAGGAATTGATCGTAATACAGTATATCATTTGTTATCTCCGAGAATAAATTCAGTTTTCGACTGGCCTCACCATATTCATCCAATAACTGTTTAGTAAAGCCTCCTGCTTCCGCAAAAATAGCTCCGTCGACTTTATCCGGGTAGGCGTTGATGTAGGCAGCCGCCAGCATAGCGCCCCAGGAATGACCAAACAGAAAGACCTTTTGTTCCGGGGAGGTCCGGTAATGGCCGATAACCGCGGAAAGATCATCCAGATAGAGCTGGATGGAATACGTTTTTTTATCGTGCCTTTGGGATAATCCGGTTCCCCGCTGGTCGTAGAAAACGACGTAGTAGCCATCGTCGGCTAAATGACCGACATGAAGGCCATTCTGATAATCGGAGCCTGGCCCGCCGTGCAAGAAGACCACCATGGCGCTATCCGGGTTCCCGAAGGTTTCGGCATGCAGGGTCGTTCCATGTACAGTTACCGAAGGTAACCCAGTGTCGTCGACTACGGTTTTCGGAACCAGGTTTCCCGGCTCCTGAATAATTAGTTCCTCACTGCAGGAGATTATAAACATACTGACCAGGGTGATGGCCACCAGATTTTTTTTGAACATACTGCTTTGATTTAGACTTGTCGCAAAGTCATCGTTCCGCCGCTCACAATCGCCCCATTGTGTAAGGTGGAACCTATTACCCTGCTCTGGCAAAGTAAGCAGCACCCGGTCAATTAACTGGCTATCAACGCTTAAACAACAGCATCACAGTAGGCGGCATGTTGATCAATCATCCCTCAGGTCTTTCACATATTCCGAAGGAGATTTACCGGTGAGGTTCTTAAAATTCCGGTTGAAGGAGGTCTTGGAATTGAATCCGCAGTCCAAAGCAAGCGAAAGTAAGGTGTACTTCTGGTTTGCGGGATCCATTGCACGTTCGGTGAATTCCCTGACCCGAAGAGCATTAATGTAATCGAAAAACGTTTTCTGCTCAGCCCGGTTAATGACTTGTGAGAGGACATTGGGATGCACGTTCAGCTCCCCGGCCACCATAGCCAGGCTAAGCTCTGCGGTGAGGTATAACTTTTTGGACTCCATCAATTGCACCAAGTCCCGATGGAGGATTTCCAGTTTATCTGGTGCGAGGTAGGTCTTTTCGTATTTCGATTGTTCAGAAGCAATATCTGGCGGATCAGCTTGGGCTTGTTCGTCTTGAGCCGAAAATGATGCCACCGATGGCTGGTTGGCAAAAATCCCGGCGTGTTTGATGCCATAGTAGCCGATAAAAAGCACAAACAGCACCACTGAGGAGAAAATAATGGCATCGTCGGCAATGAATACGAGTACCCAAATAAGCGATAACCCAATGATCAATCGGAACAGCCAACTCAGGTTCACCTTTTCGCTATAGGAGTAATTATCCTTGACGTACTTTCTGTGTGTTCTTAGCAAGCGCAGGGATAATGCGATGTAGGTAACACCGGAGATAAGTACGCCGGAAAAAAGTATATAGGAGAATAGTGTATACCCTTCCCCTCCATTTTGGTAGGTACGGATCTTTTCCCCGGGCGCTGACAATACAAACGGAATAGTCGACACCAGGGCCAGTGCATAGGGAAGAAAGTGTAGGAGATTTTTTCGCAACGACATGTCTGCCCGGGTGAGTGCCCGCGTATACAGGTACAGGAAGGGACCGTGTAAAAGCGGGAGCGGGATCTCAAGTCCCAACAGAAAGGGAAATTGCAGGTACTTCCCGGAGGAGATACCAGCAAATAACAACAGGTGAAGCAGGATCGCGCAAAGCCAGGTGAAAAGGATCTTGTCGGCGCTGCTCTTGTTTCTCTTCGTTAGCAAAACAAATGCCAGGAAAAAGTTTATGACTATTCCGACCAGATAGACCATTCATGCTGTTTTGATTAAAACGTTCCTAATAGTACAGAATCGCCAGGAGTCATCCTCAATACCTCCTCATCCTTCTATCGACCCACCGCATGATGAGCCAGTAAACGGGCAACAGCACCGGATAGAGGATCAGGACTAAAAATGTGTATCCGTGATACCTGCCGGCATCCTGCCCGATTGCCGCATCAATCAGACCGAACGTATAGGTATATCCCAGCAAGATCAAAAAGGGGACCAGGAGGCTGCCAATGATCACGACCCAGGAAGACCTTTCGGTATTTATTTTGCGGTAGCGTTTTATTCCCCATAGGTGGAGAGCGACCAGCAGTACTGCCAGAATGAGGGTCAGTCCGATCGGGGAGACAGCCAGTAAGAACCCGGCAAGTGGATTCAGGTCGGGTGTATAGGTGATCAGAACCACCTCCGTTGGCAAAGCCGAAAAGGTCCAGATGCTCTTGGTTTGCAGGCTCCCCGTGGCAGGTTCTCCCAGATTGGTAGTTAGCCTTCCGGCAAAAGCGGAGGCATCCAGCGTAATTTCCAGTTCCCCGAAGGATTTCCAATATTTAGCGGGCGACAGTGCATACCGGAAACTATATTCTTTTACCCATCCGCTGCGGTCAACCCACTGGTCGGCCACGTACTCCACCCTGATCACGTGCATCCCCTCGTCCAGATCCGTTTCGAAGAATTTCAAGTCGTCGAGGGATACATAGAACCCGCTGGAGGGAGATTCCTCCAGCAAAACCCGCGGGGTCTCGCTCCAATCTTCTTTTTCAAAAAAGTATCCAAAATCGGTAAAGGGTGTGCCCTCCAGTTCCTGGTACGATTCGGGTACCTGCTTTAACGATATTTCCCGGCCGTCCAGCCAGATACTGAATTGCTCCCTGAATTCCGAAGCGTAAAAGAGCAGCGGGATCTGGCTTCCCGGGCGGTTGGCTTTGATATGGTATTCAATAACGAAACGAGCTGTCTGAAACCCGTCATCGGGAATAATGAGCAGGCTTTCCCGCAAAATATCAACGTGCCGGCTGATAAAGGGTGCGGAGGCAAAGGATCCTTCCTGTATGGGTGAGGCCATATTGGCCCGGGCAGTCACTGCCAGGAAGCAAATCAAAAGGGTAAGAGCTATTCTCACGTCGTTTTATTTATTGAAGCTGTTTCGGCCCCGTCCGGTAAAAGCAGGCAGCATGACTCCTTCCGGAGTGATGATGGATAACACGATTATTTTTCTCATATTATCGCCGCCTGCAAATCTCGCTAAAAAAAACGGGTCCGGGCCGGGTACTTTTGTCAAAGGCGCTTGTGGAAATAAAGGGGATAACAGCCCGTTCCGTCAAAGACAACTGCTCACGAAGAGGACACCGGGAAACGGGTTGGTCTGCTCCGTCGGATCCTGACACACAGGTTAAAAAATTGCACTATGTCTGATAAAAATGTCCTCGAGGAAATTGAAAGCAAGTATGATGAACTTGGGGAAAACCACGAGGCTTACCTGAAGGGATTATTGTACGCCAAACCCATTAACTATTGGGATTACATTGAGGTCGACACCTTGTTATCCCTTCAGAAACCGAGGACCAATTTTAAGGACGAGGAAGTATTTATCATGTATCATCAGGTTACGGAATTGATCCTGAAGATGATGATCAACGAATTACAACAGTTGGTCTACGAGCAGGTTGACGAACCTACGTGGGTTGATAAATTATCCCGTTTGAACCGGTATACCTCCATGCTTATCAACTCCTTCGATGTGATGAGGTCGGGGATGGATTACGATGATTACAATGCCTTCCGAAGTACGCTCACGCCGGCCAGTGGCTTTCAGTCTGCTCAATTCCGTTTCCTGGAGATCTATTGTACCCGCCTGCCCAACCTGATCAATCAGAAAGGTAAAGCAAGACTAAGTGCTTCACCAACCGTAGCAGAGTACTTTGACCATTTGTACTGGAAGGACGCCGGTCTCAACCGGGAAACGGGCGAAAAGACCCTAACCCTGCGCCAGTTCGAGGAGAAGTATCAGGACCAATTGATCCGGTTAGCCCAGGAACTGACTGGCCAAACCGTTGAAGACAAAGTGCTGGCCATGGGGCCTGTCTCGGATGAGCTATTGCAGGCCCTTAAAGCATTCGACTACAACTACAATGTCACCTGGCCGCTGGTCCACCTGAACACTGCCCGGCATTACCTGGACAGTAAGGGCGAACCCGCCGCAGCCACCGGTGGCAGTGAGTGGAAAAAATATCTGCATCCGAAGTACCAGCAACGAAAGTTCTTTCCCGGTCTCTGGTCGGAGGCCGAACTGGCTGCGTGGGGCCAGAGTACTCCGGATGATGGGATATAAACGATTTCGTATCCGATTGGATTTTCTTTTTTACCAACCCAGCATCCCCCCTTTATTCCAGTAATACAACTGATAACTTGTCAGTGCATATCCCGCTGCAAAAATAATATAGTAGATTTTAAAAAAGGATGACCCTCCACTTGGTCCCAGCCCCCATATTGCCCGGTAGAGAAGCCCGCCCGAAACGACCCAGAATCCCGTCCATAAAACCATGGGCAGCGCTGAATCATGTACAGGAGCAACATAGGCGGGATACTTAAGTATTTGTAGTACCTGCAATGCGATCACCAAAATAAGCGGTAACGCAGCTAGGCCACCGACTACCACATCTCTCCTTGTCCTCTTCTTTTTGAAGAGAAACCAAAAAAGCGTGGCAACCAGCATGGAAAGCAATAAAACCAACCCGAAACCTAACGGCAGCAAGGAACGAATAAACTGCTTTTTAAAGCCTTCTTCATAGGACCGGTTAATGCTTTTAGATGCAAATCCGGCATCCCTGAAGTATATGATGGCATCAAAGCCCGACAACTCCTCCGATACCCGCTTAAAGAACGGATTGGTCAGGGCTTGCCGGGTATCCAGGAGCAGGATGGTATGGTCTCCGAAATGCATTTCTCCAATCACACTTGTCTCGGGGTTAAACCTTCGCAAGCTCACCGACAGTGTGGATTGACCCTCTTTTTCCGCCACCTGCCTTACGTATTCGCCAAGCGTTTCGACGCCATTCGGTCCAATGCCGTACATGGTATGTGCCCCTCCCATTTTAAAGAGGACCTTTGCGTCGCCGGTGGTCTGCAAATACGCCGAAAAATTACGTTTCATCAAGGCTTCACGGGTAGCTACCGACTCCTGCCGGGAATCAGGATCCATCCAGGTGGTGAAGATCTCCATCGTTTGCCTCAATTCACGAAGGATGACATCCTTTTCCCCGGAAGGATTCCGGGAAAAAACCCTATCGATCACCTCCAGGTCACCCTGGTGGTCCTGGCGGGTGTATCGCCCCATCTTCAGGGCTGCTTTCAGATAAGCCCCCCTGGCAATACGCTTTTGTTTGGAGGTCTCAGCAATTTCGATAAGCCGATGCATGGGATGAATAGCCGTCTGCATTTGGTCCAATCCCCATACCGGTGATTCGAGTTCGGGGTGGTGATCGATAGCCGATTGCATGAGCTGTAAATCGCCGTCAGTATCGAAGGCAATGGCGTGCGGGTTCTTTTGGGAGAACGTATACACCCCCATTTCCGCACATCTGGAAACGGTCCAGGGATCCGTTTCCAGGGCGAGGTATTCATATCCTTTACCGTTTAACTGCCGGTACAGGTACGTTACCAGTTCGGCGATTCCCGCAACGCCGTGCTGTTCCCCGAACAGGAGGTATTGGCTGGTATCGGCCCGATCCATCAGCCAGGATATGCCTTCACCCTGATAGTCCGGTCCCCGCATGCTGACCGGGTAGATTCCGAAGTGGTTCGCCTCTTGTGACATGCCCGGTGCAGCGGATAGCAGACAGGCTAAGAAAATGAGTACTAATGATCTTATCATAGGAAACCAAATATGAAGCCGGTAAGCAACAGAAGTCAACTATTCCTCATAAAACCGGACAATGAAATCAACCTTGTCGTCTACCTCATCACCGATGGGTACGTCGGGCAGGATACCTGTTTCGTTAAACCCATGCTGTGGAATACCTTTGTGCAGAGTACTGGTCGGGTATACCAGGTAGATGTTTTGTTTCCCGCTGCTTAGCGGTAAAGAGTTCACCGATGTATAGTCAATCATCCCGGCGGTGGGACTTCCGAAGGTCATCACTTTAGAGCTCGACCGTTTGGAGTGAATGATAAAGGATTCGGCCGCACTCGCACAGGCGTCGTCGGTCAGAATGGCTACCCGTTGCATCAAATTATCGCGAATCTTAAACTTCTTTTCCGGGTAAAAGGGACCATCAACGATCTCCCCCATATGCTCCTCCATCCGATGTACCACCGGCTTATAGACCTTTTTTGCGTAAGCTGCCTGTCGCTTGAAATAGGCCTGATTGTCTTCGGAAGCCAATACCAAACCCTGACTACCGTGCATATTGGAGGTGGCGAATAATTCAATCAGTGGGAAATAAACGCCATTTCCACCTCTGTTCCCCCGAATATCAATGATGAGGTTCCGGGAGCTTTTCAGGAGCAGCTCATTTTTTTCCACAAACTCCTTGAAGAACCTAAAATCATAACTAAAGCTGGGAATAGTCAGCAAGGTCGTCTTGGGGTTGATGATATCCAGCTTAGGTTGCTTCAGGTCACGAATGGGACCGGCAGGCAAGTGGAATGACGGATCAACCCGTTTCCAGAAGACACTCCCGGCAACCAGCAGCTGCCCATCTTTATACACATCTCCCCGGATATTGACCGGGCTATAGCTGTAGGAATAATACGTACCGGAAAAGCCCGTATCGGCGGGTCTGAAAATGGCTTTCAATTCTCCCGCCTCGATTCCTTCTCTGGTCGTTTCCGTTATACAGGCGCGGTAGGCGTCGCCCGCTTTAAAGACGATAAATGTTGACACACCGTCAGTCCAGGTTCCCTCCGGGTTTTCGTTGCTTTTCGAGTCAATATCAGCGAGCCGTTGGTCCAGTTGGGCCTTGGTAAGTGCGGACTTCTTAAGCTCTTTTTTAAAGATCTCCACCTCCGTTGCGGTATAGGCGGGCCTTTCTGTCACGTGGAGATGGCCATCATTGAAATAGCAGAGGAATTCGTCGAGAAACGGTGTGCAATCCCGAGGAGGTACCTCCATTGCTTTTTTGGCGAAAGCCCTTTTCCGGTCATCGTATTCTTTCTCTTTACCAGTGATCTGGAGCTGCTTCAGACCAATATAATTGCGTTCGAGTTTAGTTACCATATCATTGAAAGCAACGGCACAATCACATTCCGCGGATTTCCCATCAAATTCCTGTGCGGTTAACGGACTGCTAAAAAGCATAACGATCAGTGAACCCAGGATATACCCAATCAATCTCATTTGTTTGATTTTTTACGCAAAATTGCCTATTAAAAGCTATCGGTTCATTGTAAAAAATCGACAAAATTGAAGTTGGTAGAAGTCAAACCACTGGACACGGTCCTCAAAAAACACATTGAGTGTTACCAGCTATTTGATATTACCGGCCCCCTGTGGGTAAAAGCTATCCCAACGGGAACACTGGAATGCTGGATCAAACTGAGCGGCGATTTTGAGATCTTTGATCCGGAACGGGGCCGTTTTTGTCCGGCAAGTTCATCCGGTGCTTTTCCCATCGGGAGCGAGGGTTATCTCTTTCACGTACCGGAGAAAACCACTTGCATTAATGTGAAGTTAATCCCCACGGTGCTGGGCTTATCCAATTTCAAAGGTTTTATCGATCATTGGCAGGAGTTCACCTTTGATCAGTTCGTAGGAGAAGCCGGATCCAGGCAAATGCGTGACCTGAACATTAACCAGTTCGGGCACCTGGCCGGCGCTATTGACGGTATTATCCGTGCGCACAATGATTTTGAGCGACTGGATCCCCGCATTGAATCCGTGTTGGCGTCCATCATATCAACTGATCAACAGCCGCTCAAGGTGAAAAACCTGGCTGTTGAGAATCACCTTACGGTAAAAAGCCTGGAAAGGCTGATCAAGAAGATGTTCGGAATGACACCCAAAAAATTGATCGGTATCCTGCGTTTTGGGAACTCCATTAAATACCTCAATAAAACCGGCGGACAGCGATTTATCGACGCCCTGCAATTCGGTTACTACGATCAGTCACACTTCATTCGGGAATGCAACCGCATTACGGAAATGAATCCTACTACCTTTCTGTCCGAGCTATCGCTCAATACAAATGATATGATATTCAGCCCGGAGGATCCGGGGAGTGGTTAGTACCCCCTTAAGAGCGTGTTTGGGATTTATCCTTTGGACTGCAAATGTCTATTATTTGAACC
>CAYFGK010000050.1:0-45121 GCA_964342305.1 uncultured Saprospiraceae bacterium | reverse complement strand
GGGCCGGGGGGATGGGTTTTAAAAATTGAAGTTTCGTACAGTCCTAATTCTTGATCTGCCGCGCTACCAGATCGATCAGGACCATGCCCAGAATACCAAATCTCGATACTACGTACTTCTGGATCGTGCCAATAAAAAAACCGGACCATATACCATGGCCCGGTTTTTTTATCTATAGTTGCATTGATGACGCGGCTATACCGACAACGAAGTGGTTTGGTGTCCCAGCACGTAGTACTGCGTAGCAAAACCACTTCGAGTCGAGTATATACTCGCGTGAAAAAGGTTCGCCGAAGCCCAATCCTTTTCGGAAGCGGTATAAACCCGATCACTTCACCACCAGCTGCAGCGTCTTTCTTACCACCCCGCCTACGACCAATGAGTAGGAATACGTGCCGGCCTGCATAGATTGCGTCTGCAGTTGTACCCGGCCTTCACCTGCCTGCAGGTCTCTGGTTTGCACCAATCGGCCTTGTACATCAAATACTTTCAACTGAATGTTCTTAACATTCGCTGGAGTGCGGTAATCGACCACCGATTGATCACTAAACGGATTTGGTGAATTTTGGCTCAGATAGAACTCGTCTTTTGCCTGGGATTCGGTCTCTTCTTTAGGGGCTGCTTTTCCAGGCTCATCTTCTAACAAAGTACCTTCTTGTTCCGCAACCTCGTGGCCGGGCAGGTATTCGCTGGCATCGCGGATGACGCGGTAGTCCTCATAACCCTTGCGGACCGCCTTTACCTCCCAGTCAAAACTGAAATTTCCGGTACCGTTCTGTAATTCCCCCACCCGGATGCCTTCGGACGTTTTTTCGATGACTGCCAGTCCATACGTATTCGTAGAGTGCGGGGTAAGGATGACCGTCATCGTCTCGGGGTTGATCACCAGTTGAAAATGATCTGAGAAGGGAATGAATGCTTCGCCCCTGTCCAGGGTGCCAGTACCCCGATCGTAAGCCGCCGCTTCCGGGCCTTCCACGCTGGCGTACCAGATCTCTTTACCGGGCTGCTCCGGGTGTTCCATGCGGAAGTTCTTGGTGTCGCCGAAGACACTCCCTGTTCCATCCGCGTTAACGACCAATCCTGCCTGTATTTGACCGTTGTCATCCTCAGCAATGATGTAGCCTACATTGGGTCTCCCGGCTGGCCAGGTCAGACTAGTATTGTCTGACCCATTCTGCCCCTGAGTATTGACTATTCCGGCTCCGTCAAAAATGCGCATTTCTACCTTGGCGGAGCTATTGTCATACAGGTATAATCGCCCCCTTACCGGATTTAGGTTATCGGAGCCCACCCGAAAAATTTGTCCGGTACCGCCACCGGCATTAAGTGAAAGTAAGCCGTTTGATCCTGATTCTCCCAGGTAAACAATCGGCCAGCGACCTGAATTGGTGAATTGCAGATTGGTGGTATTCAGACGCATTCGGTCAAAAGGAACAATTACACTGGCATCGTCAAAAATCAGACTGCCGTTCTCAAAGTTAGTACTGATCACCGTTCCGTCGTCGATGGTTAGGATGTCGGGGTGAATCTGCACCTGCCCAGATAGGAAAACAGGCATAACAAAAAAGCATAAAAGTACTACACGCATAAAGCTCGGTTTTATGAGGGTGAATGAATAGTTCAGCCTTGTGTAGTGTGCAGGGTAGGTATTGAAGGTTGAGATCAGGGATCTGAGATCAAAAGTACTCCCTTACGTGGGTGAAAACATAGATTACAACCTAGCATAATCATCAGAACACGATTGTTACCGGGGTAGATCAAAATAACAAAATATGGAAGATCCTGGGGATCTTGGTATCTCGGTTTTACCGAATCCAGATACAAATTACCCGATACCCTGTACCATTTTTACCTATCTTCCCCGACAAAAAATATGGCCTTCAAGATCTATACCAAAACCGGTGACAAGGGGGAAACCGGCATCTTCGGCGGCAAGCGCTTGCCCAAGGATCATATCCGGATCGAATCCTACGGTACCGTCGATGAACTCAATGCGTTTTTGGGACTCGTGCGGGACCACGCAGAGACTGATTTGCTGCGCGATTTACTCAAGAGTATTCAGGATCGCCTGTTTACCATCGGTGCTAATCTGGCCACTGATCCTGAAAAGAAACTCACTACTCCGGATATCCGTGAATCCGACATCGAGCTCCTGGAACAGGAGATGGACCGCATGAACGAAGAACTCCCCGACCTTAAAAACTTCATCCTGCCGGGCGGGCATCCGGCGGTATCCCATTGCCACTTGGCCCGCTGTGTGTGTCGCCGGGCAGAACGAAGGGTAGTGACCCTGGCACAGCACGAGTCCGTTTCCGAAGTTATTATCCGCTATCTGAACCGGCTGTCGGACTACCTGTTTGTGCTGGCCCGTTTTTTGGCGAAAGCCAAAGATGCCGAAGAAGTCGTTTGGAAGTCCCGGACATAAATAAACCTGTAAATCTTTATCGGGCTATAGCTGTTTTCCTATGGTAATCGGGAGCTAGCCTGCCGACTGCATTTTCCATTCCTCGGGAATGGTGTATATTCGTTTTTATGAGCACATTCAAATCCGCACTGGACCGGGTACCCGACTTTTTTCGCTATTTACTGATACTGGCGGTTATTGCGTTCATTAGTTTTTTGTTTCCCTCGAATGTCCGGTTTAAATATGATTTTGATCAGGGTCAAACCTGGCGGTACGAGAGCCTGGATGCTCCCTTCGATTTTGCGATTAAGAAACCTCAGTCGCAGATCGATGCTGAAATGGCAGAACTCGAGTCGGATTTCCGTCCTTACTACGAATTACGGGAGACCATGCCGGCCGGCAAGCAGGAAGCGTTTGATAAGGCGTTTCAGCAGCAACTCGAACAGGTGAGCCGCGATGGTCAGTTTGCACATGTGCTTTCCAATAGGGCTACCTACCGGAATTACGGGCTAACCTTTCTGCAGGATTTATACGCGGAAGGTGTATTGCAACTGGACCCCAAGCACCAGGATGCACAACCCGACTTCCAGATCAACGTGGTATCAGGCAACATCATCAAACGGCGTCCGGTACGAGTTTTCGCGCGCTATCAGCAGGTACTCAGTGGAGTAGGTGATACTTTACGGACCAGCAACCTCCGGGAACCCGATTTTCTGTATCCTATTCTGCAGGGACTTATCGAGCCCAACGTAGTCTATAACGATTCCCTGACCCAACGCTTCCGCGAAGATTTGCTGGCCAGTGTAACTACCACCCAGGGGGTAGTGCGCAAAGGGGAACGCATCGTGAATCAGGGTGCACCCATCACTGACGAGGTATATATGAAATTGCTTTCGCTAAAAGAGCAATACGAGCAGGATGTCACCGCCAATCAATCGCGTCTGAGTATTCTGGTCGGCTATTTTCTGCTGACCAGCATGATCATCGTGGTGTTTATTCTCTATCTCCGCAACTTTGCGCCCGATATCTTTAATCGCTTCGCCAAGCTGTTGTTTATTTTTCTGTGGCTGGTAGTTTATAGCTACCTGGTGAGTGCCGTAGAACGGGCAGATGTGCTCAGTGCCTACCTGATACCCTTTTGTATCGTGCCCATTGTGATTAAGACGTTTTACGATGTCAGGTTGGCCTTATTCACCCATATCGTCGTAGTACTGATCGCCAGCTTCCTCTCATCGCTGGGGTATGAATTCACCTTCCTGCAGATACTGGCGGGGATCGTGGTGATCCTGACCGACGTAGATACGCGGGACTGGTCGCGCTTCTTTTATTCTATGCTCTGGATCTTTGTTACCTACGCCCTGGCGTTTTTTGGCCTGAGCCTGATCCAGGAGGGAACCTGGAACGAGGTCGACTGGCGAATTTACACCTGGATTTTCCTCAATGTATTTCTCACCCTACTTGCCTATCCGCTGATCCCATTACTGGAGCGCCTATTTGGATTTACCTCCAGTATTTCCCTGGTCGAACTGTCCGACATGAACCGGCCTTTACTCAGCAAGCTGGCTATCGACGCTCCGGGTACTCTGCAACATTCCATCCAAGTGGCAAACCTGTCGGAGTCGGCAGCCCGGAAGATCGGAGCGGATCATTTGTTAGTAAAGGTGGCAGCGCTCTACCACGACATTGGAAAGACCAAGAATCCGGCCTTTTTTATTGAAAATCAGAATACTAAAAATCCCCACGAAGATCTGACCGAAAAGGAAAGTGCCGAAAAGATCATTGAACATGTGACTTACGGAGAAGAACTCGCCAAAAAAGCACGTTTACCCAAGGTGATCATTGATTTTATTCGCACCCACCACGGTACCACCCGGGTGGAATACTTCTACCGAAAGTATGCCGAAGCCAATCCCGAGCGGGCAGGGGATGACTTGGCCTTCCGGTATCCCGGACCACGACCGCGTACCAAGGAAGAGTCGATCCTGATGATGGCCGATAGCATCGAAGCGGCTTGTAAAAGCCTGAAAGAGCCTACTGCTCAGGCTATCGATGACCTGATCGATAAGATTATCAGCCATAAGATTAGCCAGCATCAGTTGGACGAGTCGACTATGACCTTTGAGGAACTGGAAACCTGCCGGCAGGTATTTCAGCAGGTTATGAAATCGGTACACCACGTGCGGATTGAATACCCCGAAGAGCAACAGAAGGAGTGAATTCGGGGTCCACGGTCCAAGGACCATGCAGGCTGACCGGGAATTCAAAGCTTTTATTGATCGTGATAAGATATGCTTGGATCCATATACCCAATACCCCATACGCTGCACCTGGAGATTGGGCTTTGATTGTCAGTGTTTTACGAAATAACATTAGCCCGATCTCGCGTTTAATACATTTTGTTAGCGTTCGCGATCTAAATCTTATTAGCGTTTACTACCTTTGTCAAAAAATAAGCATACATGAAATTCTTCATCGATACCGCTAGTATTGATCAGATTAGCGAGGCTAAAGATCTGGGAATCCTCGACGGGGTTACCACCAACCCATCTCTGATGGCCAAGGAAGGCATTAGTGGGGCCGATAATATCCGGAATCACTACAAGGCTATTTGCGACCTCGTTGATGGTGATGTAAGCGCCGAGGTGATCAGCACTGATTTCAAAGGGATCGTCGAAGAGGGTAAAGCTCTCGCTGATATTGCACCCAATATTGTCGTGAAGGTACCCATGATCAAAGAGGGGATTAAAGCCATTAGCTATTTTACCAATCACGGTATCCGTACCAACTGTACGCTCGTTTTTTCACCGGGACAAGCCATCCTGGCGGCCAAGGCAGGAGCAACCTACCTGTCGCCCTTCATCGGACGTATTGATGATATCACCTGGGACGGTATGGCGCTGATACACCAGATCGCAGAGATCTACGCCATCCAGCAGTACGACACCGAGATTCTGGCGGCTTCTATTCGTTCATCCAAACACATTGTGGAAGCTGCTCAGTCAGGTGCCGATGTGGTTACTTGCCCGCTAAATGCTATCTTAGGGTTGTTGAAGCACCCGCTTACTGATATTGGCCTGGAAAAATTCCTGGCTGACTACCGCAAAGCAAATCCCTAGACCGGATTTCCCCACACATTCCCTTGAACATTATGGTATAGGCATCCGCCCGGATGCCGCTTACATGGGTTGCCCGTATCCGGGCAGCCTGTATTGAGGTTATCTTACATACCATTAGCAAGGGAATGGAACCTTTGGTTCTGTTCCCTTTTTTAGTTCCGACATTTCGTCTGTTGCTTATATTTAATCAGGCTTCACTGAATTGCCTTTCGGCAAAATACTGACTGTCAGTCTTTTGTGTTTTGGCATGCGTTTTGCATACTAGTAAGTGTGTTTACTGGATTAATCTACTATTGTGTTTGTTTGACCCCAAAAAACCAACGTCCAGTGTTCTTAGTTGCTTAACACCCCATGGACATTTCCCCATTTATGCGCACGTTATCGTGCACAGCCTGCGTCTCCCAAACGCGGGCTTTTTTTATACCTATCCGGTGAGTTTGCATACCTATTGGAACTATAAAGGATCTTTTGTGCTGATTGGGGTCCGTATTCGAGAATTAGTAAAACTATGACCAATAATTAAGGTTACTTGCCTGACGTTATGTCAAAGAAGGGAAATCCCTTCAGAGCATGCATGATCATCAGTGTCCCGATAAACAACACGATATAAAACCAACACGATGATCAAACTTACGAGCACATCTGCAAATCAAGAATGGCAACATTCGTTGTTGCAAATTCTTCACCAGGCGAGTGATTTGATCTTCCTGGTAGATGAAGATGGTCACGTATTTCAACCCAATGCTTCCATGGAACTTTGGTTCCAGCAAAATGGTATTGGGCAGCCACAACGGCTTTTTTCCATTTTCCCAACACTTAGTTTACTTCAGTGGCGACGCATTTATCGTTCGCTGGAAGATCAGCAGCCGCAAATGATCGAGCTACCGATCAGAGGCCAGGATCAGGATGAAGAAGGTATTCTATGCACCTCATGGTTAGTTCGATTGCCGAACCAGACTTTAATCTGCTGGATGGTAAACTGCCCTAAAAGTGCTTCGTCCAATACGAATACGGTCCGTAATGATGAAGATGCAAAGGCTATTGGCGAATTGATGCGCCTGACCTATCACACCATTAACCAAGCCCGCGATATGGTTTGCTGGACGCGGGAGGACGGCTCTATTTTCTATACCAATGCTGCTTTTTGGGAAACTCTGGGATATACCGAAAAGGACGTTTACGAAAAGAATTTGTTCGAGTTCTTTCCAACGTACTCTTCCGATGATTTCCTAAAAGGGTGGCACCGACTCAAAGCCGGGGAGACCCTGAGTGGCAAGGACCTTACCATTACCCATCGTGACGGGACAGGAATTCCGGTAGAAAATTATGCAACCCTAACCCAGTACGAGGGCGCTCCCTGCTGCGTGACCGTACTGCGTAATCTGACCGAACAAAAGAAAAAAGAAGAGGCCCTGTCCAGGGCGCTTCACCGTATTAAACGATTGAATCGAGAACTCTCAAAAAACCACCATATCCGAAAAGAAGATATTGCCATCACCAGTAACTTTGGTGCGATAATCAGCGAAGATCCTGCTTACCGCCAGGTACTTAAGAATGTGGAGCAGGTTGCTCCGACCAATACCACTGTTTTGATTACCGGAGAAACAGGTACCGGAAAAGAATTGCTCGCAAAATCAATTCACCAGCTCAGTCGCCGGGCCGATGAGCCATTTGTAGTGATCAATGGCGGGGCGCTGCCCGAGCACCTGATGGAGAGCGAACTCTTCGGCCACGAAAAAGGTGCCTTTACCGGTGCTCACGCGGCCAAGGAGGGGAAATTCGAATTAGCACACGGAGGTACTATCTTCCTGGACGAGATCGGTGAGCTGCCCATGAATCTCCAGGTAAAACTGCTACGCGTTTTACAGGAACAAGAGTTCGAGCGGGTAGGAGGTACTAAAACCATTCGTACCGACGTGCGAATCCTGGCGGCTACCCACCGGGATCTGGAAAAAATGGTCCGGGAAGGCAGGTTTCGGGAAGACCTTTACTACCGCTTGAATGTCTTTCCTATTAATAATCTGCCCCTGAGGGACCGTAAAAAGGATATTCCGCTGTTGTTCCGCTTTTTCCTGGACAAGTACGCCCGCAAGTCAGGGAAGACCATTACGGAGATTCCCACCTATGTCATTGAGGACCTGTCGAACTACTCCTTTCCGGGGAATGTGCGGGAGCTCGAGAATCTGGTCGAGCGCGCCACCATCATCACTGTTGGCACCGTACTCCAAATGGATACATCTGGTTTAAAGCAAGGAACCCGGAAGACGGATGCAAATGTATTCCTGAGTATGGATGAGATGCAAAGGGAGCACATTCTAATGGCCCTGAAAAAAGCTAAGGGGAAGGTTAGTGGTGAAAAAGGAGCTGCCGCCATGCTGCGGATGAATCCAAAGACCCTGCATTCCCGCATGCGGAAATTGGGGCTAAGCAGCGACAGTTATCTGCTGAACACACTTTAGATATAGTATATATCCTGTCCGAAATCACTGTGTTTTAGGCATAAGCAAGTCAAAAAAGCCAGAATATTGTAATTTGGGGTAGTTCCCAAAAAAAATACAAAGAATGAATGCTGGAATGGGTTTTACGCCCGCTCCGGTATTCTGTTTTTTTAACTTGGTAGCTCCCTAAAACACCATTATACCGACAAGGTAGTGGTTTGGTGCCGCAGCACGAAGTGCTGCGGCACCAAACCACTACGAGTCGAGTATATACTCGCGTGAAAAGGTTTGGCAAAGCCCAAACCTTTTCGGAAGCGGCATAGCTGCCCTAACAGCAAATATGAACCTTATTATCTTCAATTGCCGTTCCATTGCGATCACCCAGGCTCTTGCTTTTTACAGTGGTCAGCGGGCGAATGTGCAGTATGCGGAATCAACCGTATTTCTGTCTGCCTCGGTAGGGGAAGGTTCCGTGCGTAGCTACGACTACCAAAATGGTATTGGTACGGTATTATTTGACTGCACCTTTCGGGAGGATGTAACCATCTCTTTTCTTAAGAACACCACTGCTCTGGTATTCCTGTTTAATGTCTCCGGTTCCATTTCTCACTGGCTTGACGAACCGGAGGTACGCAGCGGAGTGAATCCCATGCAGGGGACCATCATGGCAAACTCGGTGAATACCGCCCAGCACATCCAGTTTGCGGCCGATATTCCGGTCAAAGCAACCCTGCTTATGGTTGACCGGAAACGTTATCTTTCCCGTGTGCGTGACCACCTGGACGAAATGCCGGCCTCACTGCGCCAGGTTTTTCAGGATACGGAGGGCCTTAAGCCGTTTAATTTTCAAAGCAATTACAGCCTGGCCATTACGGATTGTATTCAGAAAATTTTCGACCATACGTTTTCGGGACTGGCGGCCAGCATTTACGTGGAAGCCAAATGCCTGGAGCTGCTGTCCCGTCAGCTTCAGCAATATCAGGAAGACCTGGAAGCGCCTTCCAAAAAGGTCCTCCTGCGGCAGTACGATATTCGAAGTATTTCCGAAGCTGCCCGGATCCTGCGAATGGAAATGCAAGACGCTCCTACCATCGGAGAACTCGCCAAAAGGGTAGGACTCAACCGCCAAAAGCTGAAAAAAGGCTTCAAGCTGGTCTTTAACACCACCATTAACCGCTACCTGCAAAATGAGCGCCTGGAATACGCAGCTGCCCTGCTGCTGAGCGAACATACCGTGGAGAGCGCGATAGATGCAGTGGGCTACCAAAACAAAAGCTTCTTCGCCCAAAAATTTAAAGACCGGTACGGGGTATTGCCAGGCGTGTACAAGAAAAAGATCCAGGAAAACGGAAATTACCTGCCCGCTCCGGATTCCTCGGTCTGAAGGTCAGAACAATTGGCTAAAAAATATCATAAAGTGACCATTTTCATCGCCCAACCACGCTCTGCATATTGGGGGTATGGCCTTAGCACGTCCTGCTGTCCAATGCCCTGTACCAAATTCAAACAGCTTCCTACGTTAAAGAAACTTTAAACTCAAATACCTGATCGGGCTTGAATAAACATTCATTTTTGAAATAGCCTGATCTGAATTCTCTTTCCTGCCAGAATCAGTCTGCCGTGCACGGTGATACTTTTCAGATTAGTAGTTAGCTACATATCTTAAGAAGGTGTGAAAACCCGCTTCACCGCGCTTCATCCTCAAAATCACACCGAACACCAGACTTATCAGGTCGTTTTAGTGACAAATAACACATAAGAACCTATCGGACACGTTTTTACATTCTTTCGTTATCAATTTTTGGCTGCAGCCATGGGACTATTCACCTGTCTGCAGAAGATATGCCTCCAAAAAGAGTGAGGTCAATCAACGTCCAATTATTGAAGTAGATCAACCAAGTTTTTTGCCGCAAGGCAGAAAAGAAACCCGGAAAACCTAAAACGAAACCAATGGAATGTACAATTGAAAGTAGTCGTCCGAGCTTTATCCTCCGTGATCTGGCGAAGCAAACTGATCTGGAATCCGAAGAGGATTGCCAGCAATTAACCCTGGAATTGGCTGAACAAATTGGTCAGGGCCGGATTCGGAGTTTTGATTTTCAGAATGGTCTGGGTGCATTAGTTCTCGACTGTACTCTACGGGAAGACCTGACCATTACCTTCAGGGGAGAGCGTCCCGCACTGGTGTTCATGTTCAATGTCTGCGGTGAGTTTTGGCATCAACTGGATGATGATCACATTCGGTATCAGCTTAATCCGCTACAGGGGACCATTACTGCTAACTCATCCGATAGCCAGCAATTATTCGAATTTGCCGCAAATATTTCCCTGAAAGCCGCAGCCATTGTTATCGATCGCACGGAATACCTGGAGCGGGTCGATTGCCACGTCGAGGAGATGGCCAAACCGTTGACCAAAGTATTTGAAGATATCACGGGGCAGGAATCCTTCTTCTACCAGAGTAACTACAGCGTAGCTATTTCCGATTGTATTAATAAAATCCTGGACAATGGATATAGCGGATTGGCGGGAAGCACCTACGTGGAAGGTAAGTGCCTGGAATTACTGTCACGCCAGTTGAATCAGTTTCAGGAAGACATGAAGGCACCGAGCAAGAAAGTAATGTTGCGCCAATACGATATTGAAAGTATCCAGAAAGCGGCCAAGATCATGGTAGACGAAATGCAAGATGCGCCGACGATCGAAAAACTGGCAACCCGGGTGGGTTTGAACCGCCAAAAGCTAAAAAAAGGCTTTAAGCAGGTCTACGATTCCACCATCAACGAATACCTGCGCAACGAGCGACTCGAACGGGCGGCAGCGCTCATCCTGGGCGAGCACAATGTGGAGTCAGCAATGCACGCGGTAGGCTACCAAAACAAAAGCTTCTTTGCCCGGAAATTCGAGGAACGCTACGGCGTTTTGCCGGGATCCTACAAAAAGTCTATCAAAGATTCCGGTCGCTATATCATTCCACCGGACCAGGAAGAGTAGGGTAGTGCAAAGGTTGAGGTTGAGGTTAAGGCCTCAGAAACTACCCTAATCTCAGTCTCAAACCTCAAACCTCAAACCTCAAACCTGAATATCACTTATTAATTCGAATAGGTATGTACAGGCTGCGCATGGGTGTTTACCCCCGGTGCTTGCTTATCATACCTTTGACCTAAAGAAATTATCCTTATCGGGATACTGTGGGCGGTTAGCATCCTTTGGGATGTTGCCGCCTTTTTTTATTTCAAAGTTGAATGCTCAATGCTGAATTAAAGAGTCACATTCAACATTTATCATTCATCACTAAGCATTGAGCACCGAGCATTGCTTCAAAGATCGTCCAGCATCTTATTCTTCCGCTGACTGAAATTGAAGGCTTCAAATAGCGTGAGCGATAGTGCTTCCTCCAGGTCGCCGTAAGCCTCCTGGTAATCGGCCTGGGAGCGGTGAATGACCTCCAGGGCTTCGTCTACACCGTAGGTATGGGTAATCTCGCACTTGGCTTCCTCGCCCGGCAATTGTTTATAGGTAAGGAAGTAGTGCTTCAGCCGATCGACCATCACGTCGGGAACATCGGAGATATCCTGCCAGTCGGCGTAGATCTCATCTTTTTCCATTACCGCGAGTATCTTATCGTCGGCCTCACCTCCGTCGATCATCCGAAAGCCACCGATGGGCCGTGCCTTGACGATCACGTTACCGTGGGTGATCTCCCGTTCGGTCAGCACGCATACATCCAGCGGGTCATCATCACCCGTAATGTCGGTGCGACCCGTTTTTTCCATACAGTAGGAGGCGATTTGTTCTTTACAGTACGTTTGGGGGATAAAACCGTACAGGGCGGGCACAATATTTGAGAACTTCTGAGGCCGGTCGATCTTCAGGTAGCCCGTTAGCTTATCGATCTCGTATTTTACGAGGTCGGAAGGGATTACCTCAATGAAAGTGGTGACGACCTTCGGTGCGTCCTCTCCGATGGGTATGCCGTGCCAGGGATGCGACTGGTAGCGCAATCCCATCATTTTCCAAATTTTGTCGAACGATATCTTACTCATGGTATCAGGGTTGTGAAGGGCCATCGGCCCGTTTTAGGCTTTCCATCCTTGGGAAAGCGCGCATAAATTGCCCAGGCGCCAGGCCAGACGGGCGGCGACATTGCCGTCCCAATCGTGTTCGGGACCGGCCGTTTCGCACAGATCGAACCCAATGATGGTTCTTCCGCTTTGCACCACTTGTCGGATCAGGTAGATGGCTTCGTAAAAAGTCAGTCCGCCCGGAACGGGGGTGCCGGTATTGGGGCACAAGTCGGGTCGCAGGCCGTCGATATCAAAACTCAGGTATACCTCCGCTGGCAAGTCAGCAATTATTTGCCCACAGAGCTCATGCCAGGTCTCTCCACGCATGAGCGCTTCCTGCCGGTCCTGTTCGTACCATACGTGTACACGGTCGTTTTGTTCTTTGGCCAGGTTGAATTCTTCCTCGCAATAATCACGGATACCTACCTGCACCAGCCTGCCCACGGCCGGTAATTGAAGGGCATTGTAAAAGATCGAAGCATGGGAATAGGTGAATCCTTCGTACGCTTGCCGCAGGTCCATATGGGCATCGATCTGCAAAATGCCGAAGGATTGGTGGCGTTCCGCCAAACTCCGCAGATAACCGAGAGGTGAGGAGTGGTCGCCTCCGATCAGCCCGACCCATTTTCCTGCATCCAGTAGTTCAGCAGTAGCATTGGCTACCCGCTCCACCTGTTCGGCACAGGCGGCGTTGATCTCTTCAAGCACCCTGGCCATGCCGTGATCATCAGCTACGTCACCACCATTTTCCAGAAAATCGATGTACCTCCGACTTTTTTGCCGTAAGGCATTATTAATGGTAAGCCATGCATCAGGAGAGGGCCGAAAGTAATGACCAATATGCCAGGCCTGAGGCACATCCGGGTCGATCAGGTCCAATTGAGCGGAGGCTTCGAGAATATTCCCGGGACCACCGGAGGTGCCTTCCCGGTACGACACGGTAACGTCCCAGGGTATTCCCAGGTATATCAACTGTGCTTCCTCCTCCGTAAACGGAAGGCCGATAAAGTGGCCGTTTTTAAGGCCGACCCCGT
Source organism: uncultured Saprospiraceae bacterium (assembly GCA_964342305.1). Lineage (GTDB taxonomy): Bacteria > Bacteroidota > Bacteroidia > Chitinophagales > Saprospiraceae > DT-110. The sequence continues at coordinate 32,059 of CAYFGK010000050.1, read as the reverse complement.
TGGGGTCAAAGGCGTCGATCTTGGCTTGGCGTGCTGAATCCATATTTTGTACCTAAAAACTATTCCTGTCGGGTAAACAAAACTTTTTCTGGAACTTTTTTAAACGAACAGTACATTTGCTCCACGCAAAGGTACATACAACAAAACCCAAGAAACGCATGTCTAAAGTACTTATTATCGGAGCCGGAGGTGTAGGACGCGTAGTTACCTACAAATGCGCTCAACATCCCGACGTCTTTTCCGACATTATGCTGGCCAGCCGCACCCAATCGAAATGCGACGAGATCGTAGCCGATGTTCGCCGCGATACCAATCATTCCTCCCTGTCGACGGCCTCCGTTGATGCCGAGAATGTGCCGGAGCTGGTAGCTCTCATTCGAAAATTCCAGCCCAAAATGGTCATCCACGTGGCCCTGCCGTACCAGGACCTGACCATCATGGACGCCTGCCTCGAAACGGGTGTACATTACCTGGATACCGCTAATTACGAGCCAAAAGACGAGGCCAAATTCGAATACAAATGGCAATGGGCTTATCAGGATAAGTTCCGGGAAGCCGGGCTTACCGCCGTTCTGGGGTGTGGATTCGATCCCGGCGTCACGGGCGTATTTACGGCCCGCGCTGCCAAGCACCACTTCGATGAGATTCATTACCTGGATATTGTCGACTGCAACGGAGGCGACCACGGTAAAGCTTTCGCCACCAATTTCAATCCCGAGATCAATATTCGCGAGATCACCCAGCGCGGTAAGTACTGGAAGGATGGCCAGTGGGTCGAGACTGAGCCCTTCGAGATCAAACGGGTGCTGAATTACCCCGAGATTGGCCCGCGCGACTCGTACCTGCTCTACCACGAAGAGCTGGAATCACTGACCAAGAACTTCCCGACCCTCAAGCGCGCCCGCTTTTGGATGACCTTCGGTCAGGAATATCTCACCCACCTCCGGGTGATACAGAACATCGGCATGGCCGGTATCGATCCCGTGCGATTCAAGGGAGTAGACATTGTGCCACTCGAATTCCTCAAAGCGGTATTGCCCGATCCCGGTGACCTGGGTGAGAACTACACGGGCGAAACCTCCATTGGTTGCCGCATCAGAGGCGTGAAGGATGGTAAACCCAAGACCTACTATATCTGGAATAATTGCAGCCACCAGGCCGCTTATGACGAGACCGGCGCCCAGGGGGTATCCTACACCACGGGAGTACCGGCAATGCTCGGAGCTATGATGATGCTCCAGGGTAAATGGACCGGTGCCGGCGTATTCAACGTAGAGGAATTCGATCCCGATCCCTTCCTGCACCGCTTGGGCGAGTACGGATTGCCCTGGCACGAGCGCACCGATGTGGATTTAGAATTTGATGATTACCAATAACTTATGGCTATACCCTACGAAGAGGTTCCCTCTCCGGGCTACGTACTCGACATGCCCCGGCTGCAACGCAATCTGGAGTTAATGCAACGCGTGCAGCGAGAGACGGGGGTAAACATTATCCTGGCCCTGAAAGGCTTTTCCATGTGGCGGGTCTTCCCGTTCATCAAGCAATACCTGGCGGGGGCTACGGCCAGCTCTCTGGCCGAAGCTCAGTTGATCACGGACGAGATGGGGGTGCGTGCGCATACCTATTCTCCGGCCTATCTGCCTAATGAATTTGACCGCATTGTGGAGCGCAGCAGCCATCTGACCTTCAATTCCTGGACCCAATATGAGCAATTTCAGGCCCGGGTGGCCGGCGGTGATTGTTCCATTGGCATCCGGGTGAATCCGGAGTATTCGGAGGTTGCAACCGATTTGTACAACCCGGCGGTACCGGGTTCCCGCCTCGGGGTACTGGCGAGCCAGATGCCGGATAGGCTACCCGGCGATGTGCGGGGGCTGCATGCCCATACCCTCTGCGAAAGCTCGGCTAATGCCACCGGTAACCTAATCGGGGCGGTCGAAGAAAAGTTTGGCAAATACTTTCCGCACCTCTCCTGGATCAACTTTGGTGGTGGCCATTTGATGACCCGTCCCGGCTACGACCTGGATCATCTGATTAAGGTATTAGCTGCCTTTCGGCAAAAATATCCCCACCTCGACGTTATCCTGGAACCGGGAAGTGCCGTTGCCTGGGAGACCGGCGAATTGGTCAGTACCGTGCTGGATATCGTGGATAGTGGGGGGATTACCACCGCCATCCTCGATGTATCTTTTACCTGCCATATGCCCGACACCCTGGAAATGCCATACCGCCCAACGGTCCTCGGCGCCACGGATCCGCAACCGGGTAAACCGACGTACCGGTTGGGGGGCGTAAGTTGCCTGGCCGGAGATTTCATGACGGAATACTCCTTCGAGAAGCCCCTGCAGATCGGCGATCGTCTGGTACTCTGGGATATGATGCACTATACGATGGTGAAAACCACTACGTTCAATGGAGTAAGTCACCCCGCCATTTGCATTTGGCACGAATCCGATGAACTGGAAGTCGTGCGCGAATTCGGGTATCAGGATTTCAAAAACCGCTTGTCCTAATCAGATGATGGATGATCTGCCCACCGTGGCCAATAAGGTTGCTCAGCTTACCAATGACCTCACGCCCATGTACGGAGAAGGGGAGGTCCGGAGTATGGTTCGCATCCTGTTCGAGGACGCCTTCAATTACCGACGACTGGATAGCCCCCAGCTCATGCGTAAGGAAGAGCTGCAACAGCTTGAGGAAATGCGTCAGCGGCTGCTCCGGTGGGAACCCGTCCAGTACATTCTGGGGGAAGCCGATTTTTACGGACTCCGGTTCAAAGTTAACCCGCACGTGCTCATTCCGCGGGCCGAGACCGAAGAGCTGGTTTTTATGGCCCTGGAAACCATCAAGACCCAGTGGGGACACGGTGCCAATGTCCAGGTGGTTGATGTAGGTACCGGTACGGGCTGCATTCCCATCAGCTTGCGCAAAAAACTACCCACACTGAACGTCCTGGGAGTAGATATTTCGGAGGAAGCCCTCGCGCTAGCGGCCCAAAATGCCGAGCTTAACGGGGTGGAAGTGGCCTTTCGGCAAACGGATATACTAAATCCCGGTATCTGGTCGGAAACATTGCCCGCAATGGATCTGCTAATCTCTAATCCTCCTTACATTCCCGAAAGGGAAAGATCGGTGATGTCGGCTCAGGTGCTTGACTACGAGCCCCACCAGGCTTTATTCGTACCCAATGAGGAGCCATTACTGTTTTACCGCGCGTTGGTTGGGGTGCTTTCGCAAAAAGGCAAGGAAGGATCTATCCTTTTGGCGGAAGCCAATGAATTTCACGCCCGCACGGTTGCCAGCATGTTCGAAGAAAAAGGATTAGTTTCCGTTAACATTCATTCCGACTTACAGGGAAAGGCCCGCATAATTAGTGGTCACCGACCCAAAGGCAAAGTTCCTGCAGCCACTGGCACAGAGCATCGTTCAGATTCCTGATAGCCAGACCCATTTCCCAGGCCTCGCGGTTGCGGGGTTCTACATAATTCGATACGGCCCGCAGCGCCAGGGCGGGCACCTCCTCCCGGTTACAGACATAAAAAACGGCTGCGCCTTCCATACTCTCCAGGTCGACCGGGTATCGGTCGTGGAGCCAACTGATCCTCGTCTCGGCACCACTAACGGTATTGACGGTAATGGCCGATGCGACCGACAGATAAGGTAAGGGGACATCCGGGGCGATCGGCCGTAATTGGGCGTTTTGGTAAGGCAGTTGATTACTATCGGCGAGGCCTAATTCAAAGAGGTCGAGAAAACCATCGTCAGCAGTTTGAGCCCCGAGGTCGGCGAAGCGGTCGGCTCCGACCGTAAAAACGGTTCCCAAAGCGACACTGCGATCAAAGGCCCCGGCAATACCGGCGTGGACGACCAGATCGGGTCGCTCGGTCTGGTTTAATACTTTGGTTAACCTATAGGTGGAATCGGGAATACCGGGACCGGTTTCGAGGAGTTGAATGTGCAAAGGGCCGAACTGGTAGAATTCTCCACCGAAATGATCGGCCTTTTCTCGTAAAAAGGTCCGCGTGGGCTCCCATTCCATGCTGGTGGCAGCCGCCAGTAGTATGGACAACGTTTTTTTCACCAGATATACGAAAGGTTGAACAGCGGGGAAATACCCAGTTGTTGGTGTTGCCAGGCCCCCACATCAATGACTAAAAATTCACCGACCGGGACGCCGATCCCGAAGCTGAATTGGGTTGGTTGGGTACGGATGCCGGTACGCAGGGTCAGCACATCACCGAGGAAATAGCGAATACCGGCTTTAAACCTGGCTGTAAAGTCAATGTCTTTTTCTACCTCCATAAAGATGGCGACCTGCGGAGACGGCTGATAGCGGGCACCTACTGCCAGAAAAGTAGGCACGTACTCGCCGGGGGTCACTTCCTGCCGGATGGGGTTGAAGAGCATAGCACCCAGGGTTAGCTCAGGCAGCAAGATCATTTGCACGCCCAGGGATGCGGTAATAATGCGCCGGGTGCCAAATTCCGGTATGCGCTGTTGCCGCAAATGGGCACCGATCCCGAGAGACAGACCGGAGCCGAGCGGGCGGGCATAAACCAGAGCGGCTTCCTGTTCGTTGTATTCCTGTGGCCCGAAATGACGAAGGCGAATCCCCCAGTGGTTGGTGGGGCCCGAAAGGATAGCTCCCGCCTGTACCGCATTGAGCTCGCCGATGAGGAAGCGGTTTTCGGCTTGCAGCAGGACCTGGGTTTTCTCCACAAAACAAATGCCCGCGGGGTTGGCGAAGAGGGTTGACCCTTCCTGCAGAACGGCGCCAATACCGCCCATCATTTGTCCGGCACTGCCCGCGGTAGTCGGATTCGTTAATTGCGCCCGAACGGTGACGGAAGGCAGGAGAATAACAAAAACCAATGCAAACTGAAAAAAACGCATGATTCAATAGGTGGGGATCCGTGAGTGACCAAGCGGAGATATTCGAGGCCTCATCCACCGCAGTCGCGATGACGGCAAGATACGAATTATTCGCCGGACGCGTTTGCATTTTACCATCCCGTAAAGGAAAGGCGCCCTGCCGAAAACGGAGTAGTTTGGGAATCCAGACGTTTTTCGGAAGCGGTATATTTTTTACAAAGTGTAATGCCTACCTTTGCGGCACAGTTTCAAAGCATGCAAGAAGTACTATTTCAGGACCTGGGTAACATCCGCTATGCGGATGCCTGGGACTACCAAACCAAATTACATAAGGAGCTGGTTGACCGTAAGCTGCGCAACCGGAGACGGACCGAAGAACAGGGTGTATCCGAGCCGCTTCGGCACTACCTGCTGTTCTGCGAGCATCCGCCGGTGTATACGCTGGGAAAAAGTGGTTCGCTCGATCACCTGTTGCTTAATGAAACGGAATTAGCGCAGCAGGGCTTCGAATTTTTTAAGATCAACCGTGGTGGCGATATTACGTACCACGGTCCCGGACAGATCGTGGGATATCCCATTTTTGATCTCGACGCTTTTTTTACGGACGTCCATAAATACGTGCGCTACCTGGAGGAGGCCATCATTCGCACCATTGCGGAGTATGGGCTGGAGGGCTTTCGCCAAAAAGGATACACGGGCGTATGGCTGGATCCCGGAGAAGGCCAACCAAAGCGTAAGATCTGCGCCATTGGCGTACATCTGAGCCGTTGGGTAACTATGCATGGTTTCGCCTTTAATGTAAACAGCAATCTGACCCACTTTGACCACATTATTCCGTGTGGGATTCAGGAAGATGATAAAGAGGTAACTTCCCTGGCCCGGGAACTGGGACATGAACTACCCATGGAAGAGGTGAAAGAGAAAGTGCGTACACATTTTGCCGAACTCTTTGAATACATCTACCGGGAAGAACCCCAGAGACATTGATAAAAATCGTTCGGACAACCATGAAAAAAGATTTTCCCGACTTAAAAGTGGAAGACATCGCTCTGGCGATCGTTCCGCGCAACGATGATGATGAAGAACTGTGGGATTCGTACCTCATTAATTTTAAGGACACTACCATCGAAAGCGTGCTCATCAATTCCAGGGGCTACGGCGAAGTGGATGGGGAGGAGGTGAAGACGACCGTTCTGCGACATTTCTTCGAGGAAGTAGGTCCCATGCGCTGTATCCTGATTGAGCCCATCCAAACCAAATTGTTTGGGCTGACTAATGAGTACTGGATAAGCTTCGTTCAGAACGAGTACATGTACGATAAGAAATACGTATTTGTGCGGGGCAGCATCAGCAAAGAGAACTTTACGACGATCCCCTTCATTAACCGGAAAGGAGTCATGATCAAATAAGGTAGATTTACCAGAGGTTGGGCACTAACATATCTGAAAAGTGATGATAGTCAAAGCCCAACTTCTCAGTATAGAGTAGTAAGCATAGGGTATCGGGGTTAAATCGTATCCTACTACCTGATACCCTTTACAAAATACAACTTGAGGTTTTGACATTCGGTTGTTTAGCAAACCGGAGCACCGACCTCACGATAGATTACGCACCCCAATCACCCAATAACAACACATGAGCAAAAAACCAGCACCCAAGAAAGTCTCTGAATCCCAATCCGTGATGACCGAGATGGTCATGCCTAACGATACCAATCCCATGGGTAACCTTATGGGCGGCAATCTTCTGCGCTGGATGGATATCATCAGCGGCATCTGCGCCGGTAAGCACTGTGAAGCTAATGTGGTCACCGCTTCGGTCGACCATGTATCGTTCCAGCGCCCAATTAACGTAGGTGATGTGGTAACACTGGAAGCTACGGTTACCCGTGCGTTCAACACGTCCGTGGAAGTGTACGTTGAAGTCTTCGCCGCCAACATCAAGGGACAGGAGGCCCGCCGTTGCAACCACGCTTATTATACCTTCGTGGCACTGGATGCGGAAAAGAAAAAACCGGTACCTATCGCCCCCGTATTACCGCTCAACGAGATCCAGCAACAACGCTACGATAGTGCTCCGCGCCGCCGGGAGGTACGCCTCGTGCTCAGCGGTCGTATGAAGCCCGCTGATGCCTCCCTGGTGCGCGAGTATCTGAATGCGGAAGGACAGAAGTATACGTCCTGAATGGCGGTCGATCCTCTGGATCGACCAGGATTAGGGCTCAAATGAAGTAGCAAACCGCCGACACTGCTCGATCCGGTAGTGCTGTGGATCAAAAGCAATAATTGTGGGTGTAAGAACCGTCGGTCCAGAGGACCGAATTCCTTTGGCGGCCGATACTGCGCGATCCGGAGGATCGCGCACCAATCCCTCAAGTCTCTCCGTTCTCTGCGGTCCCTTCCGTCTCCTGCCGGTAGGCAGCAAGCCCTCCTTCCAGGTTGATCAAGTGATTGAACCCAAAGCGGTCCCGTAGCTTGCGGATCGCTTTAGCACTTCGCTTGCCGCTCTGGCAGTATAACACCACCTGCGAGGGGCCCTGCAGCCGCTCAGCCTGCTCTTCAATGGAGCCTAATGGGATGTGCTCGCCACCAATATGATCGGAAGCCCGTTCGTAGGGCTCGCGCACGTCGATCAGGAAGGGTGGATTAGACGATTGGAGAGCCTCTTTGAGTTCTTGGGAGGATAACTTCGGTATGGGTTTAAAGGCATCGGCTGGGGAGCAAAAAGACTGATAGTCAATAAGCTCAAGCACTGCTACGGGTTCCTGTGGTGGTATGCGAATCGTACGTGATTCACCGGTGGCGGCGTCGTACAGAAAGAGCTTCCCGATCAGCGGACGCCCCACCCCGGCCAGCACTTTGATGGCCTCGTTGGCCTGCATGCTGCCGATAATCCCCGGCAGTACACCGAGGACCCCGCCTTCGGCACAATTGGGAACGGCATCGGGGTGCGGTGGGCTGGGGTAGAGGTTGCGGTAATTGATGGAGCGGCTTCCGTCGGGGAGTAGGGCATTGAATACCGACACTTGCCCTTCGTAGCGGTAAATAGAACCGTAGATATAAGTCTTGCCCAGCATGACGGCCGCATCGTTGGCAAGGTAGCGGGTAGGAAAATTGTCGGTACCATCCACGATCAGGTCGTAGGGCTGGAATAACTCGAGGGCGTTATCGCGTTGAAGGGCGGTATCGTGGACCTGAATCGTACAATCGGGGTTGATAGCACGTAGTCGCTGAGCAGCCAGCTGAACCTTAGATTGCCCCACCTGGTCGGTGGTGTAAAGAACCTGCCTCTGTAAATTCGTAAGATCGATGGTATCGAAGTCAACGATCCCAATGGTGCCGACCCCGGCCGCAGCCAGGTACATGAGTACGGGCGCCCCCAGGCCGCCCGCTCCGATCACCAGCACCGAGGATTGCTTCAGGCGTTGTTGCCCCTTTATCCCAAAGTCGGGTAAAGCAAAATGACGGGCATAACGGGTGAGTTGGTCTTTGGAAAAGGAATGCGGTGTGTTCATAGGTGAAAAAAAGTCATTGATCTATTCTGTTGCCTGGTATTGGAATTATTTGTATTTTTGTAATCTACTGTGAAACACTTCCATGACCGTATCGGTCGACACAATGTCGGCCAATTTCTGAACGGTTGCACTTAGTTTACCTTTTTTCTGATATTTAACCTTCAGAACCCTTGCAATACAGCAAGTAATTGTTAATTTCACGGTTATTGTAACCAAGACACCAATTGCTCGTAAAATCGAGCAAGTAAAGATAAACGTATAATCGGTTTTTGGGATAGCCTCTCTCCGGCACGTTCGGAGGGGGGTTTTTCTTTTCTATCGAAACGGATTTCACTGTTTACCGTATATTAACGTGAGGTTAGGCACAGACTTATCCGTAAAGTGGTGACGGTCAAAGGCCAACCTCCCGGAATAGAGTAGCAGGTATAAGGTATCTGGATCAAAGTGTGTCCTACTTCCTGATAACCTCTGCCGAATACAACGTTAGGCTTTGACATTCACTTGCTTAGCAAGTACCATTGCCCCGGCCTCACGTTCACTTAAGCCACTTCGCCTGCTGTTTAGCAGTGCATATCCTTCAGTGTTTTAGCCCACCAGCCAGTTTTTTTGGCGGAAGCCATCTCAGGTCTAACCACCCGCAGCCCGGTTTAGGAAAATACATGTCCTGCCTGTTGGTCATGTACATCGTTTAAACACCTATTCTCGGCGCTGATGACGAACTTATACTGCTCGATATTTCATCGTGTTTTTTATGTACTTCTCTTGGCCATGCCTCTGAGCATGTCAGCCCAAAATCTGCCTGTACCCGGCGTTGAGGGGGATCTGACCATCTGTGCTGGCACTACTACCACCATTACGGCAACCAGTTCGGATTCCACGGCTACTTTTAGGTGGTACGATGCACTTGTTGGTGGTAATTTATTAAGCAGCCAGGCTGCGTTTTCTACCCCCTTATTATCGGCTTCTGCCTCTTATTTTGTGGAACAGAACGCATCGGGCCAGACGAGTGCCCGGCGGCGGGTTGAGGTTCTGGTTACCAGTTTACCCCAGAACACCATTCCTCAAAACGTGGTAGCCAGCCCCTCTTGGATATGCCAGGATAGCAGCAGCCGGTTATTCGCGGAGGTAGACGAAGCAGCCGGGCAGTGGGTATACTGGTACGATGCACCCGTCGATGGAAATCTGCTTAGTCAAAACCGTAGTGGAACTCCATATGAGGTAGCACCTCAGCAGACCACGACTTACTACGCTCAATCAGTCACTAAGGTAGATACCGCAACCTTCCCTTTTACCGGTGCGCCTCAGATGTGGATCGTACCCGATGGGGTTACGGAGGTAGAGGTTGATGCCTACGGCGCCCGGGGTGGTCATTCCCACTGTTGTAGCGTGCCCAGTGCCATCATCGATGCCGGAAAGGGCGGCCGGGTCGAAGGTATTCTTAAAGTAAATCCCGGCGATACGCTGTGGATGTATGTCGGAGGGGCCGGTACGAATTCTCCAAACAACTTTACGACAGATCCGCTCTATGCCGGTGGCTGGAATGGTGGTGGCAATGGCGGCTACAGTGGTGCCGGTGGCGGTGGTGCCACCGACATCCGCCTGGGAGGGACGAGTTTGGAAGACCGGATCCTGGTGGCCGGTGGTGGCGGCGGCGCCACCAAGATAAATTCGCCGCATAATTATGATGACTACCGGGGCGGCCCAGGTGGCGGACTCACCGGTGGTTCCAGCCCCGATGATTACTTCGGATACGCCACCGGAGGCTCCCAGATCAGCGGGGGCAGCGGTAACGGATATAGTCCTTACTTTGGGCAGGATGGCAGTTTTGGGCAGGGAGGCAACCGGGTGACCCCCTACAGCGGGGCCGGTGGCGGCGGCGGCTGGTACGGTGGTGCCGGCAGCTTCAACGTGGGGGGAGGCGGTGGTTCGTCCTATACCGACACTTCTCTCGTATACGGGGTTAATCACGAGCAAGGCGTATGGAATGACCACGGGAAACTGGTTTTGTATTACTACACGAATGCCGATTGCCAGCAGGATTCAACCAGAGTGCCGGTAACCGTTACCGTTTACGAAACGCCGCACATCGAGGCCGGTCCCAATCTGATTACCTGTCTGGGAACCCCTGTCGATTTATCCGTAACGGGTGCCGATACGTATTTATGGACTCCGGGAGACCTGACCGGTGATACGGTTACGGTGAATCCAACTGAAACCACCACCTTCACCGTGACGGGCCAGAAACTTAATCCGGAAGGAGTCTGCCCAAGTGTACCGGACCAGATTACTGTCTCAGTGACGGAGGTGAGCGCCGGTTCCGACAAAGTTATTTGCCGGGGGCAAACGGTGACCTTATCGGCATCAGGGGCCGATAATTACCACTGGCTCACGACCGGTGAAACCACCATTACTATTATGGTAAGTCCCGAAGAAACGACCTCCTACGTGGTCGAGGGAATCAATGAATCGGGCTGTTCTACCTACGATACGGTGATCGTGGAAGTGTCAGATATACCGGTCACCAATGCCGGGGCGGATGTCACGATATTTGCCGGTGATAGTCTTACCCTGCAAGCCAGTGGCGCTGACACCTACCAGTGGAGTCCCGGAGGCATTGTTACCTCCCAATATCGGGTCGGGCCCGCTGCCACTCAGACTTTTTCGGTAACCGGCACACTGACCAGCACCGGTTGCACCACCTCCGATCAGGTGTTAGTGACGATATTACCGCTACCCGACGTAACCGGGCAAACGACTTTACTGCAGGGGGATTCAACGACCCTGAAGGTCCAAAGTCCCGCAGGCGAAACCTTCTATTGGTACGATGCTGACCAGACAACGCTCCTGGGCACCGGCGATTCCATTACTACCGGCGCACTTCAGGATAATACCACGCTATACGTAGGCTACGAGCATCCGGATGCTCCCGATAAGCTAAAGCCGATTCACCTGACGGTGGTCACACCGCCCGCGGAAATCCTGGTGGCATCGGGTGGTGACTGCCCCGATGCAATTACCCAACTGTATGTTGAACCATCGCTCGGTACTACCGCCTGGTATGGCGATGCCGGGTTTACAGAGTTTCTGGGATACGGGGATACCCTGTCTGTCCAATCTTTTGAGTCAAAGACCTATTTCGTACGCAAAGAAATTCAGCCGGATACCATAGTGTTTGATTATACCGGTACGCCCCAAATGTGGGTGGTACCGCCGGGATTGTTTTCCCTTGAAGCTGACGCTTACGGCGCCCGCGGCGGTTTTTCTCATTGCTGCAGTGTACCCAGTGCCATTATTGATGCCGGTCGCGGCGGACGAGCATCCGGCAAGCTTAGTGTGCAACCCGGCGATACGCTGTGGATGTACGTCGGAGGGGCAGGGACGAATTCTCCAAACAACTTTACGACCGACCCCCTCTATGCCGGTGGCTGGAATGGTGGTGGCAATGGCGGCTACAGTGGTGCCGGCGGTGGTGGTGCCACCGACATCCGCCTGGGAGGGACGAGTCTGGAAGACCGGATCCTGGTCGCTGGTGGCGGCGGCGGCGCCACCAAGATAAACTCGCCGCATAATTATGATGACTACCGGGGTGGTCCCGGTGGCGGACTCACCGGTGGTTCCAGTCCCGATAACTACTTCGGACAGGCCACCGGAGGCTCCCAGATCAGCGGGGGCAGCGGTAATGGATATAGTCCTTACTTTGGGCAGGATGGTAGTTTTGGACAGGGAGGCAACCGGGTAACTCCCTACAGCGGGGCCGGTGGCGGCGGCGGCTGGTACGGAGGAGCCGGCAGCTTCAACGTGGGAGCAGGGGGTGGTTCATCTTATTCCGATCCCGCGTTAGTGCATGATGTAGCGCACCAGCAAGGCGTGCACAACGCAGCGGGACAACTCATCCTTCGCTACGGTACCACCGGGTACACTCAGGCTATCAGTACCACCATTTCCGGTAATACGGATACGGTGGCGCCCGTTGCCCGCGCCAGAGATACCATCATTTACCTGAATGAATTCCTGACCGCAACGGTTGAAGCCGCAGAATTGGATGCCGGAAGTTCGGATAATTGCTCCATCGCCAGTTTGGTCGTGGAACCCTCGGTTTTTACGTGTGCAGATATTGGCGACCAGGTGGTGACCTTTACTGCAACGGATGCATCCGGCAATACTGATCAGACCACGGTTACCATTCACGTAGTTGACTCCGTGCCTCCCGTTGCCGTGGGACGTGACACCTTTCTATACCTCGACGAAAACGGACAAGCCGAACTGACGCCTGCCGAGATGGATAACGGCTCGACCGACAATTGCTTTATCGTCATTATTCCCGGGGCCGGTGGCTTGTCGTTCGAGCTTACGCAAAACACCTTTGGTCCGGCAGATTTTGGGATGCAGTCGATCGGATTCATTGCTATTGATACTTACGGCAACCGGGATACGACTCTGATCCAGGTAGATGTGCGGGATGCCATACCACCAGAAGCGATTTGTCAAACGGCGAATGCCTACCTGGATGTTGACGGCGTTGCCAACATTGCGGCCAATTCTATTAACGGGGGCAGTACCGATCAGGTGGGTATTGCAGAGTTAGCAATCGCCCTAGACCCGGGGTTGGCGGGCACTCCGGTTTTTGGCGAAAGCCTGAACCTGGACTGTGCTGACCGGGACAACGCTATTCCGGTTTTGCTGCAAGTAACCGATCTGGGAGGAAATACTCATACCTGCCAGACTACGGTTACGGTACTCGACACGCTCGCACCCGTGGTTGCCTGCCGGAACGAAACGATCTATATAGGGAATAATCAGGTAGTTGATTGGCAGCCAACTGACCTAGACAATGGTTCGTACGATAATTGTGGTTTCCTGGACCTCAGCATCGACAAAAATCACGTGAATTGTAGTGGGATCGGTGAGCACCTGGTTACCCTGACGGCTGCTGATCATAGCGGAAACAGTGCCTCGTGCACCAGCATGGTCACGGTACTCGATACAATTTCACCAACTGTGCACTGTGCTGATGTGACTGTCTATCTGGAAGCTTCCGGACTGGTATCTATTTGGGCATCGGACCCAGCTGTATTTAGCTATGACGATAATTGTGACAACCCTCTTGTCGCCCTTCTTGACAAATCAACCTTCACTTGTGCGGATGTAGGCCCAAATACAGTCACCCTCACCGTTATGGACCAACCTGGAAACAGATCTAGTTGTACCAGCACGGTTACTGTTCTGGATACGATTACACCGGAAGTGGAGTGCCGGGATGTACAGGTATATTTGGATGAAAACGGCCAGGGTGAGCTTAATGCCTCACAGGTGCTGGTGCAAACAGTAAGTAATTGCGCATTGGATACCACCTATCTGGATCGAACTATTTTCTCGTGTGGGGATATTGGCACCCATCCGGTTTTGCTTACGGCAATGGACCAATCGGGTAACACGAGTAGTTGTCAGACAACGGTCACGGTACTCGATACGCTCGCACCGGTGGTTCTCTGCCGGAACGAAACGATCTATATCAGGAATAATCAGGTAGTTGATTGGCAGCCAACTGACCTAGACAATGGTTCGTACGATAATTGTGGTTTCCTGGACCTCAGCATCGACAAAAATCACGTGAATTGTAGTGGGATCGGTGAGCACCTGGTTACCCTGACGGCTGCTGATCATAGCGGAAACAGTGCCTCGTGCACCAGCATGGTCACGGTACTCGATACAATTTCACCAACTGTGCACTGTGCTGATGTGACTGTCTATCTGGAAGCTTCCGGACTGGTATCTATTTGGGCATCGGACCCAGCTGTATTTAGCTATGACGATAATTGTGACAACCCTCTTGTCGCCCTTCTTGACAAATCAACCTTCACTTGTGCGGATGCAGGTCCAAATACCGTCACCCTCACCGTTATAGACCAATCTGAGAACAGATCTAGTTGTACCAGCACGGTCACGGTACTCGACACGCTCGCACCGGTGGTTAGCTGTAAGGACGCAACGATCTACGTGGGGGGTGATTATTTACTGGACTGGCAGCCAACCGCCATAGACAATGGTTCGTACGATAATTGCGGCTCCCTGGAACTCAGTCTCGACAAATATTCCGTGCCATGTTTTGAGACCGGTGAGCACCTGGTTACCCTGACGGCTACGGACGATAGCGGGAACAGCGCCTCGTGCACCAGCACGGTTACTGCTCTGGACACTACTGCGCCAACGGTAACCTGTAGCGATTTGACCCTTTATTTGGATGCTACGGGAGAAGCAGTCCTTGGGGATCCGTTCCTCTATGATTTTAGGTATGATGATAATTGTAGCTATCCGGATACGACCATGTTTGATCGCACCTATTTTGGTTGCGGGGACATTGGCCAGACCACCATCACCTTCACCGGTGTCGACCAAGCCGGGAACAGCGCCAGTTGTACAAGTACGGTTACGGTCGTGGATACGATTACACCGGAAGTGGAATGCCGGGACGTGGAGGTGTATTTAGATGAAAATGGCCAGGGCGAGCTAGGTACCGCGCAGGTGCTCGTGCAAACGATGGATAATTGCACGTTGGATACCACCTACCTGGATCGCAGTTTATTCTCGTGTGGGGATATGGGCAGTCATACCGTCACCCTGACGACGGAATTTACCAGTGGAAATACGGCTAATTGTACCAGCACGGTCACGGTACTCGATACGCTCGCACCGGTGGTTAGCTGCAAGGATACAACGATTTACGTGGGGGGTGATTATTTACTGGACTGGTTACCGAAGGCAGTAAATAATGGATCCTACGATAACTGTGGATCGCTGGATCTGACACTGGACATCTATTCTGTGCCATGCAGTGAGACCGGTGAGCACTTGGTTACCCTGACGGCTACGGACGATAGCGGGAACAGCGCCTCGTGCACCAGCACGGTTACTGCTCTGGACACTACTGCGCCAACGGTAACCTGTAGCGATTTGACCCTTTATTTGGATGCTACGGGAGAAGCAGTCCTTGGGGATCCGTTCCTCTATGATTTTAGGTATGATGATAATTGTAGCTATCCGGATACGACCATGTTTGATCGAACCCATTTTAGTTGCGCGGATGTAGGTCAGAACACCATTACGTTCACCGGTGTCGACCAGGCCGGAAACACTGCCAGTTGTACCAGTACAATATCCGTCGTAGATACCATTCCTCCCACCGAACAATGCGCAGATATCACCGTCTATCTCGACCCAAATGGCCAGTTCGAGTTGAGTACAGTACACCTCACCGAATTCCCTCAGGATGCCTGCGGGGTAGATACGATGTTCCTGGATAAAACACTTTTTACCTGCGCGGATGTGGGGCAACAATCTATCACGATCACAGCCAGGGATGTGAACGGCAACGAGACATCCTGTACCAGCACGGTCACTGTGCTCGACACTATTGCTCCACTCAACCTCTGGGAAGAGCAAACGATTTACCTGGACGCCACCGGAACCCGGGAGTTGAGCACTGCGCAAATCGATCCCTTACCACAGGATGCGTGTGGGATCGATACCATCTTCTTTGATCGCTATTTATTTACCTGTGCCGATGTCGGAGAGCAGGATCTTATGATTACGGCTATCGATGTGCATGGTAATGAGGTATCGTACACCAGACCCATCACCGTTTTAGATACGATCTCACCGGCCCTGGCCTGCCGGGATTTTACCGGTTATTTGGATGAATCAGGTCTCTTTGAATTGAGCCTGGATGACATACTAATTAGTGCCGATGATGCTTGTGGGATCGAAGAGGTTAGCCTGAACGGCATCACCCAATTCGGATGTGCCATGCCTCCGGTCAATGTCGACATAGAAGCCCTCGACGTAAATGGGAATGCTTCGTATTGCCGCAGTCAGGTTACCATAATTGATACTATTCCTCCCGCTCAGGTCTGCCGGGATACCACCGTCTATCTGGATGAAAACGGTATATACGACCTGAGTCTGGAAGATGTGCTGGGCGACGTACATGACGCCTGTGGCATCGATACGATTGGGATGAATACTCCGATGGAGTCTCTGGCATGCGCTTCTCCGCCCGTACAGGTGGAGGTATGGGCTACGGATCACAGTGGCAATACGACGCACTGTGTTAGTACGGTGACGGTGCTGGATACGTTAGCGCCACAGGTAGTGTGCCGGGATGCCATAGCTTACCTCGACCGAAACGGAGGGGTAACTATAACCCCGGACCTGATCGACAATGGTTCCACTGATGCATGCAGCATCAGTATGCTCGAACTGGACCAGACGAATTTCTCCTGTTCGGATGTCGGCGAACAAATAGTCACCCTCACGGCAACCGACCCGAGCGGTAACGCTACTTCCTGTACGGCAACCGTCACGGTATCAGATACCATCGCGCCCGAGGTTACTGCCAAGACCTTTCTTTACCTCGATCTGGAACCGGAAACCGCCAACCTGCAACCCGATGAGATTGTCGAAACGGTATTCGAAGCCTGCGGTCAGGATTCGGTCTGGTTAAACAGGTCGTTCTTCACCGAGCAGGATACCGGGCTGCATTGGGTTGAGTGGTACGTACGGGATTTCTCTGGTAATATCACCACCGACTCCGTGCAGGTGCACGTAGTAGCGCCCATGGTACTCACCACCCAACTTACCCACGAAAGCTGCCATGAATCCAATGACGGCTCCATTGACCTGAGGGTACAAGCCGGTGTGCCCCCGTATCGGTACGCCTGGTCCAACGGCACTGAGACAGCGGATCTCACCAACTTAGAGGCTGGCACCTACACCGTCACGGTCACCGATGCCCGGGATCATACCGCCATGGAAACGGTGGAGTTAACACAGCCTCAGCCTCTAATTGTTAACCAGTTAACTCAGGATGCTTCCTGTTTTAGCGAAAGCGATGGGTTAATACTAACCAGTGTAGAGGGCGGTACGGGCCCCTACACCTATCTGTGGAACACCGGAGCGGAAACATCTGCACTAGCCAATATTCCGGCCGGCACTTACGCTCTGACCGTCACCGATGCCAACCAATGCCAGGTTTTTGCAGACACCAGTATTAGCGAACCCGCAGATTTCAACGTGGAGCCGGTGGCTGATATCGGACCCGTGTGTACTGGCGATGCCGTACGTGTCCTGTTCGCTTCGGATGCCCCCGAAGCCACCTTCACCTGGACCAACACCAATCCAGCCATTGGTCTGCCCGTATCCGGAGCAGGGGCCATTGATTTTTCAGCACTGAATGAAACCATGTTTGCCCAGACAGGCACCATTGTCGTTACTCCGCACTACGACGGGTGCACCGGAAATTCCGATACCTTCGAGATTACCGTCGCTTGTCCCGCAGTGGCGGGGCAGGTGCGCTGGTACCGCACCGGAGCTGGCATGGCAGGCGTGGCTGTCGAGCAGATGGGCGATGCTGCGCAAGAGACCCAAACTAATGCTGATGGCGAGTACGCTCTCCCGGCTCAGCCCGGATGGCATTTCCGGCACCATCCTTCCTTCCCGGAATTGACACTTACGGGAGAAGAACTACCAGATTACGGTATTGATGAAAACGATATACAACGCCTGCAGGATCACCTGGGCGGTGGAACACCTCTGCATGGTTATGAGCTGCTCGCCGGGGACATCAACGACAACGGACAACTGTCTTCGGCCGACCTTGTCCTGATGCAATATGCCCTGCAAGGCTTTGAGGAACCCCTGCAGTTCTTTGAACGCGAAGCCTGGAAATTTGTGGATGCGTCCATTCAGGTAGTGGATTCCCTGATATTTGAGTATTCTGATACCCTGAGGGTCAACGAACGCCACGGACAGGTACCGAATATTTCCTGGCTGGGAGTACGTAAAGGAGACCTTACTGGCAGCAACGGCTCACTGGATTACGACCCGGTGATTTCCACCAGCCCGTCCCCTCCGAATCCCGTGGATGCACGTACGGACGCACCCGGTCTCAGTCTGGCTATCATCTCCGATCAAGGGACGGCCACCTGCGGGGATGTGTTCGAAGCGGTAGTTATCGCCCAAAATATCTCCGAAGGTGATACCATCTCCTTGCTTACACTGGATGCCGGCGTGCATTGGGCTACCGATGAGCTATTACTACTGGAAGCCGTGGCCGGCCATTTTCGGGGCGGGGAAACAAACGTATTTACAGCGGCCACCAAGGGACAGGTTTCACTGACCTGGAAAGATCTGACCGACGGGGGCGTGCCGGTGGTGGAAGGTGACACGGTGTTGACCCTGACCTACGAAGTAAGGAAGACTCCCGGGCCCTCGACTCTCCGGTTGGCAGCCACCCCCGGCACTCAGCCGGCTGGTGCTCTGTCGTACCTGGTAGGGTTCCAGTATTCGGAAAATTGGGAAAGCATGCCGGCACAGGTAGAGTTTGTACCGGAAACGATTGATTTCGAGCTGAGCCGGGTTTCCCCCTACAAGGTCGAGACCGTTGATATCTCACCCTCTGTCTGTAAAGATGACTCAACAGTACCATTGCAGGTTAGCTTTCAGCAAATGGCTGAAGAGGCACCAACGCACTACAGCATCAACTTTTTTGCGGAAGCGGAAAACATGGGATTAATGGATGTAGCACACGCCACCCTACCCGCCAATGGATTAATTGATTTACAGTTGCCTACTGATTTGCCAGAAGGGACCATTGCTTTTGAGCTTAGTGTGGGCGATGGGGCCAATTGCTACAGCGAGCCTAAATCTGCCAGCGTGGAGGTGGTAGCCGCTCCGGAGGTGGTGTTGAACGGCTTACCAGAGATCATTTGTCCGGGCACCATGGTCAATGTAGAAGCTTTTCTGGATGATCCCGAGTCCTATTCCTATTCCTGGCAAATGTGTGACGAAAACGGAACCGATTGCCGGACACTTGGTTCCGACGATACCAATGTGACCTTTGATGCTTCCGAAGCGGGAACATATGAACTACTGCTTACGGTCTCCGGGGAGATTTGTGATGAGGTGGTAGTCAGGAGCCCCTATACGGTCCAGGAATTACCCGTTATTACCTACCCACTGCCTGATGATGAAATAGTCTATTGCCAGGGAACAAGCGTGTACCTGGCCTTTACCGCCGATCAACCCGGAACTACCTTCCAATGGTTTAACACCAATACCGATATCGGACTACCTGCATCAGGTACCGGCCCCCTGAGCTTTAACGCGGCCAGCGCAGGAACTACCACCATAACAGTTACTCCCGTCACGAATGGCTGTGAGGGTGATCCCGTTACCTTCTCCCTGGAGGTACAATCCGGTGCACCAAATAATGTAAGCCTAGGCTTGAACCAGGATACTTTTTGCTTAACCGATGAGGCCTTCCTGGTGACAGCCATGCCTGAGGGAGGTATTTTGAATGGCCCCGGGACCAACACTACGCCTGGCTTCTTTGCGCCGGAGGAGGCTGGTCCCGGATCACACATTTTAGCCTATTCCTACGGCAATGACGGATGTATCACCACGGCAACGGATACGGTAGTTGTTTTGCCAAATCCTGCAGTGGACCTTCCCGGGGATACCACCGTTTGTGCTGCCAGTCAGGCAACACTATCCGTGACCGGAACACCAAGTGCCATAATCTGGTATCGGGAGAACGGAACGGACAAAAGGCTGATGCTGGATGGATCGGGTCACGGTACTCTGAATTGGCCCGGCCTTGCCGAAAACATACAGATCGATTGGGATAGTATTGGTTTCGCCGGATCGGGGCACTGCGTTGAATTACTTATCGAAAGTACCACGATCGAAGTAGCACCCGAAATTTCGGGTCCTGCCGCCGAGGTCATGGGTACTGCCTGTCCCGGTGGATCTTTAGTGGTCAACCTGAGTGGGGAGGCCGGCTTGCAGGTTGTGTACCAATTGATGGGAGAGGAGCCTGATTCTTTGATCCTGCCAACCGACGGTGATACTGTATTGGTGCTGATGGGGCTTTTGGAGACCAGCAATCTGGAGTTATTGCGTGTGCGTCGTTCCGACATGAGTACTTGCACCCTGGACCTGTCGGGAGACTCCATCGAACTGCCCGTTCGGGAAGCTCCCCAACTGGCCAATGCCCCCAACACCTTCCTGTGCTCCGGTGAAACCTTCGAGCTGGATTTGACTTCATTGGTGCTTAACGAGGTACCGGTGACCTTTGCGTGGGAGGTGGTTTCCGAAACATCAACCACCGGAGCGATGGCTGGTAGTGGCGATCAGATCCAACAGGTGCTGGAAAATAAGACCGGGGAAACGATTTCTTTTTTGTACCGGGTAACGGTTACACCGAACGAAGGTGATTGCTCAGGCAGTACGCTTCTGGTGCCGGTACAGGTATTCTCCGAACCAGTGGCTGCCCTCAGCGTGCAGGATCAGACGCTTTGTCCGGCCGACACCCTGCAGCCCATCCAAATTACGGTCACCAACAACATGACCACTCAGACTAACCTGAATTGGGAACGGGACGGGCTTACGGAAGTATCGGGGGTACCCAACGGAACCGGTCAGCAAATCAGTGGCCTATTGACCAACCTTACCCAGACGGACCAAATGGTCACGTACTCGGTGTACCTGGAAGCGACCAATGGCTGTACGGGCGACACCCTGACCTCGATCGTTCGTTTGCCGGTTGATGAAACAGCCCCCGAAGCGGTATGTCCGCCCGTGGTACGCGTAGCCGTGAACCGGGTGAGTGGGGTGCGTATGTACGGACACGAACTTGATGCGGGGAGTAGCGATAACTGTGGTATTTACGAATATGGGCTTAGCATGGATAGTGTCGGCTGGAACGAGCGCGGAACCCACGAAGTAACCCTCACGGTCCGCGATATCTCCGGTAATTCCGACGATTGTACGTTCCGCCTGGAGGTAACCGAAGAGCAAGCCTGCCGCGCTCAGCTGAATGTCGTACTTGACGAAAATGGTCAATACGAGCTTACGCCGCAGCAGGTGATCACCGGAGCAATGGCTCCCGGACTCCGCATTCAGGTAGACGACAGCCAGCCGGGCAACGGAGCGATCGTGGATTGCCCCGGTGAATACCGCTACGCCATCTTTGACGAAAGTGATGCCCTCGTATGCTGGGGTTACGTACTGGGCGAAGATAAATCAGCTCCCACCGTGGTCAGCTTGTCCGGCAAAAAAGATAGCCTGATCTGCACTTACGTGGATCAATTAGCCCATAATCCAGCTACTGTCGACCCCGCTGACCGCTATTACCTGGGCCACGTCACCTTTACCGACAACACTTCGGATTGCGCCGATTGCACTCTGCCGGAAGCAACCTTCACCGACCGGGTGGAATACCTGGATTGCCCCGCTGATCTGGCCTTTGGCGCGGAATATGTGTACGCCCGTATGTATCGCACTTTCGTGCAAAAAGACTGCTACGGCAACGAGCGGGATACTACAATAATTTATAATTTAATAAAGCCAACCATTTCCGATTTCCGACTTCCGACCTCCGATTTAGAGTTCGTTTCCTGCAACCCCGACACCGTCACCATCCCCGACTCCCTCGGTCTGCCGTATCTGATCTCTGCTTTTGGGGACACCCTGACTCTGGCTGATATCGACTGCCAGTACGCCTGGTCGGTGGAGGATCAGACTTTCCCGACCTGTGAAGGGCGGGGCCTGAAAGTGGAGCGGATCATCCGCGTCATGGACTGGTGTGCTAAAGAAAGCGGAACCCCCTTCGATACGGTCCTGATCAAAATTGGGGACTTTGAGAATCCGGAACTCCATGGTCCGATGACGGATCTGCGGATGTCCCCGTATTCTGATCCGGTCGATTTCCTGGCTTGGTACGATACGGCCTATCTACAGCAGGAAATAGTGCCCGGCCTGAATACCTGGCAGGAGTTGGTGGACTATGCCCGCGAGCAAGGAACGCTGTCCACCATTTCTACTGGTCCGGCTGATTGTACCGGCGCGTTGTTGTTAGAACAAGACTGGATCGAGCAACAATTCGGCGTATCGGTTAGCGACAATTGCGAGCTGCGGGAGGTAGGGTATGAATTATTACAGTACGGGCCGGAGAATAAGGGGCAGGAAATTACCGGGAATTACCATTGGCGATCCACCAATTACCAACTGCAGGGTAATACCATCACCGGTTTGCCGGCGGGTATTTATGCGCTCGCGATCACTGGTCGTGATTACTGCGGGTTGTCATCTACGGGCCTTGTCCTTTTCACCGTTGAGGATCAAATCGCTCCGGTCATGACCTGCGACGATCAGGTGACCGTTACGTTGAATTCCGAAGGTTTGGCCAGGATAGTGCCCGCTGATCTGGAGGAGGGCAGTTGGGATAACTGCGGCTCCGTTTCCTTGGCCTTACGGCAAAAAGATATGGACACCCTCTGGCAGCAGGAAGTATGGCTGGACTGCAGTCTGGTCAATGGTACCGTTGTGGTGGAAGTGCAGGGCACCGATGCCGCCGGAAACACCAATACCTGCTGGACAGAGGTTATTGTGGAAGATAAGGTTGAACCATTGTGTGCCGATCTGGCACCGATCACCCTCGCCTGTGACGATCCCGGGCTGCAAGATCTCGGCAGCTTCGGACTGCCGGAGACGCCATTTAGCAATTGTGGCAATATCGACATCCTCGAACTTGAAGCTATCACTGACCTGGACCAGTGTGGTTTTGGGACTATCACCCGTCAGTTCGTGGCGGTTAAAGATCAAGGTACCGAATCTGAACAGCGATCTGACCTGTGCGAGCAGGTGATCGAGGTGGTTGCTCACCACGATTACTGGCTGGCCTTTCCGGCCGACCAAACGGCGGCCTGCGGGGAGGATGTCACGATCCGTGGCGTAGCTTTTGCGGAAGAGGCTTGTGACCTGATCGCTATTTCACACACCGACGAGCGTTTTTACGCCACCCAGGATCCGGAGGCTTGCTACAAGATCTTCCGTACCTACCGGGTGATCAATTGGTGTGAGTACGACGGGGAAGCTCAACCTACCATCGTTTCTCGTGACTGGGATGGTTGGAACGGAGAGAATCCGCGCCATCCCGATGGGGACGATCTGCCCGGCGACGAGGATATGTATGTGATCGTAAAGCGTAATCTGGCCGATGGTCACCGGGATACGGTCTTTTACGACAACAACCCCAATCCGCACGACGGAAGTATTCAGCAGGACGGCATCACCTACGACCACTGGTGGGCAGTACTGTCGGGTAATAATGATCCGGACACCGAAGACTACTACGAAGGCATACCCGGGCACGTGCCGGGATGTACCGATTGCCACAGCACCTGGTCCTACGATGGCGATCAAACGGATAGCGACATTGCAGGCAATGTGCAAGGAGACGATGCGGATTTCCGCTACGGCAGTTTCGGCTACTGGCAATACACCCAGCATATTTTGGTCTACGATGATGTGGCGCCGGCACTGACGATTACGGGAGTCGACACCTTCTGTTCGATCAGTAATGAGGATTGTTCCGGACCGGTGCAACTTACCATTACGGCAACGGACTTGTGTACCGATGACCGGGGGGATGTAACCGTTTCGGTCGGACTTGATATGTACAATAACGGCAACCTCGATCAGGATGTCACTGATCATTTTGATCCCTCCACCGGACTTTTTTCGGGCCGTTATCCGATAGGCGAACATCGTCTGGTGGTAACAGGCAATGATGGTTGCGGCAATCAGGCAATGGGTGACTACGTCTTTTCCGTAGTGGATTGCAAGGCCCCGGCACCCATTGTGATCGATGCCCTGAGCGTCGAACTCATGCCCAGTGATAGTGACTCCACGGGAGCGGCGGCAGTAGTATGGGCGAGTGATTTTGTGGCCTCTCCGGTCTACGACTGCAACGGTCAGGACGGGACTCAAACCGATGCGAACGGGAATCCGCTGGTGACTCAATATTCTGTCAATCGGGTAGGGGAGATGCCCGACCCTGCTCAGGATCACCTGTACGTTATTTGTACGGAGGCGGTGCGAACGCTGGAGGTAGAGATCCACGCCTGGGACGAAGCGGGGAACCATGATTTTGCCACTACGTACTTGCTGGTGCAGGACAACATGGGGCTCTGCGAGGAGCCGATCGATGGGGCTGGCGGCATTTCGGGCGGCATTGCCACGGAACACGACCTGCCGGTGCCCAATGTGGAGGTACGTTTGTCGGGCAGCTCACACCAGAGCTATTTGACCGATAAGCTTGGAGGATATTCCCTGTTTGGCCTGGAAGAGGGTGTGGATTATACCGTCACCCCCGGCCTGAATGATGACCCGCTGAACGGCGTGTCCACCTTTGATCTCGTACTGATCAGCAAACATATTTTGGGTTTACAGCCACTGGAAAGTCCTTACCAGCAAATTGCCGCTGATATTAACCGCAGCGGCAGGGTGACTACCCTGGATCTTATCCAGTTGCGTAAACTCATCTTGCACATTGATGCCGAATTCAGCAATAATACCAGCTGGCGTTTCGTGGATGCGGATTATGGCTTCCGCCAAAATAGTAATCCACTCGACCAGGCCTTCCCCGAGGTGAAAAACATCAACAACCTGGAAGGGGAGGAGATTGCTGAATTCGTTGCCATCAAGGTAGGCGATGTGAACGGCAATGCCAATGTGGCGGAACTGCGGTCGTTCGCCCGGTCCTTCCCGCTAAACGTTGCAGAGCAGGAATTAAGGGCCGGAAACGAGTACCGCATTCCGGTAACGACCGATCAGCTCGCGCAGATCGAAGGCTATCAATTCACCCTGGAGATCGATCCGTCTGTAGCGGAGATCATTGATGTTGAATCAGGCATTACGACTGATGAGCACTTTGGTGTGTTTGTGGACAAAGGAATCATTACGTCATCCTTCAACCAGCCTAATTCAACATTCAACATTGAGCATTCAACATTATTCACTCTGGTGCTGCGTCCAACAGTTGACACCAAAGTCAGCGAAGTCCTGCGTATCACATCCCGCTATACTGCAGCCGAGGCATATAGTGTGAATGGCGATCTGCTAAACGTAAGGCTGAGCGTTGAGGATGGGGCGAGCAGTGCCGGCAACGAATTATACCAGAATATTCCAAACCCCTTCCGGTCAGAGACCAAAATCGGCTTCTTTTTGGCGAAAGCCGGACAAGCCACCCTGACCATCCGGGATATGCACGGACGCACTGTTTACACAGCATCCGGAATCTACGGAGCCGGCTACCAGCAAGTGCGCATCCGGGAGCAGGATCTCAGCGGGCCGGGTGTGTACACCTATACGCTGGAAACGAAGGCGGAGTCGACGACGCGGAAGATGGTATTGGGTATTAGGTAGAGGGACCTGGTCCTAATACCAATTACTCAATACCTACTACCTACAACTCCATACCCCAACATTTGGAAAACTGCGGAAAATACTATTTCTTGGAAGTATAATCCCAGAAATATGCTTACACTGAACCCTGTTATTTGCCCATCCCGGTGGCTGCGTGCCACTGGTTGCTTCCTGCCTTTATTATTTGTGGTTTTACCTGTAGAATCATTTGCTACGAGTACTGATTTTCACCCTGAAATCGACTCTCTAGTGGTACCCTGCAAGGAAATAGTTAAACCAATTTTGTCAAACCTTTCCAATAACACGGGCTCTTCCGTTACTTTTCATGCTTTGGAGTTTTTAGACGGTTTTCCCCGGTATCTTGGGACACCTTTAGATATTGATCATTTCTCCATCAATCTAACAGGTGAAGGAGTAGATTCCACACAAACGAAGCTTACGTTTTCCTGCGAGGATGTAAGCTCGTTGTATCAGGTAGAGATCCACGCGTGGGATCCATCCGGTAAGACTGGCTTTTGCCGGACCCAACTATTTGTTGCTGAAAGTGAATACGTGGTATGTCATTCACAACACCATTCAGATATTTCAGGTACCGTCAAAACCCCGCAAGGTACCCCGATTCCTGAAATAGAAATTGCTACCAGCGGTAGTTCTGAATCAACCAGGAAGTCAGATAGTGAAGGCTCTTTTGTCTTTTCAGACCTATTGTCCGGACGCCCATATTCAGTGAAGCCAATATCTCCGGATGATTTTCTAAATGGAGTAACCACGTTAGACCTGTTGATCATTCGAAAACACATTCTTGGGGTGGACTCCATTGATGACCCGTTCCTGCTTATTGCCGCTGATGTGGATAGAAATGGCACCATCAATACCCTGGATCTCTTACACCTACGCAAAGTGATTCTGGGCATGGAAGATGTTTTTCCAAATAATAATAGTTGGGTTTTTATTCCAGAGAATTTTCAATTCCCAGATCCAACAAATGTCTTAGATGGATCTTTGCCCGGCGAGATCAACATTGACACACTTCGTGACGGGGCAGAGACCAACTTCATCGGCATTAAGATTGGCGATATGGACAGGAGTGGGGTATCAGCCCATAATTAACGTCCGTTCAACCATTTGACTACGCAAAGGCGAAAGATTGCGTTTCGAAAATCCTGTGGCCCTGTTTAGCCCGCATTCGTATAGAACTGGAACAAATAACAATTTTTTCCGTATACTTGCGTAGTTCTGCCAAATATGAGTATCCCAACTCCTGGGATTTCACCATGCTTTCTAACCCTCCTTACCCTCCCTTTCGGAATAGGGCGATCTTTTCTTCTTCATTACACGCTTGTTTTTGCGTTTCTAACCTCGGTGTTGATGTGCTTTTACCGGTTGCACCCATCAACGCTCCTGAAGGCTAAACCTAATTTTACGCATAATAACAACTACAATCATGAAGACGACCCAGACTCCTATTCCTTCGGGGTACCCCAGGTACCTTAAACACCAACACTGGCTTGGTAAAAGAATCCCCTGGAGGGAAATCCTTTTCTTCTTATTGATAATAACGGCAAGCACCTCCCTTACCGGACAAGCCATCCGCTGGGCTGGTTTGGATACGCTTACCGAAATTGGCGGGGGTACTTCATCTCTGGCAATTACCCCCGACGGGCAAACCGTCGCTTTTGGTTCCTCAAATGGTGGATCCGATGGTGATGGGGTGGTTCGGGTGTACGACTTGCAGGGGGATCAGTACGTTTTACGTGGTTCCGTTAAAAACCTAGCCAACGAACACAACTGGTATGCTTATCGTACCAGTTTAGCTATCTCTGCGGATGGCACGACCATGGCAGTAGGAGCGAGAGAATTCGAAGAGGAAGGCTCTGAAGTTGGTATGGTATTTATCTATCGTTGGAATGAGTTCCTTGACTTTTGGCATCCTCTGGGTAACATGCTGGTGGGTGAGGATTCAGGTGATGAATTTGGACGCTCCGTCTCCCTGTCGCATGATGGCAATATGCTGGTTGTAGGGGCCAATCGATACAATAATGGAGATGGAGCTGTTTATACCTATCTGTACGATGACCAATCCAGCGATTGGGAAGAAGCCCATCGAATAGAGGGTGTAGACAGCGAAGAATTAGGGTATGATGTGGACTTAACACCCGATGGTGCGTACCTATTAGTAGGTTGCCCTAAGCATGATGGAGAGGGTAGCGGCGATCAAAACGGTAAGTTTTCGGTGTACAGTTGGGACGAAATAGATGATGGCGTCTACAGTTTTGATTTTGAATATTCGCATGAATCCCAATCACTAGATGCCGAACTTGGTCGTGCGGTGGCTTTCTCTGATGATGCTAAAACCATAGTTGTCGGGGCCCCCATGAATAACACGTCGACAGGGTTTGCCCTCCTATTTAAAGAGGCTCCAACACCACTAGGCGGAGGCGACCTGCAATATACCTTAGCCGATACTCTGGCAACAGGAGAAAATACTAGCGAATTCATGGGAATCGCCGTTGACATATCGGCTGATGGCCAATACGCAGCGGTAGGGGCACAGGGATATGCCGCCCCTACGTCAAATTCCGGACGGGTTGGTGTGTTCTTCTGTAATGATCAGGAGGAGATCGAACAACGCGGGCAAGACGTTATCGGTTATCCCGGCTCTTACCTGGGCCTCACTGTTGCCATTTCGGGTAGTGGGGATACGCTGGTGGTTCCAAGAACCGGTTCGAATGGGCAAGCTTTGATCTTAACTCCCGAGCCTCTGGTGGATACCGATGGTGACGGTGTGTCCGATATCCAGGAAGCCGAAGATGAAACAGACGATACCGATAATTGCGACTTTGTATATGCCAGCCAGGATATGGACCCCGATCAGACGTGGCTGGATGCTGATTGTGATCAGGATGGCCTGACCAATGGAGAAGAAACGGATGAAGAAACCGGAACCGGCACCGATCCTCAGGACCCTGATTCCGATGGCGACGGCGTTACCGATGGCGATGAGGAGGATGACCAAACGGATCCAACGGATGGATGCTCCTTTGTTCTAGCGCATCAGACTGAGACGCCGTCTTCTGAGTGGCTGCAGGATGACTGTGATGATGATGGTCTGACGAATCAACAAGAAACAGACGAGCAAACCGGTACCGGCACCGATCCTCAGGACCCTGATTCCGATGGTGACGGCGTTACCGATGGCGATGAGGATGAAGACCAAACGGACCCGCTCGATGTATGTTCCTTTGTCCTGGCGCATCAGACCGAGATGCCGTCTATCGAGTGGCTGCAAGATGACTGCGATGATGATGGCCTGACGAATGAACAGGAAACAGACGAAGAAGCGGGTACCGGCACCGATCCCCTGATCGCAGATACCGATGGCGACGGGGTAGTGGACGGTGATGAAGATACCGATCAAACCGATCCGCTTGATCCATGCGGATACGTATACACTTCAGTGACCGTAGCCCGCGGAGATGGATGGAATGAAGCTGATTGTGACGATGATGGAATTTCCAATGCCGACGAAGGAGACGAGCTAACCGATACGGACGAGGATGAGGTTCCGGATTTTCGGGATCTGGATAGTGATAATGACGGATTGCTCGATGATACAGAAAATGAATTTGAAGGAGGCTCAGATGTCGATGACGATGAACTGCCCAACCATCTCGACAATGACTCGGATGATGACGGCTGTTTTGATGCGGTGGAAGCTTCCGGAAACTTTACCTATGACGATGTGGATGGTGATGGTCGCCTGATCGGTGATGTAGATATTAACGGAGTCCCGGTTGCTGTGTCAGATAATTTTCAACAACCCATGGGACCGCAACCTATTGGCTTGATGCTCACTAACGAGTGGTGGGACGATGAGTTATTCGATGATCAATGTGGAGGCACGGTAACTGGAAAAGTCTGGTTAGATAATAATGGAAACGGTCAATTTGATGACGGCGAAGAAGTCCCCGAATCAATGATGGTTACCCTAACGCTGGATGAGGACCGACGAATTGGAAGTCAATCTCCAATGGAAGAACCTTTGCGAGTACCCGTCAACACGGAAGATGGAACCTTTATTTTTGAATTGGTCCGGGAAGGCCGGTATTGTCTGAGTCTGGATGCATCGCAAGTAGAAAATGCCGAATACCTCAAACTGACCTTACCCAATGTTGAGGGCAATTCACTGGACGAATATGATTCAGACCTGGATTTAGAATCAGGTACTTTCTGTATCAATGTAATGCCTGGTCAAACCATTGAAGCGATTGGAGCCGGAGTATTCATTGATGAAGATGACGACTATATTCCCGATGAAATGGATATGCACGGATCATTTATTGATCCGCAAGGCTTTTTCTATTGTACAACAACCGGGGAGATCGTCCCTGGAGGTTCGATATCAGTGGATGGACCCGGGAATGTTCTAATTGTAGAAGATGGCAGCACCGGCTTTTACCAGTTCCTGGTAGATGCCTCGGGTACTTACACCATGACGGTAACTCCACCCGCCGGTTTTAGGCTCCAGCCTGATTGTGCGGAAGAATCCGGTGTCCTGGATCCGGATTCATCGCCTTATTCGTTGGGAAGTTCGGAGGATGGTGACAGCGGATTGATGACAGACGCCACTTGCGCTGCTAATCCGTATTACCTGCAATTTGAATTGGAACCAGGTGATTTTATTGTCAATAACAATATTCCGCTCGATTGCACCGTCAGTTGTCGCCGGCAGTTTAATGTACGCTTGGATGGCAATTGCCAGTACGAATTAGATGTGGCTCAGGCCTATAATGGACCCGCTGTACCTGGTTTAGAAGTTCGGGTAAATGATGGATATCCTTCAAATGGAAACATCATTGATTGCCCGGGCCTGTATACCTATGGCATCTTTAACAGTGTCGGCGAGTTGATCTGCTGGGGCGAGGTCCTGGCTGAAGACAAGACCGCTCCCATTGTGGAAGATCACTATGAAAAACCAGACGACATCGAGTGTGTCTACATCGATGACCTGGTAAACAATCCAAACTCAGTAGATGACAGCCACCCACTTTATATAGGGCATGTATCTTTTGCAGATAATTGTGGTGATTGTGGTTGTGACGTAGAGCCTAAGTTCTTCGACCGGGTCGAATACCTGGATTGCCCCGAATCAGCTTCCTTTGGTCAGGAATATGATTACGCTATCCTGTACCGTAAATGGACAGCTACGGATTGCGAAGGCAACTCTTTCGATACGACTCAGACCTTTACCTTCTACCGTCCTTCACTGGACGATCTGGTTTGGCCTGAAAATGAAGAAAACCAGACCTGCGATATCGAAGGCGAAGATCGCGATTGCCCCATGCCATACTGGTTGGGCTGCTTCGATTCGGATGATGATGACAACCTGGATCGTCTGTATCTTCACGAACTGGATTGCAACTACTCTGTAACCGTTTCTTCTACTGAGTTCCCCATCTGTGGTGGCGAAGGTGTGAAGATCGAGTGCCGTTACCAGGTATTTGACTGGTGTGTGGAAGAGTCGCAGGATCTGGCTGAATACCTGAGTGAAGATAATCCGATCGTTAAGATTGGTGACTTCGCACCTCCAGCCTTTACCGGAAATGCCGGACCACTACCACTCTCTTTTTACGAATTCCAGATTGTTGCTAATGTTCTGAATCAATATAGCAATACCGATGATGACGGAATTGTATTTAATGTAGCCAATACCTACATCGGTATTGGGGGTGAATTCACCGGTGATGTGGAATCCTTTAACCTGGATGTGTATGATTCCTCCAATCCTGACGAACCATTAGCGAGTACCCAAGCGGGGGCCTTTGCCGGAGTTCGGATCGACAATGCCACCTTTGAAGATTTGCTAAGTATTGGAGTAGGCACCTCCAACCGCGAAACCGGTTCTGGTACAATTACTGCTTCTTTGGGTGGTATCACGGAAAACTTACGTGCACCCGAAGATCGTACCTCACCGGTGCCTGCTTCAATGTATACTACTACACTGTCAACAGGGCCGGTTGATTGCACAGCCGCTTTCTCTACTGATTTGGAAGACCTGAAGTCTACCTTCGGATTTGATATTGATGATTGCGACGTAGCTGATTATTCCATTGAAATCTGGCAATATGCTCCCGTTATCAAGTACGGTATCCCAACGGGTGATACCCTGTGGCGCGACACCAACTTCCCCATGATCAATGGTATGGCTACTGGTATTCCCGTTGGTCAATATGCATTGATCATTGAGGCTTTTGATGGCTGTTATAACCACGCTACCGGTGCTACCTTCTTTACTGTTAAAGATCAGATCGCTCCGGTAATGAAGTGTGATGATGATCTGAACGTTACGCTGAGCACCGGCGGTTACGCTAAAGTATTCGCTGCCGACATCGACGAAGGTTCCTG
>CAYFGK010000049.1:4794-45319 GCA_964342305.1 uncultured Saprospiraceae bacterium | reverse complement strand
ACGGCTCACGGTGTCTACGATTTATTACTGTACCGAATTTGCTCCAGAAAGCAGGCAAGTTTTTGGTCCTTTAATTTGAACTGATAAAGTGGAAAAAACAACTTAGCCGTCAGCCGTTCCTGCCCGCCGAAGTCCGGAACGGACGAAGGGAGGGAGCCGTCAGCCGGAAATAAAATCGGTTGCCACCGCCAATGGCCGCAAGCTACCGTGTTTACGCTGTTGGTGCTGGGCCATGCGGTCGGTAATATTGCGCAGAGTTCGGACGGCCTCCACAATGTAGGGGCCCTTGTTGAGCATCACACAGGATGCCCGCGCGGCCATGGCGGCATCGGTAATGTCCCCGCGGGTGGCCTGTCCTTTTTTGGCCAGACTTTCCAGGACCTGGGTGGCCCAAATATCGGGAACCAGTGCTGCCTCCGACAGCCACATGATCTCTTCCTGAACTTCGGCAATACGCTCAAAACCGATCTCGACGGCGAGGTCACCGCGGGCGATCATAACTCCTACGCTGGGGCTCTGCAATGCCTGGAGGATCATGCCCGGGAATTGTCGAAAAGCCTCCCCCGTTTCAATTTTAAGTACGATGCCCAGGTCGGGTCTTCCCAGCTTACTCAGTTGATACTGCAACTCCTGAACATCGGAGGGTTGCCGCACAAAGGAGTAGCCTACCATATCCGCCATTTGGGCGATGGTCGGCAAGTGCTGGTGATCTCGGTCGGTCAGGGAGGGCAGGCGCAATGTCGTGTCGGGTACGTTGATGCCCTTGCGGTGACGCAATTTGGAACCTTCCAGCGAAGCCTGAGTTATGCGTATTACTACTCCTTTTCTGTGAGTTTCTTCAATGAGTCCTCCTACCTTACCGTCGTCAAAAAATATTCGGTCGCCGGTCCGGATATCTTCGAGAATACTGGGTTCGGTGCATTTAAAAGCAGCAACCGGCTTCGATCCTTCATGTCCGGGTTTCCATTTTTTGGGTGTTTTGCACAGTACGACCCGGTCGTCTTTGTGCAATAGCAATCGTTGCTTTTTGGCAAACCAGCGCTTTTTTTGCCACAGCAGCATATCGCTAAAATCAGTTCGGATCTTGGGACCCGATAGGTCCATATAAATTCGCACATCGGCTCCGGTGGCCTCTTGTGCCCGACGTACATGCCCAACCATGCTGGCCCAGGATTCGGGATCATCGTGGCTGGTGTTGATACGGGCTACGTTCATACCGGCTTCCGCCAAATGCAGCACGAGCTCGTAATCATGAGCTGCTTCCGAAGGTAAGGTTACCATAAGTCGTGTATGGCTTTTATCGTCGGCTTGCCCTCCGAATAACTGTCGGGTTTGCTCCTGAAAAGCAGCTAAATATCCGTCGTAGCTGAAGGGAGGGCTATTATCCTGGTGGCGCTCGAGAAAGGTGTCCTGCCCACCATCGACCAGGTGTAAAAGGTGTTCTACCCGGAGTACATTGTACAGTGAATATCCTTCGGCATGGGCCAGGGAGGAGATGCCCAGCTCGGACAGCGCGTGCTGGATCTTCCGGAGATCAAAGGAGCGCAGTGCCAGATAGTGTACGAAATTACGGGCGCGCTCGCGGTTGTGCGGGTGTACAGCCGCAATGGCTTCCCGGAAATTGTGCTCTGTTTCCAGTATGTGGTGCAGTATCTGATCGACGGCAGAGCGCAGTTCGGTAAAAGTCTGGGCAGACATAGGGTCGGTATTTGGGGGGCATGGGTTTTAGCTCCATTCCCCGTTGGCAATTCGCCAATAAGGTACCCAGGTTTTCAGGATATGGAAATGATTATTGGCAGCAACTTACCAGGTGAATGTCAACCCGGCCCCAAAGTCGTACATAACGGTCGGAACCGTAATTGGCGGTCGGGCATCGTAGACGTAGTTGGCATTCAGCGAAAACCCAAATCCCCCGCTAAGACTGGCGGTGAGGTTGCCCGTTGCCGATACCCGGTAATCGGACCAGCGGTCGGGCCGCGGTTGAAAGTAGACCGTCAGGTTACCCGATACGTGTTCGTTGAACGTACTTCCCCCCGAAAGGTAGGTCGAAAGGCGGTTGTGTTTATTGTAGACAATTTCTCCCGCTACCGCCGAAGTTTCCTCGTATTCGTACATGTATTGCAGGCCACCGAATAAAAAGCCCGATTCCGTTTCGGTGATGCGGTAGCGGGGGCCGGTGCCGATCAGTATGCGGCGGTCGATCTCCTGCACCTGATCGAATTGATACTGCCCGAAGGCTTCCCAGGTGACACGTTCGGAGAGCGAACGGTTGAAGCGCAGGTGGCCGAAACCCCGTTCGTTGAAAATGGTTACGGGCTCTTCGGGCTCATCAAGATCGGTAAACCGGGTGAGCGCGTAACCACCCAATACCATATAGCGATTCTGACCGGCCCGGACTTCTAGGCGACCATTGAAGCCGGGCCGGAAAAAACGACCGGCTTTATTGCGACTCATTCCCAGGTTGAGGGCCATACTTCCGCGAACGCGCTGGGTGTCGGCTTCCAGGCGCAAAGCCTCGGTATTAATAACCGTTTGCCCCGTGGCCGGCCCGGCAGCAAAAAGAGAAATCAACAGATAAAAAGTAAAAAGGCGCATGGTGGAAAAGACTGGTCGAGGCCCCGTAATATAGGGCGATTACGCTATCTTTGCCCCCAAATCCGGGAATTTTCCCCGGTGAACTGGATTGAGTTACAATCAGTATGGAAGCAAACGTTGTCATCCTCGGGGGCGGGGTTGCGGGATTAATTGCTGCTTTACACTGTGAAGAAGCCGGATTATCACCCACCCTGATCGAAGCTGAGACTGTACCTGGTGGACGGGTCCGAACTGATTATCGCGATGGTTTCCAGTTAGATCACGGTTTTCAGGTGCTGCTGACCGAATACCAGGAGGTACAGCGATATCTGGATCTGAAAGCCCTGGAATTAGCAACCTTCCGGACGGGAGCCGTAGTTTTTGATCAACACGGGCGATTTCGGGTGAGTGATCCGCTGCGGGAACCCGGGCAATTGCTATCGATGGCATTTTCGCGGGTAGGGAGTCTGCGCGACAAATGGCTGGTCTTCAAACTCAACCGGGAACTCAAAATTGCCGATCGTAGCACCCTGTTCCGGAGCGACGATCAAACCACTCTGGCCTACCTGCGAAGCTACGGTTTCAGTGAACGCATTATCGACCAGTTCTTCCGGCCTTTTTTCGGTGGTATTTTTCTGGAAAATGAATTGAGCACCCCGGCTGGTATGTTCCGGTTTGTCTTCAAAATGTTCGGTACCGGTAATGCTGCTCTGCCCCGCCGGGGCATCGGGGCGATAGTGGAACAACTTCACGCCAGACTGAAGCGAACGACCTTCATCGGAGATACCCGTATTGCCTATCTGAAAGATAACCAGCTCGTGGATGAGTCGGGAAAGATCCATTCTTTCAACAAGCTCATTCTGACCTCTGATCCCGCGTCTTTGATGGACAATTTATCGGGTCAGGATATCAAGTGGCACGACACCTGTGTTTTTTACTACGCCAGCTCAAAGTCCCTCTTACCCGAACCGACCATTGGCCTGGTCAGCGACCCTGATAGTCTGATCAACAATTTTTGTGAGCTCACACAAGTATGGCCGGATTATGCGCCGGAAGGCGAGCATCTCCTTTCGGTTACCCTAAAACGCATAGCTCCGGAGAGTACGGAATTGTACCGGGCCATTGGGGAGGAGATCGCTCAGTGGTGTGGTCAACCCGATCAATCTTTGCGGTTTCTGACCCGCTACGATATACCCAGGGCATTGCCCGTTAATCCATCACAACAGTATACCATGCAGGCGGCTGCCACCATGCTGACCGATGATATTTATCTGGCGGGTGATTATCTGCTCAACGCCTCTCTAGATGCGGCCATGCGAAGCGGACGACTGGCGACCGAGGCGATGCTGCAATCTCTGCGGTAATCAGGGACGCATACCGATCACGGCCCAACCCCGGCCGGTCTGACCGCGATCGTAGCGATGGGAAAAGAAATGCTCGTGATCCCGGTACGTACAGTACGGTGCCCGTTCCAATCGCTGCACCCCTGTTGCCCGCAGCTGCGCTGCATTGGCACCGGGCACATCCAACAGAAATTTTCCCCGTTCTTCAACCCACTTTTTATGGGCTGCCGGAAATTGGTCGGCAACATCAGCATCCACTTCGTAGTGGTCGGGGCTGATGCATGCTCCTGTCCAGGCGTAGAGGTTAGCCGGTAGTACACCAAATGCTGATTGCATGCGGTTAACTAAAGTAGCGGCTATACCGGCCACGGTGCCTTTCCAGCCCGCGTGGGCCGCCCCGATGGATTCCGTCACCGGATCGTAGAGCAGAACGGGGCAACAATCAGCTACGGTAATGGTCAGAGCTACCCCCTTTTTTTGCGTAAGCATACCGTCAAACCCCTCATGTGCGCCGGACTTCTGAACATGTTTTATCCGATCCTGATGCACCTGATGGGATTCCACAAAGGCTGCTGCCGGCCAATCCAGGTTGGCAAAGAACCGCTGGCGATTTGCCCGGACCTGATCAAAAGAGTCGGCCGTATAGCGGCCTAGATTCAGAGAGGAATAAGGCGCTATACTCACCCCGCCATGACGTGTACTCTGGGCTGCCATCAACCCGGTAAAAGAGGCTAAATGTCCGGCGGGTATGTATGATGGGTTATCGGAAAGGCTTGATTGTGAGGTGTCCATGAGGTCTAAAGTACGGTCAATCTTCGGGACTAGCAACCGCAAGCGGAGATGGGTAATTAACCTACAGTTCACATTCACTGACTATTTTTGCCACGCAAAGAAAGGACCTCCGAAAACCAACCAGAAGTCAGCTATATGGAATTATTCCTCATTGTCGTTGTTCTGCTTTTCTTTTTGGCAGTGACCGATTTGGTGGTAGGTGTCAGTAACGACGCTGTCAACTTCCTCAATTCCGCTATTGGCTCTAAAGTAGCGAGTCGAGCCACCATCATGATTGTCGCCAGTGTTGGGATCGTGATCGGAGCCACCTTTGCCAGTGGTATGATGGAGGTGGCGCGTAAGGGGATTTTCAATCCGCAATTCTTCACGTTCACCGAGGTTATTTTCATCTTTCTGGCGGTTATGCTGACCGATATTATCCTGCTTGACCTGTTTAACACCTTTGGTTTACCTACCTCCACCACGGTATCCATTGTTTTCGAACTGTTAGGTGCTTCGGTAGCCATGGCGGTAATCAAGGTGATGAACAATGGAGACGGCCTGTCAGCGGTAGGGACCTACATCAATTCGGATAGTGCACTCACCATTATCATCGGGATCTTTCTGTCGGTGGGGGTGGCCTTTACCGTGGGGGCTATCATCCAGTATCTGACGCGGTTGCTATTTACCTTCAATTATCAGAAAAACATCCGAACCGTCGGGGTCATCTGGACAGGCATCAGCCTGGCAGCTATTTTCTACTTTTTGTTGATCAAAGGATTGAAAGGAGCTTCTTTTATTCCTTCATCCTTTACGGCCTGGACATCCCAGAATACCATCCTTTTACTACTGATCGCTTTTGCGATAATGACGCTGGTTGCCTTCATTCTGGACCGTGCTGGTGTCAACATCCTGCGAATCGTCGTACTGGCCGGAACCTTTTCCCTGGCCATGGCTTTTGCCGGCAATGATTTGGTGAATTTCATTGGGGTCCCTCTGGCCGGGTTTGAAGCCTATAATGCGTGGTCAGCCTCTGCCGAATCACCGGATACATTCCTGATGACAGCACTGGCCGCCAAATATCCTGCCAAGACCTACATGCTGGTCATTGCGGGTATCATCATGGTCGTGACACTATGGCTTTCCAGGAAAGCCCAATCAGTTACCGAAACAGAGGTGAATCTGGGTCGGCAATCCGAGGGCCTCGAGCGATTCTCTTCCAATGCCCTCGCCCGCGGGATCGTTCGTCTGGGTAACCGTCTGTCAAGGAATACAGGCAACGCCATGCCCGATAAATGGCAGGAAAAGATCGATTCGGCCTTTGAGCCAACCGAGAAGAAAGCCGAATACGGCAAGGAATACGATCCACCGGCCTTTGACCTGGTACGGGCATCGGTTAACCTGACCGTGGCCAGTATATTGATCGCTATTGCGACCTCATTGAAGCTGCCCTTATCAACAACCTATGTGTCCTTCATGGTCGCTATGGGAACGTCACTGTCGGACCGTGCCTGGGGGCGCGATAGTGCTGTCTACCGGGTTTCAGGGGTGCTCAATGTGATCGGTGGATGGTTCCTTACTGCCTTCTCAGCTTTTACGGTAGCCGGTATTTTCGCCTGGTTGTTATTCAACTTCAAGGGGTATGCGGTAGCCGGGCTTCTGGTTCTGGCCCTGGTATTTATTGCTAACACCTTCTTTTATCATCGTCGCAGCGAAAAGAAAAAGGCTCGCATTACCGCCGCCCGTAAGCGGGGTGAATTAGTGCCTGCCCAGCAGATTATTCAGGATACCAGTCAGCAGGCAGCAAAAGGGCTTAGCACTATCCGGAAAAGTTATGAATTAACCATCCGGGGATTGATCGATGAAGACTTGAAAATTCTTCGCCGGGCCCGGGAAACAATGGTTGAACTGAAATCAAATACCGACGAGTTCAAGTTTACCTTCTACGGTGCCATTCGCCGGATCAAGGAAGAAATGGGGGAAGGCAGCCGTACCTACCTCCTGGCCTATGACCTGGAGCAGGATATCGCCCAATCGGCTGATTACATTGTAGAATCTGCTTTTCAGCACGTAAATGATGTGCTGTTGCCGGTGACTCCCGCCCAGGCCGAAGCCCTGGATAGCCTGAACAAGGATGTTTCGGCCTTTTTAACCCAAACGGCAGAGATTATCCGCACCGAAGACTATACTACCTTACCACAACTGCTGAGTGCCAAGCAACCCCTCTTTGACAAGATCGAGGAGTTGCTGGCCAGGCAGTCTCGTGGTATTCAGGAGCAAGCCTATAGTGCCCGCAATAGTATATTATTCTTTAATCTGTTGTTGGAAACCAAGGACCTGATCGCAGTTGCGGCCCGTTTTGTAAAATTATACCACCGTCTAAAAAATGACCTGAGTCCCGATACACCCTGGGTTTTAGTTGGGGGCAATGGTAAAGACTAACGTAAACGAGATCAGCCTTTCGGCAAAAACCGACGGATATGCAACATCCGTCGGTTTTTTTACTTCTATACCGGCAACGAAATGGTTTTGCTCCGCAGTAATTCGTGCTGGGACACCAAACCACTTCGGAAGCGGTATATTTGGCCGTTTTGAGCGGAAGTAGTAGCTTTTGTGAAATTGCAACACCTACGTATGACCGTCAACGACCTGTTTTCAATTGAACACAGCTTTACCGGACCCTGGCTGGAAAAATATGAACAACCCTGGGATGCTTTACCCGGTATTAGCCAGATCATCGGGCAGCTTACAGCTCAGCTACCCAGCGACTTTCACGAACGCCTGCCCGGAGTGTGGGTGGGCCAGGGGACCGTCATTGAAGATTCGGCCCTAATCCAGGGACCAGCCATTATTGGCCGTCGCTGCCGGATCCGGCATAATGCATTCATCCGGAACCTGGTCATTCTGGGAGACCGGGTCATGGTGGGCAATGCTTCCGAAGTGAAAAATGCCATATTGTTCGACGAAGTACAA
Organism: uncultured Saprospiraceae bacterium; assembly: GCA_964342305.1. GTDB lineage: Bacteria > Bacteroidota > Bacteroidia > Chitinophagales > Saprospiraceae > DT-110. The sequence goes on along the minus strand of CAYFGK010000049.1, from coordinate 37,658 downwards.
GTACCTCATTTTAACTACGTTGGGGATAGTATCCTGGGATATAAGGCCCACCTCGGTGCCGGAGCAATACTCTCCAATTACAAATCGACCGGCGATGAGATCCATGCCTACATCAACGACCATAAAGTTGGCACCGGCCTTCGTAAATTCGGAGCCCTTATCGGTGACCGCGTAGAGATTGGCTGTAATGCAGTATTGTATCCGGGTTCTATTATTGGTCCCGACAGCATTATTTACCCCCTGCAGGGCGTACGCGGTACCCTTCCTGCACGTCACATACAAAAAGCTGACGGGACCATCGTCGCCCGCCAGTTTCCCAAAGAGGAGTGATGATGGACCAAGGTCCGAGGTTCAAGGTCCGAGGTTCAAGGTCCGAGGTTCAAGGTTCACGGACCTTGGGCCAATCAAGCTCCTGTTACTTCGAAGGCCATTGTTCATTTATACGAATCACACGTTGATCGAGTGATACTAATGCCTGCTTATTTCCACTTGATCCCGCAGCCTCCGCTCGGATACTGTGGTTCGGGCACCGGCTTTCCGGCCAGGACCGCGTCGAGGGCAGCGCGCAGATCTTTTCCCGTAAGGGGTTTACCGCTATTAGGCCGCGATTCGTCGAGGCGGCCGCGGTAAGCCAGTTTGTCGTCTCCGTCAAAAACGTAAAAATCGGGGGTACAGGCGGCATCGTAGGCTTTTGCTACTTCCTGTGTCTCATCGTACAGGTACGGGAACGGGTAACCGACTTCTTTGGCTAACTCCGTCATTTTTTCGGGACTGTCGTCGGGGTAACGTTCCACATCATTCGAGGATATGGCAACAAAGGCGACGCCCTTTTCCTGGTAGTCATTCGCCAGGCGCACGAGCTCGGGATTGACGTGCAATACGTAGGGGCAATGGTTGCAGGTAAACATGACGACCGTTGCTTTATCCGAGCGGATATCGGAAAAGGACAGTTTTTTGCCGGAAACGGTATCAGGAAGTTCGAAATCGGGAGCTTTTGTGCCCAGTTCGATCATTTTCGATTCGGTAAAAGCCATAAACAGTAGTTTTTTATGTTAAAATTGGTTGATTCTGCCCGTGTTAGGTGGTATTTGCTGCCGGTTGAGGTGGTTCCTCCGAAGCAAAACGCGTATTTTTATACATAAATCGTCTCGCCACCGGTAACACTTTTCTTCGTTATAACACCCTATAATAAACGCAAGGTTTAAAATTTTTTGGAACCCGTAAACGCATAGGTGATATGAAGTGCTTGTACTCCATCCTATTTGTCTTGGTGAGTGTGTGCCTGCTGCCGGCTCAAACGGTACAGCAGGATTGGGAACAATATTTCGGTGAACGGTCCGACGAGGTGGTTACTCAGATACTGGAAGCATCGAACGGGACCCTTATCGCCGTTGGTTATACGGAATCGGTATCGGGGAAATCCCGTGATGGGCTGGTGCTGCTCATCGACACCCGTACCGGCCAAAAGATACGCATGACCAATTACGGCGGATCAAAAGATGAGCGCTTTAACGGAGTTGCTCAGACCAATCGCGGCACCTTCCTGTTGGCCGGCAGCACAGAATCTAAAGGGAACGGTAAAGAGGACGGCTGGCTCGTCGAAATCGATGCCAACGGCCAGGTTCTCGACGAGCAAACCTTCGGTACCGGTGATGATGATCGCTTTTTGGGGATCACCTATCACCCGGAGGATGAGCACGCCTATCTCATCGGTCAGAAAAACGACGGCGATAACGGTGATGCCTGGATCGTCAAATACAAGGACCAGCAAATTGCCTGGGATAAAACATTTGGCAGGGGCCAGTTCCGAAACATTAAAGGCGTTAGTCTTGCCGGCAATGGTATTGCTATTACCGGTACCACCGATAAATCCAGTCAGCGCGATGCTGATGATATCTATTTGCTGAAAGTGACCACCGCTGGTGATCAGGAGTGGATTCGCTACTTTGGTGATCGTGATTACGAAGAAGCCGGCAGCCTTATCCGGACGGCCAGCGGCGATTTTGTGATCGCCGGAACGACCAATTCGTTCGGCGCGGGCCGCCTGGATGCCTGGATCCTGCGTACCGATAGCGAAGGTTATCAGAAATGGAATCGTCCATTTGGTGGCCGCGACGACGATGAAGGGTTGGCCGTAGCACCTACCTTTGACGATGGTTTTTTGCTGGTCGGCCGCTCCCGTTCCCACTCCCCGAATGCACGCACCTCGAAAGCCTACGTCGTAAAGGTTGATGCCGGTGGTACGCTGGAGTGGCAGCGCTATTACGGTGGCAACCGCGACGACGAAGCCACGACGGCCTGCCTGGCCAATGATGGTCGCTTGCTGGTAGGTGGCACCGCTCAATCGGCCGGTGCCGGAGGCAAAGACGGCTGGGTATTTGCTTTGCGTGATGCCAGTACGCCTTCGCCCGATATGCTGGCTTCCGCCAAAAGTGCGGGTGAGATGGTGCAACTGTCGCCCGTGGTTTTGCACACTCACGACCAAAAACTAAAACCCAACGATCAGACCTACCTGAGCCTGCGGGTGCAGAATACATCCCAACTCGATCTGCCCAACCTCAATCTACGGGTCCAGGCGACCTCCGGGGCCAAGGGCGTGGCCGTCTGGGAAACCAATTACCTCGGCAAACTGGAAGCACAATCACCCCGTGTGGTGCGTATCCCCGTGCAAGCCAACGAAGCGCTGGAATCGGGCAAAGTAGGCTTGCGCCTGCAGCTGGTATCGGGTAATGTGCCACTGGCAGAGACAGCAGCTACCATCGAAGCCAAAAAGCCGGTACCGGCTCGCCTGGATATTGCCAATTATCAGTTTAAAATGATGACCCAGGAGCGGGGGGCCAGCTTCCCCAATATTCGATTGACGGTCGACCTTACCAATACGGGCGATTACAGTACCAACCAGGCCATCGTTCAGTTAGGCATACCGCAGGGCCTCGAAGTCGTAGCTCAGCGAGGGCAACTGGGAACAGTACCCCCGGGAGGCCGGGCTACCGCCGTTTTTGAATTCCGGCGAACACCCGCGTATCGCGATAATCGGGCGACCGTGGTGTGTGTACTCCGCAATCAGGGACAGGAACAATCCCGTCAGCCCTATACGATCGATCTGAACAATCCGGCAGGCACTACTGCCGGCGGCCCGGCTCTGGCAAGCAATATGCTCATCTGGACCGAGCCCAACCAGGATGAAGTTGATATCAATAATATCACTACGCAGGATCCTGAATTTTCGATTCGATCCACTATCGTCTCTAACCAGCGGATCCGCATGGAGGACGTGGGCGTCTACGTAAACGAAAATGCGCTCGAGGGCAATAAAGAACTCGACGAAGAATTGATCGCACCTAAGACGGGTTTCAATACCTACACGTATCGCCGCAGGATCCGTCTGAAAGAAGGCGAAAATGTGATCCAGATCAAGGTTAATGAGATCGAATCACGGACGATCCGGGTCACCTACACACCCCGGAGTCGTAATCTGCACGTTGTTTCCATCGGGCCCCAGCACGTGGACCTTAAATACACCAGCAAGGATGCCCGGGATTTTGCCAACGCTTTTAAGAACCAGGAAGGGCGGCTTTTCGAACGAGTATTTCTCGAGGAATTCACCCAGCCCGAGAACACCACCCGGGAATCCATCCAAAAGGCTATCCTCGATCTCGAGAACCGCTACCGCAATGGCGAGATACTGGAGAACGATGTATTGGTGGTGTTCATTTCCTCCCACGGTGTGGTGGGCACCGGTGATCGGTTTAAACTACTGCCCACGGGTTACGATCCCCGCTACGGCGACCGTTTCACCGTGGATTACCAAACCGACATTCTCAATCCGCTCAACCAGATCGGCTGTAAAAAACTGATCATGCTGGATGCCTGCCACAGTGGTGCTTCCGGCAGCCGGTCGGCAACCGCAGCCGATACGCGCCGCAGCGAGATGGTGAACAGGATCAATGCCAGTGCGCCGGGCCTGAGTACCCTGGCAAGCTGTAAGAGTTTCGAGATGTCGTACGAAGACGAAAGCTGGCAGAATGGCGCCTTCACCGAAGCCATCCTGGAGGCTCTGCAAAATAAGAAGATAATGGACCGGGACGGCAACATTTTCCAGGCCTCCCCCGACGATAATTTCCTGACTATATCTGAGCTATACAATTACGTGCAACGCCGGGTAGCTCAACTGGTCAGTCAGTATAAACCCGATGCCCCTACGGCGCAGACACCATTTATGTCGGCCGATGAATTAAACCTGGACTTACCCTTGTTCGAAGTTACGCAACAGTAAGTCAATGAACCGATTATACGGAATGAAATACGTTTTTTGCTCCTCGATGGGCAAAAGCGGGTGGCTGCTTGGCCTCCTGCTTTTGCCGTTTCTGGGTATGGCACAGGTCAATGTGATCCAGGTCGATGATAACTCCGACACCGATGACGGGTTTTGCACAACGGGTGATTGTACTTTGCGCGAGGCCATCAATCTGGCCAATTCGACCAATGGTAGTCTGACCATTCAGTTCAACCTTGGCACCCAGAATCAGATCGTGCTGAATAGTCTGTTACCGACGGTGGGGTCAGGAGCGATTACTATCGACGGGAGCAATATCTCCGGACCCGATGTGATCATCAACGGTGGCAATCAGATCCCCTATGGCTTATCGATCGGCGCTTCCCGCTGCGAGGTATACGATCTGATCATCCGGGGATGCCCTACCGCGGGACTGCGCGTCACCTCTTCTGCTTTTGGGACGATTATCGGAGGCAGCGGCGGACGCGGAGTGGTGGCCGAAAACAACGGTACGGGTATCCTGGTGCAGGGAAACAGCTGTGCTCTGCGCGGAAACGTTCTGAGAGGAAATTCCAACTACGGCATTTGGGTATCGCGTGCCAGTGGCTGCACTATAGGTGAAAGTACTACCAATCCGGCTAATAATACCTTTATCAGCAACGACGTTGGCGTCATTGTATCAACATCGGGTAGCGCAGCGATTTTGGGCAATATATTTTACTGCAACGATCTGGGTATCCAACTGGTAACGGGGGGGAACGGAGGTAAATCGCCACCAACCATTACTGATGTGGATGAAAAGGCCATTTCGGGGCGTGGGGAGGTCACGGCCCGGATCCAGGTATACGTTTTCCGTCCGGGCTATGCCGGTTGTGATGACGAACAAGGAAATTTTCTGCTGGGAACAACTTTCACTGATGCGAGTGGCAACTGGACCCTTACTAATAATAACTTCAACTTTTCTCTTCAGTCTACCGACCGGGTAGTTGCTACCCAGAGCGATGAGGTGATCTTCCGCTCCAATCTTTTTGCGCAGAATACATCTCCTTTTTCGGCTGCCGTAGCCCTTTGCGATCTGTACAGCCTGTCGGCCGCCGTAACTGAACAGGGTTGCCCCGGTGAACCATTCACCCTGGAGGCAACCCGGACGTTGGAGGTGCCGGGAAATTTTTCGCCACCGGCTACCTATACCTGGTCCGGTCCGGGTGGAGTGCAAACGGGTAATCCGGTTAGTTTTACCACCCCCGGAACGTATACGGTTACCATGAACACTGGCTGCCAAACAGAAACGGCAACCGTAACGGTAACTCAGGAAAATATTCCCGGTTCCATATCCGTCAATTCCACCAGTCCCGTATGTGAGGGCGGTTCCCTCATCTTATCCACCCGGAGCTTCGATGGCTGGAGTTACGAATGGACCGGTCCGAATGGCTTTCGGTCCACCCTCTTGAGCGCGACTGTGAGTCAGGATGCCACGACCGACATGTCGGGTACCTACACCTTGCGGACTACGACCTCGGGGGGGTGCCCCGGGCCAACCGCCGAACTGGACGTTGTCGTCAGCCCCAACCCCGTGGCGGAGCCAACTGATCTGCTGGCCTGTCAGGACCAACCGGGAGGGATGACGTACAACCTGCGTGAAGCAGACCGTGCGGTTAACCCCGATTCCGTGGGGTTCGTCGCGTGGTTTTCGGAACCCACGGACCCCGATGCCATAATTACGAATCCTACCAATTATTTCACGGAGGAAGACGAAGCTTACGCCGAGATACAGACCGAGGCAGGGTGCACATCCGAGCGGGTAGTTGTATCCCTTGATACCACCCTGGGGGTTCGCGCCAGCCTGGATGTGCTGAGTGATCCCACCTGTGAAGACTTGAATGCAGGGGCTCTTTTCCTCACTATTGACCAGGGGATACCGCCGTTTACCAGCGATTGGAATGCAGATGAGCTGGACGGTCAGACAGAGCCCACAGGCCTCGGACCCGGTCTGTACGAAGTTACCGTTACCGGGGCCAATGGCTGCACGGATGTTCAGGAATGGCAGTTAGTAGCTCCGGCAGAATTTGATTTGTCATGCACCATTTTGGATACCGTTGATCGCGTAGGCGAAAGTACCGGTCGGGTTGCCTTTTTATACACCAGTCTGGTGGGCACCGGGACCCTCTCCTGGGATGGTCCGGTCAGCGGAAGTCGTCCTGCCCGGGAAGGTGGCCTCGATTCCCTGGGTAATCTGCCGGCGGGCGACTATACGTTTACCCTCACCGACGAGGGAGGCTGTTCTGCTTTTTGCTCGCTCACGATCAACGAACCGGATTGTAGTAATTTCAATATGGCAGCCGAATGGACAGACCCCGATTGTGCCGGGGAACCTACGGGAGCCATATTTTTATTCTTTAGCGAAGAAAATCTGCCTTTCACCTACGATTGGGAAGATGATGGGCTCGATGGTCTGGAAAACCCCGATGGTCTACTGGCCGGAACCTACCCCGTCACGGTTACCGACAACCGGGGATGTACCGATTCCCTGGCTATTGAGTTGCCTGATCCACCCGTGCTGGCACTAGACTGTGATGTGATCCAATCAGCTACCGATTTCAACACTTCCGACGGGATTGCATCCTTTACCCTATCGGGCGGAGTGGGGGCCAAGGTGTTCATGCTGGAGGGACCACTTAGTATGGACGATACCCTCGTCACCGATACGATCCTCACCATTGAAAACCTGCCGGTGGGGGATTACGAGGTATTTCTCACCGACTTCAATGGTTGTACGGAAACTTGCCGGTTCACGGTAAACCCGGCGATTTGTGACGACCTAACAGTAGACATAGTCAGTCGGGACGCCTCTTGTGCCGGACAAAATGATGGACGGATTGAAGTCTTCGCCGGTGGAGGAGAAGCTCCTTTCTCTTTCGAGTGGAATGTACGGGGCATTCCCGATACCAATGTGCTTACCGGAGTAGCTCCGGGCACCTATAGCGTGACCGTTCTTGATAGTCGCGGGTGCCAGCTCATCGCCGAGGCTACGATTGCCGAGCCGGATCCGCTCAGGCTTTCCTGTTCCTTACAATCTTCTACGTCCGTTGTCGGGGGCGATGATGGGGTTGTGCAGTACAACATCAGCGGAGGTACTGCTCCCTACGCAGTTACCTGGTCGGGGAGTTCGAACGGTAACCGCACCATTCCCGCCAGCGGTGGTGCCATCCTGGACGGTTTGCCGGAAGGCACCATTCAGTTATTGATCATGGATGCCAATGGTTGTGAGGATCGTTGCGAAGTTATGGTCACGGGACCCGATTGTACGGACCTGCGCATAACGGCTTCCGCTACCCCGGTCTCCTGCGGGGGCGTGGCTGATGGTCAGGTACAAACCACGGTTTTTGGTGGTCAGGGGCCATTCTCTTATGTCTGGTCCCCGGACTCCCTGGGTGATCAGGCTGATCAGATAGGACTAACGCAGGGCGTATACCGCGTCACGGTTACCGACGCGCGTGGATGTACTGCCGAATCGGCGGCCTCGGTAGGAGCTGCCAGTGAAGCCCCCGAAGCTTTTATTGGTTCAGGAGGGACTGTTTGTGCTGCATCCTGTCTGGAGCTTCCGGTTGAGTTTTCCGGGACACCTCCGTTCCGGCTGCAATACCGGCTGATCGGTGCCGACGGCGAGCAGGAGGAACGTGAAATAACGAGTGAAACGGCCGGAACTAATATCGATATTTGTCCTTCAGAATTGGGCTTCACGGAAGGCAGCATCCGGGTTACATTAGACCGCGTTTTCGATAACACCTGCGCGGCTGATGTTTTTGGCGAAAGCCTGATAACTATTCAGACACCGGGACGAACGGTAATCGATTCCGTACTTTGTCTCAACGATTTCATTACGGTGAACGGGCGGGTGTACGACCGCAATAATCCGTTCGGCACCGAAATTATTTCCGCCGGGTCGGCAAATGGTTGCGACAGTATAATTGATGTAACGCTTACGTTCCTGCCTCAGCCGGATGTGGTCAACCTGATGGCAACCTGTGATTTCGATTCGGAGACGTACCGCATCACCTTCGACCTGATCGGCACGGGGCCATTCCGGGTAGTCGGGCTGAATGGTAGTATAACTGCCGGACGGTTTACCAGCAGCCCCATGACTGAGCAGGGCCTACAACGTTGGTCGGTGGTGGATGCCCGCGGCTGTAGTCGCGATGTGGAACTGGTGGGACCCGATTGTAACCGCGATGGGAATTGCCCGGTAGTTGCCGCTGATATTCTGGATGTGCAAACCGATGGTTGTGCAGCCGATACCGTTCGGGTCCAACTTTCTTCGCCAGGTAATATACCCGACGGATTTGGACAGGAGCTGGTATTTCACACGGGTTCGGTGAATGAGTTGGGCACCATATTGCGGCGCAGCGCTGACACCACGATCGTTTTCGGTCCTCCGATGGCGCTCGGTGAAAATTACCACCTGGCGGTTATTGCCGGACCATTGGTGGGCGGGCAGGTCGATGTGACCGACCCCTGCCTGAGTATTTCTTTGGGGCCTACTCTTTCGTTTCGCAATGGCCCTGCTACCCCGGCCTTTATCCAGGGGCAGGATACCCTTTGCGTGGGAGAAGAACTGTTGCTCTTTACGGAGGATATGCCCGGAGCACAGTTTGTCTGGTATCTGCCTTCCGGCAAAACGGATACCACCAGCAGTCGCTTGCTGCGAATCCCAGATGTACAAGTGGAGGATATCGGACCGTATTACGTGCAGGCCTTCAATGGCGATTGTGCTTCGGCCCGGTTTGGTCCGCAATATTTCAGTATTCTGCCTTTCCCGACCGTGGATGCGGGCATCGACCGGGCCGAATGTTCCCGTGATGGCATCGTTTTGCAGGCCTCAGATCCTGCTCCTCTGAGTGGTCGCTGGGAAGCTTTGAATGCAAATAATTTTATCGTCTTTCCGGACAGTGCTACTACCCAGGTAGATAACCTGAGTCCCGGGGCAAACACCTTTGTGTGGTCGGTGGCTAATGACCAGTGTGCCGTTTCTGACACCGTTACGGTTTCCTACGCAACCATACCCGTACTGGTCGATGATACCTGGCAATTAAATGAGACCTCTACCCGGATAACCTTCGATGCGTTTCGCAACGATCAGGTGGAAGGCTTCCCGCTTACCAGTACCACCGTATCGGTGGTGGAACAACCCGAAGCGGGGATCGTCAATTTCTTCGACCAGGAAGATGTGTTTGAGTTCACCTACGAATTGAGTGGTTTATCGGAGGTGCTTTTCGAATATGCTGTTTGTAATGATGCCTGCAATGCCTGTGATACCGCTTCGGTGCTCATCGTATTACCCGATGTTTTTTTGATCATACCTGAAGGAATCACCCCGAACGATGACGGCCGTAACGATCTGCTGCGGATCGGGAATATCGAAGCCTACCCCGACAACGAGGTGGTGATCGTCAACCGGTGGGGACAGACGGTATTCCGTCAGCAAAATTACTCAAACGACAACCCTTGGGATGGTAGCCATAATGGTAATCCGTTGCCCCAGGGGGCTTACTACGTGGTGGTTCGGGTAGATGGCCGGGAGACCGTTGTCCGAAAAACTGTTCACCTGATTAATCGCACCAGCCCATGATACGCCATTTTTTGCTTACCATCCTGCTGGCCGGTTGCCTGGCCACCTTATTGCCCGCTCAGCAATTACCCAATATGGCCTTGTTTCGCGATAATTGGAACGTGCTGAATCCCGGTAGTATGTCGAGCGATTACATCTTTGGTGATCGCACCATGTCGCTGTTTACCAGCTACCGCGATCAGTGGTCGGGCTTCGAGGGGGCTCCCTGGACGGGCCTGTTGAATTGGGAATACGTGATCGATAATTACAATGTCACCACCGGCGGATACTTCATCCACGACCAAACCGGTGAGATCGGTTTCAGTGGCCTGTATGGTCGCTTTGCTTACCGCCTGGACCTGGACCGGCGTGGTGACCACTGGATCAACGTCGGCATCAATGCCGGTGTGGTGCAGTACCGCGCCAAGATCGCCAATATCGAATTTGCGGACGAGGAGCTATTTATGGGTGACGATCAGGTGTATTACCCCGATTTCGGTATGGGGGTGATGTATTATAACCAGGATAAATATTACCTGGGATTCGCCATTCCTCAGACCTTCGGGCTCAGTCCGCGCTTTCGCTCCGACGACGGTGAGCTAACCCTGGACCGGGTACAGCACTTCTATCTGATGGGAGGTACCTATTTTGATGTGTATCTCTTCAATTCTGATGCTTCTTTCCTGGAGGCTTCGGGCTTCGTACGCTACGTGCCCAATACGCCCCTGAGTGTCGATGCGCATCTGCGCTGCCAGTTTACCGATGTGTTCTGGGCCGGTCTGGGTGGTAGTACTGCCAAAACCATGCGGGCCGACGTGGGGGTGGTGATCGGAGAGTCGGTCAATTTTACAGCCGGCCAGATCAAGCTGGCTTTTTCGTACGGGATTGGTCTCGGCCAATTTGCGAGTGCATTGGGCAATTCACTGGAGTTCCATGCGGCCTATAGTTGGTATACGTATTAGGTGCTCAATGGTGCTCGATCCTCTAGTGCTGCGGTTCAAGATTCGGTATTCCTGGCATGGTCCTCGTCGGTCCGGTGGTGCAACGGATCAAAAAGCAATAATTCTAGGTTCATGAAAAGTCGATCCGGAGGATCGACCACCATTGCATTTCAGCGGTCAGAGAAGGATCGGGCACCATGGGCAGACGCGATAAATCGCGTCTCTACCATTTTTTTGTGCTTTTAGGAATCGCCCCCTTTCTCCAACTCTCCCTTTCTCCAACTCTCCAAATCCCCATATCCCCGGTCGATCCGGAGGATCGAACACCATGGGCAGACGCGATAAATCGCGTCTCTACCATTTTTTGTGCTTTTAGGAATCGCCCCCTTTCTCCAACTCCCCCTTTCTCCAAATCTCCCTTTCTCCAAATCTCCCTTTCTCCAAATCTCCCTTTCTCCAAATCTCCATATCCCCACATCCCCACATCCCCGGTCGATCCGGAGGATCGACCACCTTATCCCTGCACCACTTCCCCATTACTATGGATTCGTAAGATCAGCGGTACCATCGCTTTCCCCGAGCGAGTCTGCACCGACACTTCCATGGTATCGTCCCGCAACTGCAGATCGGCCGCAGGTACGAGATGATTGCGGAGGATTTGAAACAATCGATTCGGCAATTGGTCGCCCGAATTTTCCAGGGGAGCCAGTAATTGAGCCGGATTACCGAGTGGTTTTTTGGTGGCGAGCAATACCAGGTAATTCGTGCCGGCCTGACTGATGCGCATAGCGCGTTGCTCTCCGGGGACAATAATGGATGCACCGGCATTGGTGATTAGTTCATCCTGTGGTCCCCGGAAGGATTCCGGACGTGGCCAGTGCAGGGATATTTTGCCCTGGGGGTTCTGACTAAAGATATAGAAATAAGCATCATCACCTTTATTTTCGATACGCAATTGAAATTGCTGACCAATGCCCCAGGAGGCATTTTGGGTGCTGTAGACCAGTCCCCGGCGATGTACTGGGGCATTGGAAAAGTTACCACAGTAGGAATTACCGCAGGGATTGTAGGTGAAAGAAAAGCCAGCCCGTAAAGTTTCGAGTGATCGGGTTTGCACTTGTTGAACACTTTGTGCCCGTTGCGGACTCTCCTGCCAGAAGCCGTCGAGATCATCCTCGACCTGAAAGATGTAAGCGTACTTACAGAAAGCTGCCATCTCCCGGTATTTGATCCAGATGAATCCACCTTGTCCCCAACTGGTCCCCCAGCTATTCATGAGCTTAAAGGCACCCCGCCGGTGATCGTAACCTATGACTACCATGGCGTGTCCGCCGGCGGGGGTCTGGTCGCCGATATTGGGCCACCAGTATTCGGCACCGGCGTCGAGTTTGAAGAAGTTCTGCTTGATACGCATCCCGACGATCACCGGTTTGCGCTGGGCCAGGGCGTACTGGAGCCGGTAGACCTTGTCGCGTGGATGATCTTCCTGCCCGAACAACCGTAAAAAATCGGTGGTCCGAAACTGCGATGCAAAATCGTGTAGAGCTGGTGGAATGGGCTCGTCGCAGGATTCGACCTGATGATCGTATTGGCTGGCCAGGCAATTGCCTTTTTCCTGTAACAAGCGCATGGCGTCGCTGATACGGGCCCCGGTGCGCTGGCAGTCACCCTGCCGGATCTGTTCGTAGATGTACAGGGCCGAAAAAGCGCGCTCGTCGAGCAAAGCCCGGTCCCGGATGTTGTTGCGCACCGCGTAGGTGATAGTGAGGGCTCCGTAGCCGGTGGCCCAGCCTACGCAGGATTGCACTTCGCCCTGGTGCCGCGGTGTGGGGCAGTAGGGCGTAAGGTCGATTGCGGGCGGCAGAATCGCTTTTTTGCCCGCAAGGGCCAGCTTCTCAGTCCGGGCGTAGCCGTCGTCCTCCAGGTCGAGGCCGGTACCGCGTTGGGCATGGGTGAAGACCGGCTGCCCCGCGAGGAGGCAACCAGTCAGGATGAGTACGAGGTAGTTGAGGCGGTTCATAGGGGGGGCTATTGATTGTTCCGGGACTTCTTTTCGGTCTTTTGGGTGGCTGTTTTCGGTTTGGGAGCAGGCCCTTGTTGCACCCGGGTAGAGTCACTGACCGGTTTTTGGGCTCCGAAGGTGCTTTCCTGCGTTTGGGCTTTCTGAGAATTCAACCAGATGGCATCGCTTTGACTGGCGGGAGCTGATGAAGATCCAGCCTGGGGAACAGTCCGCGGAGTGTATTGACTCATCGGTACACCACTGCCGTTACCGTAGGGGTTCGTGTTAAAATTCCCGCCATTGGGGTTTGTATTCTGGTTGCCGTACGGGTTGGTTTGGTTACCGTAGGGATCGGTGTTTTGATTACCGTACGGGTTGGTTTGGTTACCGTAGGGATCGGTGTTTTGATTACCGTACGGGTTGGTTTGGTTACCGTAGGGATCGGTGTTTTGATTACCGTAGGGATCGGTGTTTTGATTACCGTATGGGTTGGTCTGGTTACCGTAGGGATCGGTGTTTTGATTACCGTACGGGTTGGTCTGGTTACCGTAGGGATCGGTTTGGTTGCCGTAGGGGTTGGTTTGGTTGCCATAGGGATCGGTGTTTTGATTACCGTACGGGTTAGTCTGGTTACCGTAGGGATCGGTGTTTTGATTACCGTACGGGTTAGTCTGGTTACCGTAGGGGTTGGTTTGATTACCGTAGGGATCGGTTTGATTGCCATAGGGATCAGTCTGATTACCATACGGATCGTTGGGCAGGGAGTTGTATCCCTGATTGCTGTAGGGATCCTGATAGGTGGCGCCGGTCAGTTCCCGCCAGGTTTTAAAGCGATTGGGGGCGATAAAATAGCGGTTGAGATACTGATCATTGTAGGTGCGCGCTTCCCGGCGGATCTGCACGAAGTGACTCACTGCACTACCGGTGAACTTCACCAGGTCAAACAACAGGATCAGCAACGGACTTCCGTCCATTTGATTACCGGTGACATCGGCCAGGGCCTGTTGAAAGTTCTTGGAGTAGAAGTCGGATAGTTTATGGATCTCCAACTCCAGTCCGGCAGAATAGGAATCCGGGTATTTAGAGATGTATTTCAATTTCCCGGTGTCCATAAAATCCTGCTTTACCATTTCCAGCAATTGATTGAAACGCTGGGCCGTCTGGTCATAAGCGATCTGAACGCGGGCGACATCTTGTGGCTGGTATTGTCCGGCTTGTTGAGTGAAGGTGCGCACCTGAGCCTCGGCCTGGATGCGAATATCCTGGAACTGCTGCATGAAATTCGTTTGCAGGAAGTTTTGCAGGGCGGGGGTGATGGTCTCCTTTTGGGCGTGGAGCGTAACGCTTGCCAGGATGGCAAAAAGGATGGGTGTGATTCGAGTTTTCATGACGTTGCACATTGTGGATTGTGAGATAATGCTTCGTCATATAGTGTATTTTACCGGAGGAGTATGACCGGCGAATGGGTGTTTTTTAACCACTCAGGAACTAAGGGCACTAAGAAGCACAAGAATCATAGTGCCTCTTAGTGAACTTGTGTCTTAGTGGTAAAAAAAGCGCGTTTCCGAATAATGATTATCCCGCATAAGATGATAGCGATGGCGATCCCACCCCACATCAACCAGGAATACCAGCCGGGATACAATTTCAGGCTGCGCATATCACCCTGCGGGATATAGGCGGCCCAGAAGAAGGGGTGAGCGAATTCGCCCCGGTTCTCATCGAGGTAGTCGAGGCGGGCTTGTTGCAGCGCCTGATCTTTCGGGAGCCCCTGGCGTAAATACCGATAAAAGGATCGCATCAAAGCGCTGCTCTTGGCATCGTCGATACTCCACAGGGTAGTGAGGGTGCTGCGGGCCCCGGCTTCCTGCAGGGCACGGGTGAGGCTTACTAAGCCCTCGCCCCGCTCGTAGCTTCCAAGCCCGGTCTGGCAGGCACTGAGCACGACCAGGTCGACCGGTAAGCGCATGGTCTGCAGTTCGCGGGCGTACAATTTGGGGCTGATGGAGTCGCCCGCTTCCGCAAAAGCCAGATAGGAAAAAAGGCCCTGGTCGGGGTCGGCCTGGCCGTGGGTGGCCAGATGCAGGATCCGGGCACGTTGAGCAAGTTGCCGGAAACGGTCGCGGTTGGCGCGGTCACCCAACACCGTACGAGTACGGTACAGACTCGATTGTATGGTTTTCACCTCCTCCTGGTTATGACGCAGTGGCGGCAGGTCGGGCAGGTTACCCGAAAAGGATGGGGCGACTCCGAGCCAATAACCACTGCGTTTCACCGGTTGTCGTTTTTGTTGCAACCAAAGGGCAGCACTGTGCTGATAGCTAAAACTCACTTTCCGCACTGCATACGGATACCGGTGGAATTGCAGGAGCTGGCCGGAATCGACCGGCTCGGTAAGCAGCAGATCAAAGGGCAGGTAATACAGGGGGCCATCGGGCAAAATGACCAGGCGGTCAGTTTTTGCCGGAAGGCTACCTAGTAAATGCGTGTATAACGAATGAGCAGCCGTGGCATAATTGCCGGCATAGATCCGGTAGTATTCGGCCTCCTGTGCCCGCTGAAAATTGGTGAGGGCATCGCGCAAACGGATCGTCAGGCCGGTGGCATCCAGACTATCGGAGAGCCTTATGAATTCTGTGGTCTCGCCATGGAGAAAAAGTCGGTAACTATGGGTTTCCCCAAAATAAAAAGCAACCAGATGCTGGTTGGCTGTCTGCAATTGCTCGCGCAGCTCGGTCATCATCTGCGGGCCTACCAGGGGGGAATCGTCCCGTGAAGCAGCATTGCTTGACCGGCGGGCATTGCGCAGTGCTTCCCGGGCCTCCAACAGTCGCAGCTGCCAATCGCGATTGGTTGCCGAATCCAGGTTTTGGGACTGGAGTTCGTACCATTGGCGCTCCAAGTCGTTGAGGTTGGCCTCCAGATCCGCCACCTCCCCGCCCGTCTGCACGGGTGTACCCCAGTCGCGGAAGAGGGCCGTGCGACTACGCTCACTCCAACGGAAAGCCAGGTCGGCATAATCCCCAAGGGGTTGTTGTTGGTACAGCACATAACAGGCATCCATGGCCGCATCGAACAGGTTGTATTGCCAGCGCAAGAGCTGGCGGCGGCTATCAGCCGACACGTACCGGTCGACCTGCTGCTCCAGCACCACGGCCCCCTCATCGTAGTATGCGAGTGCCCGTTTCCACTCTCCGGTTGCGGCTACGAACTGGCCGGCCTCGTACAACCACTCCAGGTATTCGATCGGGGCCGCATCGATGAGCAACCGCGGTGGTGTACCTTTTGCGAGGAGGTTTTGACCGACCACATGTTGACCGGATAGGCGGGATGCCCGTAACTGATTCGCCGCAATGGTCAGGCCCAAGGGGTGCTCCTGCAGGTTTTGAGCGGCCAATTGATCGATGGCTTTTTTCAATAGCACGAGTGCCTGCTCTGGCTGTTCCAACAGCGTGCGCATCCGGGCCTGATTATTCAGGTTGCGGATGAGCGCGAGGGGGTCCGCCCCGGAGGATTGCTGTAAACCATTTTGCACTTGTTGGTAATAATTGACCGCAATGGCATACTGCTCCTGATTGGCCGCCAGGTTGCCGAGGAGCGTAAGAGCTTCCATCGTTCTTGGATGTCCATTACCGAAGGCCGCCCGATAATACCCCAGGGCTCCCTGCAATTGTACCGCTGCCTCCCCATAGGCATCCGTGTATAAAAGGACTCGTCCGTAGTTCATCTGCACATCGGCCCGAAAGGGTCCACCAATACCGAGTTGATCGAGGATCAGGCTGGCTTCTTGCAGGTGTTCGGTAGCAGCTCCGTAATCGCCCAGTTCGAGTTGGTAATTTCCCAGGTTAGACAGGGCCTGGGCCACGGGAACGCTTTGGCGGCCGTAGTGCCTCGCCCGCAATTCCATAGCCTGACGATAGTGGAACAGTGCCTCTTCGGTATTCCGGAAGGCTGCATAGGCATTACCCAGGTTGTTATGAGATTGAGCGATCGAAGGGATCTGCCCGATCTGCTCCCGCAGGTCTAGTGCCCGACGGTGATAGACTAGTGCAGAGTCCAGTTCCTGCAACCCCAGGAAGCAGTTGCCCATATTGTTGTAAGAGGCGGCGATTAGTGGGTGGTCGGCATCCAATAGGGCCCGGCGCATCCCAAAGGCCCGGCGGTGTACATCGAGGGAGGCCTCCAGGTTACCCATATTGTAATAGCATGCAGCCAGGTTGTTGTAGCTGGAAGCCAGGGTCAGGTCCGGAGGTGTAAAGGCTTTTTGCCGGATAGCCAGGGCGCGCTGATGAGCGGCAATGGCCTGATCGAGCTGCCCCAGGCGATAAAACAGATTTCCAATGTTGTTGTAGGCATTCGCGATAAGCGGATGGTCATTGCCGACCTCGGTGATACGCAAGTCGCGCGCCCGCAGATAAGCCTCCAGAGCGGCCTCGAACCGATTGTTTTCCTGGTGCCACAAACCTTGCAGATTCGCCCAATTGGCGGCCAGCAGGGGGTAACGTTCCGCAGGTACTGCCTGATCTATCAGGGCAAAGGAATCCGCCAGGCTGAAGGCAGCATTGTCGCGATCGATCAAAAGGTGCAGGCGGGTAAGACGTATGGCGAGATCCAGGGAATCATTAGTGCCAGTTGGCAGGAACCTTAATAAGGAGTCTGCTTTCGCAAAAAGGGCTTCCTTGCGGAGTTCGTCAACCTGATCCAGTACTGTGTTTGGGTCTGTGGCTTGCGCCAAAAGAGAGAGCGTGGGGAACCAGCAGAGGAGCAGCCATTGTGCAATTCGCATCATTCTTCCGTATCTTTCGAAAGATACGGAAAGATCCGCTGAAATTTGTGTTTGCCGTGACTCCGCCCGGGCGGAATCACGGCAAACACAAATTTCAGCGAGTCCTTAAGGCGAAGCAATCATGTCTTAAGAAAATCTAAATATCAGGGTCATAATTGTGGTTTTTAAAACACGAGTAGATGAAAAGGGTATTCAACACCGATGATGAGCTGATCGAAGCCATCGTGGCCGGAGGCCCGCAGCGACAGGCTGCCATACGGTTTCTGTATAACCGTGGGAACCTGCGCAACCGGGTGATCCAGTTCGTAAAGGCCAACAGTGGCAACGAACAAGACGGTCAGGACATGTTTCACGAAGGCATCATCGTACTGGACCGAAACCTGCGCACCGGAAAGTTCCGGGGAGAAAGCAGTCTGGATGGCTATTTATACTCCATCTGCCGGTTCCAGTGGATGAATCAGATTCGGAAGAACACCCGGGTGGATCTGCAAGAAGATAACACCCAACTGGATGAAACCGTGACGGACAACCCCGAGTCCCTCTCCATGGATGCCGAGAAAAAGGCCATTCTGGAGCGGGTACTCACCCAGCTGGGCGAACGTTGTCAGAAGATCCTCTCGCTGTGGAAACTGAATTATTCCATGCAGGAGATCGCCGACCAACTGGGCTTTAGCAGTGCCGCCATGGCGACCAAGAACAAGTACAAATGCCACAAATCCTTATTGAAATTCCTCGAGGAGCATCCCCAGGTAATGGCTATGCTCCAACCCTGAAAACACAAATGTTATGGAAGACCGCTACGATAAAATACAAGCATACATCCACGGCGAGCTGGAAGCCGCCGACCACCAGGCCTTCGAGCAGGAGATCGCCAGCGATCCCGAGCTGCGGCAGGAGGTGGATCTCCACCGGATGGCCGACGACAGCATCGAACTGCTGATTGAGCAGGACCTGCGGGCCAACCTGGAAGAACTAGCCTCCGAATCGGCTGGTTCCGCTTCCGACGACGAAGCGGAGTCGGGCGGTGCCCGAATCGTAAACATCCGTCGCTTCACCCGCCGTCTGGCGGTGGCTGCATCGGTGCTGGTGGTGATCGGTTTCTTTGGTGCCTTTTACCAGGGCAGTAACTATACCGACCGGGCACTGGCCCGCGATTTCTACGGAGAGACTTCCGGCCTGCGTTCCACTTCTACGACACCGGGCGACGCCCTCTCCGAAGGACGCACCCTGCTGCAAAACGAGCAATACTCCGCTGCCGCAGCATTTTTCGCCGCGGTGGATAATCCGCAATTAGCTACGGAGGCCACTTATTACGAAGGGCTGGCCCACTACGGGAACGAAGCCTACCTGGAAGCCATGACCGCCTTTGATGAGGTGCTGGCCACCGATGATGTGCGCTTCCGCGAAAAAGCCGAATTCAACTACTTGCTGGCCGCCATGGCCGCCAATGCCGCCGATGAAAACGATCGTTTCGAGGAGATCCTGAATACCATCGCCAATAATCCGGACCACCTGGCGTACCGGGAGGTGCAGGAACTGCAGAAGAAGCGGAATTCGTTCTGGCGGAACTTTCAGTTTTAACCACGGAGGCACTAAGGGCACTGAGAATCACTAAGTGTTTCTTGTGCCCTTAGTGCCTTTGTGGTTATTAATCACGGCAGGCATCATTAATTCCCAGCACATAATTCTCCACGATCCCGATCATTTTGGCCGTTTCCGATCCCTGGAAACCGTTGATCATAGAGTCGGTTAACTCGCGCTCGGCCTGAGCGGTGAGCGGCCGCGATACGGGCATGTAGCTCCAGTGCCAGCGCTCTTCGTTGTAGCCGTTGGGGCGTTCGGGGCCTTTCTCGGTATAGGGCTGGCAGAAGCCGTATTCGGCCGCGTGGGCGGTGAGCCAGTCGTAGATCTTTTTCCCTTCTCCTTCGTCGAAGTATTCATTGGTCAGGTTATTGAGGTCGATATCGGTGCCCCAGTGGTGGCGGGAGCTCCCCGGCATGGAACTGAATTTGAGGATCATCCGGGCGCGGGTCGCCGGGTCGGGAAAGGCCACGGAGGCATCCTGCCCGCCCTCGATACGGCGCTGGCCGGTCCATTTGGCTTCCCAGATCCCCTTCTGGGAATTGAAATTCCGCGTAGCCGAGCGAATAACGAGCGTCACTCCGTCGGCCTGTGCGGCTTCCCACATCCGCTGGAAATCCTGGTAGGCATCGGTGCGCAGGTACATCCCCGCCCGACTGGCGTATTTGGTATCGATCACCGTAAAGTCGGGATGCTCACTGGGCTCGAATTGCCCCATCAAGTAGGTGAGGGGCACGGTGAGGGAGTCTTGGGGCTGCTCGTTGTCCGAACTGCTGGCCGCCGCTTCCGATTGCTGATCGGTGGGTTGGTTTGGGGAGCAGGCGAGGAGGAAGGACGTGGCAACTGAGGCAAAAAGAATACGCATACATCTACATTTTAGACGCGAAAGATAAACATCTTATCAGGCAGGAGGTCTGGAAATACATTATCGATTTTAGAAAATCATCTTCATCTCCGAAGTGCGGTAATGATTTTGGATGATGGATTTTGGATTCATTTAGAGAAATCTATTCAAAATGCACCATCAAGTATCCAGGAGTCAACTGATAGAATTTAAACCTACCAGCTAAGAAAAGATACCAGGACTTAATTACTGCACGAGCTGTTCAAAGGAAGTTACATTCCCTCTAACAGCCCGCACCGCCCGGTACCGCTCCCAGGCTAAAGCGATGACGCCTATCGCATACACCGGCCCCAAGTAAGGCCAGATCGTCAGGTTTTCCAATAGTACCTGAAACAAGCCCACCAAAACCAGAGGAATTAACAGGGCAATGGGTATCCAGGATCGTCCGTACAGGTTTTTCCGCAGTTCTTTATTCAGCGCTAATGCCTCATTCGGCAATTCGGCGGTTGTCTCCTCCGGAAGACGTTGGAGATGTTGCAGGCAGATGCGGTGCATCCAGGTGGTAAAGGTGTGGAGACTATACGTGACAGCAAAGATGGCAACCAAGCCGGCATTATTCCATTTGTCTGCCAGGTATTCGCTGAACATACTTCCGATCCCGGCCACCAGCACTAAAACGAGGAGTAATACGTACAGGCTCCCCTGTATACGCAGGAGCCAGGTGTTCCAGGTTTCGGTGTAGCGAAGGTTTTCGTCGGCTGTCTTGTTGTTGCGTTGGTAGACGATCTTGTGAAAAATGAAATTCCGGCGTTGTTGCAGTGCGGACATGTATTCTTGGCTTTTTATAGATGATAACAGTTCAGAGATCAAATCGCCATTTTATTCGACTAAGTTTTTACGGTAAACGCTGCACGGATCACGCTGCACGGTAAGGGTTGTAAGTTATTCAACATCAATTTATTGTAGACTTTCTATTGGGGATTATGAATTTCTCCTAATCTCGGTCAATCCAGAGGATCGGAATCCAATTAATTTGTTTGAGGTATAAAAAGAGTTACTTACGCCGCAGGTACCCCACAAGCTGCCGCAGGCTTGCCAGGTTATGCCCGCTCGCGAACACATCCACGTAGGGCATGGCGGCCCGCATCCCCTTCACTTCCGGTTTGAAGTCGGGGTTACCGGCCAGAGGATTGAGCCAGATGACCTGGGCCGTACGTTGTTGCATCCGTTGCATAGCGTTGGCAAGCGTGTCTTCGTCGCCGGTATCCCAACCGTCGCTGAGGATGAGAATGGTGGTTTGGCGATTGAGTAAGCGCCGGTAGTCACGCGTGAAGGACCGGAACGATTGCCCGATCCGCGTGCCTCCCGACCAGCCCGGCAGGGCCTCGCGGAGTTCCTGCATGGCTTCCTGGTAGTCGGCCATCTGCAGTTGGGGCGTGATACGGTAGAGGTCGGTGCTGAAGACGAAGGCCTCGATGTGCTGATAGCTTTGCCGAAAGGCATAGACGAATTGGATGAGGAATTGGCTGTACAATTCCATCGATTTACTGACATCGCACAGGAGAACGATGCGATGGCGGTTCCGGCGGGGCTTTTTGTGGGCCAGTTCCAGCAGTTCACCACCCCGACGCAGGTTCTGGCGGACAGTCCTGCGCAGGTCGAGTTGGTGGCGGCGGTGAGTGCCTTCCCAGCGGCGGCTCAGTTGGCGAGCCATGGTGCGGGCGAGTTGCTGGACGATCTCCCAGATCTCGCGTAGCTCCTCGGGCGAATACAAGCTGAAATCCTGTTGCATCAGGCCGGCATCGGCGCTGTAGGTAGCCGTTTCTAATTCCTCGGTTTGGGTATTGCCCTGCAACCAGTCTTTGATAGATTGGATGGCCGGGGTTTGTCCGGCCGATTTTTGGCCCTGCTGGCCACCTTCCTCCTCTTCCTCTACGATCTTGGAGTTGACGGCCCGCTCCAGCTCCTTCCAGAATTGATCGTACAGATCGTTGAAGGCCAATTGCTGTGCCCGTGTTTTGCAGAGTACCGACCGCAAGCAGGTACGCAGCCGCTCCGGATCGCGGAAGGAGTTCAGGGCCACCAATGCCTGAAGGGCGAGCGCTTCCTCCTGCGGACCAATAATGAACCCATGCCCCCGCAGATAGCGGAACAGCATCAGCAGGTTGGCGCTGAGGGTGGTGCGGCGTTGGATGAGTTCTTTCGTTCGTTGCATGGTAAAACCCTTCCCCCAACCCCCTTCCCTTTGCGGAAGGGAAGGGGGCTATCGGTAGGGGTAGCTTTTTTAGTATATCGTTATCGCCCTCCCTTTTCAAAGGAAGGGGGCTATCGGTGAGGATAGTTTTTTGTATTTGGCTTATCCCCATCCTCTTTGCTAAATGGAGGGGGGCTATCAGTAAGGATAGTTTTTTTAGTATTTGGCGTATCGCCCTCCCTTTCCAAAGGGAGGGAAGGGGTGGGTTTTACCCCAATTTCGAAATAGCCCCCACCTTCTCAAACAACTCCGACAGGGAATCCTGGGCCTGGCGGATGTCCTGCCAGTCTTTCAGAATGATGCCGAGGGTATTCTCCACGATCTCTTTGTCGAGGGCGTCGATGTGGAGACCGGCGAGGGCGGTGGCCCAGTCGAGCGTCTCGGCGATACCCGGCGTTTTTTCCAGGCGTAGCTGGCGTACCTCCTTCATAAAGGCGCATACCTGCTCCGCCAGTTGGGCGTCGATCTGAGGTACTTTAGCCCGTACGATCCGCAATTCTTTTTCGAAGTCGGGATAGTTGATGTACAGATACAGGCAACGCCGGCGCAGGGCCTCCGACAGCTCCCGAACCCGGTTACTGGTCACGATCACCTGCGGAACATGCGTGGCCTTGATGGTCCCGATCTCCGGAATGGATATCTGCCAATCGGAAAG
Source organism: uncultured Saprospiraceae bacterium (assembly GCA_964342305.1). GTDB lineage: Bacteria > Bacteroidota > Bacteroidia > Chitinophagales > Saprospiraceae > DT-110. The sequence goes on along the minus strand of CAYFGK010000049.1, from coordinate 14,714 downwards.
TACCTCCAGCAGAAAGCTCTCAAACTCTTCGTCGGCCCGGTCGATCTCGTCGATCAGGAGCACGGGGGGCTTATCGTGGGTGATGGCCTGCAGCAAGGGCCTTTTGAGCAGGAAGCGTTCGCTAAAGATATCCTGTTCCCTTTCTTCGAGGGTACGGTTGCTGCCTTCATCCAGTTTCAGGTGGAGCAGTTGCCGCTGGTAGTTCCACTCGTAGAGTGCCTGGGCGGCGTCGAGCCCCTCGTAGCACTGCAGGCGAATGAGATCCGTCTTTTTGGCGGAAGCCATCACCTTGGCAATCTCCGTCTTACCCACTCCGGCCGGTCCTTCGATCAAGAGGGGCTTATTCAGCTCCATGGCCAGAAAGACCGACATCACAATACCGGGTTCGGTGATGTAGCCCTGCTCGGCGAGCATGGTACGTACTTCCTCAAGAGATGGATGTTGTGTCATAGGATGGATTGGTGCATTTGGGAAAGCAGCATTTTAAAACCCATCCCCCAACCCCTTCCCTTTGCTGAAGGGAAGGGGCGTTCTTGCTTTAAAAAGTAATCAGATACTTTTTTATAAAGATGGTGGCACCCTCCCTTTTCAAAGGGAGGGATGGGGTGGGTTTTTACAAAGATGGCAGCCAATCCAATTGACCGGCTGCCACCTTATTGTTATTCCCGTTACGGTATTATTGGGCGGCCATGACAGCCCGCTTGGCGTAGACGCGGGCCAGATGCTCACGATAGCTTTCGCTGGCAAAGTGGTCGCTCATGACCGATTGACCCTCGGCGGCACCGGCACAGGCCGATTCGACCGTGCTTTCGTCGAGGCTTTTGCCCGTAAGGGCATCCTCTACATTGGTAGCGCGGTACGGACCGTCGGCCACACCCGTCATGCCAATGCGGGCGCGGGAGCAGGAACCACCGTCCATGGTGATCACCGCGGCACATCCTACGATGGCAAAGCGCGAAGCCGGCTGCATAAACTTCTGGTAACTCGATTTGGAACCGGCCGGAGGCTTGGGCACCCTGATCTCGAGGATCAACTCACCGTCTTGCAGGTCGGTCATATAAAAGCCCGTGAAAAAGTCGGACGAGGCGATCTCGCGTTGTCCACCGGATCCCTTCACTACGATGGTGGCATCGGAGGCTAATAGTACCGCCGGCCAGTCGGCCGCAGGGTCGGCGTGGGCGATGCTACCCCCCAGGGTGCCTTTATGGCGTACCTGAGGGTCGCCGATCATACCGGCAGCTTCGGGCCACATTTCCAGTCCGCCACCGAAGTGATCGGAATTTAGGATGTCATCGTGGGTCGCCCCCGCACCGATGGCGACGTGGTCACCACCGTCCTTAATGTAGCGGAGTTCTTTAATGCGTCCGATGTCGATGAGGACACCGGGCTGGTTGAGGCGCAACTTCATAGCCGGAATGAGGGAGTGCCCTCCGGCCAGTATTTTGGCACTGTCGCCGTGTTGAGCCAGCATGGTCAGCGCTTCGTCGACCGAGCCGGCGCGTTCGTAATCAAATTTGGCTGGTATCATGATTATATTTGATTAATAGTTGACGTTTGTGATAAGCTGTCATGTTAAAACCCATCCCCCCTGCCCCCTTCCCTTTGGCAATGGAAGGGGGAGTCGTATTGGAGAACTTAACCCGAATTCCTTCATAAAGGGAGGGTTGGGGAGGGTTTTAGAACATCCAGAGCTTTTCACAAAGCGTTCAATGTTGGGTTTTCAAAAAGATTAAGACTGCATGGCCTGCCATACGCGTTCGGGGGTCAACGGCATCTCGAGGTTTTTGATCCCGTGCGGACGCAGGGCATCCATCACCGCATTGACGACGGCGGGCGTAGAACCAATGGCTCCGGCCTCACCGGCCCCTTTCACTCCCAGCGGATTGTGGGGGCAGGGCGTCTCAATGCGGTCGATCTCGAAGCTCGGCAGGTCATCGGCCCGCGGCATGGTGTAATCCATGTACGAGGCATTGACCAACTGACCAAAGTCGTCGTAGATGGCCCCTTCGTGTAAGGCCTGCCCAATTCCCTGAGCCAGTCCGCCGTGGATCTGCCCGTCGACGATCATAGGGTTGATCACGTTCCCTACGTCATCGACCGCAATGAAGCGCTTGAGGGTTACTTTCCCGGTGTCTTTGTCCACCTCGACGATGGCGATGTGCGCACCGTTGGGGTAGGTGAAGTTGGCAGGGTCGTAGAAGCTGCTGAAGTCCAGGCCGGGTTCCACCCCTTCCGGGTAATCGTGGGGTACGTAGGCCGTGAGGGCCACATCTCCGAAGCCGATGCTCTTATCGGTACCTTTTACCGTCCATTTTCCTTCGGCAAACTCGATATCTTCTTCCGACGCTTCGAGTTTGTGGGCAGCGATCTTGGTTCCTTTTTCAATGATCTTATCGATACTCTTCACGATGGCGCTACCACCTACTGCCAGCGAACGGGAGCCGTAGGTTCCCATACCAAAGGCGACCGAGTCGGAGTCACCGTGAATGATCTCCACATCCTCCAGCGCGATGCCGAAGCGGTCGGCGACAACCTGGGCGAAGGTGGTCTCGTGTCCTTGTCCGTGCGAGTGGGCACCGGTGAATACGCTCACCTTACCGGTAGGCTGTACGCGTACCTGACCTACCTCATATAAACCGGCCCGGGCGCCCAGTGCACCAACCACCGCCGAAGGTGCAATACCGCAGGCCTCGATGTAGGTCGAAAAGCCAATACCCAGGTATTTACCGTTCTTGCGGGCCTCTTCCTGTTCCTTACGGAAATTGTCGTAGCCCACCATCTCCAACGCGCGTTTGAGTACGGCTTCGTAGTTACCGCTATCGTATTGCAGGGCCACTTGGGTGGTGTACCCCTCTTGCTCTACCCCGTCAAAAGGCGGAATGAAGTTCTTAAAGCGCAACTCGGTGGGATCCATATCCATCTCCAGGGCGGCGGTATCCATGAGGCGCTCGATCAGGTAGGTTGCCTCCGGACGACCAGCCCCGCGGTAGGCATCCACCGGTGTGGTGTGGGTAAAGGTAGCCACGAGGTCGATGTGGATCTTGGGTGTGGTGTAGACCCCCTGCAGCAGCGTACCGTGCAACCAGGTGGGTACGGCCGGCGCAAAGGTCGACAGATAGGCACCCAGGTTGGCGTGGGTATTGACGCGCAGCCCTACGATCTTACCGTCCTGATCAAAACCCATTTCGGCCGTAGTGACGTGATCACGACCGTGAGCATCGGTCATAAAGGCTTCACTGCGATCCGATGTCCATTTAATGGGGCGACCGATACGCTGGGAAGCCCAGATCATCATAGCCTCTTCGGCGTAGTGGTAGATCTTACTACCGAAGCCGCCACCTACATCCGGCGCCACTACGCGCACCTTATGCTCGGGTATCCCAAGTACAAAGGCCGTCATCAGCAGACGGGTCAGGTGCGGGTTTTGCGAGGTAGTATATAAGGTGTATTTGCCCGTCGAATCCTCGTACTGACCGATGGCACAGCGTGGCTCAATGGCATTGGGGACCACCCGTTGATTGCGCAGTTCCAGTTTGGTAACGTGGTTGGCACTCGCCAGGGCCGCGTCTACTTCTTCTTTGGGATTACCCAATTCCCAGTCGAAGCAAATGTTGTTGGGTGCATCATCGTGTACGAGGGGAGCCCCGTCTTTGGTTGCGTCGCGCGGATTAGAGACTGCATCGAGCAATTCGTAGTCTACCTCGATGAGTTCGGAGGCATCCTTGGCTTGTTGTTTGGTTTCGGCGATGACACAGGCCACATTGTCACCCACGTGGAGCACCTTGTCGGTAACCAGGATGGGGTGTGGCGGCTCTTTCATAGTGTCACCATTCTTGAAGTTCACCTGCCAGCCGGTGGGGATGCCACCAACGCCGGACTCGGCAATATCTTTGCCCGTGTATATTTTGACGACCCCTTCGGCCTTTTCGGCCTCGCTGATATCGATACCATTGATGCGGGCGTGGGCGTGGGGGCTGCGCAGGATGAACGCATGGAGCATGCCCGGCAGCACGATATCGTCGGTATAGTTTCCTTTTCCGGTGATAAAGCGCTTATCCTCAACGCGCTTTACCGATTTTCCTATGTAGGTCATGCTACGGCTTCTTTTTTGGATTCACGAATCTTTTTAGCGGCGTACTGCACCGATCGTACGATGTTGTGGTAGCCCGTGCAGCGGCAGAAGTTGCCTTCCAGGGCGTGGCGGATATCCGATTCGGACGGGTCGGGGTTGCGATTGAGCAGATCCACGGCGGTCATCATCATGCCGGGGGTGCAGAACCCGCACTGGAGTCCGTGTTCTTCCTTAAAGCCTTCCTGAATGGGGTGGAGGTTTCCGTTTTGTGCGAGACCTTCCACGGTGATTATTTCACTGCCGTCGACCTGGGCGGCCAGCATAGTGCAGGATTTTGCGGATTGTCCGTCGATCAGGACATTGCAGGCACCGCAGCTGCTCGTATCACAGCCGACATGGGTGCCGGTCAGTTGCAGGTGCTCGCGCAGAAAGTCGACGAGCAGGGTCCGGGGCTCCACCTCGGCTTCCCGGGACTGACCGTTTATGGTTACCTGAATTCGTACACTCATTGATTTGAGATTTTAGTATGAAGAATAAGATTTTGCGACTTTGGTGTTACCGGTGCGTAATGCACTAAAGCGTGGGGAACAAGGGATGGTCAGTCGTTTATTTGTTGAGGTCGGACGGGGTAAAACAGGGATGGGAGATCAGGCGCGTTGCTTGATCTCATCTTCCATCGCCGAGAAAAACTGTTTGGTAAGGGTACTGGCAACGCCGCTGAGCACGCGTTGACCGGTGCGGGCCAGGAGACCCGACATTTTGGCCAGCCCTTCAAAGCTCATTTGCGTTTGTTGTTCACCGGCAGGTTCCAGGTGAATGTGCACATCGGCATTCACATTGCCGATCTTGCTGTTTTGGGAGACCGACATGGAGAATCCCTCATTTGGTTTTTTATCGGTCAGTGTTACCTTCCCTTTGAAGGAACCACTGACGGGGCCGATCTTCACATCGGCGATGGCGTCGTACTGGTCGGTATCCGTTTCTTCTAATTTGGTGATACCCGGCGTGATGCGCGCCAGGGCTTCGGTATCCATGAGGATAGTATAGATCTCTTCCGGCGGGGCGTCAAAGGTGTGCTTCCCGGTTAGTTTCATTACCTGTCGGTTTGTGCGGTTAGGCTATTTGCAACTTAAATTATCCATCCTTAAGGTAGGGTGAAATAAAATACCGCAATTGAACTAGAATATCAAATAATTGTACAAATCTATCATCGCAGGTTTGAGGTTTGAGGTGATAGGCAGGTCAGAGGTTACCTATAGCCTTACCTCAAACCCCAAACCTCAAACCTCAAACCTGAACTGTCTTATGCAGGACGGTACCGCACCAATCCATGATCGATCTTTGCGGCGATTAACCTGTTTGAGAGAAAAACCAACGAACATCATGAAATTGCACATTTCCAAACTCCTGTTTCTGAGTCTTATCCTGTTCGCCGGTTGCCAGCCCGCGGAAGAATCTGGTGACAGCACGGATGAGATGATCACCGTGAACGACCGGACCGAGCCCTCCGTACCAATAGTGCGGTCTATGCTGGATGCCCACGCGGTAGCTGCCTTTCGGCAAAAAGAAGCCATCGCCATGGACATTACCCTGTTCTGGGGAGGCCAGCAGCGGATGGAAGCCCGTCTGACGACCCTGACCAACTCCGGAAAGATCCGGATGGACCGGGCCGATGGTACCAGCTTGATCTACGATGGCGAGCAAGTATATCTGTCGCCCGATACGGCTCGATGGCCGCGTGCCCGATTTGATATTTTCACCTGGCATTATTTTATGATGGCTCCCTTTAAGTTCAATGACCCCGGTACGAATTGGGAAGATATGGGGACCATGACCCTGGATAGTGCTAACACCGATATGCCGGCCGCCAAACTGACCTTTACCAGCGGGACGGGAGATGCTCCCGACGACTGGTACATCACCTATCAGGATACCGAATCCGAACTGCTGAAGGGCATGGCCTATATCGTGACCTATAGTGCCACTCAGGAGGAAGCCGAAGAAGAGCCTCACGCCATTGAGTATGCCGATTATCAATCGGTAGACGGGATACCCGTTTCCCGGGAATGGCATTTCCGGATGTGGGATGAAGCAGAAGGGATGGGCGAGCAAATTGGTCGCGCTGCGATCAGTAATGTATCCTTTGTATCGGCTCCCGACTTTACCGTACCGCAGGGGGCGAAGGTCATTCCCGCACCGAAGCGATCGTAATCGGGAGGGTTGGGACTTAGGAACTGGAGGGAACGAAGAGACGGGAGGGACTTAGTGACTGGAGAGACTTGCCAGGGTTGGGCTGCATCGGTTTTAGTTGACTGCGGGGTTTCTGCTCTTTTTTGCGTAGGGCAGAGGGCGTCGAGCGTAGAGCACACAGCACGAAAAGTAAGGGGGAAATCCTGCGCATCACAGCCCGTACGGGCTGCGCTCGCTGCGTGAAAAAGGCTTTCCTGCCTGACCATCAAGGCATCAGGAGCAAGGACGTTTGTTGCTCCTGATGCGTATCACACCAATTCATTTTTTTGGCGACAGCCGGAGGTATACCGGGATGGTCAGCACCCACCGGTTCGAAGCCAAAGGATTCGTAAAAGCCCGAAAGATGCCGGAAGGGGATACACCACAGCCGGGCCTGCTGATTCCGTTGGGCCAGCAGATGACTAACAATACTGCGGGCAATGCCTTTTTGGCGAAAGCCACCCAGCACATACATCCCACCCAACTCTTCGTGGCCGCCTTCCATGCGCACCAACCTACCGATGCCGCAGGAGGTGCCTTCCCATTCGGCAATGGCAATGTAGTCGGTGCTCAGGTCGGAAGGCAGAAAGTTGATGGCCTGGTATTGCTCGTTGACCCAAGGCAGTTCGGTCACCGTGGCCGGACGGATAGTTAGGCTTGACATGGCGATTTGTTTGGCTAGGAGCAAGGTACGGATAAATTGGTCCATGGTTCAAGGTCCTACTTTAGGTTAAGTGCTATAAAAAATTGAATGAACATTTAATAAATAATTCACCTTCCGGGATTGGTGGATCGTTGGCATTTGCGGACTTTTGACTGGAACTATACAATCATTTATAACGGTCAAGAGGCGAGGATGGGTGTGGTGAAAAGCAGGCACTATGACCAATTTCAAACAAGAAAAATGAAAAGAAGAGAGGTGTTTTCCTGGTTGGGAGCAATTCCCTTTATGGGAGTTGGTGTTTTTGAGGCTTCCGCCAAAAAAAGGAAGCAATCCAAGCGTGTCTTGCGTCTGGCGCACCTTACCGACACGCACCTTACCGATACCAGGAATGCGGTCAAAAACTACACGACCTGTCTGCACCATGTGCAATCGCTGAAAGAGGAGGTCGACCTCATACTGGACGGAGGAGACACCATTATGGATGCCCTGGGGGTCAAAGAAAAAGCCAAGGTGGATGCGCAGTGGAAGTTATGGGAAAACACCTATGGTCAGGAATGTGATCTGGAAATGATTCACTGCGTCGGCAATCACGATGTTTGGGCAGGAGCTGAAAAGACCGATCCGCTGTACGGCAAAAAATATGTGCAGGACCGCCTGCAAATGGACAGCCCTTATTACAGCTTTGACCGGGCAGGCTGGCACTTTATCGTGCTGGATTCGACCCACCCGGTTAATGGCGGCTGGTACACTGCTAAACTGGACGAAGCCCAAATGGATTGGCTGCAGCAGGACCTGGAAAAGACCTCTCAGGACACACCTGTTTTGGTGTTATCACACATTCCCATCCTGACGGCCACCGGATTCTATCCCGACAATGTAAAAGAAGGTAACTGGACGGTTCCCGGCAGCTGGATGCATACCGATTTTCAGGAAATTCAGAAGCTGTTCATGGCCCACGGGAACGTGCGCGCCTGCCTCAGCGGACACATGCACTTGCTAGACTACGTCACCTACAACGGCATTACTTACATGTGTAACGGAGCCGTGAGTGGCAACTGGTGGGGTGACCCCATGTACTACGAAACCCGGGCCGGCTACGCGGTAATCAATTTATACGCCGATGGTAGCTTTGACCGGGAATGGTACGAGTACGAGTGGGTGTGACGGGACGGAGGTGACCCTCGACATTAAGGTAATGGCGTGATTGCTTCGCCTGCTCTTACTGCGTTGGGCGACGAGCGTAGAGACGGGAGAGACTCAGGGACTGAAGGGACTTAGAGACCGTAGAGAAGGAGGTGAGGCTGGATATTGTGGGCATGGTGCGATTGTTTTGACTGCATTGGCTGCGTTGTGCGTCGAGCATAGGGTTCACCTCATGAAATAGTACCCGATGAAGCCACAGCGATCCACCGCGAATCTTTGCGCTTGCCGCGTGAAAAAGGCCTTTCCCTGCTTACTAAAGACTGCAACCTTTGACCTGAATAAACCACTTTTGGCAAAAGCCAATAAAACCAAGCCCGCATTGGGCACAGAGCGTAGGCTACAAGAATTGTATCGTTCCCCAAAAATGATACTACTTGAATGTCAAGCATGCTTTGGGTTCATGATTTTTTGGACCAAATTAATCCATCCCGTAGGGTGTAATGGTCTCTTTCGGAGGGGAGACGGATTGATAGTGATTGGTCATAGGAAGTTGAGATCGAAGGGTGTAGGTGTACGCCCCCAGGAACGGTTCTTGCCATTTTTGGTCTATCTCATCGTAGTATTCTACCCGGATTGTCAGGTCAATATTTTCCTTGGGCATGGGGTAGAATTCATAATAAGCTGCGGTGCCGGAGGATTTACCAATGGGTACTAATTGGTCGTTTACAAAATACCGGATCTTTTCGGGGTTATAGCCATGGGCGAAATAGTGATCAATGCTAATCATGGCCCGAAAGGTATCTCCCGGGGCGTAGTAGGAGGCGAAGGGTTGGACGACGGGAATTAAAAATGGGAAGCAGCTTAGTTTTTTCCCACCTACAAAGCCTTTCGATAGTTGCAATACTTCCCATTGAATGTTGCGTAATTTTTGATCAGCTATAGAGAGGATAAGTGTTCCATTGACTTTCTGGAAAGATTCGGATGATACCCGATGAATTTTTGGTAAATGAAACAGGTCAACTTTGAACTTGAAGTACTGAATAAGACCATCCAATTCATTATTTATAAGTCCGAGATCTTCACCATGCTCGTATACCAAATCTTGAAATAAACAATCAATTTCTTCTTGAAGGTGATTGAACTGAGTCTGTAACGTTTTCCAGTTTTCCAAAGACAATGGAGTAGAATCGGTTCCCGTGGAATAAACCTCGATCTGGGAATGAATACTATCAATGCTACCAGAAATAGCCAAGTACGTGGTATACACAGGACGAAACTTTTTTCTATAAGGAGGATCCATCATTCTCCGGAATTCACCTTCAGTCTCCTGAATAATATCCTCCAACTGTACCCTTGAGGTGGTCAGGCTGGCATTCATTTCTTGAATGAACTGCTGATGGCGATATTCCTGATAAGCTAATAGAACAACCAGTAAGGAAATGGGGAGGAAAAAACGGAAGGCTTTCATAGGAATGCAGGGGTTAGGTACTTCTATAAAACGATAGATTGGTTGGAGGAAATTGTCCGGGGTTCGTTAAAGGACGGAGGTGAGGCTGAATAATGGGAGCATGGCGGTATTGCTTCGCCAGCATTGACTGCATCGAGCGTCGAGACGGGAGAGACGGACGGGACGGAAGAGAGAGAAGGGACTTTAGGGACCGGATAGATTTGGTATTTTGCCGTTCAAAACCATGGTCCGTGCCTGCCAAAGGCCCTGAGTGCATAAGCCTTCCTGATCACCAATACGGCATGTAGGAGGTGGTAATGGCAGGCCTTAGGCCATGCAATGATCGCCTAATCTTTGAGGATCGG
>CAYFGK010000049.1:0-4694 GCA_964342305.1 uncultured Saprospiraceae bacterium | reverse complement strand
CTGGGCCTGATCCTGGTCGATCCAGAGGATCGACCGCCATTTACCTGACAAATCGCAGCCTTTCCAGCATATCCGGCGTCAGGCTGTCGGAATAAGTGCCGTAGGCATCGACGATAACCCCTTTGCGGCCATCGGAGGTTTCTATGGCCAGGAGGATGGAATTGTCGTCGGTGCTGCTCATACCTTCGAAGCGGTATTGCTCTACAACCTTGAATTCTTCGGGCATATGGCAGGAACCATCGGAGCAGTTCAGCTGGTTGGATTGGATCTCAAAGTCGAGTTTGAAGCCGCGCTCCCGCAGATCCTGGAGGGCTTCGACGAGGGTATCAAAATCTTTGGTCATCCTTTGGCTTTTAATTTGAATCCGGGCATCAACAGGTCGTTATATTCCGGGTTTTCTTGCATATAGGCGGCTACGAATGGGCACAGCGGCATAATCCGCAGGTCGTGTTCCCGCGCGTATTCCAGGCCCGCTTTTGCGAGCATGGCACCCACTCCGTTTCCCTCCAAAGCCGGGGGAACCTCGGTGTGGGTAAAGATAATGCGCGTCTTGCTCAAAATATACTCACACACCGCGAGGTGGTTCTCGACTTTGACCTCAAAGCGCTTGCGGTCCGGGTTGTGTTGCACTTTCAGGAGGGAGGGATCTATTTTCATACGACATTTTTATCCTTTGAAATCGATTTTGACGTGTGAACCGTCACAAAATGGTTTGTCGGCCGAGGCGCCGCAACGACATAAGGCGACCTTTTTTGATCGGACGACCTGTTCACCATTGGGCAAATCCAACTGCACGTCGCCGTCGACGATCAGTGGTCCGTTGGGGCTCACCATTACGTGCATGGTCTTCTTCTGAGCGGGATCATCCTGGGCCATTGGTTTGCCGGTTTCGTTGAGATAATACGTCAGTGCTCCCGAAGGACATTTGCGGACTGTTTTAATGATCCGTTCCCCTTCTGTCCCTTGTGGATCGATCCAGGGACGTTTGTTGATATCAAATACTTCCGGGAGATTGTTGACACAGTTTTTGGAATGATAGCACAACTCTGGCTTCCAGACGATGGTTACTTCGTCGTTGCTGTATTCTTTTACCTTCAGGTCTTTTTCGTCTTTCATATCTAGTTCAACCTCTGAGTTTTCGGAAAGTTCCGGGTAGCCGGTTTCCCATACCTTTTTTAACTGCTGCCATTTTGTGATCTGAAAATCACTTTCTGTTTGGCAGAACTCTTTATCGTCAGATCACAAAATGGCAGCGGGCTCTTCTATTTAGTAAGATCTTTGTTGTTCCGAATGCCCAGTTTCAGGTTCTCAATGATCGTAAGTGCCCGCTCGATTTGCAGATCAACGGACTTGATCCGGCGGATCATGTGGATTATGCTGCGCTGCTTGCCCGGGGTCAGGCTTTGGAAAACCCGGTAGCCCTCGTAGTCCGATTTTAGTACTTCGTCGAGGGCTTCGGGCATGGGCGCCTGGTACTCCGATTGATCCTCGGTTAGCTGAACGTCGACTTCGTCGCCGCGTGTCAGGTCGTGTTCCTTCAGTCGACGTTTGGAAAGCATGATGTAGTATCCGCGATCCTTTTGCCTGGCTAATGCACAATGAAAGGGTTCTTCTCCATTCAGGGAGCAAAGTACACGCTTGTGTCCGGCATTTCGAAAAGTCTTTGCTTCCTTGTCGGGAACAGGCAAAAAATGCCAATTCCCCACGGCAGCGATGTGAGTGTGGTAAGTCTGCTCGATCATTCGTCCTCGTCCAGGATTTCTTTCACCCGTCCGACTTCACCGGTGTCCAGCCGGACCTTGATGCCGTGCGGATGCGTAGGTGATTTGGTGAGAATGCGTTGTACGAAGCCTTCGGTGAGTTCCCCGCTGCTCTGGTGGTGCTTTTGGACAATGCGGACCAGTTGGCCGGTATAAATGTCTTTGCGCTTGGTTCCGTCCATGGCTTTTTACCGTAAGGTAAGTAAGAAGTCTCAATCAGTTTGTACCGGTTCCTGCACGCCGAGTACCCGGTAGATATTATTTTCACCGTACCGGCCCTCTCTGGTGCAATAGGGGTAGAGCATACCGGCGACGTACTGGACTACCGTCATTTGATCTTCCTCATATCCCAGAATGGCATTCCGGGCAAACCAGAAATGAACGGTCTGCCAGATGGAGTTGGCCAGGCGGTGGTATTGGTGTTCAAATTGCTCGGCAATAAACACTTGTTCTTCGACGCCATAGCTGATCATGTTTTCGATGACCTGGATCTCCATCTGAACGTGCTGGCGATAGTGGTCGCCGATTTTGGGATAAGTCCGGATTATGTCGAGCGTATCTTTAAAGAAGAACCGGAACCGGGTCATATAGTCCAGGTAGATGGTGGGTAGGATCAGTTCGTGGCCTTCCTTGATGTAGAGTCGCTCTTCCAGCGATGCTTTGTCGAGAGAGTGGAGCATATAGCGGTAGATGGACTCCATAAGGTCCTCCTTACTCCGGAAATGGTAGGAGATACTGCCGGGACTGATGTCAAGAGCGGTAGAAATGTCACGTATGCGCACATCGTAGAATCCCCGTTCATTGAAGAGTTCAACGGCTTTTTGAATGATCCTGTATCTGGTTTTCTCCGACATAGATCGGGTTAAAGGATGATGAGAAACGACAAGGACATGACTATCCTCAAACCAGGTTGTTCCGTAATTTTGCTTTATCTTTAATCTCTTAAAAAATACCAAATTTTTTTATGGAATGTAAAGGAAAGACCATTTTTATTTCTGGTGCAAGTCGTGGAATTGGTCATGCCATTGGTTTGCGACTCGCCCGGGAAGGCGCTAATGTGATCGTTACGGGCAAAACTGCCGAGCCTCACCCCAAGCTTCCCGGAACCATATATACGGCTGCTAAAGAGATGGAAGAGGCCGGAGGGCAGGCGCTTCCCATCGCAATGGATGTACGCTTCGAAGATCAGGTGGAGTACGCGGTAAACCAGGCCGTAGAGCGTTTTGGTGGCATCGACGTGCTGGTCAATAATGCCAGTGCTATTCAACTCACGGGCACCCTGCAAACGGCCATGAAGCGCTACGACCTGATGCACACCATCAACACCCGGGGTACATTTATGCTTTCGCAAAAATGTATTCCCCACTTGCTGAAAGCAGATAACCCACACATCCTTAATCTGTCGCCTCCCCTGAATATGGAAGAAAAATGGTTTGCTCCGCACGTAGCCTACACCATGGCAAAATACGGCATGAGCATGTGTATATTGGGGATGGCCGGCGAATTCCGGGAGCAAGGAGTAGCCGTTAATGCCCTGTGGCCAAAAACCACCATTGCCACGGCGGCCGTCAAGAATCTGTTGGGTGGCGAGGAACTGATGCGGCGCAGTCGTACCCCGGCCATTATGGGGGATGCGGCTTTCGAGATTTTGCGGCAACCAAGTACGGCCCGGACCGGGCAGTTCTTTATCGATGAGGACGTACTGCTCGAAGCAGGGGTGACCGATTTTTCCAAATACCGGGTGGATGATTCGGTAGATCTGATGCCGGATTATTTTCTGTAAAAGGGGAGATGGCGGTAAGCCGGGTCAGCTTTTTACTCTTGGGAATACTATCTTCGCGACATGAGCCGCGTCTTGTATTACCTGTTTATCTGGCCTCTTTCCAAACTCCCGCTCCGGGTCCTCTACGGTCTGTCGGGGATATTGTTTTTGGTGGGGTATCGCCTGGTCGGCTATCGCAAGCAGGTAGTCCGGCAGAATATGCAGCGGTCCTTTCCGGAAAAATCGCCGGCGGAGATCACGGTATTGATGCGTCGTTTTTACCGGCACTTTTTTGATAGCCTGATCGAAAGCCTGCGCGGGCTCACTATGCCCCGTTCCGAGTATTTGAAGCGGGTGCCCCTGACCAATCCGGAGATTCTGCAGCCCTATTTCGAGGAGGGGCGCTCAGTTATGATCGTGGCCGGACATTACAACAATTGGGAATGGTCGGCTCTGGCGCTGGCCATGCAAATACCACACCAGACGGGGGCCGTCTACAAGCCCCTGCGCAATGCCTTTGTCGATAATCTGGTGCAAAAGACCCGTTCCCGTTTTGGTATGCTCTTGATCAACCAGCACGATTCGGCCCGTTGGATCATTCAGCACCGGCAAGATCGCATTGCCTATTACTTCCTGAGTGACCAGTCACCCACCTTTGCCAAAAAGGTACACTGGACCACCTTTCTGAACCAGGATACTGCTGTTTTTATGGGGGCCGAGCGGATCGCTCAGCGCTTCGATATGCCCCTGTTCTTCATCAAGGTACACCGTCGGGGACGCGGCCACTACGCCATGACCCTGGAATTGCTGGAAGAACAATCAGCAACGCAACCCGAAGGAGCCCTCACCGAACTCCACGTGCGCAAGCTGGAGGAGGAGATTCAAAATAATCCCGAGACCTGGTTGTGGACCCACAAGCGATGGAAACGGAGACGAAGTCGGAAGTCGGAGGCCGGACACGAGCGATAGCGACTGACGGAGTAAATCGGAAATGAACATTATCCCACTTCAATGCACCTTCTTATTAAGTACTCTGTAAACTAAGTAACTTTGATTTATGGCTGTGCCTTTCGGCAAAATGCTTCGTTGCTCGTCGGTCGCGTCCGTACGGATGCTTCCTCCTCGCGCCTTGTCTTTTGCCGAAATGCCCTACCCATATTTTCAAATAACTT
>CAYFGK010000048.1:35897-46487 GCA_964342305.1 uncultured Saprospiraceae bacterium | reverse complement strand
AGAGGGTGGGTTTTGCCCAAAAAAACACTATCGATCAAGTTTCGTACAGTCCTGATTTCTAGTGCTTAATTTTTAATTATTCCGTCGTAAAAACATACCCCGGGTCTTTATGAAACTCGATTTAAGCCCCTCTCTTCCTGTATAAAACTTGTCCGCAAGAGATATTAACAGAGTGGAAAAAGAGAGGGGTTTGGGGTGAGTTTTTATAAAAAACTACTTCCGAACGTATCCTCGTTTCTTGATGTCTTCGCGCAGTGCACGGGTGGTCTCCTGAAAATCCAGAAAAGTACTGATCGTTAGTATCTCGTAATTGGGGCGATCAAAGTCATCCGCCGTGAAAATGGGTTCACCGCCCTGCACTACTTCGTTGCGCAACACCAAGGAAGCATCTTTAAGCTGGATGATATCCACATCCTTTTTCAACTTCGCCGCCAGGGTCTGCCGCAAATCATACAAGGCTAAGCCCGATAAGCTGGCTTCCGCCAAAAAAGCAATATCCAGATCACTTTGCTCATTTTCCTGCCCCGCCGCGTAACTCCCAAATACGTACACCACCTGTACCTCAGGCACCTCAGCCCTGATCAGGTGAATGATAGCATTGATGTGATCGGAAGAAAGGTTCATGTACAAAATACCTGAAAGCGAATGGTTAAGTTCCTGAGCTTGAATGTTGAATGCTTAATGTTGAATAGAAGCGGAACCCTCATTTAGCATTGAGCATTTAGCATTCATCATTGATTATAGTAACTTTTGTACCAGTCCACAAACTGCCCGATACCCTCCTCCACCGATGTTCCAGGCTTATAGCCAAACTCCTCGACCAGGGCACTGGCGTCGGCGTAGGTGGTCTCCACGTCGCCCGGTTGCATGGGTAGCAACTCCTTCTGCGCTTCCTTGCCGAGGGCCGATTCAATGGCCTCAATAAACGCCATCAGCGGTACCGGCTGATTGTTGCCGATGTTGTAGATGCGGTAGGGTGCCGACGACAGGGCCGGCTCCGACCGCTCCCGGTCGTACCCGGGATCCGCCTGCGGGGGGCGATCCATGACGCGCATCACGCCTTCCACGATATCGTCAATGTAGGTGAAGTCGCGCTGCATGTGTCCGTGGTTGAATACCTTGATCGGACGGTCATTCAGAATGGCGTCGGTAAACAGAAAATAGGCCATATCGGGCCGTCCCCAGGGACCGTACACGGTGAAAAACCGCAGGCCCGTCGTGGGTATATCAAACAGATGGCTGTAGGTATGGGCCATCAACTCATTACTCTTCTTGGTCGCAGCGTACAGACTAACCGGGTGGTCCACGTGATCATCGGTGCTGAAGGGGATCTTCTGGTTCAGCCCGTACACGCTGGAGCTGCTGGCGTATACCAGATGCTCCACCGGCTGCCGCCGACAGGCTTCCAGGATGTTCATAAATCCCTGAATATTACTGTCGATGTACGCCTGTGGGTTCTTGATGCTGTAGCGCACACCGGCCTGGGCCGCCAAATGCACCACCTGGTCGAATTGCTCTTCCCGGAACAGGTCGGTCACCGCCACCCGGTCCTCCAGCTTCAACTGCATGAAGCGATAGCCCGGCTGGGTAGCTGATTGCAGCATCTCCTTATAGGCGATCTCCTTCCGCGGTATACCGGCCGCCTCCAGCCGTCCCACCTTCAGACTCACATCGTAGTAGTTATTGATGCTGTCGAGGCCGACAACTTCGTGGCCCTGGGTGAGGAGGGCATTGGCTAAGTGGAATCCAACGAACCCCGCCGTTCCAGTTACAAGTATTTTCTTACTCTTCTTCAAGTGGCTTCAGTACGCTTGCGTCTTCGCTTGCTCGCCCTGTGAAATAAGATTTGAGGCGTTTTCCTAAATACATGTGCCCGTAATGCGTCTTGAGGTACTTTTCCCGTTTGGTCGCATCATTCCTCGACAAACACCCTTCAAAGTAGATCAATCGCAACGGACGACGGTTTTTTGTAGACGACACTTTTCCACTACAATGAGCCTCAAATCTTGATGATAAATCACTTGTATAGCCAGTATATCTTTTGCCATCTTTCTTACTCTCCAAGACATAAACGTAATAATAGGATGTTTCCTGATTTATCATCATTTCACGGGGTGAACCCCGCCGTTCCAGTTACAAGTATTTTCTTACTCTTCTTCAAGTGGCTTCAGTACGCTTGCGTCTTCGCTTGCTCGCCCTGTGAAATAAGATTTGAGGCAAAACCCATCCCCCGGCCCCTTCCCTTCGAAAAAGGGAAGGGGAGTCCTTTGCAAGATGATCGGTTCCCCCTCTATCTCTGAGAGAGGGGGCTAGGGGGTGAGTGTTACCTTCACTTCTCTTTTAAAATACGGCAACGTCTTCTCCAACCCCTGTGCCCTGGTAAACTTCGGTTCCCAATCCAGGATCTCGCGGGCCTTGCTGATATCCGGCTGGCGCACCTTGGGGTCATCCACCGGGAGGTCTTTGTAGGTGATGCCGGCCTTGGGGTTCCCCACCAGATCGATGATTTCCTGAGCGAAGTCGCCGATGGTGATCTCGTCGGGGTTACCGATGTTTACGGGCTGACTATGGTCGCTCAGCAGCAGGCGGTAGATACCCTCCACCAGGTCGTCGACGTAGCAGAAGGAACGGGTCTGACTGCCATCGCCGTAGATGGTCAACTCTTCGCCGCGGATGGCCTGACTGATAAAGTTGGGCAGTACGCGCCCGTCTTCCACCCGCATGCGGGGTCCGTAGGTGTTGAAGATGCGCACGATGCGCGTCTCCAGTCCGTGGAAAGTGTGGTAGGCCATGGTGATGGCTTCCAGGAAACGCTTGGCTTCGTCGTACACTCCGCGGGGGCCCACCGGGTTCACATTCCCCCAGTAGTCTTCGCGCTGGGGATGGATCTCGGGATCACCGTAGACCTCCGATGTGGAAGCAACCAACATGCGTGCTTTTTTCTCGCGGGCCAGGCCCAGCAGATTGTGGGTACCCAGGGCGCCCACCTTCAACGTCTGGATGGGCATTTTCAGGTAATCGATCGGACTGGCCGGAGAAGCGAAGTGTAAAATATAGTCGAGATGCCCGGGCACGTGCACGAATTTCGTCACATCGTGGTGGTGAAATTCGAACCGCTCCAACGGCATCAGGTGCTCGATGTTGGACAGGGATCCGGTCAGCAGGTTGTCGATCCCAATGACGTGACAGCCTTCGGCAATAAAGCGGTCTGACAGGTGGGATCCCAGGAAACCGGCCGCGCCGGTGATGAGTACTCTTTTCATATCAGGGATGGGTAGTTATAGGGATTATGATACAGAAAACAGTACGGGATTCCGGCCCGGGTGGTTGCGGAGGAGATACGGCTTCGCCTATGAAAAGTCGCAGAGGACTTGCCACCCGATGGTCGTGTATGTCGGTTAGGCCCTGTCATGAACCGTTACCGTTGGCCACACCCATGGGCATGACCGGATATAGTTGAGCTCTTCCGGCTTTCGCCAAAAAGAAGCTGCTTTACTCGTTGTGGGTTAGTACGCTGTGATACACCTTTTATTGTTCCGCCGGAGGGCGAATGCGATGCTTATGGGGAAAGGTTCAGGTGATCGATCCTCCGGATCGATCGTAACTTTTATTTGAATAGATCGATCCGGACCCTCCTTCGCCCATTAAGGGCTTCGGCGGGCGTAGGCAGATCGATCACCACCGTATTATAGCCGTTTCAATCGTTCTTTCGGTACTTCCATGGCCAACTGCACCCCGAGGCTATCGAGTGCCACCACGAAGCGGTGGGTGCCCGATTGTTCCATCAGTGTGCCCTGCATGCCGGTCAGCCGGCCTCCCATTATCTCGACCCGGTCGCCCGGAGCCATTGGTCCTTGTGTTACCTCTACCTCCACGTCTTCCCCGCACACCATGCGCATGATGTTGATTTCCCGTTCGGGAATACTCAACAGATCCTTCCGAAAACGCACGAAATTCAGCACGTCGGGTACTTCGAGTACCGGCACGTATTCGGGGCGCGTAATCTGAACGAAAATATAACACGAAATGAGTGGAAGATGGACCGTCTTGACTTTACGGGTATAATACCGCGTGACGGTCTGTAGTGGCAGATAGGCATTGATGCCCCGCCGTTGAAGCTCCTTCAGTACCAGTTTTTCACGCTTATAACGTGTGTATACCGCGAACCACCGGGGCTCGGTATCACATAACTGGTTGATGGTTTCATTTTGTTCTCGTTGGGGGGCAACAGAGATCATGGGAATATGCTTTATATAGCCTGTCAGCGTACTAACGTTTTCTCAAATGTACCATTTTCACAGTAAACGAAAAGGGGTTGGGGGGAATTTTCTTTCGCGGGATACCACTAAGACACTAAGGGCACTTAGATCACTTCGTTTTGTGCCCCTTAGTGACCTTGTGCCTCAGTGGTCACGTGCAACGCAACCCACCACACAAACAACCCGACCCCTTCCGCATTTTCCAGTGTATTTTCCACCAGACAGGAGGCGAGGATGATCACGTAAAAGGCGCCCAGGTGCGGATCTCGCCAGTTGCTATTGCCTAGCAGCGGGTAGCCCAAAGCAAACAGGAACACCAGCAATCCCACGATACCGCTGCCGGCCGCTACCGACAAAAATTGATTGTGGGGCATGCGCTTGCGGGTAACGCCCGGGTAATCTTCGGCATAGACCGCCATGACCTCCTGCTTCAGGTTACCGGGCCCTACGCCCAGCCACGGATGGGCTTGCCAGATGTCGTAGCCGATCCGCCAACTGAGCAGGCGCCCCGCATCGCTGAGCTGATCGTGGGCTTCGCCCTGCCGTTGCATCCACAACTCGTATTTGGCGTAGTTGATCTTATTGTAAAAACTGGGCACCATTTTATAGGCCAATACCGGCACACTCACCAAAAGCACCAGGCCCACCGCCGCCAGCTTCCAGCGGCCGCGTTGCAGCACTTCGTAGGCGAGCAGTACGAGCAAGGCTCCGTACAGTACCGCCAGGCCCGAGCGCACCGACAGGATGTGCAGAAAGACAAAGAGGACTACCACCACTGCGCCTACCCACCAGCGGCCCGGGGAGGACCTTTTTGCCGAAAGGCTCCGAAACAATAATATCCCACTCACCACCCCGTAGGCCAGCAACAGACTCAGGCGGATGTGGTTACCGGGTGTCGGTAAAGGCTGCCCCTGCTTAACCAGCTCGTTGATGGCCGCAAAGTCTTGCAGGTAGGTTACCGTTATTTGCAGGCTTACGCCAAAAAGCAAAGCGAGCAAGACCGCGTGTAATCCCCACCACTGTCGGTCGGTGAGCGGTGGCAGCAATAAAAAACTCATCGGCACCACCAACAGCGGCACCTTGATGCGCAGTCGGCTAAGCCAGTAGCCGGTATCTTCCAGACCAATAGCGCCCGGCAGCAACAGCCAAAAGAGGAGGGTCAAAATGAGTAGTGACCGGCGCACCGCAATCGGATGCCGCCGCGGATGCCAGCCGCCCCGGGCCCAGGTCACCAACCCCGTAACCAGGATCCCCGCCATACTGATCGACAAAAAAGCGGGTGCCCAGATCAACCCCACCTGTCCGAATACCACCCAAAATAGTACCCACTGACGGGCATCATGAACATCGATCTGGCGAAGAAGTGTCTGCATACGCGTTAAGATGGAACTTTTTGGGTAAGTACCGAATTATACGGAAAACGCTGCACGTCCTACGGAAGACGGATGGGAAAGGAGCGCTGATCCTCCGGATCGCGCACACGAGAACACCTTTTGATAGAAATGCTTCCAGATAAAGGAGGTACAAAAATTGAATCCAAAGACGCGCTGATCCTTCCCTGGCTACCGAAACTTCAGTGAAGGTGTTGCTGGATCGCGCAGGAAAACAAGTTTTTCCAAGTACGGATTCCATGAATAGTACTTAGCTAAAAACGTCTGCATCTCCTCAGCCGCCTGCTTTATATGATCGTATTATCCAGGAAGTATAAAGGCCGCGATATGGAATCTACTCTGTCGTATATCGTTACCGTGTGCGCGATCCGGAGGATCAGCGCTCCTGTATTACCGTCTCCCGTAGGCCGTGGCGCGTGAACCGTCTACCACATTCCGTAGGCCGTAAGCCATGGACCTTGAACCATTTTCCCTATCTTTGCAGCCTGAAAAAACAAACAACACATGGCCAACGTATTCGACGAAGGAAAAGCCATTCTGGCCGAGATCGATGCCGCCTCCCCCGCGACCCCCGAAGAAGTGGAGCAATTCCGCATCCGGTACCTCGGATCGAAAAATATCGTGAAGCCCCTGATGGGTAAAATGCGGGATATTCCCGGCGACCAGAAAAAAGATTTTGGCCTCCTGATCAAGGAGATCAAAGGTGCCGCCGAAGCCAAATACGAGGCCGCCAAGGTCCAGGCCGAAGCGGCCGCCGAGGAAGCCGCTGCCGCCAACCTCGACCTTACCGCGCCCGGTGAGCCCATCGAGGTGGGATCGCGCCACCCCGTCTCCATCACCATGAACCGCATCATCCGCATTTTCGAGCGGATCGGCTTCACGGTAGCCGAAGAACGGGAAGTGGAAGACGACTGGCACAACTTTACGGCCATGAATACCCCGGAAGATCACCCGGCCCGCGATATGCAGGATACCTACTACCTGAAAGACAGTACCGAAATGCTGCTGCGTACCCACACCTCCAGCGTGCAGGCGCGGGTAATGACCAGCACCCAACCGCCCATTCGCATTATCGCCCCGGGACGCGTATACCGCAACGAGACTATCTCGGCCCGCTCCCACTGTCAGTTCCATCAGGTGGAAGGGTTGTATATCGATAAAGGCGTATCCTTTGCCGACCTCAAGCAGACGCTCTATCATTTCGCCCGCGAGATGTTCGGTCCCGATATCGAGATCCGTCTGCGGCCCAGCTATTTCCCGTTCACGGAACCCAGCGCCGAGATGGACGTCTACCTCGGCACCGACACCGAGCGCACCAAACGCCTCACCAAGGGCACCGGCTGGCTGGAGATCCTGGGTTGCGGCATGGTCGACCCCAACGTGCTGGCCAACTGTAATATCGATCCCGACATTTACACCGGCTTCGCCTTCGGCATGGGCATCGAACGCACCGCCCTGCAGAATTTCGACATCGGCGACATCCGCCTGTTATTCGAGAACGATATTCGGTTTTTGAAGCAGTTTACGGCAGCGATATAGAGGGCAGAGGGCAGAAGTTAGAAGTCGGAAGTCAGAGGTTTGAAGTCAGAAGTCAGAAGTCAGAAGTCAGAGGTTTGAAGTCAGAAGTCAGAGGTTAGAGGGCAGAAGTTAGAAGTCTGAAGTCTGAAGTCAGAAGTTAGAGGTCTGAAGTCAGCCCGCCTTCGTCCGTACGGACTTCGGCGGGCGGGGAAAGCATTCATCATTTAGCATTGAGCACTTAGCATTGAGCATTGAGCATTGAGCATTGAGCATTGAGCACTGAGCATTGAGCACTTAGCATTGAGCATTCATCATTGAGCATTGAGCATTCATCATTTAGCATTGAGCACTTAGCATTGAGCATTCATCATTTAGCATTGAGCACTTAGCATTCAAATATGAAACCATCCATCCCCAAAGGTACCCGTGATTTTGGTCCCCAGGAAGTGAATCGCCGCAATTACCTCTTCGATACTATCCGGAGGGTGTTTGTGAAGTATGGGTTCCAGCCCATCGAGACGCCCTCCATGGAAGACCTGTCGACCCTGACCGGTAAGTACGGAGACGAAGGGGATCAATTGCTGTTCAAAGTCCTTAATAACGGCGACTTTTTGCGCAAAGCCGATCAGGAAGCCCTGGAAGCCAAAGACTCCGCCGCTCTCGTGTCCAGCATTTCCAAGCGGGGGATGCGGTACGACCTTACGGTGCCCTTCGCCCGCTTTGTGGTGATGCACCAAAACGATATTCCCTTTCCTTTCAAGCGCTACCAGATGCAGCCGGTTTGGCGGGCCGATCGTCCCCAGAAGGGACGCTATCAGGAGTTTGTGCAGTGCGACGTGGATGTGGTGGGCTCCGATTCCCTGATGAACGAGGCCGAGCTGGTGCAGATCTACGATGAGGTGTTTGGCAACCTGAACCTGCCGGTGACCATCAAGGTGAACAACCGCAAGGTGCTGGCCGGTATTGCCGATGCCGCCGGTATTGCCGATCAATTTATGGATATGACCATCGCCATCGACAAGTTGGACAAGATCGGCATGGATGGCGTGAAAGACGAGCTGCGCAAGCGCAACATCAGCGATTCGGCCATCGATACTATTGAGCAGATCCTGCAGGTGACAACCCTCGATGAGCTGAAGCCCTTTTTTAGCGACAGCGAAACCGGCAAAAAGGGCATCAACGAGCTGGAGACCTTCCACCACTATTTCGATACCTACGAGGCGACCAATAAGGTACTCTTCGACGTGACGCTGGCCCGCGGACTCAACTACTACACCGGTTGCATCTTCGAGGTGCAGGCCGAGGGCGTTAAGATGGGCAGCATCGGCGGTGGCGGACGCTACGACGATCTCACCGGCGTATTCGGTATGCAGGGCACCAGCGGGGTGGGCGTTAGCTTTGGGTTCGACCGCATCTACGACTGTCTGGACGAGTTGGAGCTATGGCCCGCCGATTCGGCCGAGCGGCTCAAATTGCTATTCCTGGCCTTCGACCCCGCCAGTCATACCTACGCCTTCCGTTGTCTGAACAAGGTGCGGGCCGCCGGCATCAACGCCGAGCTCTACCCCGATCCCGTAAAGATGAAAAAGCAGATGAAGTACGCCAACAACCGCCATGCGGAGTACGTGGTGATCATCGGCTCCAACGAAATGACGAGTGGTCAGCTGGCCCTGAAACACATGGCTTCGGGTGAACAGACGGAGTACAAACTGGACCAGATCATTGAAAAATTGAATGAGTAATTTTTAGTGTTTAATTTTTAATTAAGTCGATACGTCAATTAAAAATTATGAACATCCGATTCACCTCCCTCACCAGTATTCAGGATCAACTGCGCAGCGGATCGCTGACCGTAGCGGAGGTGGTCGACCATTATCTGGAGCGGATCGAAGCGACCCGCCACCTGAACATCTATCTGGAGGTGTACGCGGATGAAGCGCGGGAGCAGGCTAAGGCGCAGGACCTGCTACTGACCGATGACCCCCAGCAATTGCCCCCGCTGTTCGGATTGGTCGTCTCGCATAAAGATGTGATCTGCCTGAAGGATCACGGCGTACAGGGTGCTTCCAGGATTCTCGACGGCTTTGAATCCCAATTCACGGCCACGGCCCTACAGCGACTGATCGAAGCCGGCGCCATCGTGATCGGGCGCACGAATTGCGACGAGATGGCAATGGGCTCCGACAACAGTCATTCGGCCTTTGGCCCTACCCGCAACGCCGCTAATCCGGAGCACGTACCCGGTGGATCGTCGGGGGGTGCCGCGGTAGCCGTTCAGGCCGATACCTGCCTGGTCGCCCTGGGTTCCGATACCGGTGGTTCGGTGCGGCAACCGGCGGCCTTCTGCGGGGTCTATGGATTCAAACCCACCTACGGACGCATCTCGCGTCACGGTCTGCTCGCTTACGGATCGAGTTTCGACCAGATCGGCCTGCTCGCCCATTCGGTGGAGGATATTGCGCGCACCCTGCAGGTCATGGCCGGTCCCGACGAGTACGACGCCACGGCCAGCCAATCGGAGGTCCCCGACTATACCAGGGATTTACCGGCTTCCGCCAAAAAGATTGCCTACTTCCCCTCGGCCTTCGAGCATCCAGACCTCGACCCCGAGATCGCCCGACACAACCAGGCCTTCGTGGATCGATTGCGGGAGCAGGGCCATACCGTGGAGCCGGTCGATTTCGATTACCTCGATGCCATCATTCCGGCCTACTACGTACTCACTACCGCCGAGGCCTCTTCCAACCTGTCGCGTTACGACGGGGTACGGTACGGCCACCGCAGTTCCGACGCCACCACCCTGCTCGATACTTACCGCAAAACGCGCACCGAAGGATTTGGTCCCGAAGTAAAAAAACGGATCATGCTCGGCACCTTCGTCCTGAGTGCCGGTTATTACGATGCCTACTACGCGCAAGCGCAAAAGGTACGTCGCCTTATCTACGACCGCACCCGCGCCATTCTCGACGACTACGATTTCATCCTAATGCCAGCCTCTCCCGGCACCGCCTGGAAACTCGGCGACAAGCAGGAGGATGCCACCGCCATGTATCTGGCCGATATCTTTACCGTTCAGGCCAATATGGCGGGTATTCCGGCTATGGCTCTCCCCCTGGCCACCCACTCGAACGGTCTTCCCGTAGGTATACAGTTGATGGGCGCTCATCTAAAGGAGCATGAGCTTTTGCATTTCTGCCAAACCGTTGGAAGTCGGAAGTAGGTGTAATGTTTTTTACCGGGCACATCCCTAAACTGGCGGGGAACTCCATCGACCAAATAGCACAAAGACTGAAGCGACTCAAGAGCACGGAGACTAAAGAGACTCAAGAGCACGGAGACTAAAGCGACTCAAGAGCACGGAGACTAAAGAGACGGGCTTGCTCTAAACCATGGAGGTATGCTTCCTATTTAATCATAGCCCT
>CAYFGK010000048.1:0-35797 GCA_964342305.1 uncultured Saprospiraceae bacterium | reverse complement strand
CCCCAAAAAGCTGAGTACTCCGCAAGAGACATAGATTTCCGGGACCGGGTGAGGGCTTGCCCCGTGAAATCTTACGAAGTAAGGGCTGAAGCCATTTCACAGGGCGATGGGGTGAGGGTAAAGATCGAGACCGAAGAGCACTGAGACTATAGAGACGGGCTTGCTCTAAAC
The DNA here is from genome assembly GCA_964342305.1 of uncultured Saprospiraceae bacterium. Classification (GTDB taxonomy): domain Bacteria; phylum Bacteroidota; class Bacteroidia; order Chitinophagales; family Saprospiraceae; genus DT-110. The sequence continues at coordinate 35,626 of CAYFGK010000048.1, read as the reverse complement.
CATGGAGGTATGCTTCCTATTTAATCATAGCCCTTGATAGCGTAGTGTTTAGAGCGTAGAGCCTGGTCCATCAGAGAATAATCGCGGCACCCTCTCCCCAAAAAGCTGAGTACTCCGCAAGAGACATAGATTTCCGGGACCGGGTGAGGGTAAAGAAGAAGACTATAGAGCACAGGGACTGTAGAGACCTTTAGCGACCGGAGAGACCAAAGAGAACGGGGACTAGAGAGATTGTCCTGCCCTCGGCTACATTTCTTTAATGCTTATGTCCTTAGCATTGCTCTTTGTTGAGCTGGGCAAAGAGCGTGGAGCGACGTCTCCTTCGTCCTATCCCACTTTCACAGAAGGCATACGCCCGAATGGGCTTTAGCGGGTACACTTCTCTCCTGTCTCTGGAGTCTCTTCGCTTCCCTTCAGTCTTTCCAAGTCCCGTATACCGTCCAGCGTTTACCGTCGCTTTATCTTCACCTTATCGTCCGGCTTCAGCTTTTTGGTGGCTGATTCGAATCCATTGAGGCGCATAATGTCGTGGATACTGATGCCGGGCAGCATTTCGGAGAGCTCGTGTGCATTCATGTCCCGCTCCACCCAGAAGAAGAGGTAATTCCCCTGATACAGGAAGCGGTTGATCTTTTCCTCGTAGATGTTCCCGGTCAATCCCACAGATTTCAGGGAGCCCTGGTAGGCTCTTCCGGGCAGCATGGTGGACGCGTAGAAGCTGGCGCGCTCACGTTCCACCTGCTCGATCTGCGGACGGTACGCGATCAGTTCCATGCCGGGTCGTACTTGTTCCGGTGTGATCTGGTTCCATACGAAGAGCTGTTGTACCGTACAACCCAGACTTAGTGCCAGTTGGTGCATGGTCTGGCCCGGCTGCAGGATATAGGATAGCGGAGCGTAGGCACGGTCCAATTCGGACCCCGGTACGGAATGGAAGACCGGCGTACTGTACACTTCGTTGCGCAGTTGCTCGTCGGAATCGACGTGGTCGAGGAAGTACTGCATTTTTTCCATTACCCGCTGGGGTACCACCAAAGGCATACCGCTGCGGGAGTTGGGAATGAATCCTTTGCGATACGCAGGATTCAGGTATTCGATCAGGTCGATAGGCAGACCCGTTGCCTGGGCTACCTCGTAGAAATGCAGTTCGCGTTGCACGTTCAAGCGACCGGTAAGCTGCATATCAAGGTGTGGGTAACGAGGTGTAAGCTCGTGCGCTTCGTAGTATTTCATGAGGTACGTAGCGGCGATAAAGGCCGGCACGTAATTGCGCGTTTCGCGCGGCAGGTAGTTTTTGACGGTCCAGAAGTCTTTGCTGCGGGCGCGCTTCATGGCACGGCTCACGCGGCCGCCACCGCTATTGTAGGCGGCGATCGCCAATTCCCAGTCGTCGAAGCGCTTGTACAGGCGGTCCAGGTATTCCATAGCCGCCTTGGTCGATTTATATACATCGCAGCGCTCGTCTATGGTTTCGTCGACGGTCAGACCAAAATATTCGCCGGTGGGTTCCATGAACTGCCACAGTCCTTTAGCACCGGCCCGCGACAGGGCATCGGGGATGAGTCCGGATTCGACAACGGCCAGGTATTTTAGGTCGTCCGGCAAATTGTAACGATCCAGGTATTCCTCGAAGATCGGAAAATACATCAACTGGTGCCCCAGGATACGTTCGGCCTTGCCGCGATCCAGGATGGTGTACGTACGCAGGTACGAGCGGACAACATTGTCGTAGCGTGGTCGTACGATCTCACTTTCCATCTTCTCGATGCGTTCGGTAATGGCGGCATCATTGAGCTCGCGATCGTTGTTTGACCAGACAGCCGTAGTCAGGATCAGGCAGAGCAGAATCAGCGTAGAGCGGGTGTACATAGCTAGCGGTTTGTTCACATTTAACAGGTGTTCGTCGGTCTCGGGATGCGTATGGGCCATTTTTGCCGAAAGGCAAAATACATTTTTTACAACACCTTTGCAGAGAATGATATTGCTTAACAGCTTGTTTACGTATACGGAAAGAACGTCGATTGGTTCAGAGAGACGGGGTGGACTCTTCCCAATTTCTTCCAGGAATGGTTCTTTGTCACCACTAGGACCATTGCGTTCCCTGGCAGAAATTGGGAAGTCGATTTAGTGCTTTTCACCGGGGATATCCCTACACGGGTTGGGTAATTTAGCGACCGAAGAGGGTTAGGACTAAAGAGATCGATTTGCTTCTATTCCCGAGCTTTGATGCGTTCCCTTTGATCTTTGCCCTTGATAGCGTAGTGCATGGGGCGTAGAGCGTAGAGCTTAGTGCGTAGAGCCTGACTATCAAAGATCGATCGTTACACCCTCTCTCCCCAAAAGCCAGGTACTACGCAAGAAACATGAACTTCCGGGACCGGGAGAGGGCCAGGGTGAGGGTAAAGATGAAGACTAAAGAGCACTGGGACTGTAGAGACGGGCTTGCTCAAAACCGTGCGTTATGCTTCTTATTTAACCTTTGCCCTTGATAGCGTAGTGCATCGGGCATAGTGCGTAGAGCCTGACTATCAAAGAACGATCGTAGCACCCTCTCCCCCAAAGCCAGGTTCCCCGCAAGGGACATAAACATCCGGGACCGGGAGAGGGCAGGGTGAGGGTAGTAAGAAAGCGGAAATCGGAAGTCCAATGGGCTTCGGCGGCAGGGAAAATCGGAAAATGACCAGCGCGATAGCCCTTCCTCATTTCTCCCGATATTACGGTCGTACTCACAAAAAGATCGCCGTTGAGGGAGAAATGAGGAAGAGTCCACCTACCCAGCGCAGAACGAAGCACTAAAAAAACCAACGCCCCGGCACAATAAAAGTTACCCACCGGCGTTATATGGGTGTTTTTACGAACCAACGCAAAAAATAAGCCTATACACCTGCACCTTTACCGCAATCTCTCTAGTGTCGATGTTTGTATCTAAGCGATGCAACCACAATCAAATCCCATTAAGGTGCAGAGTCCAACCCCCGGCTCTGCTTTTTTTATCTTCTTTCCACAGTTTTTACCTACCTTAATGTAGAATGTGTGACCTGGAACGAAAGTCACCGTCTTAACCCCGATCCTGCCAATCAACCAGCTTTTTACACAAAACAACCCGATAAGATCATGTCTAATCAATTTCTGAGCTTACTACAAAGCCAACTCAACGACGATTCATTCATCGACCAACTTAGCCAGCAGATCGGTGGTGCCGATAAGCAACAAACGCGCGTAGCTGCCGAAGGTGCCATCAGTGCGCTGATGGGTGCCATGGCCCGCAACGCCAAAAAGCCCGAACAGGCTCAAAACCTGGCCAATGCCCTCGAGCGCGACCACGACGGTAGTATCCTCGAGGATGCCATGGGTTTCCTGTCCGGACAACGCCAGCCCGATAACCAAAAAATGGTCAATGGTTCCGGCATCCTCAATCACCTGCTCGGAAACAACCAGGGGAATGTAATCAATATGGTCAGCCAGATGGCCGGCCTCGACAATAATAAAACCGGGAACCTGATGACCATGCTGGCCCCGCTCGTGATGGGTGCCCTCGGTAAGACTAAAAAGCAGAACGGCCTGGATGTAGGAGACCTGATGAGCCTGCTCAACGGATCCGCCCAGGAACAAAAGCAGCGCGGAGGGATGGCAGGCAGCCTCATTTCCTCCTTTATCGATCAGGACGGCGACGGAGATATCTCCGACGACGTAACCCGGATCGGCACCAACCTGCTCGGACGCCTGTTCCGCCGCAAGAAATAACTCTCCGTCAGGTATACAAACAAAAAAGCCCTTCCGTGTATGCGGAAGGGCTTTTTTATTGGTAGCAGCGTATTGTTATTCAGCTTTTGTACGCTCAACGCGCTCTTTCTCTTTTTCCTGGCGCTCTTGCTCACGCATACCGTCTTGCAACTCTTGCTCCAGTGAAGAACGTGCCGTGTTAAACTCCCGGATACCACGTCCGATACCACGCATCAGTTCGGGAATTTTCTTTCCACCGAACAACAGCAGGATGGCCAAAAAGACAACCAGCATCTCCGGTCCCAGGAAGTTAAAAAGCAATATCGTTTCCATAATTCGTCATTTAATTTGTGCAAAAATACACCAATTCGGTGTAGTGGACAAAGCCGGTCGTTCGCTCATCAAATATACCTACAACTGAGTAATTTGACCAATCAAATTACTCCCGGGAACCCATATTAACACAGAATTCACAAAAATGCAATTTGCGGCTCCACAATTACTTCTTCAACCCGATTTCCCTCAGGCGCTCATCCAGGTAACCGCCCGCCGTAATGGCCTCATACGCCCGCGGGTTGTCCTCGGTGATGCAGCTTTCCAGGCACGACAGATCCATCTCGGATCGCGGGTGCAGGAAAAACGGAATGCTCAGGCGCGGCTTGTGCCACTCTTCCCGGGGCGGATTCACCACCCGGTGGGTGGTCGACTTCAGGTAGTTATTCGTGAGGCGCTGTAGCATGTCGCCTACATTGATCACGATCTCTCCCTGCTCGGGTACGATATTCTGCCATTCGCCGTGCTTGTTCAGCAACTGCAAACCACCGGCAGAAGCCCCCACCAGCAAGGTGATCAGGTTGATGTCTTCGTGCTGCTCCGCCCGGATGGCCGAGGCGGGTTCCTGCTTAATCGGGGGGTAGTAAATAGCCCGTAAAATGCTGTTGCCGTTGTGGATCTTCTCATCGAAATAATCTTCGCCCAGATCGAGGTGAATGGCGATAGCCCGCAGTAGTTCGGCTCCTGCTTTTTCGAACGACTTATACAGTTTAATCCCGAGGTCCAGGAACTCAGGCACCTCCGCCACTACCACATTGTCGGGGTAGCGATCCTTATCCACATCCTCCCCTTCTACCTCCTGGCCAATCTGGAAAAACTCCTTGAGGTCCGCTACCTTCGATTGTTTGGCGTGCTCCTTACCGAAAGAGGTGTACCCGCGTTGACCAGCCATGCCTTCGATCTCATACTTGCGCTTAATCGCCTCCTCCTTATTGAAAAAAGTTTTCGAAGCCGCGTAGAAATCGTCGATCAGGGACTGGGGAATACCGTGATTTACCACACCCACAAAACCAATGGTGTGAAATGCATCGCCCAGTTTTTGGACAAAAGCCTGCCGCTGAGCCGCATCGCCCTGCGTAAATGTGGATAGATCAACCAGTGGAATGGTTCGGGTCATCATAGTTATGCCTGTTTTAACTCCGTACAGTAGACGCCTGGTGGCGTGCTTTGGTTTAATACTTTTCGCAAAGATACGGAATGGATCAAGATTGGCACTGCTGCTTATTCCTGTTCGCTAGCTCGTGAATTTGTGGCATTACCTTCGTTTTTTTTTCGAACAGGAATAAGCAGCGTGTCCTAAAATCTGGACCAGATTGGAGCGAAGAATTATTGATCCTCCAAACACATAATTCCGCCGGGGATGCTTGTTTGCATGAAGTAAACGACAAATCAGAAGAACCGATTTGGAAACAAGCATACCCGGCCGTTACTCCCAGCGTGAATACCCCGAACATAACCCTCTAAAGCACCTACAACGCCGGTTTATACCTTGACTCGGTGAGCAGCTCCTGGGCATCCCGCAGCGCCATCAACTCCTGCATACTCGTCTCGGGGAAACGCTTCATATAGGCCGAAACGATTTTCCAGCCCAGCCAGTTACCGGTACGACCGGGTGCTTCCGGTGGCATACCCGGTGAATTGGGGCTGTAATCCACGTATTTACGCACCTCCTGCCATTCGGCAGAATAGAGCAGATCTTCCTCCAGGAAAAAAGCCCAGATACCGCGCTCATTCTCTTTCAGCCATTCCACCTGTGCGCCGGTCATCTCCAGCTTGATGCTGTCGGGCGTTTCGGGGAGTAGGTGGTCGAGCAAGTACAGCTTCTTACCGTTATGGACCATCATATCGAGGAGGGACTGGCCGCTTCCCTGTCCGGTCAGATCATCAACCAGGGGGCGAAGGGTCTTAGTGACCAGGTGTTCAGGAGTGAAGGAGCGCGTCAGGTAAGCCGAAAAATTGGGGTTATTGGGATAGTACTTCTGATAGGGATAATCGGCTCCCAGGAAAAAATCGAGTCCGACTGCCAGTTGGTTATCCCCGTAGATAAAGGCGCCAATGGAATATTCCGATAAGTAGGTGGTCACATCCGGTACGGGTTGCCCCGGATAGTAATACTGGAAATACCTGAATGCTTGCGCAAAATCTTCGCGGTAAGGGTCGAGGGTCGGAAAAACCATCTGTATAGTATCGTACAACTTACGTACGGTAGGATAATTGATAAAACCCCGGATAAATGCTTCGTGGCCCTGGGGGGCGACCTCCGGATCCCGCGTTCCCAGGATGCGATTGAAATAGATAGAGGAAAAAAACGGGTAGCGTTCCTCCAGGGCGGCCAGCTCAGTGGCCATTTGGTTCGTATCGAGCGAGAAGAGTTCCTGATCGAAACGACGAATATCGACCTCGACCTCTATATCGCTTACATCCGGTACATCGGTTCGGCTTTCCTGCTGGCAGGAAGTTGCCAGCCCGAGGACTACCAAAAGAATCACCAGGATTCGTTGCATAGTGGCAAATTATTGGGTTAGAAAAGTAAATTTATGGCAGGAACTGGTCCTGAACAGACAACAGTGGTACCGTTATTCCGTTTCTTAAACGTACCGACCGGCTGGTTTCGGCTTTCGCCAAAAAGAAAAATGGCAGCGTTGGCCGGTTTTCCGAACCAACACGAAAAACGACTTGGGACGTCAGGCAGCAACGGCTACTGCGGCCCAAAACACACTCAAAAAACTACGCACAATGAAAAGAATTATTGTCCTGACAGCTGCTTTACTGCTGTTCTACTCCCATTTGAGCGCCCAGTATAGCCAGGTGCGCTTTGGAATGGAGGCAAGTCCTTCTTTTTCCTGGCTTACGACCAATGATAACAAGATCAACCGCAGTGGTACCAACCTCGGTCTCAAGCTGCGACTACTGGGTGAATTCAATTTTCAGGAAAACTACGCCATTACTACCGGGATAGGTTTCCACTTCAATGCCGGTGGTCAGCTCCAGCACGACAACAGCGGTGCCTACTGGGTGAACTCCGACCTGGGTCTGCCCAATATCGATACCCTGCCCCAGGGCGTCAACCTGCGCTACAACCTGCAATACCTGGAAATACCCATCGGACTGAAGATGCGTACCCGGGAATTCGGATACCTGCGCTACTACCTGCAGCCGATGTTGACACTGGGTATTAATACCAGCGCCGAAGGCGATATCGAAGGTCGCGGTATCGGTAACGATGCCAAAAATATTGACATTGGCCCCGACGTAGGTGCCCTCAACCTGGCCTGGGGTATTGGTGCCGGTATCGAATATTCCCTGTCGGAAAATACGGCCCTCGTTGGTGGCCTCGCCTTTCAGTTGGGCTTTACCGATATGAATAAGGACGATGGTACGTTCATTGACGAGAATACCGGGCAACGCCGCGAAGAAGATTCCAATACTCAGAACAACTCGCTGACCATCACAATTGGCGTCCTGTTCTGATTTTTGCCGAAAGGCAGAAAAAAGCGATCATTCCTGCCCGGATGATCGCTTTTTTCGTTGGGAAAGCCCGTATCTTCATCGCCCACCAAGTACACCACCGTCCTATGACCGCAGAACTGACCCAGCAAATTCAAGCCTTTATTACCGCCGGACTCACCGAAGACGTTGGCGAAGGCGATCACACCTCCCTGGCCTGTATTCCCGCCGACAAACGCGACACCGCCCGCCTCCTGGTGAAAGACAAGGGTGTACTGGCCGGCGTAGCCGTCGCTCGCCAGATCTTTGAAACCGTTGACCCCAATGCCGAATTGATTATTCACAAACAGGACGGCGATACCATTCGCGAGGGCGACATCGCTTTCCAGGTCACCTGTAACAGCCAGGCCCTGCTGAAAGCCGAACGTCTGGTACTCAACACCATGCAGCGTATGAGCGGCATCGCTACCATGAGCCGGCAGTACGCTCAGGAGGTAGGCGACTTCCCGGTACGGGTGCTCGATACCCGCAAGACCACGCCCCTCCTGCGCTTCCTCGAAAAATGGGCCGTGCGTCTCGGTGGCTGCTCCAACTACCGCGACGGCCTCTACGACTGGATCATGCTCAAGGATAACCACATCGATGCCTGTGGCGGCATACGTCCCGCCATCGAACGCGTACAATCCTACCTGAAGGAAAAGGACCTCGACCTCAACATCACCGTAGAAGTGCGTGACCTCGACGAGCTACAGCAAGTATTGGATACCGGCCAGGTTACCCGTATCATGCTCGACAACTTTGATTCACCGACCATGAAAAAGGCCGTTGACCTGATCGACGGCCGCTTCGAAGTAGAAGCATCCGGAGGCATCACCCGCGAACGCCTGCGGGAGGTCGCTCAGACCGGCGTGGATTTTATTTCGGTGGGGGCCTTGACGCATTCGGTGCGGAGTTTGGATCTCAGCTTGAAGGTTAGCGGTTGACGCTGCACGGTGGACGCAAAACGCTGCACGGCGTGAACGTCCCTGATTAAAGATATTTTTTTCTGGAGCGAATCAGATTTTTAAGCATTGCCAAGGCATGATTAGCATCGTCTATGAGATCGCGAGCGATTTGATCAGTCAAATACCCAATATCATGAGCGATAATAATTTGAGTGATTAGCTCCGCACAAGAGCCCTTTGCTACATTAAAATGATGAATACTGTGTTTGTTGGTTCCCATCTCATAACCCTCTGCAATATTCGATGGTACTGAAACGGCTGCTCGTCGTATCTGATCTCGAAAGCTAAAATCTACTTTGAACTCTTTGGACTTGATGCTTTCCTTGTAAATACGGACTGCCAATTCTTTTGACTTTGTCCAAACCTGTAATGATTGAAAAGACATATGCTACATTTTCTGGCAATTTATTTGGCTTTCAATCATGCATCCAGGACATAAAGAGTAAAAAAATATGATGGCAGATATTACTCAACAAACCTAAATTAAAGCACCAAACTGTTGATTATCAACTACTAAATCTCTCAACTTTATCAGAGCCGTCCACCGTGTCGCGTGTCGCGTCCACCATGTAGCGTTCAGCGTTCAGCGTGTAGCGTGTAGCGTGTAGCGTAAAAAAGCCGATCCCCCAAAACAGGAAGATCGGCTCATTCGATGGTACATTACGTTTAACTTACGGCAGGGGGTAGGCACTAACGGTCAGTGTGACCAGCAATACCAATGACCCCAGGACGAGCCAAAAACGAATGTCCTGGTAAAAAGACTTTTTGGGCATAACCGAATTGATGTTGTAGCCGTTGAACAATATAGGTTGGGGTGCCCGTCATCATTGCCCGTGGGGGGACGTTTTTTTCAGATATCGGGACCGCCTCTCAGCTTTTTACCACCAAAAAGGATGCCATAGGAGTAATTCGTAATATGATCACCGTTCGCTAACCAGAAGCGACCGGTTAATGCGCTTGACCAGAGAGGGCCCCTCGTAGACCAGGCCGGAATAGACCTGCACCAGACTGGCACCGGCTTCCAGTTTCTCCTTAGCTTCTTCGGGCGAAGCGATACCTCCCACACCGATAATGGGCCAGCGACCCGCGCTTTTTTCCGACAGGTAGCGAATGACCTCCGTGGCACGGTCGGTGAGTGGCTGGCCGCTGAGTCCGCCGTTGCCAATTGCTGCCACTCGATCAGCAGGCGTTTGCAGACCGGAGCGATCAATGGTGGTGTTGGTGGCTATCAGTCCGGCAATGCCGGTAACATCCACGATGTCCACTATATCATTCAACTGGCCATCGGTAAGATCGGGAGCGATCTTGAGGAGAATGGGTTTGGGCCGGGCCAACGCCCGGTTCAGTTCCTGCAGGCGATTCAGCAGTTTTTGCAGGGGTTCTTTGTCTTGCAGATCACGCAGATCGGGCGTATTGGGAGAGCTGACATTTACCACGAAGTAGTCGACGTAGGGGTGCAGCTTCTCGAAACAGTAGACATAATCTTCTTCGGCACGCTCATTCGGAGTATCCTTGTTCTTTCCGATGTTGCCACCGATGATCACCCCCTCGGGCCGACCTCCCTTTTTCAGGCGCTCCACCAGGGCTTCCACGCCCTCGTTATTGAACCCCATGCGATTGATCAGGGCCTCGTCGGCGGGCAGGCGGAACAGGCGGGGTTGGGGGTTGCCACCCTGGGGGCGGGGGGTAACGGTACCCAGTTCCAGGAAGCCAAAGCCCAGGGCAGCCATGGCCCGGTAGTGTTGCCCGTCTTTATCGAATCCGGCGGCCAGGCCTACCGGATTGGGGAAGATCAACCCGAACAGTTCGCGCCGCAGACGTGCATCGCGCACCCGGAAGGCAGCGCGAAAAGCATACCCGATACCGGGAATGAGCAGCACTAGCTTGAGCAGACGTACAGTGAGGTGATGCGCCCGCTCGGGCGGGAATAAAAAGAAAAGCGGCTTGATGAGTGACTTATACAGCATAGCACATGCGGGCAACTGCTGCTCAAAACTGATTGGTCTCCTAGCCCGCGCGGGCTAGGAGACCAATCAGTTTTGAGCAGCGGAATAAAAAAAAGCTGGGCAATCAGTGTAGATTTGACCCAGCCACAATCATAATCCCAAAAACTATTTTTATGCTTCTTCTTCGGCCTTCACGAGCAACTGGAAACCATTGCCGTGAATGTTCACGATTTCGATGTTTTCGTCCCGCTTCAAATACTTCCTCAGTTTCGTTACAAACACATCCATGGAGCGGGCAGTGAAGTAAGTATCCTCACCCCATATCTTAGTCAGTGCTTCGGAACGGGGCAGAATATCATTCAGGTTGATGGCAAATAAGCGAAGGAGTTGGGCCTCTTTTGGCGAAAGCTTTTGCTTGTCCTCCTGATCACCATCCGGATCAAAGGTAAGAATTCTTAACGGAAAATTAAAGTGGTATTTCCCGATGGTAAACTCCTTGATCTCTTCGCGGGGATCTGCTTTTTGGGTACTCCGCTTCAAAATAGCCTGAATGCGGTAGAGCAATTCCTCGGAATTAAAGGGCTTGGAGATGTAGTCGTCGGCACCGATCTTAAAGCCCTGCAGCACATCTTCCTTCATGGTTTTTGCCGTAAGGAAAATAATCGGCATGCCTTCGTCCAGCTCCCGTACCTCTTTACCGAGGGTGAAGCCATCTTTTTTAGGCATCATCACATCGAAGATACACAGATCGAATTCACCGTTCTTAAAGGTCTCGAGACCTGCCATTCCGTCCTGCGCCAAAGTTACATCGTAGTCGTGCATCTCCAGGTAGGAGCGCAGAACGTCTCCGAAATTCTGATCATCTTCCACCAGGAGTATTTTGTTATTCGCCATGAGTAGTCGTTTTTCCAGGTTACTAATGGCCTGCTTCCAGATTCATCCGGATAGGGTATACAGGGTTACCGAAGTGGTTTTCGGCACGCTCAGGGACAGTTTTGGCCCTGAGTGTACAAATAACCAATTTACAGGGTGTTCTTGTATATATCGGTTTTCGTGTGCCCCTTCAGGCTTTTTGGTTTTCGTTTGTTTGGTGCTCTACTTAACCCGAAACGGGAAAAACAGTATGAAGCTACTACCCTTACCCAACTCACTCTTTACATCCACTTGCCCATTGTGTGCCGTAATCAGGGCTTTTACGTAGCTGAGTCCCAGACCAAAGCCTTTTACGTCGTGCAGGTTCCCCGTATGTACCCGGTAGAACTTGTCGAAGATGTGCTTGCGGTCTTCCGCACTCATACCGACACCTTTATCTTTAACTATAACTTGAACTCCGTTACTTACATTGCGTGTGTGTACTGAAATTTCTGGATTTTCAGGAGAATATTTGTTCGCATTATCCAGCAAATTGTTGATTATATTGGAAATATGCGTCATATCTCCCTCCACGATCGGATTGGTGGCTTCTAACTCAACCGTGGCGGTACCCCCGCGTTTTTCCACCTGCAACCCGATATTCTCCACGGCCCGGTGGATCAGGTCGTGCAGGTTGACCTCCGTCAACTTGAGGTTGAATTCTTCTTTGTCGATGAGTGCCATTTGTAACACCTTCTCCACCTGGCTGTTCATTCGCTTGTTTTCCTGCTGAATGATATTGGCAAAACGAACCACCTTTTCGGGGTCCTGACTGATCTTGGGACTCGTAATGGAATCGGTGGCCAGCGAGATCGTCGCTATCGGTGTCTTGAACTCGTGGGTCATATTGTTGATGAAGTCCGTCTTCATCTCCGAAACTTTCTTTTGTCGGAAGACTACATTCAGCGTATAGAAGAAGGAGAACAGGATGACTCCGGTAAAGAGGAGTACCGCTAAAAAGTTTTGCCACAGCGACGACCAGATGATATTAGTCCGGTTGGGGAAAAAGATGCGGAGCTCACCCGGAGTGGGGCGCTCCAGCGGGAAAAGGGTCACCTTGTAGTCGGGGTTGTACAGGTTTTTACCCTGAAAGTCGGCCAGCACCTCCCGCGGGGTCGAATCTTCCACCACGTAGTGCCCGTCGACGATCACGAAGCTGTTTTGCTGGGCCGACCAAACGCCGTAATTGTATTTGTATTTGCTGTTCCGTGGGTTGATACCGCGGTTGGCCAGCGCTTTTTGCAGCAGCTCATCCAGCATGTCCAGCTTGATGCGCTCGGCCAGGGATCGCTCCGTAAATCCGGGCTTGTAGATGGCCCGCAGACTGGGGTCTGTGAGCAACTGGTCCTGAAATTGCTGGCGGGTAATATTACCGCCAAGGATGCCCAGGCCTTCGCCGATCTTCATCTCACCGCCCACCGCCGAAAACCGCTGTTGCTGAGCGAACCGCAACTGAATGCCGTTGATCTGGCTGAAAAACTCTTCATCCTCTTTCTTTTCCAGACGCTGCACCACCTCGTTGAGGGCATCGAAGACATCGTTCTCGAACTGCTCTTCATTCTCGCGCATCAAATTGCCGATGAGGTCCATCTGGAGCCATACGACCCCGATCACGGACAAGCTCATGAGAACGACAATGGACCAGATGATGCGACGATTCATGTATTTCCTGTTCTATTTGGCGTGAGGATACATAGAGGTAACCACACAAAACTACATTTTACATGTACCTAAAATACACCTTTAACACACATTTAACCAGTTGACAATTAGGAGTAAGCACGCCTCATTCGACCAAAGGCTCCTGGCGCATCGACGCACGTATGGCCGCTTCCGCCCGACGCGCCACCTCCTCCGCTGCCCCTTCCCGGCCGACCGGAGGTAATACCGCGCAAGTTAGCCTTGTCCCGAAGGGAATCGGCTTCATCCCGTAACGTGCTAATTTCCAATATCCGTCAAGTGCTATAGGAATAACCACCGCGTCGGGCATTCGTTCGAGCAGCTGTAATAGTCCGCCGGGTTTGAAGGGCTTCATGGCGCCGTCGCGCGACCGGGTCCCTTCCGGGAAAATGGTCCCGGCCCGGTTGTGGGTATTGAGGTAGTCGGCAAAGGCATCAATCTTGGCCAGGGCTCCGGTTCGCTCCTTACGGTTGATGGCAATGCTCCCGCCGTGCCGGATATTGTACGAAATGCTGGGTATCCCCTTCGCCAGGCTGTCTTTGGCAATGTACTTGGGATGGTGGCGGCGAAAGGCCCAGCCGATCGTGGGTATATCGAACATGCTCTGGTGATTACTCACCAGGATCAGCGGACGATCTTTTGGAAGATCTTTCCGGTCAAACCGCCAGTCGTACCGGATCCGGCTCCCCACCAACAGCAGCGAATGGTTGATGCACCAGATCATGGCGTCCACAGTTCGCTTATGGTAGATGTACCCCATTCGCAAACCCAGCATCTGCAGCGGGTGGAACACCAGCAAGATCAGCATAAAGACCAGGTAGAACAGGACGGTTGGAATCCAGTACAAGAATTTGCGCATAGGGGAAGATAAAAAACCCACCCTAACCCTCCCTTTATGAAGGGAGGGAAATCATTGGTAGGGTGATTGATATTTGTGTTTGTTTCTATAAAAGTAAACTCCTTTCAGTTCAATCCAGGATATCCAAATACAGGGTCATTTTTTTGACCAGAACGTAGCCCCCTTCCCTTAGCGCAGCAGAAGGGAAGGGGGTTGGGGGTTGGGTTTTAATTAAGCGAGAACCGTACCACAATCCCTCCGCGAGAATCCGTCCGCGGGTAACCAGCTGACGTTTTGGGCTCATTACGCGTATAATCGAAGAACAAACGCAGGGACAAACGCTGGCTCAACTGATATTCTGCCGAAGGCGAAATGCTGAGCTGGTAGTTACCGCGCGTTGGCTCCACCACCCCCTGGTCCAGCAGGTGATTGAACGTCACATCATCGCGCAGCGAGAAGGTAAAATTGATATCGAGATCCTGCCCCTGCAAGCCGCCCCGGGCACCACCGCGATTATTACCGGTAGGAGGTGGTGGTACATCACTGCGCGCATTGCGGTTGCCCGTAAGGAACGGAATATTCAGCCCCCGGATCAGGTAACCGAAGCCGATATCGATCTGCTTGGACTGGGATTCACTTAACTGGTTACTCACGAAGCTCATCGCCAATGTCCGGTTTTTGCTGTAGTTCACCTGGAACGACATACCATTGTTCAGGGTCGCATCGACCCCCACCAGTGGGCTGAACCCTTCCTGAATTACCAGTTCGGGTACCTCCAGTCGGGGATAGAAATTCCCATTTAGCTCGTTAAAGGCTCCCTGACTGCGTGTCCGCAAAAAGTCGAGGCCCGTACCGAAGCGGTTGATCGTCAGGGTCGACTGGTATCCGTGCGACAGGCTGAAGTTTTGGAACAGCTCGGCGAATAGGGGGACCCTCGACAGACCGTTATAGGTCAATCGCCAATTGAGATTGGGCATGGTGTTGAACACATTAAGCCCTACGTTATTGGCATCTTCACCGGAATAGGCGGCTATGAATGCCGGTATCAGCACGTCTTGCTGGGTACGACCGTATCCTTCGGTGAATCCCTGTTCGGCCAGCAGGGAATCGCTGTGGGTACCAGTACCAATGCGTTGGGAAATGATCGACCGGTTGGCCTCAAATTGCTGGAACAATTCCACGATCTCCTCCCGGCTATCCTGGAAGAGGGTGTTCAGGGCGGAATAGGTTACCGTGAGGGATCCGAAGTTCTTCGGAATAACGTGGACAAACTCCCCGTTGCCGATGGTATCTTTAAAGAACTGGGAGTGATTCTCCGTGAACTCGCGACGCGCCTCCACATCGATCCGGAAATCCCGGAAGGGCTCGATGGTGAGCCGGCCGTCGTACCGCTGAGTGAATTGCTGGGTAACCTCCCGGTTCTGGAAAACACTTCCCGATATCCAACCCTGGTCCGCCGCCTGGGCCAGCCAGTCGTTCTCGGTACCGTACTGACTCTCCGGCAAAGACCTGATCTGTGGTTGATAACCGGCTACAAAATCCCACCCCGGTGCTTCGAAGCCGGGGTTCATACCCAGAATATTCGTCTGTGGTAAAAAGCCCGGCACCACCGTTTGCCAGACCTCCGAATAGTTGAATCGCGCATTGCGCAACGACATCAGCGGCCGGATCAGCACCTTCTCAAAGGTGGTAATTTCCCGTTCCTCTTTTTCGTCCTCGCCCTGATTATTATTATTGTTCCTCGGGGCACGCCCGCGCCGTTGACTGGCCGAGGGCTGACTCCCCCGGTTGATCTTGGCCAGATAGGGTATCTTATTGTAGAGGGTCTCGAAATTCAGATCGGCATTGATCTGGTAATCCTGACCATTCTGGATCACATTACCCAGCGAATCGGTATTCAGCGCCGCCGCTGTCCAACCAAAATTACCCGTGTAGCGACCGCTGAGGCTTATGAAATCCAGCCCGGGAATATACCGCAGTGGCGCTTCGTAGTTGACCGTAAAGGAGTGCTGGTAATTCTTGGTACGTCCAAAGTCTTTCAGGTTTTGCCACACCGAATCGCGGCGTATCTGAATGGCCTCATCCAGGGTGATGTCTCCCCCCACACTGTCGATAATCTCGAACTCATTGGGTTCGTCAATGACCGCCTGGTTCGTGGCATTGAAACTGATGTTCAATGACCGCGTCAGATCCCACTGCATGGAGTAGTTACGATCCCAGCGGAACTGCTTATTGAAGAAGGTATTGAACTTGTCCTCCAGGCCGGTGAACCGATATCGGGTCTGGTTGATCTCCCGGTCGAGTTGCGTACTGAAGTTGAAGGTATTGGGCAAGGGGTTAAAGTTGAATTGCGACAGCAACTCCAGGAATTTGGAATTGACCCCCTTGAAGGGCTCCACGTAATTCACCTGACGGCTGAAGCTGTAATCCAGCCCTCCCGTATGTCGTTCCTGCCGGTCAAATTCGATCAGCGGATCTTTTCGTTCCTGCTCGGTGTAGCCGTACGACACACTGAAGTTCTCCACATCCCAGGGTTTGGGTTTACTGGCATTTCCCGTGCGCTCCTTGCGAACATTGGTAAAGTTGAAACTCTTGATGGTCGTACTCTCCTGCGTGACATTGCGTATCGAGTCTCGTTCCTGGGCATTATCCGCCCGCGATATTTTCTCCGTCACTCGCACATCCTCATCGAAGGGGTCGTACTCCGGCGACTCGGTGGTATTGGATAACTGGCCGTAGAATGGGAAACGGATCCCCCAATTCTCCGGGAAAAACTGCCCCAATTGGAAGTTTGCTGCCAGGTCGTAGCCGGTGATACGCTCCCGTTGCCGCTCCTGCACCTTCTGATCCAGGGCACCAAAGCCAATGCTGGAAATATTACCGGCCAGCGTCACGCTACCAAAATCAGCCAACTGCATATCGACCCGCGCAACCGCAGCGGCACCTCCCCGCTCGTCCAATCCGGTCAGACGCAGTTCGTTCAGCCATACTTCGGTATTCACCGGTGAACTCTCGCCTCCTACCGGGTTGCGTACCCCGATCATGGCGATCTTCACTTGCCCCAGGTTCGGATTACCTTTTACCCGGATAATATGCTGCTTGCCAAATTCATTCTCGGCCTGCACCTCTTCGTAGACCTCGCCCAGGCCTACGCCCTGATCGTTGCGTCGCAACTTGGCGTCCTTCAGGTTGCTGAGGTCGATATCCACGTCGTTGTCGGGGCGCCAGACCTCCAGTTTGTAATCCCGGGTTCGGGAATCCGGTGGCAGACGCTCTTCGCTCGAGAGCGTCATCGGAATCTCGTATTCGTAATAGTTGTTCTTGAAATCGCTACCCAGGCGCACGAAGACCGTCACGTCCCCGTCGTCGAGATTAATGCCTTCCAGGGCCTCGGCGTGGACAAACATCTTCAGCCGCTCGTACACCCGGAAGTCCATTTCGATATTCCGGAAAACGGCCTTCTCCTCCCCTTCACAAAGTCCGGCAATGCTCATCAACAGCGACTGCTCGTTCTGCAGGTTATTGAAAACCCCCAGCGATTGCTCCCGCTGTATGCCTTCCGGCAAAACATAATTAAAGGGCTGACGATTACTATTCTCCTCAATATTCAGGGCATCTACGTCGAAGGTCGTGGTTGCATCACAGGGGATATTCGTTTCTTCCGAGAGCTCCTGACCGTAGCGGCGCCATTGGTTACGCACCAGTTCCAGACGGGCAAAACGCAAGGTCGTCTGGGCTTCGAAGCCCGTCATAAACATCCGCATGAAGCGGATCGAACGGAAATCGCGAATGCCACCCACTGCTTTTTTATTTGGTCCGTCCAGCGGTACCCGGAAGCGATACCATACCCGCTCGCCGTCGGGGCTTACCACCCGGTCGGTAATGTAGGGCGTCCGGTTCTGATCGATTTCCCGGGGATTGGTTGGGTTGTAGAAGAGGGGAATGGCGTATTGAAAATAGGCTTCGGTCTCGTTCAGGGTGTTGTCCCGGTTCAGATCCTCCGCGTCGGGAATGTTAGTTGCTGAACTCAGCTGGTTGGAGCCCGTATTAGACCGTGAGTTACCCTGTGGATTATTGAAGTCCCGGTAGCGGGTCAGGATCCCGTCATCGCTGGTATAGATATCGTCCCGGTAATAGCGGAAGTTATCGCCCGAAGGGTCCTGAGCGATGGCTTCCGCCGCAATCGGGTTGGCGGCAGCCAATGCCTGCAGGTAATCGGCGTATTCCCGGCGTTCGGCATCGTCATCCATCCCGTCCAGACCAACATCCTGCAGACGGCGTGTATCCTCATCGTTATCGAAGGCCTGCGTGATCTGCTGGCCGATGGGTACGACCGACAGGTTGGTGGTATCCACCCGGCGGTTGGGGTTAATGGGCCCCGGCAGTCCGTTCTCGAAGAATTTACGGGAGTCCCGCATGATGTCTTCCGAGATATTACCAAGGTTGATGTAGAGGGTACCCTGCTTCTGGTCAATATCGTCGGCCGGCGACATGGGGTCGTCGGGATCGAGGAAGGGCGACATCACCCAGAATTCCAGGAATTCGATATTGGCGGTCTGGAAATCATTGGTGTTCAGGGCGCGCATGATACCGGCCCAGCGGGTTTCGGGGTCGCGTAATTTCACATCCTGCCCCTCGATGCGTACCCCACTCGTGAATCCGGGGAAACCATTCGGGGTATCGAAGTTGTAGGGGCCCCGCTCATCCGGAAAGTACGACAGGTCGAGCGTTTGAATGTTCGGTAACTGATCGGGGGGTATTTGGGCGTTGGGGAACACCTCTTCCTGGGCGATCTGCCGGGTGTAGGGGTTATCCTGGTCCCGCCCGCTACGCGCGGATTGGTCGATCCGGTACCAGCTCAGTTTGGCGCGGTTAGCGTTGGAGCGCCGGTCATTGACCAGTTGGCTTTCTTCGAATACGATACCGTTGCGCGGATCGTTATTTTGGGGTACCGATGCCAGGTACCAGTTGAGGACCGGCTGGCGCAGGTCGAAACTACTGGCACTACCCTCAAAATCATCGATCATTACTACGCCGCCCTGATCATCACGGGTTTGGTTGATGGCCCGGGAGTGACCCGGCTTTAACCAGGCACCTTCCGCACTTACGGTAATATTGGAGGGTGCCTTGGTCGACAGGCCGGGTATGGCATCCACCGCTTTGGTAAGCCAGGGTGCATCCCGGCTCAGGTTCAAATCCAATCCGTAGATATTGTTATTAATGGGGTCATCCCCGATATTTACTTTTTGGGTGAACGGACGCTCGAAGAGTTTCAGGACGGTACCCCCGATATTGAAGTTCTCGTCGATGCGGTAATCGGCCCGCAATCCGAACATACTCTTGGTCTGGAACCCAAAGAGGGTATTATCCTCAAAACTCACATTGACTGGTACCCCCGAGTTCAAAATGGCATCGTTCAGGATGCGGACCCGGCCGATGTTGTAGTCGATCTCGTAATCCACACCTTCGCGCAGCAATTGCCCCCCCGCAGTGACCCGGACCGAGCCCGGCGGTATATTGAAGGCTCCGAGCGATATCTCCGAGGTAACACTCGATTTATAGCTACCCCGGATGACGTACCGGTTCTTTTCGGCAAACTCCCGCGCCAGGAAGACGGTGGAGTCGTACAGTTCCTGATACACGTATTTCTCCTCCAGGGCTGGATCCTCGATCTGTTCAGCAAGGCTTTCGCCAAAAGGCTCCAGAACGGGGAACATGATGCGGCCGTTGTTCAGGTTAATGGTCAGACCAGGAATAAAGTCAAAGACCCCATCGGGCTGCGGATCCCCCTGCACGTTGAGTTGATCCAGATTGAAAACACGCAGCAGCGGCTGGCCCGCCAGGTTGGTTTCGGGCAAAAACCGCTTATCACCCTGACCGGGATCTTCGTAGAAAACGTTCAGCTGAAAATCGTTCCGGTCGACCCGGAACGCACCGATGGAATAGATGTTTTTCATCATCAGGTCCCAGTTAGGATCGGTGGTACGCTGGGTGGTACTCTTCAGCATTTTCACAAACAACACATTGAGGGAAGAATCGGGCTCCGTACTCTCCTGGTTGATCGATAATTCACCCACTTTATAGTTCTTACCGTTGTAGGAGTACTGGAAGGCCACACCGACCACCTGGTCGGGCTGAACGTTGACGTTCAACGAAATGTACCCCAATTGCGGATGCACATTATACTCTGAGGGGCGCAGCTTACGGGCGCTCACCTTTTCAAAGTCGGTGGATTGCTGCATCTGGAATTGTCCGGATTGCAGCACCGATACGGCCTGATCGATCTCACGCACCCGCGGATTGTTCAGCAGGCGACTGTAAAGGTCGTTGGCGCTGTTATCGGGCAATGGGTTCCCGCGAAAATCGGTCGGCCCGTTGGGATTGGGATTCACCGATTCGGTAGTAAGTCGCTCCGATTCACCGAGGTCGGCGAAGGCCACAATATCGCGCACATTATCTACCTCGTTCCGGTCGTTGGTGATCCACACCTCAATATTTTCGATCTTGAAGAGCGACCGGATCTGAGGCATATTTTCCAGGGCAAATTCGAAGGTCTCCCGGTTGTAGTGGGTCAGGAAGAAGTGGCGATTTTCGTCGTATTCATCAGCCTTCACTTCGAATTCCTGTAGCTGTGCTCCACCTTCGATCTGAATATTTTCCTGCTGTGATTGTTGCTGGGAAGCGATGGCGGTCAGATAGAGTCGGCCAAATTGCAACTCCGTCTTCAGCCCGAACAGGCTCTGAGCTCCCTGGATCAGCGTTCCCCGCAGGGGCAGGGAAACGTTACCAGCCTCGATCTTTTTAAGGATCTCATCCTCGCTGAACAGGTCGGAATTGTAGTTCAGCTTGATCTGGTTGTCGAAGTCGAAAGTAGCGTTGGTGTTGTAATTGGTGCTCAGGTTCAGCTTTTCCCCGATCTTACCGGTCACATTCATCTGAATGTTCATATCGAAGTCGAAGCCACCAGTCGTTCGCTGCCGCTCGGTCAGGATGGGGTTATCGACCCGTTGGAAATCACCACCGAAGGTGAGGTCGATATTACCCTGCGGGCGGATATCGACGGTTGTCCCCCCGAAAAGGCGGTCGACCAGGCTGCTTTCAATATCCATTTTCGCCAGGGGGTCGAGGCTCGAGCCACCTTCTTCCCCTTCGATGCCGGCGAGTTGCCGGAAGTAGGAATTCTCCTCCTGTTTTTTGCGATATTCCAGGTATTCGTCGAAGGTGAGGTACGTAGGGGGGCGGAAGTTGAACTCCCCGATCCGTTCCGTAACGATGTAGCGACCGGTTTCGGGATCGTATTCCACGGTTCGCTCAATACTCCCCGGATCCTTTAGATCGAAGGGGTTGGTTGGCGGTTCGGAAATGAAGTCCCCGGTCCGGTCCTTGAGGGGAATGGTGTCCGCCTTTACGTAGGCAGGTGCGTAGGGGTCCTCGTTCAGGCTGTTGCCGGTACGGGCCGTCAGCACAGTCAGGGCGCACAAGACGCTCGTCAGGCACAGGGCAATAGTAGTCCTTGTCATAAGCAGCACTCCATGGGATTTCCTCGGTGCCGGTCAGCGCATAAATCGCCGCTCCTGAACCGGCACATATGTTTGGTTCTCAAATCAAGTTGTAGGATGAAGGGGTCGCAGTGCGAGCCGGGTTTAATCGACGCAAACGGATTTGGCAGTCCATACTCCTCACTGTTTGCTATGTATCGGAAACGCATGCTCCCGGATGATTTTACTCCTTAAGAAAATCTTAACGTTTTCGGGCGCCCGGTTCAGTATGTGGCTTTCGCCAAAAAAGCACCAGTATCCCAAAATGGGATTCAGAGCGTGTTTGGGATTTGCTTTTGATGACGCAAAGGTCATGTACAGTCCAAAAGGTAAATCCTAAACAGGCTCATAGCACCCCTGTGTGGGGTTTTGTTGGTCCAAACTCGTTTCCGGGATACTGAAAGCGTATGCCGCTCTCTAAGACAGTTCTCTCAAAGCTTGTTTGATCAGGCCCTCAGCGCTGGTTGGAGAAGGTTGAGCCCGCAGGGCTTTATTCAACGCTTTTTGAACAGCGATCTTGTTGAAACCTAATGCAACTAGAGCAGATAACGCCTCTTCGCGCATGGTATTGTCCTGAACGGGTAAACTAATATCGTCAGGCCCGCCATCTTTGAGCAATTTGTCTTTTAAATCCAGAATGATCCGTTTGGCAGTCTTGGGGCCAATGCCCTTTACTTGCTTGAATGCCGCCACCTGCTCCCCGATGATCGCTGCCCGCACCTCCTCGGGTTTCAGAGAGGAAAATAGAACCTGGGCAGTGGCCGGGCCGATGCCCGATACCGAGATGACCTGGCGGAAAAGCTGGCGCTCAGCTTCATTGGCAAATCCGTACAAAGCCCGGCTATCCTCCTTAATATGTTCGTGAATCAGGATCTTCACCTGTTCCATGGGCTCGATCTGAGCGTAGGTATGGAGGCTGATATGGACATGGTATCCAATGCCGCCGGTCTCCACAATAATGAAGGCGGGATTCTTAAAGGTAATGGCTCCCTTGATGTAGCTAATCATGTCCTTGGTTTCAAAATTCCCCCAAAAGTAGGGCTTCTGCCTGTATTGCGGAAAACAACCCCTGATTTCCTTACCTTTGCGCGAAAACTGGACCGTATGAACATCCTTCTGCTGGGTGGCGGGGGCCGCGAATATACCTTCGCCTGGAAACTGGCCCAAAGCACTCATTGCGACAAGCTCTTTATCACGCCCGGAAACGCCGGAACTGCGGCTATTGGTACCAACCTCGACCTGCCGGCCCAAAACTTCGAGCACATCCGCCGCGTCGTGCTCGATCACGGGATTCACATGGTCGTGGTCGGCCCCGAAGCTTTGCTAGTCGATGGCATCTACGATTCTTTCCGGTCCGATCCCGACCTGCAATCGGTCATTGTAGTGGGCCCTTCGGGTGAAGGTGCCCGGCTGGAGGGTAGTAAGGCTTTCGCCAAAAAATTTATGGCCGAATTCGATATACCTACCGCCGGATACCGGGAATTCACGTCCGGCGATCGGGCAGAAGGGTTGGATTATATCGATCAGCAACCTGCACCTATTGTCCTGAAGGCCGATGGACTGGCCGCCGGTAAGGGGGTACTCATCCTCCACGATAAAGAAGAGGCCAAGCGCGAATTCGAAGCGATGCTCGACGGTAAGTTCGGTGCAGCCAGTGAAAAGATCGTCATCGAGCAATTCCTCGACGGGATCGAGTTTTCGGTCTTCGTGCTTACCGACGGGAAAGATTATCAGATCCTGCCGGTCGCTAAAGACTACAAACGCATTGGTGAAGGCGATACCGGCCTGAATACCGGAGGCATGGGCGCCGTTTCTCCCGTGCCCTTCGTCACCGATGCGATCATGCAAAAGGTGGAAGACCGCATCATTAAACCAACCATCCGCGGCATTCAGGAGCGCAAGCTGACCTACCGGGGCTTTATTTTTCTGGGACTGATACTGGTGGATGGCGAACCCTACGTCATCGAATACAACTGCCGAATGGGCGACCCGGAAACGGAAGTCGTACTGCCGCGTCTGCATAATGATCTGGTCGAGCTCTTTATGCACATGGAAGAAGGTAAATTGGCCGACGTAGCCATTCAGGAAGACCCCCGATTTGCAGCTACCGTTATTCTGGTGTCCGGTGGCTATCCCGGCTCGTACGAGAAAGGAAAAGTAATCACCGGACTTGATCAGACCGAGCACAGCCTCGTCTTCCACGCCGGCACCAAAACATCGGATGGGAAGGTCGTCACCAATGGTGGCCGGGTGATCGCCATTACCTCTTTCGGAGAAACCATGGCCCAGGCCCTCGAACAATCCTACGCCAACGCCGAGGTGATCGACTTCGAAGGAAAATACTACCGCCGGGATATTGGTTTTGATCTGGAAGTCGGTCCTCCGGACCGACCTTAAATTTCTTCGGTCCGCCGGACCGACCTTGAATTGCGTCAGGTCTCCCGACTGACCATTAATTTCGCCGGTCCGGAGGACCGACCTCCATAATATACCATGTACACCACCACCGACATCCAGCGAATGCTCGGGCCTCACCTCGAAGAGGCCACGGGACCGGCAACCGCCTGGATCACGGATTTGGTGTACGATAGCCGGCAGATCCGGCGGCCACCAGGCAGCCTGTTTGTAGCGCTGCGAGGTACCCGATCCGATGGCCATTTATACATTGATCACGCCTACCGGCAGGGCGTACGGTCTTTTTTAGTCGATCGGCCGGTGGAACCACCCGCCCCCGATGTGCTGGTGATGCGGGTTGATAACACTCAGGATGCCTTACAATACCTCGCCGGGCAACACGGGCAACAATACGATATTCCCGTGATCGGCATTACGGGCAGTAACGGAAAGACCATTGTCAAAGAGTGGCTGGGACAACTCCTACAACCTGACCTTAGCTCCGTTCGCAGTCCCCGCAGCTTTAACTCCCAAATCGGGGTGCCGCTATCGCTTTGGCAAATGCGCCACCATCATCAACTGGGCATTTTTGAGGCCGGTATTTCCCAACCCGGGGAGATGGCACGACTGGCCGCGATCATCAGGCCCGATATCGGTGTTTTTACGACCCTCGGTGCTGCCCACGATCAGGGTTTCGAAAGCCGGGCCCATAAGATGGCCGAAAAAGCACTTCTTTTTGCGCAAGCAAAAACAATCATCTACCCCGCCGATGAATCACTGGTGCAGGAAGAGATCAGTAAACAGCCCGGGATGGCCCTGGGATGGTCCACCAGCGACCCGGAGGCGCAGCTCTACGTACACACCATCCGGCCCACTGGTTCTGGCCGACAACTAGAGGCCACTTACCAGGGTATGGAACGCAGCATAAACATACCGTTTACCGACCCGGCCTCCCTGCACAATGCCATTACCTGCTGGTGTGTACTGCTGCTGCTGGAAATACCTGATACGGAGATCGCCGAACGCATGCGATCGCTCAGCCACCTGCCTTTACGACTCGATCTGCGGGAAGGCGTGCACCAGTGCCGCATCATCAACGACAGCTATAATAATGATCTGACCGGCCTGGAACACGCCCTGTCCTTTATGGAGCAACAGGCCGGGCAGCGGTCGCGGACCCTGATACTGTCGGATTTGGAACAAACCGGCCTCGCACAGGCCGACGTGAACCAACGCATCATTGATCTTCTGAAGGCGCACCACATCCGGCGTTTTATCGGCATTGGCACCAAATTGCACAGCCTGAAGCAGCACTTCACGGCCGACGATTCAGCGGTATTTTATCCGAACACTCAGGCGTTTTTGGACCAGTTGGATTCCCATGCCTTTCGCAATGAGATCATTTTGCTCAAGGGGGGGCGTGCCTTTGCCTTTGAACGCATCAGCGACCGCCTGGCGCGCCAGGTCCACCAAACGGTGCTGGAAGTGAATCTGTCGGCCCTGGCCCACAACCTCACCCAGTACCACCGGCTGTTGCACCCCCGTACCCGCATGATGGTGATGGTCAAAGCGGCAGCCTACGGCAGTGGAAGCCGCGAAGTTGCCCGATTACTGCAGCACCAGGGCGTGGATTACCTGGCGGTTGCCTATGCCGATGAGGGAGTGGAGTTGCGGGAAGCGGGCATTGAATTACCCATCCTGGTGCTCAACCCAGAGGAAGCCGTGTTCGAGACCATGCGTCGGTACCGCCTGGAGCCCGAGGTGTACTCCATCCAACAGGCGCGGGCGCTGCACGAGTACCTGGATTTTTGCGAAAGCACCATGACCATCCACCTCAACCTGGATACCGGCATGCACCGCCTGGGATTTCAGTCCGGCGAAATAGCGGAGCTGACCGGATTTTTGGCGAAAGCCGACAGATTCAAAATCCAATCCATCTTCACCCATTTAGCGGCCAGCGATAGCCCGGAGAAGGATGCCTTTACCCACCTTCAGGTCTCACAATTTGAGGAGCTATATGAGGTCATTACCGCCGCGATCGGATATCGTCCCTGGCAACATGTACTCAACACCAGTGGCATTAGCCGATTTCCACAATACCAATTTGATATGGTGCGTTTGGGCATTGGAGTATACGGCATTGATCCGGGTGAAACGACGCCCGGTCCCTTGCAAACGGTACTGACCTTCCGGGCCACAGTATCCCAACTGAAACACATTCCGGAGGGTGCTACGGTAGGTTACGGTCGCCTCGATCCGGCCGACCACCCGCGCATCCTCGCTACCGTCACCGCCGGCTATGCCGACGGGCTCCCACGGGCTGCCGGCAGGGGACGATACCAGCTGTACTGGCAGGGCCAGGGCGCCCCCATCGTCGGGCAAGTATGTATGGATATGTGTATGGTCGATGTCACCCATCTGCCGGGCGTTCAGGTCGGCGACACCATGGTCATCTTCGGGGAGGAAGCCCCCGTTTCCGTTATGGCTCGAATTTTGCAAACCATACCGTACGAGCTATTTTCGGGCATTGCCACCCGGGTGAAGAGAGTCTACATCCAGGAGTAGACAACAGTGGTGTATTATTGCTAATTTTGAGGAATCTTTACCGAAAGAGAAAACCATGACACAAAAACGCGTAACACTGATTTTTCTGGTACTGGGCCTGATGGTCTCCGGCCTCTCTGTTCAAGCCCAGTCGGACGATCCGGTCCTGTTCACCGTAGCGGACAAGCCGGTTCGCGTATCGGAGTTCAGGTATATCTATTCCAAGACCAACGGGGCGGAGGCGAATTTCTCCAGGGAATCGCTCGATGAGTACCTCGACCTGTACGTAAAGTTCAAGCTGAAGGTCCAGAAGGCCCGCGATATGCAGCTCGATACCATCGAGCAGTTGCAACAGGAACTGGAAGGGTACCGGCGCCAGCTGGCCGATTCCTATCTAATCAATAAGGAAGTGACCGAGCGCCTGGTACGCGAAGCCTACGACCGCAGTAAGCAGGATATCGACCTGAATCATATTGTCTTTAGCGTTGCACCTAATGCGCGACCCGCCGATACCTTGGCTGCCTACGAGATGGCCATGGAAGTAAAAGAACGGCTCGCCAATGGCGGAGACTTTGCCGAATTAGCCAGGCAGTATTCCGGCGACCCCTCGGTTCAGCAAAACGGGGGGCACATAGGATACGTGAATGTACTTTTCCCGCAAGGGTTTTACGACATGGAAAAAGCCGCTTACGAGCTGCCCCTGAATACGGTCTCGGATCCGGTACGTACTCCCGCCGGCTACCACCTGATCAAGATCACCGGTAAGCGTCCGGCACGCGGTGAGATGGAGGGTGCGCACATCCTGATCCGCAACAGTGAACCCAACGCCAAGGCCAAAGCGGATGACATTTACCAACAACTGGAAAACGGGGCAAATTTTGAAGAGCTGGCCCGGAATAATTCCGGTGACAGCCGTACCGCGCAGCAAGGTGGTTATATTGGCTTCTTTGGTATCAACCAATTCGAGCCGGCCTTTGAGAATGCCGCATTCGGTCTGGAACAGGATGGCGCTTATACCGAGCCCGTACAATCCAGCGTGGGCTGGCACATCATCAAGCGCATCAGTAAAAAAGGCGTTGAACCCTACGAGCAGGCCCGCGGCCGCCTGGAGGCACAAGTTAAGAAAGACCCGCGGTACGAAGCCGCCCAGATCGCCATGATCAAGCAGATCCAGAAAGAAGCTGATTTCACGGAATACCGCCCGGTGCTGGAGCAATTCAAGACCACCCAGAACGATACCCTTTTCACCTTCCGCTGGAAAGCACCCGCCCGGCCCTCCAGTGAAGTATTGTTCACCTTGGCCGACAACCGGTACACCGTGGGTGACTTCGCTACCTTCCTGGCCCGCAATACGCGCAAACGCATGCAGCTTGGTCGCAACACGCCCATCGGTGACGGTATCGAACAGCTCTACGAAGAGTACGTCAAAGAAAGTACCCTGCGCTACGAAGAGCAACAACTGGAAGATAAATACCCCGAATTCAAGGCACTGATGCGGGAATACCGCGAAGGCATCCTGCTCTTTGAGGTCACCAAGATGAAGGTCTGGGATAAGGCTTCGGAGGATACTACCGGTCTTCGCGAATTCTTTAAGGAAGTCGAGGGCAAATACCGCTGGAATACCCGTGCAATTGTCTCGGAGTATACGGTTAGCATGGCCAATAAAAACCAGCTCAATGCCCTGCGGGAATACGCCGCCGGTCACGGAGCGGAAGCTGTCCGGGAGCGATTCGGCACGGCCCTCAGCGGGTTCCGGGAATTGACCATCGAACAAGGGAAAAGCCCCGAGGCTGCCTCCCTGGATACCTGGGAAGCCAATACGCTGACGACCACCAAGCTCGATCGTCCTAAGAACCAGTACAGTTTCATGAAGATCGAGGAGATCCTGCCTCCGGCCGACAAAAAGCTGGAGGAGGCACGCGGTTACGTGATCGCCGACTACCAGGACAAACTCGAGAAGGAATGGGTCGCCAGCCTGCGGGATCAGTACGAGGTATCCGTTAATGAAGAGGTATTGGAAAGTCTGGTGCGTGGCCAATAATTTGGCTACCTTTGCGGACCGAAAAAGAGGCATATGAAAAAGTGGATGTACGCCCTGGCCGCACTCACCCTTATCCTGAGTGGGTGCCAGCAAAATAATGGGGGCGGAGACCAAGAAGACAAACTCCTGGCCGAGGTTAAAAACCGTCGCCTGTACTTGTCGGAACTCGATGGCATGTTTCCCGAAGGCACCTCCGGTGCTGACAGTAACCTGATCATCAACGCCTACGTGGACCGGTGGGTACGCGAAGCACTGATCCTCAACGAAGCGGAGCGGAACCTGCCTCAGGACCTGAACATCGATAAGCTGGTGCGGGACTACCGGGCATCGCTTTTGCGCAATACCTACGAGCAGGTATTAGTGCAGGAACTCCTAGACTCCACCGTTGCCAATCAGGAATTGCGCTCCTTTTACGAAAAGAATAAGGAGCAGTTTGAGCTGGAAACACCTATCGTACGCTGTCATTTTATCAAGGTGCCGCTGCCAGTGCCACAATCCGATAGCCTGCGCATCTGGTG
The DNA here is from genome assembly GCA_964342305.1 of uncultured Saprospiraceae bacterium. GTDB lineage: Bacteria > Bacteroidota > Bacteroidia > Chitinophagales > Saprospiraceae > DT-110. The sequence goes on along the minus strand of CAYFGK010000048.1, from coordinate 6,708 downwards.
GTCGGGCATCAATCAGGGGAATAACCTGATGAAGCTGCGCACCTACGCCGAGCAATACGCCAGCACCTACGAACTGGCCGACAGCAGCTGGATCCGTATCGAGCAACTGGCACTGGAGCTTCCGCAGGAAACCATTACGCCCGATAATGCGATTTACAAGCGTGATCTGCGTCAGGAAGACGACAACTTTCAGTACTATCTGCGTGTATACGATGTGAAGAACCGCACGGAGATCGCTCCACTGGCCTACATTGAAGATCAGGCCCGCAAGGTGATCCTTCACTCGCGCAAGATGAAGATCCTCAAAGAGAAGCGGGAGGACCTGTACGAACTGGAAATGCGCAAAAATAATATTCGGATTTTCACAGAATAAACAGACGCACACAACCCCAATGGGCTGATGTGCGTCTTTAGCAAAAAAGGAATTATGAGGTATTTCGCACTGATGACGCTGTTTCTGGCAACTTCTCTGACCGCCATTGGTCAGCGCCAGATGATCGATAAAGTAGTGGCAACAGTGGGTAGTGAGTTGGTACTACTTTCTGAAGTTGAAGAACAATATGCCCTGTCACTGGCCCAACAGGGTACGCTGCCCGAAAATGCCCGCTGTAATATTGCCGAGCAATTACTGGCCAATAAACTGCTCATTAACCAGGCTATTCTGGATAGTGTGGAAGTGTCGGAGGCGGAAGTACAAACTCAACTGGATGCGCGTATCGAGCGTATCCTTAGCTATATGAATGGCGACATCGAGCAATTCGAGGCTTACTACGGTCAATCCATCGGTGCCGTTAAGGAGCAATTCCGGGAAGATCTGCGCAATCAGCTTCTCACGGAGCGCATGCGCTCACAGATCATGAACAACGTGAAAGTAACCCCCGCCGAAGTCAAATCCTTTTTTAATAGTATTCCTACCGACAGTCTGCCCTATTTCAGCTCGGAGGTGGAGATCAGCGAGATCGTGATCAAGCCACAGATCAATAATGAAGAGCGCCAGAAGGCTATCGATAAACTGGAGGAAATCCGGGACATGATCATGAGTGGTCAGACTGATTTCCCGACCATGGCCGAAAAGTATTCGGACGATGGTTCCGGACGCCTGGGTGGCGACCTGGGTTGGGCCAGTCGCGGTAAATTCGTACCGGAATTTGAGGCCGCTGCTTACAAGCTGGATGACGATGAAATATCCGAGGTGGTGGAGACCGACTTCGGATTTCACCTGATCCAGATGTTGGGGCGCCGTGGTAATGCCATTAATGTACGGCACATCCTCATTCGCCCGCAAATCACCGAGCCCGACCTGGTAGCTGCCGAAGAACGCCTCGATTCCATACGCAATTTGATCGTGGTGGATTCCATGAACTTCTCACGGGCCGTGAAGGAATTCTCGTTCGAGGATATGCAAAGCTATAATAACGATGGCCGCATGGTAAACCCCGTCACCGGAAACACTTTCTTCGAAGTGGGCGACCTGGATCCCGACATTTACTTTACCATCGACACCATGGATATTGGCAGCATCAGCAATCCTTTTCGGTTCCGCCAACAGGATGATTATTTCTTCCGCATCGTACGCCTCGAATCGCGCACCCAGCCACACACCGCTGATCTCACCCAGGATTACTCTAAAATTCAACAGGCGGCCATTGAAAGCAAGCGGAATGAGTTCATCAACACCTGGATCGAAGATCGCATCAAGGATACCTTTATTTCCATTGACGGGCGGTACGAAGGTTGCCCGAATCTGGATGTCTGGCGTAAAGTAGCAGAAATCCGCCCCTAATCAAGGAGGTAGTAGGTTTGAGGTTTACCGGCTACGCTGAAGCTTCGGCCGTCGGGGAGGTTTGGTGTGAGTGGGGATTTCTGACTTCACACTTCGTACTTCGCCGGTAAAAACAGATAGCCCGGCTGGCTCGTGAGCCAGCCGGGCTATCTGTTTTTACCGGCAGTCTCTCCTCACAATTGCTGCTCTTCTTCGGGAGTAAGATTGTAGTCATTCCGGATCTCGTTCTTACTGGGCCGGAAGAAGATGAACAGGGCCATACCGATCAGAAAAAGGAGGAAGTAGTTGTAATGCCCGGTCAGTAAGCCCCCCACGATGGCCAGCAGATTAGCTCCCTCCAGGATGGCCAGACGTACGATCACCCGCTTGCGGTAGTGAGCCAGCTTTTGGTCCAGCGAAAGCAGGCCCTCCGTCTGTTGGCGGAACATATTATTGAGGAACCAGGATAGGGTTGCCGCCCCGATCATCGCACCGGGAATGACAAACCGAAAGCCCATGATCGGATCGGGCTGATGCGCCCAACCATCGCTGGTGATGAGGAACAAGCTCACCATGGCGAATACCAACTGCCCCAGCACCAGGGCTCCGTAGAGGATCAAAAGTTTGCGAAACATCTGTATCAGGTTATAGGTTTGAGGTTTGGGGTTTGAGGTAAGGTTATAGGTCGGGTTTGAGGTGGCCTGAAACCTAACCTCATACCTCAAACCTCAAACCTCATACCTCAAACCTGTCAATGTATTCCGTGCATCCACCGCCGCAGCGTCGGTACCAACAGGAGTAAGAGGAAAGCCGCTCCAAAAACCACTCCGACACCCCAGGTCAGGTAGGTTGCTGAATACTGATTCAGAGACTCCATGATCGATAACTCCGCTCCGGAGTCGCTGCTGCCCTCCGTGAGTTTGCCAATCTGGCCGGCCATAGAATTGGCCAGGGAGATCGACAGGAACCAGGCTCCCATTACAAAACCAACGATCTTGCCGGGCGCAAGTTTGGTGACCATCGACAGGCCTACCGGAGAGAGGCTGAGCTCACCCGTCGTATGGAAAAGGTACATCACCGCCAGGAAAATGATCGGTACCAGGCCATCGTCGGCAAAGAAGCGTGCTCCCAGGACGATGACCACAAACCCGAGTGCCAGTTGCGACAGTCCCAGGACGAACTTCATGGGCGTGCTTGGTTCTTTTTTGGCTTTGTTCAGGCGCAGCCACAACCACGACATAATGGGCGCAAAGATGATCACAAAGAGTGGATTCAAACTCTGGAACTGACTGGCCGGAATTTCCTGTCCCATCACCATGCGGTCGACATTGCTTTCGGCAAAAAGGGTGAGGGAGGAGCCTGCTTGCTCGAAGAGCGCCCAGAAAACCGCATGGAAAAAGAAGAGTACCGCAACCACGAGCAAACGCTGGCCTTCCGCTTTGTCTTTTGCCGTAAAGGCATAAAAAACAAAATACCCCAACACCACCAGGCTACCAATCGACAGGATGGCCGATAATACCGTGTCCAGGTCGAGGAAAAAGATAACAACGGGCAGGAACAGCAGCGAACCAAGGTAAACGATAGCGTTCTTACTGAGCCCTAATTTCCAGGTGGAACGGGCATCTTCCGGATCGGGTTCGAGGCCCTTGTCTTCGAAGCGACCGTTGCGAACCGCAAACCAAAAGACGATCAGCCCCAGAACCATACCGATACCGGCGAGGCCAAAGCCCAGGTGCCAGTTGATGCGCTCCGCCACGTACCCGCAGGTGAGGGTCGCCAGCAGGGACCCCACGTTGACCCCCATGTAGAAGATCGAGAAAGCGGCATCTTTCCGGGCATCGTCTTTATCGTAAAATTCCCCGAGGAAGCTCGAAATATTGGGTTTGAAATAGCCATTTCCCACGATGATGAGGGACAGGCCGAGGTAAAAGATCAGCACGATCGACTCCAGGGCAGGTATGCCGGCCAGGGCCAGGGTAAAGTGCCCCAGGGCCATCAGGCTACCACCCCAGAGGATGGATTTGCGGAAGCCGAAGACCTTGTCAGCCACCAGGCCCCCAAGTACCGGGAAGAGGTACACCATGGCCGTATAGGCACCGTAAATACCGATGGCCTTAGTCCTGGCCAGATCGTCGCCCATATCGATGAACAGCACTTTGGCCATGTAGAGGGTAAGGATGGCGCGCATCCCGTAGTAGGAGAAGCGCTCCCACATTTCAGCAAAAAACAGGGTGAACAGTGCTCGGGGGTGTATTTTCCGGTTACTGCGAATAATGAGTGGTACCCACACCAGAACGAAGGCCCATCCGATGATGAGCAGGGTCAGAGCCAGGTCGAATTGCATACGTTTCGTTTATAGTTTAGCGGCCATGCGGCCTTTTATTGCATTAGGCTTTAGTAAGGTGGTTTTCATGAAAACCAGCCATACAGCAGAGGGTATAGACCTCAGCCTCACCCATTATCCTATACCCCGTATCAAATACAAGGTGAGGTTGAAACAGCCCCCATCTGGCGGTATTGCTCAATCTCAACTTTACTATGCCTTTCGGCAAAAAACTACTGCAGCTTTTCGTCGGCTAGTTCGTAGCCGGCAGCCACCTCCGGATCGCCGGATGACAAATCCTCCGCTCCGTGGGTCAGGCGCTTGAGTGGCTTGAGCAAAGCCAAAACGATGAGTCCGACGATGGTACAGAAAATGGCAATACCGGTAAAAATTTCCAACTCACCGGCATCCTGAGCGTACTCACCGACCAATCCAGCCACCTTATTTCCGAGACCGGTTGCGGCAAAGTAAGCGCCCATCATGAATGAAGCGTATTTGACCGGTGCCAATTTGGTGATGAACGAAAGAGCTACCGGAGAGGCACATAGCTCACCGATGGTGTGGAACAAGTAAGCCAGCACCAACCAATACATGGCGGCAGCTCCCTGTGATTCGTACTGTAAAGAGGCGGCAGTCATAAAGAGGAATCCCCAGCCCATGATCATCACGCCCCAGGCCATTTTGAAGAGCGATGAGCCCTCGCGGCCGTTATGCTTCCAGCGATACCAAAAGTTGGCAACCGCGGTACCGAGGGTAATAATGAAGAAGGCATTGACCGACTGGAACCAGGAAGCAGGAACTTCAAAGCCCATCAGCATGCGATCGGTCTTTTGCTCGGCGTAGAGGTTCATCAGGCCACCAGCCTGCTCAAAGGCCCCCCAGAAAACGATGATTAATAAAAACGAGAGAAACATGACCTTCATCCGGTCTTTTTCAATATTCGTGAGTGGCCGGTTGAAAGCCTCGTTATCCGGAGAATCCGATGTACCTATAAAGTCACCGATACCGGTCAGGTATTTCTGCCCCCATACGTACACCAACTGGCCGACCAACATGCCGATCCCGGCCAGACCAAAACCATAGTGCCAGCCAATCTGCTCTCCCACGTATCCGACGATGAGGGCCGACAGGAAAGCACCGATATTGATCCCGATATAAAAGATGGTGAAACCTTTGTCACGACGATCATCGCCCGGCTTGTACAGTCCGCCTACCATAGTGGAAATATTGGGTTTCAGGCACCCGACACCAAGCACGATAAGCCCGAGTCCAACGTAAAAGGCGGTAACGCCCGGCAAAGCAAGAGTTCCGTGACCGGCAACCAGCAAAGCACCACCCAGCATAACGGTTTTGCGTTGCCCCAGTAACCGGTCGGCAATAACACCACCGGGAATGGAAGCCAGGTAAACCAGCATAGTGTACCATCCATACAATACCAGTGCCTCGGAGTTTGTCCACCCGAAGCCCGGATTATCGCCAGTGGTTTCAGATACCAGGAAGAGTACCAGGATGGCCCGCATACCGTAGTACGAAAAGCGTTCCCATAGTTCTGTAAAGAAAAGGATATACAGGCCGACCGGATGCCCGAACAAATGGGGCTGCTGGTCGTAATCAAAAGCACGAGGTTGGCTCATAGACTTGGTTGATTTGCTGTTATCGTAATTCGGCGAGCGGTTATCAGCATAGAATGCTCGTCCGATGTTGTGTCGCTTTCTGCCAAAAGTAAGGAATTCCCGCGCGACTTCAGGAAAGCCGTCGGGAATTCATTTTGGGTTTCCCCTAAAAGTAGGATTTTTCTATTGAACGGTTGTTCGTACTCCCCTTAATGTTTTGTTAGTATGCCGGAGAAGTGTCGGTTGGCTGTCAGTCGTTGAGCAGCAGGGTATCGGGCTGGAGTTCGTAGAGTTGTCCGCGGGGACTCTGGAATTCGACGCGGTAACCGGCATTTTCGGCCATGAAGCGGATTACATCCAGGATCTGCACGCCCTGTTCCCGGGCCTTGTCCATGAGCTCACTTTCCTTGGCTTTGGCCTCAATGAAGTCGCGTGCGTCCTTATTGAGTTGCGTATAATCCTTTTCGTCGAAGTAGTTGAAGGTACCTTCTGAAAGGTCGTAGTAGTCGATATCGTGCTGGATGGAGATGATCTCGGGATCGGAGGGGATATTGCGCACAATAAGGAGGTTCTCGTCGGGCCGGACATCCAGTTCCAGGTTGCTGAGGTCGTACCCGACGGATACCTTGGCCTGGACACGGAGAATAGCTTTTTTGCGGAAGATCCACCAGTCGTAGCCCACGTAGTCTTTATAATTATACAATTCGGAGAAGTAACCCTCGACGGTGACCAGTTTGGCTACCGTTTTGATCTTTTCCAGCAGGACGGTGCTGTCTTTTTCTTCCTCCTTTTCCCAACCAAAATCAAAAGACCGGGATACAAAGATCCCCAGTGCGAACATCGCGACCAGTAAGAAGATCCAGAAGAGGTAGCGGAGGGCTTTCATATCTTAACAGGTATGAGGTTTGAGGTTTGAGGTGTCGCCTTCGCCCTTGCGGGCTTCGGCGAAAGTCCGCGGTCCACGGTCCACGGTCCACGGTCCACGGTCCACGGTCCACGGTCCACGGTCC
>CAYFGK010000047.1:46632-47816 GCA_964342305.1 uncultured Saprospiraceae bacterium | reverse complement strand
TTCAGACTAAGGTTCAGGTTGGGATTTTCCATGTAGATTTAGTGCCGGTAGCCACATTCGCGCTCGTAAGACCTTTCTGGCCGCCGGAATGTAGTGAGGTGGGAACCTCAACCTAAGTCTCAACCTCAACCTAATCCTCAACCTTCTGCCTGCCATCTGGCCTCTCTTTTTCTTCTGTCTTTACACGCCATAAGCTGTACCAAGTACCAAAAAATCGTATTTTCAAGGTAGACTTAACCTATATTCATGACACGTATCCTCCTTCTGGCAGCTGCCCTGATGGTATTTGGTGTACCCGGACTCCATGCACAATGGAAAACTACTCAACGACCAACCGTTGCTGCCCAATCCATTGATCTGAATGCTATTGCTCCCCTGCGAACGCCCGATAACTGGCCACTGACGAAACCGTCGGTATCCGCCACCCCCTGGTCGCTCTCCGGAGCCCGGTTTCTGGGAGACCCCCTGGCTGCCTTGCGGTCAGTGGAGCGCGATGAAACGACGGGGCTGCCGATCCGCATTGCGGGGCAGGTAGACTACCCACTCCGTAATCTACGGTCGGCGTCAGTGGCAGATCACGCTTTTTCGTATCTCGATTATCTACGCCATACCCTGGTGGTAGACGAACCCCGGACTGAGTTTCGTATCGAAGCCTCGTTTCGCGATGAACTGGGGCAAGAACACGTACGTTTGCGCCAGTACTACCAGGAGGTGGAAGTGTGGGGGAGTGAGATCCTGCTGCACCGCCGCGAAGGCTCGATAGATTTGCTGCACGGCCGGTACCGGGCGACGCCCCGCGGCCTGCAGGTAACCCCTGCACTGGCTGAAGAACAGGCGACCACGGCCATCCTGAACCACGTAGCCCAACGTGAAACGGTACAGGATTACGATCGCCGGCTGGCCGGTCCCCGCTTCCAGGATACCAAACTGGTCATCTACTATCCCAAAGAAACGCAGGAACCGCGCCTGTGCTGGTACACGGAAGTGACTGCTCACCCCCTGTCCCGTTGGGCCTATTTCCTGGATGCTCAGAGCGGTGAAGTGATCCATCGCTTCCAACTGGTCTGTACCCTTCATCCCCATCTCGAAGAAGGGCATACCCACCCGGTTCCCAACCTGATAGGGAGGCATAAGGCGTCTAATCCGACTTCTATAGCCACCGAAGCTTTAGCGAAGGAGGCCGA
>CAYFGK010000047.1:0-46532 GCA_964342305.1 uncultured Saprospiraceae bacterium | reverse complement strand
TCCGACTTCTATAGCCACCGAAGCTTTAGCGAAGGAGGCCGATTTCGACGGCCCCGTCACTGCCCAGGCTACTGATCTGATGGGCATCACCCGAACCATCGGCACCTATGAAGTGGGCAACGAATACCTGATGCTCGACGCCTCGCGTGCCATGTTCAATGCCCAGCAATCGACGATTCCCGATAATCCCATTGGCGGAATACTGACTCTCGATGCGCAGGATAGCACCCTCAATGCCGGTTCGGCCTTTTACGTGGTTTCCGGGAATAATACCTGGAATGATCCGGCCACGGTTTCAGCCCATTACAACGCGGGTATTTGCTATGAGTACTTCCGGTCGACCCACAACCGGAACTCCATTAACGGTAGCGGAGGTACCATTTTTTCCATTGTCAATATAACGGATGAAGACGGCCTGGGCCTCGATAACGCCTTCTGGAACGGGCAGTTCATGTTTTACGGGAACGGGCGCGAGGCCTTCGAGCCCCTGGCGGCGGCGCTGGATGTAGGTGCGCACGAAATGACCCACGGAGTGATCCAGAATACGGCCAACCTGGTGTATCAGGATGAGCCGGGGGCCATCAACGAATCCTTTGCCGACGTATTCGGTGTACTGGTAGATCGGGAAGATTTTCAACTGGGGGAGGATGTAGTGCGGCGCACCAGTTTCCCCAGCGGAGCCCTGCGGGACATGGCTAATCCCAACAATGGGGGTAGTCGTTTGGGGGATCCGGGCTGGCAGCCGGCCAGCGTGTCGGAGCAATACCGGGGCGACCTCGACAACGGTGGCGTGCACATCAATAGCGGTATACCGAACCGCGCGTTTTTCCTGTTCGCCGATCAGGTGGGACTTGAGCGGGCCGAACAGGTGTACTACCGTACGCTGTCTACCTACCTCACCCGGAACTCCGAGTTCATCGATCTGCGGATGGCTGTTTTACAAGCTGCAGAAGACCTGTACGGCCAGACCGAGGTCAATGCGGCCGCCGCTGCCTTCGATGCCGTGGGTATTACTGCCGACCTGCCCGATAATATGGAGGAACCCATGGAGCAGATGGTCAACCCCGGGGATCAGTACATCGCAGCCGTAGGCGCCAATGGTTTTGGATTGTATTTGTACAATACGAGTGGGCAGGTGGTACAAGGTGCCGATCCGCTGGTAAACGAGGAGATTATCAGCCCGCCGAGTATTTCCGACGACGGTAGCGTCATCGTTTTTGTCAATGGCAGTAACCAATTGCGTTACGTAATTATCGACTGGGAAGCTGGTCAGGTAACCGGCAACGATGTTCTCAGTCAGGAGAATGTCTGGCGGCGGGCAGCGATCTCCAAGGATGCGGCCCGGATCGCGGTGGTGACCCAGGAGGAAAATGATCAGATCCTGATCTTTGATTTTGCCTCCCAGCAACAGCGCAATTTTGAGCTGTTCAACCCTACCTTTACCGAGGGGATTTCTTCCGACGAGGTTCAGTACGCCGATGCCATGGAATGGGATATTACGAGTAGTTTCCTGATCTACGATGCCTTTAACGAAGTAAGCGGTTTTGGAGGTGGCTATTCCTTTTGGGATATCGGAGTGATGGAAGTATGGAACCGGGATACCGAAACCTTCGCCGATGGTGATATTGGGAAACTCTTCACCCAACTGCCCCGGGGTATTACGGTTGGTAACCCTTCTGTTGCCAAGAACTCACCTAACATCGTGGCTTTTGATTACGTAGATGAGAACCAAAGTGATCTGGCCATTCTCGGTTATGATATTATCGAAAATGAGGTGTCCACTATTTTTGAAAATACGGTAATCAGTTACCCCAATTACAGCACGAATGATCAGTTCCTGGTATTCAACGCCCGCACCACGGATAATTCTGATGTGGTGGGGATCGTGGAAATGGCCGAGGATAAGATCAGTCCGGCCGGACAGCCACAGGTATTCATTTCCGATGTCCGGTGGCCCATCTGGTTTGCCACCGGCGACCGGGTGATCACCGATCTGGAAAATGCGCCTCAGGAAGCATCTTCGGCAATGCGTGTGTTCCCGAATCCAGTGGTGGATCGGGTGACGGTGCAGGTACAAATTGATCGTCCGGTTGCACTGCACGTGGAGTTGATCGATGCATTGGGACGGGTGGTCAAAAATTGGGAGGAAGAAGCCGTGCCCGGGCTATGGGAAGGTCAGTATTCCCTCGCCGGAATCCCATCCGGAATCTACTGGGTCCGTGTAAAAGCAGGCAGTCAGGTTTTTACAAACCCCATAAGGAAATAGTACGAATAACATCTGTCAAATTCCGGTTATGGCTATGGTATCCCCAGTGTAGCCCTGGAATTCTTTTGCCGAAAGGCAAAATCATCTATAACCTAAATTCAATACTATTATGAGACGAGTTTTGAAAGTTGTAGGAATTATTGTTGGGGTATTGATCCTGCTCCTGGTCATCGGAGCGGTGGTGATCAATGCCCGGGGAATCCCCTCCTATGAGGTCAAAGCCCCCGAGCTGGACATTGAGTATACGCCCGAACGGGTAGCACAGGGGGAACGCCTGGTATCTATGGTGTGCGCAGAATGCCACCGGTCGGAATCGGGCAATGTACTGACCGGTAAAATGCTGAAAGATATTCCCAAGGAGTTCGGAACGGCCTATTCGGCAAATATTACCAATGATCCGGAAAACGGAATTGGTGCTTACACCGATGGGGAATTAGCTTATCTGTTGCGCACGGGAGTTAAACGCAACGGGGATTATACCCCCATGTATATGCCTAAATTCCCACACATGAGCGATGAGGATCTCTACAGTATTATTGCCTATTTGCGATCTGATGCCAAACCAGTGCAGGCCGCCGGTAATGCCTCGGTGCCCTGTAAGCCGGCCTTCCTCACCAAGATGTTAAGCAACCTCGCCTGGAAGCCACTGCCGTATCCGGAGGAGCCCGTCGAGGCCCCACCCATGTCGGATAAAGTAGCCTTCGGGGAGTACGTGGTGCAGGGAATGGTCAATTGTTACGATTGTCATTCGGCGAGTTTCACCACCAATAATTCTATGGAACCCACTAAATCGAAAGGCTATCTAGGTGGTGGTAATAAAATGCTCGACCTGGAGGGTAAGGTTATTTTGACCCCGAATATTACCGTTCACGAAACGGGTATCGGCGCGTATACCGAAGCGGAATTTATCCGGGCAGTCAAGGAGGGCATTAAGCCCGATGGTACTCCTATGCGCTATCCCATGTTGAAGTTGACGGCCTTTACCGACGAAGAACTGGCGGCCGTTTGGGCCTACCTGCAAACGGTGCCACCCATCGATAATGAGGTGGTACAGCCGGGTGCCGGGGACTAGCAGTTGGGTGAATTGCTGAAAGCTAGAACCTTAGAAGCTGTTTGAATTTGGTATGGGTTGTTGGGTAGTAGGAATTGCCTAAATCCATATACCTAATACCAAGTACTTAGTACCGTGAGGTTGGGCGTTAAAAATGGTCACTCTACGAAATAGTCTACGCCCAACCTCACGATACCGTATCTTGGCGGGCAAAAACACGTATGTTGCACCAAGCAAAAGCCGAGTGGAAGGCCGGAGAAGCCTTTGAACACAACATCGACGGGCATACCCTTCTTTCGGGAAGTAGTGAAGATGGGCAATGGTCGGGGCCCAGTCCCAAAAAATTACTGCTCGCCAGCCTGGCCGGATGCACCGGGGTCGATATGGTCGAGTTATTGCGTAAAATGCGCCAGTCGGTCACCGGCATTTCCATTGAGGTCGAAGCCGACCAAACCCAAGATCCGCCTAAAGTGTATTCCGAAATTCGACTGGTATACCACATTTACGGTCAGAACCTCAAACCGGAAAAGGTGGAAAAGGCTATTGTCCTTTCTCAGGAAAAGCTGTGCGGAGTTACCGCCATGCTCCAGAAGAACAGTCCGGTCACCTACCGCTACGAGATCCACGAAAAGCCTGAAAGCTGAAAACGTTCAATGCTGGCAGGTGAAAATGCTTTCCAATTTAAAATCCCAACAAAAAATGGTTTGCAGACCGGAAGGGAAAAATCATGTGCTGCCGGTGGGTGAAAACGCGATAATGTTTGGAATTAAGGTGTTATATTAACACATGTGTTATTTGGTGGTCTATTTGGGTTAAAATAGCATTATTATTGGTTAAGTAGGTCGTAGCCTCGGGGTGATTTTGCCCCTAATTTTGCTACCAGAATAACCAATTACTTCACCCAAACAAGTAAACACATGAACTTCCAACAAATGAGAACAACCGTTTTGACCTTGGTATTGGTATTGGTTGGTACCCTGGTTTGGGCCAACGATTCAAAAATGTCTAATGTAGAGTTGCAGGCAAGCTACGGTCGTAAACTGGGAATTGACATTTCCGATATGCACTCCGCCGCGACCATTCGCCTGGAATCCAAGGGTGGCCTGGAACTGATCTCCATGGTAGCAGAAGGACCTTCCTTCGCCAAACTGCTGGACCTGAGTAACCTGAATAGTGGCTCCTACGAGTTGATCATTGAATATGGTGTTCGCGAATTGAATCAGGAAATCAACATCGACGCCGATGAAAAATACATTGAGCTTGGTTCCCGCGACGTATTTATGACTCCGATCATTCGCAAATTTGATCAGGACTACGTTGATCTGACCATGTTGAATGACCGCATTGGTACTGTCCACGTGGAAATTGTAAACAGCAATGGTCGCACGGTATATTCTGAAGACATCAAGAATGTACTCAAAGTAGAGAAGCGCTATGACCTGGGCCGTTTGTCACGCGATACGTACAGCTTTGTGGTTACCACACCCAAGCGTACCTACGCGCAATACGTGCAAAACTGGTAATCTCTTCGGTTGGGCACAGACTGTTTCGTAAAGGGAAGATGTTGAAGGCCCAACCTACCGGTACAGGGTAGTAGGTATTGGGTATATGGATAAAAGCAAATCCAACTACCTAATACTTTATACTAAATACAACGTAAGGCCAGGGTAATCAGTTTTTTAGCGGTCATTTTGGCCCTGGTCTTACGTTTCTATAATCCAAACAAAGGAATCCCGCCCGGCACCTGGCCAGGCGGGATTTTTTATGCTCGGGGACTGAGCGAATGAATTTTTCGAACCAGGGTGCTGCGGTTTTATCGTCGGGCTTTCACAATTCGATGAACCGTTCGGTGATTTCCACCCCAAATAATCAGTTGGTAGATGCCAACTGGCAGAGACGAGAGGTCAAGGGTGGTTCGTAGGTCTTTTCCTTGCGGAAGATCCTGTCTTTTCTGAAGAACCAGTCGCCCCTGCGTATCAAAAATGTCGTACTGATAGCTTTCATTCTCACTCACCGAAAGCACGATCTGCAATTCATCGGAAAAGGGGTTGGGGTAGATATGCCGGGAGCGTACCGTTGTCGGTCCGGGAAGGCAATCTCGTTGCATGATCTGGTAGCTGGCATAGGCATCCAGTCGTCCTTGAGCGCTAACCTGACCGCGGAAGGCCGGCAGGTGCTCCACTCCCCCGAGGATCGCCTCTTTTACGCGAAGGGCAAGTTCGGCCGGGGATTCAAATACTGCTTGCTGTTGAGAAGGGCACATGGATTCATACAACAGGGCGATGGTTCCGCTAACGTGGGGAGCCGCAAAAGAAGTTCCCTGGGTTACATTCCCGTACTGTTGTCGCGGAAAGGTCGAGAAGCTTCCTCTGCCCGGAGCAGCGAGGTCCACGGAGCGAGGCCCGAACCCTACATTGGTCGGTAGTTGGTCGTCGACGTCTGATTCGGTCACGGTGATCAGGAAATCAGATCCGCAGCTGGTTGGGATGTCACTTGACTCATCAATGTTGACCGGTGCATTCATCACGGAGCTTACGCTCAAAATTCCTTCCTCGCCCAGTTTGTCAAATACCTCACACCAGACGGGGTAATCGTCGGGGCGGCCGTAATTTACGCCAAAGGATGCATTGGCGGCGACCACCAGGGCTCCCCGTTTACCATTACTGTGGTTATAGGCCCGCCTCAGATCGCGCAGGTACAAATAAGCCTGAACGATTTGGTGTTCGTAGTGCAATCCGCTAAGCGGGATCAGGCCGGTCCGGTTAGTTAACCCTGCCATCCCGATCCGGTTATTGGTGCGGGCTGCGATGAGTCCGGCCACTTGGGTACCGTGTGGATCCGGAGGGTGGGTGCTCTGATTTAGTTGAAAGTTCCAACCCTGTACATCGTCAATGTAACCGTTGTCATCATTATCGATTTGATCACCGGGAATTTCCGCGGGATGTCGCCAGAATTGTTGTTTCAGGTCGGCATGTTGGGTATCAAAACCGTGTTTTTCGAGCACACCCACCCAAATGGATTGCTGATTATCCTCCCGTATCCGGGGAGTCAGGTGGGCAGATTCCCAAACGCGTTGGATACCGATTCGCCGTACATTCCATTGAGCTTCCCAGTAGGGGTCATCAGGGGGGATGTTTCGCGGGGCTACGGCGTGATTCCACTGCACCAGCCGCACCGAATGGTGCTTTCGCAATTGCTCGTACCAGGCATTCGCTGCGGTTGGGGGGAATAAGGCATAGTATCCCTCTTCTTCGGAAAGTGAAACTACCTTAGGTGACCCTGTGGTCCGCAGGGGAATGCGGATCTCACGAAGCACGGATTCGATCGACTGGCCTCCCGCCAGGCCGATCAATAAGCTGGACGGAGCGGGAGGATCGACGACGGGGGGTGTCGCGGGGGACGATCCCATTCCGCTCAGTACCAGGCAACACAGGCTATAGATTAAGGGGCGCATACAAGTGCGTTTACCCTGTAACGAACAAAAAGCGGGCCAAACTATAACGGAATGGTTGTCGGGCAGACAAAAGCCTTGATAATTAATGCTTTACAGGCAACCTGATTGATTGATCGCTTCCAGATCCAGAGGTTCACCCAGCGTGACGTTTTCCATCACGTAGGTCCATTCCTTTTCCAGTTCGATGGGGGCCATACCCACGATCCGTTCGATGTTGCGAATACCACCAGTCCAGATGCGCTCGGTATTATCCCGCCCGAAGCCATCGAATAGCAGGCGAAAGACGGATCCTGCCTGCATGTAGGTGGTAACGGGCCGTTCGCTGGCACAATCCGAGAAATTGAGGATGAGGCCGCGTACGCTGCAAATCTCCCCCTGTGCGCGGGCATGTGCCGGTATTTGATACAGGGGCTCGTCGATGGGCAGGCAGCTACCCTGGGCGAAGACAGCCCCGCCCTCGAACATCATCAGATCGCGGGGTTCACCCCAAAAATCAACGGACATCATTTTAAAGATCGCCCGCGTAAAATAAGGCTCGCGCTCACCGTCCATCACAATAATGCTGAAGTGGTCGGGCGGCACCGTAAATTCCCGGCGGGCAAACTGGGTAAGCTCAGCCGCCTCTTCTTCACTGTCGACGAGCAGTACGTTAATGGTTTCATCGTAGGCTGGCTCCTGAAGCAGACCCAGCACTTTGGCCTTGCTTTGCTTCAGGGATTCCTCCACCTGATCCAGTTGGCCGGCAGCGACACTGGAGGCCGGATAATAGAGATTGAATTGACCGCGGGTAGATTGGCGCGGTTTGAGCTTTTTGAGGAGGGCCACAGTTTCTTCCGACATGCCTTCCTGTTCGTAATTGGTTTGCTGACAGCCCAGCAGCAAGCTAACCAGGCCGGCGATGAGTAGTAACCGGTATGTGTTCATGGATGTTGTTTTTTTGCAAGTATCGGAAATTTTGTTGGTAAGCGGGGACTTGGCTTTCGCCAAAATACGTGTCAGCTAAACGTACATAAACGTTTAACGGACGAATACCTGGGCCTGATACATGCATCTTACCGGTGCTTTCGATCGAAACACTATTACTCATTTTAAATGCATGTACCATGTCTGTTAGAAATCAAGTCACGCTGATTGGTCACCTGGGGCAGGACCCCGAGTTTACTACCACTCAGAACGGGAAATCGATTACTCGTTTTTCCATGGCCACCAATGAATCGTACACCAACAGTGCCGGCGAGCTGGTCGAAAAGACCGATTGGCACCGCTGTGTCGTGTGGGGCAAAAAGGCCGAAGCGGCCAACAAACACCTGCACAAAGGCAAGGAGGTCGCCGTCGACGGCAAACTCCGCCACCGCACGTACGAGGATAAGAACGGGATCCGACGCTCCATTTCGGAGGTTGAAGTGACCAGTTTTGCCATGGTGGGCAAAAAGTCTGATAATCCCCGGGAAGTGGCAGCTCCGGTTGCCAACTGACTTAGGAAAGGTCCTCACGGGGTTACAGGTTGGGGAGTGGGTCACCGGGTAACCGGTGGCCCCTTCCTGGTTTTGGAGTAAACTTTTGGAATGGCACAACCACCTGCCCCCGGGTTTTGTATTTTAGATGGTCCTCCCACGATGCAGAGCAGCCACCTCATCTGATGAGCGATCAATAAGACCACACAACCCAAAACCTATGACCACCCTGGAAAAAAGTCCTGAGTTACTTGAGGAGTTAAAGGCCTTGGAGGTCTTTGAAGGCCTGCCCGAGGAGGATTTACAATGGCTGATCGATCATTCGGACTACAACCTATACCAAGCGGGTACCAATCTCTTTAATCCCGGTGACCCGGTCGATCATATGCAGGTGCTATTGCGGGGCTACTATGTACTCCACTTCCAGCAAAACGGGAACATACGGGAACTTGGTACCATGGAAGCAGGAGACGTGGCCGGGGTGTTGCCTTTTTCCCGTATGGTAAATGCCGGAGCTACCGGACGCATTCAGGAAGATCTCTATACCCTGGAATTACACCGGGATCGATTCGTGGATATGGTCAATCAAAGCTATGAGCTGACTCAGCGCCTGGTATCACTAATGTCAAACCGCATCCGGGAGTTCTCCCAAATGCGCTTCCAGAACGAGAAGCTCATGGCCCTGGGGCGATTGTCGGCGGGGCTGGCCCACGAATTAAATAACCCCGCATCCGCCATGGTGCGTTCGGCCGAAGAATTATACCGCAAAATCCACAAGACCCCCGAACAATTCAAGCGCATTATCGAGATCGATATTTCCCCCGACCGTGTTGATCAGGTTAACGGTATCTTATTTCGACGTATTCAGGCGGGGGTACAGGATTACTCCCTCATGGAGGGGCAGGAACGCCTCGATGATCTAGTAGATTGGTTCGAGGACCACGAGATCGAAGATGCCGATGATCTGGCCGATACGTTCGTGGAGTTCGGCGTCACTCCCGATGACCTGGACCAGGTAGGGGCTTTGGTGGAACGAAAAGACTTGTCCGCTATCTTATGGTGGCTCGAAAGCACTCTCAGTCTGGAAAAACAGGTGGAGGAGATTCGGCAATCGGCGGATCGCATCTCCGAACTGGTGAGTTCCGTAAAAAGTTACTCGCATATGGACCGCGGATCGGGAATGGAACCCACCAACCTGAAGGAGGGGATCGTCAGTACCCTGGTTATGCTGAAGCACCGCTTGAAAGACTGCCAGGTTAAACTGATCAAGGACTTTCCCGATGAAATCCCCTTGATCAAAGGGTACCCGGGAGAACTCAACCAGATATGGACCAACCTCATCGTAAATGCGCTGGATGCGATGGACCAGGGGGGTACCCTGCGCATTGAGGTCGAGCCGGTGGATAATTTTGTGCGG
The DNA here is from genome assembly GCA_964342305.1 of uncultured Saprospiraceae bacterium. Taxonomy (GTDB): domain Bacteria; phylum Bacteroidota; class Bacteroidia; order Chitinophagales; family Saprospiraceae; genus DT-110. The sequence goes on along the minus strand of CAYFGK010000047.1, from coordinate 36,890 downwards.
GTCCGTATCATTGATTCCGGTCACGGTATTCCGGCAGAGATACAGTCTCAAATTTTTGAACCCTTCTTTACGACAAAAAAAATTGGCTCAGGTAGTGGTATGGGCCTGGATATCGTGAAGCGGATCATCGACCGGCATCAGGCCAGCGTACGGTTGGATTCGGACGAAACGGGCACCACCTTTACCCTGTCTTTCCCCGTCTTAGCGGAAAATGGACAATAAACACACCTTCATGGCAACCGAAAAAAAACCTATTCTTTTTTCCATCGATGACGATGCACAGGTGTTGCGGGCTATCCGCAGCGACCTTCGTTCCAAATACCGTAAGGAATTTCGCATTATCAGTGCCGAGTCGGCCAGCGAAGTGCTCGATTCCCTTCCTGAGCTCAAAAAAAGGGGAGAGGAAGTAGCTCTATTCCTGTCCGACCAACGCATGCCCGAAATGCTGGGCGTTGATTTTCTGGAAAAGGCCAAGCAAGTCTTCCCTATGGCCAAACGGGTTCTACTAACGGCCTATTCGGATATCGATGCGGCTATCCGTGCTATTAACGATATTCAGCTCGATTACTACCTGGTCAAGCCCTGGAACCCGCCCGACGAAAAACTCTATCCGGTGCTGGATGATCTGTTGGATCAGTGGTGGGCGCACCATCGCCCCCCATTTCGCGGTATTCGGATGGTAGGATACCAGTATTCGCCCAAGTCGCATGCCCTGAAAGACTTTTTGAGCGGTAATCTGCGCCCCTACCAATGGCTCGACGTCGAAACACAGACCGAAGCTGAGGAGTTGATGCAATTGCACCAACTCGAACGCACGGATCTGCCCGCCGTTTTTTTCGAAGACGGATCCGTACTCAAGGATCCCGATGTGCAGACGCTGGCCGCACAGGTTGGACTGAATCCACAAGCACAATCCGATGTATATGACGTAGCCATTATCGGGGCGGGACCGGCGGGACTTGCCGCTGCCGTTTACGGGGGGTCCGAAGGGCTAAAGACCCTGCTTATCGAAAAGAGGGCTCCGGGCGGACAGGCGGGGACGAGTTCGCGTATCGAGAATTACCTGGGCTTTCCGAAGGGCCTCAGCGGACAGGAACTTACCCGTCGGGCGCTAACTCAGGCCACCCGCTTCGGTATTGAATTCCTGTCGCCGCAGGAGGTTACTTCCATAACTACCCAGGGTGAATACAAGCACCTGAAATTAGCCGATGGCACTGAATTGAACAGCCGGGCTGTGGTCGTTACCACCGGAGTCGATTACCGAAAATTACCCGCCGAGGGCGTGGATCAATTCACCGGAGCCGGCGTGTATTACGGGGCGGCGACCACCGAAGCAGTGAGCTGTAAGAACCAGCACGTTTTTGTGATCGGTGGCGGTAATTCGGCCGGGCAGGGGGCCGTGTATCTGGCCCAGTTTGCCGCTAAGGTGACCATCCTGATCCGCAAACCGGATCTGACCTCCTCCATGTCTTCTTATCTGATCGATCAGATCGATGCTATTGACAATATCGAGGTGTTGGGTCGCCGGCAGGTGGTACGCGCCCTGGGAAAAGACCGGCTGGAATGCGTTACCATCGAAAATCTGGACGACCAAACCCGGGAAGATGTGCCGGCAGGTGCTCTTTTTATTTTCATCGGTGCCCGGCCCTATACCGATTGGCTAGGCGAAGAGCTGCTACGCGATGAAAAAGGTTTCCTGCATACGGGGCGTGATCTGGTAAATCAGAAAAGCTTTCCGAAACGCTGGAAGCGGGAACGGGAACCCTATCTGCTGGAAACCAGTGAGCCCGGTATTTTTGCCGCCGGTGATGTACGGGCGGGAGCCATGAACCGGGTAGCTTCGGCGGTAGGCGAAGGAGCTATGGCCATTAAATTTGTCCACGAGTATTTGGCAGAAACCTGATCCGGATCATTCGCAGGTGCCAGCACGCCAGGCAGTTACGCCTGCGATCCGGGCCAGACAGGAGTTGCCGTAGGTTTTCCCATTGCAACCACACACCGGATCGTATTCTTCGGTGCACATGGCGTCGGGATCGATGAGGGATTCGTCGATGCAGTCATCGGGAATTTCCAGGGCGCTATCTTCACTGCATGGCCCTTTGGTCCAGGAAGTAACGCCGTTATTACTGGCCTGGCAGGCATTGCCGTAGGTTTTGCCATCACAACCGCAAACCGGTGCGTACTCCATGGTGCAGGGCGCTTCCGGATTAATCTTGCTTTCGTCAATGCAGTTAGCATCCGTTACGGCACAGGGCCCATTGGTCCAACTCGTTACCCCGGAGGTCCGCGCCTGGCAGGCATTGCTGTAGGTCTTACCGTCACAACCACAAACGGGAGCGTATTCCATAGTACAGATCGCATCGGGATCGATCTTGCTCTCGTCAATGCAATCGGCGGGTATTTTGCTGTATTTGTTGTTGCAGGCGGAGAGCAGGAGAAGGGCCAGAAAATAAAAGAGTACGCGCCAGGTCATAACGTATGTGTTTTCAGAAGGTTACTCGGGCAAAGTAGCGTTTTTTGGCGAAAGCCAGATTAAGAAGTATTGACAATGCCTAAGTAATTTAGGTATATTTGGAGTATGGCAAAAAAGTTATACCGCGGTGCATTGACCACCATCATTTTAGCCCTATTGAAAGAACGGGGTGAGCTGTACGGCTATGAGATCGTACAGGAGGTCAAGCAGCGTACCGAAGGCGAGTGGACGATCACGGAAGGAGCCCTGTATCCGGCATTGCACAAATTGGAAGGAGCGGGGCACGTCACGGTCGCGTACCGCGATTACAAAAACCGCACCCGGAAATACTATCGCCTGACGGAGCAGGGGCGGGCCGAAGAAGCCAACCTACAGACCGAAATGGAGTCCTTTCTCCAATCCATGCATGCTTTATTAAATCCAAAATGGACGTAAGATGACGAGAGAACGCCAGCTAACTGAAGATCAGATCACCGAGCTGTTTGATTTTGTACGTCGCAAACGCGTGCGCTTTTATGACCTGCAGGTGGAATTAGTCGATCACCTGGCAACGGGGATTGAGCAAATCTGGGAAAAGGAACCGGGGATATCCTTTGAAGTCGCCCGGGACCGGGTGTACCGAGAGTTCGGCATTACCGGTTTTGCTCACGTGGTGGATGCACGCATGAATGCTATCGGTAAGCAGGTTTGGCGGGAAGCCGGCTCTTTCCTTCTGTCCCGGTTGTACTTTCCGGAAATTCTTCGGACGCTGGTGATCTGCCTGGTGCTGACCAATGTGTTGACTTTCATGGAGGATCCGACCATTCTATCCGTTGCACTTCTTGTCTTGATGGTCTTTTTCTTTTTTGGTTATCAGGCCCGCCGTCCGGTTTGGCATAAACAGAAAGTTCGGTTCATCCGGTCGGAAGGAGTCAAAGGGGCGGCATCCGTCGTGATTGCCAGTGCACAGTTCTTTTGCTATTATCTGCCCATTATGCTTCAGGAATTGGTTACCTGGGGACTCTTCTTTTCTGCTATTGCCAGTGTGGTCATATACGCATTGGTCTGTCTGCTCTACGCCCTTACCTTTTACGCCGATCGACGGGCAAAAGAGGAATTGGCCGAGCAATTTCCTCATCTCATTCCCGCTTAAAAGTGCTCAGGGCGTATAGTCCTGTGCAACCCTGTTTCTTTTTACCTGTCTTTGGGGATACCTGATCGGAACGGAGTGTACTGGTTCCCAGTACACTCCGTAGTCGATTACATTTTGTAACTCTCCGGTGGTGGTTCGACTATTGGTACCCGCCGGTAAACCCACTTTTATTATGAAACAGGCTAAGACCTTGTTACTCGCTTTGATTAGCATCACATTTTTTTCGTGCCAACTTGATGCCCAGCGTTGGTCCGGATCCATCAAGGGGGAAGGAGAATTAGTGAAAAAGAGCTATTCGGTTGATGATTTCACCGGATTGGGAATCGGTATCAGTGGTAAGGTATACGTGAAAAAAGGCAGCAGCAACGAGATTACTATCGAAGCCCAGCAGAACATCCTCGACAATATCGAAATGGAAGTCGATAATGGTTCACTGTCTCTGGAATTCAAGAAAAATGCCAACAACTACAAATCAGTGACCGTCTGGGTTGAAATGGATAATATCGACAAGCTGGCGATCGGTGGTTCTGCCGATATTGAGGTGGAAGACCGCTTCGATAATATGAACGATTTGAAACTGGCCATCGGAGGATCCGGTTCCATTAAACTTGCCGGGAGAGCCAATCAGGCCAAAGTCAGCCTGGCCGGTAGTGGCGATATTGATTGCCCCGACCTCGAGGCCAATGACGTAAAGGTGAGCATCGCCGGTAGTGGTGATGTGTGGATCGGTGCCGAAAACAACCTCGAAGTAAGTATTGCTGGTAGTGGAGATGTGCGCTACAAAGGCAACCCGCGCGTCAAGACCAGTATTGCCGGTAGTGGTAATGTACGTACGATGTAATAGCTTTTGCCTTACGGCAAAAAAAGCCGGACGGGATAACCCCGTCCGGCTTTTTTTATTAAAGTGAGAAGCTGAATGCCCATTGACCGACAGTCAAAATCTCACGTGGTTTTTGGTGCGGATTATCAGGCAGCAGGACTTGCATAAAATTGTGTCCCTATTACCAACTACCCGGTCACCAACTTCACGATTTGTTACTGGATGATCATTTGCCGGGTCGCTACCGCTTGCCCGCCAATGAGCAGGGAATATTGATAGGCGCCTTTGGCCAGGTTTCCGTGCTGCAGGCGTGCTGTGCCATGTCCGGTGCCTTCCAATTTGATCTCACGCACAAGTTTACCCTCAACGGAGGTAATGATCAGGGTCGCTTCTGTTGTGCCTGCCGGCAAATAGTAGTTGATGCGGGTCGTTTCCGAAAATGGGTTCGGCTCATTCTGCTCCAAGCGGGGAGCCTGATCGAGGATGACGGGGCTACCGTCTTCCGATTGCTGTCCCAGCAGTTGCTGAACGAGCGCTTCCAGTTCGGCGAGTCTGTTCTGCAATGCCAGGTTTTCTGATTTCCGCCTACCGATTTCCGATTCCAGGTTGCTGACCTCTGACTTCAAATTGCTGATCTCTCTCTGTTGTTCCTGCGTCGCTTTCACCAGCGGTACCGTGAATTCGGCGTAGCGCAGGCTGTAGTATCCCTTCTCGTTAGAAGGCTTTACCACGCCACTGAAGGAGTACCCGCTTTTGGCGGCAGCCGTTTCCACTTCTTGTGCGATAAATCCATTGTACACGGCCTCGGTATCTCCGGTGGTTCGCTGGTAGGTAACGGGACGCAAATCGAGGATGAAATCGAGCCCCAGTTGATCATCACGGATTCGGCGTTTCAGCCGGCGATCGGAAGAGGACGAAAAGTTTACGTTTCCTTCGATCACACTAACGTTTCCGTCGCCCAGGCGCATTTTGTTGTTGGCATCGACCAGGGCGTTGTGGCCAATGGCGGTGGCATTCAGTAAAGTGCCGCTACTGACATCCGCATTATTCCCGAGGGTGGTATTGTTCGTACCAGTTGTATTGGTACGGCCGGCACCATTGCCAATGAACGTATTGAGGCCACCGCCGGTACTCAGGAAACCCGCCTGGAAGCCGACGAAAGTATTTTCGGTGGATGATCCGAGATTGTACCCCGATTGGTATCCGATAAAGACATTGCGATCATTGGTATTACTGGCTCCTGCCTCGAATCCCATATAGACGTTGAAAGAACCAGCTATATTACTGGTACCGCTCCGGCTGCCCACGGCCACGTTGGCAGCCCCGGTATTATTGGCGTTACCTGCCTGGTACCCCAGGTAGGTGTTGCCGGAGGCCGTTGAATTATTAAGGCCGGCATGACGGCCCAGGAAGGTATTCTGTACCCCGGTGGAATTGGCAAAGCCAGCCCCCTGGCCAATGAAAGTATTTTCCGCACCATCGGTATTGGTCTCCCCACTGCGGGCGCCCAGGAAGGTGTTGAAATTGGCTTCGCTGTTCAATCCGGAGTGCCAGCCGATATAGGTGTTTTCCCGGGCTGCGGTATTGGCGAGACCGGCAGCCTGCCCCATAAAGGTATTCCAGGTGCCGGTCGTATTGGCCTCGCCGGCCCTGGCCCCTACGAAAGTGTTGTAGTTAGCCTGATTATTCATACCGCTTTGAAAACCAAGGAAGGTGGATTCCAGGCTGTTATTACCCTGGCCGGCCATGGATCCGACGAAGGTATTGCTGTTACCACTACTGGAGTACCCGGATTGCCAGCCGAGGAAAACATTATTGGTGCCTCCACCCAGGGCTCCGGCGGTGTGACCAACTAATACACTTTGGGAAAGGGAATAGCCCTCTTCGCCGGCAGAACTACCGATAAAAATATTCTCCGTTCCCGACTGGACGCTGAGGCCCGACCGGTCACCGATGAAAATATTGTCCTCGCCTTCATCATTGTCGACACCCGAATTAGCACCGATAAAAATATTGGAGGACCCGGTCGTATTGTTGATACCGGCCGAGGCACCGAGGAAAATGTTGCTGCCTCCGGAGGTGTTGCTGTATCCGGCTTCCGCTCCCAGGAAGGTATTCAGGGCCCCGGTGGTGTTGAACCGCCCGGTATTCCGGCCAACGAAAACATTGCTGTAGCCGGAAGTGGTAACTCCACCGGCATAACTACCGATGAAGACATTTGCCGCCCCGGTCGTAAATGCCCCACCTGCGTTATTGCCCAGGTAGACCGAGAGCGGGTCGTGGGCAGGCGATAAAAAGAAGCGTCCGGTGACTCGAGCGTCACCGGCCACATCAAGGCGAAATTGGGCACTCGCCACTACTGGTAAACTGCAAAGAATGAAAAAAAGAAGGTTTTTGGGATTCATGACATTATGTTTAGAAGCTGTTTGAAGATGATTTTTCAAATCGGTTACCATAAAAGTCCTGATTACCCGAAATCTTTTCTTCATAGCAAACATCCATCCTAAAAATTGGGGGTTTTCCACTACACGGAAGGGGGTGGATTTGCGTATTTTTCCTCATGCCAATTTTTCGACTCTGTTTATTGCTGGGATTACTGGTGCTTTTTTTGCCGCAAGGCAGAAGTCAGGAACTCGATTCTGCCCGCCGTATGATGCGCAGTGATCCCGATCGCGCCCTTGATCAGATTGATCAAAGTCTGGCTTTCGCCAAAAAACAGAACCTGGATTCCCTGGAGTTGGAAGCGCTCGTACTGCGGGGCGAATTGTTTATGCGCACCGGCCGGTACGATGAGAGCCGTGAGGACCTGGAACATGCCAGAGTATTGGCTATGAACCGCAATGACTCCTCCACACTCGGAGCTATTCACGGTCATTTTGGGGGATTGGCCTTTTTCCAGAGTCAGTTCGACCGGGCTACGGAAGAACTGCTCACGGCCATTTCGTACAGTACGGACGAAGCGTTCCGGGCCCGTACTTTTAATAATCTGGGATCTATTTTCGAACGGATCGGAGATGACCCAAAGGCGCTGACCTATTTCAATAAAGCTTTGGAATTGCACCGTGCTGCCGGTCGGGAGCAACTGGCAGCCAGTACGTTGGGGAATATTGGAGTGATCCTCCACAAGCAAGAACAATTTGAAGAGGCTATCCGGCATTTTCGGGAAAGTGCGGCCATGGCCGCGAGTATGCAGGATACTTTTGCTTTGTCGATTCGCTGGCAAAACCTGGGGAATTCCTTTTTGGAGACCACTCGCTTTGATTCCGCCAGGGTCTACTTTGACCGGGCATTGGCAGCAAGCAGGACCATCCGCGACACCTTTGGGATGGCCAGTATCTACAATTCACGGGCCAGCCTCTACGAGCGTACTCAGCTCCCTGATTCCATTATCAGTAACCGTCAGCAGGCCTATCAGCTGGCGATGAGTATCGGTGATACTACCGATATGATCCAGGCTCAACTGGCTTTGTCGAGCGTCTATGCCGAGTTAGGTGATTACTGGCGGGCTTATCAGGCCCAGCAATTGTACCATAACCTGGATTCGGACGTATCGGAACGCGAACAGAATGATCGTCTGTATGAATTGGAAGCTCGCTACCAAAGTGTGGCCAAAGAAAAACAACTACAGGAACAGGCTTTCGCGCTGCAACGGGAAAAGCGGGAAGCGAAGACCTTCCGGTTGGTGTCCTTGCTGATCGGACTAATTGCCCTTGTTATCAGTTGGGCATTGTACTCCCGGTGGCAAAACCAAAAACGCCTGGCCGTTCAGGAACAGGAGATACACGAGGCGCGCCTGGAGCGTATAAAAGAAGAACAAAAACGATTGGCCGTCCAGTCAATGATGGCCGGTGAGGAAGCCGAGCGGGCGCGACTTGCCCGGGAGTTGCACGACAGTCTGGGTAGCATGCTCTCCTCCATAAAATTGGTAATGGGGAAATCACCCGAAGATCCTACCCGGAATTCTTTGTCGGGGATGGTGGACCGGGCAAGTACCGAATTGCGGAGGATCGCCCATAACCTGATGCCGGAAGCCCTGGACCGCTACGGGCTGGTAACGGCGATCGAGGACATGTGTGATGAGTGGAATGCGAATACGGATATGGATGTGACCCTGCAACAGTACGGTATGGATGAAGGAGTGATTCCAGATTCCCTGAAGCTGTCAGTTTTTCGGATGGTCCAGGAGATGGTCACGAATGCAATCCGGCACGGTAAAGCCACGGAAACCTGGATCCAGCTAATGCAACATGCCGACCGTCTGCACATAACGGTGGAGGATAACGGTACGGGCTTTGATTCCGAGCGTGTTGCCGGGGACGTTGGACGCGGGATGGGCCTGGATAATCTAAGGTCCCGTACCACGTACTGGGGTGGCGAGCTGGACCTGGCCTCCGAACCGGGTGGGGGAACGACTATCTCTATTGAAATTCCACTTGATAACCAGTCAATCACAAGCCAGCAGTCATGATCCGACTATTCATCACCGATGATCATTCCATTGTGATCTTTGGCATACGCCGTGCCCTGGAAGCTTATCCGGATATCCGGGTCGTTGATACTGCCCAGACCGCGCGTGAAACCGAGCAAAAACTGGATAGTCTGGATGTTGACGTTCTATTACTGGATGTGCATTTGCCCGATCAGGACGGAGTTGATCTTTGCCGCACCTTATTACAGGCTCACCCCGGCCTCAAAATTATCGGCCTGACAACATTTACCCAGGTAAGTTTTATTGCTGAAATGTTGCGAAACGGGGCCGAAGGGTATCTGTTTAAGAATACCTCCGAAGAGGAACTGGCCACCGCCATTCGCAAAGTGTATGCAGGAGAGCAGTATCTATCAAATGAGGTACAGAAGCGGTTGATCGCCAAAGCTACCCGTCGCAAAACGGAAAGCCAGGCATTTATTCCCAAACTCACCCGCCGCGAAAAAGAAGTACTGGATCTGATCGTGGCGGAGCATACTAATCAGGAGATTGCGGCCAAGCTTTTCATCACCGTCAGTACGGTCGAGACGCACCGGATGAATCTGTGTACTAAATTGAACGCCCGTAATACAGCAGGGCTGGTACGGAATGCCATTAAATTTGACCTGATCTAGCTGATATAGCTCCACCCCTTGCGTTTTTTGCTGTATTTATCGTAATACCAGCGGATAGGGTGGTGATGCGGTTGTTCCAGGGCCGGGTCGTCGTCCAGTACCCGCATGGCCAGTTCCCTGGCCGTTTGCAGGATGCGGCCGTCCTGAGCGAGGTCGGCAATGCGGAATTGCAGCATACCGCTTTGCTCCGTTCCTTCGAGGTTGCCGGGGCCGCGCAGTTTGAGGTCGGCCTCTGATATGTCAAACCCGTTATTGGTACGAACCATGGTCTGAATGCGTTCCTTGCTTTCGTTGCTGAGTTTGAAACTGGACATCAGTATGCAGTACGACTGCTCCCCGCCCCGACCTACGCGTCCCCGTAATTGGTGCAATTGCGATAACCCGAATCGTTCGGTATTTTCGATGACCATTACCGTGGCATTTGGCACATTAACTCCCACTTCAATAACGGTGGTTGCCACCATGATCTGGGTTTCGTTGCGAAGGAATCGCTGCATCTCGAATTCCTTGTCGTCGGGTTTCATGCGGCCGTGTACGATGCTGATCTGGTATTCCGGCGGGGGGAACTCCCGGCTCAGGGCTTCGTAACCCTCCTGCAGGTTTTTCAGATCCAGTTTTTCGGATTCCTCGATGAGCGGATAGACAACGTATACCTGCCGGCCTTTCGCAATCTCCTGTTTCATGAACCCCATTACCTTGAGGCGATGGTGTTCGGTTTGGTGGAGGGTTTTAATCTCTTTGCGTCCGGGCGGTAATTCGTCGATGACCGATACGTCGAGATCTCCGTACAGGGTCATGGCCAGGGTACGGGGAATGGGCGTAGCGGTCATAACCAGCACGTGGGGCGGGTAGGGGCTGCTCTTTTTCCAGAGTTTGGCCCGTTGCTTTACGCCAAAGCGGTGTTGCTCGTCGGTAATGGCCAGCCCCAGATTTTTAAAGACCACCGGCTCCTCGATCAACGCGTGCGTACCGATGAGGATATGTAAACGCCCCTCGGCCAGGTCCTCCAGTAGTTCCCGGCGGGCGCGGCCTTTGACCGATCCCGATAGAAAACCCACCTGTAGGTCAAGTCCTTCCACGTATTCGCTGATGGACTGGTAATGCTGTTGGGCAAGGATCTCGGTGGGAGCCATGAGGCATGCCTGAAATCCATTATCGATGGCCATTAGCATGGACATGAGGCCCACAATGGTCTTACCACTGCCGACATCGCCCTGCAGCAAGCGATTCATCTGCACGCCACGCCCCAGGTCGCGGCGGATTTCCCGGAGAACCCGTTTCTGGGCTCCCGTCAGTTCGAAGGGAAGTTTTTCCTCGTAAAATTGGTGGAAATAGGCACCTACCTGCTCGAAGGTAAAGCCCTTGATAGCCTTCTTGCGTTTATTTTTGAGTTGCAGTAAGTGCAGTTGCAGAAAAAACAGTTCTTCGAATTTAAGCCGATTGCGGGCGGCTTTTAATTCTCCCTGGTTACGCGGGAAATGAACCCGGAGCAGGGCTTCGTAGCGTTGTGGGAGTTTGAGCTTTTCCAAAAAATAAGCCGGTAAGTTCTCGGGCACATCGCCGGGCTGCATTTTCTCAAACAGGCTCTTCATCATCCGGCGGCGGGCCTTGCTGTCGAGGCCTTTAGCATTAAGTTTTTCTGTACTGGGGTAGACCGGATCAAAAACACCCTTGCGTTGCTGGTTCCCGGCGTTGACGGCTTCCATCTCGGGGTGGGGGATGCTCAGTATGTTTTTAAAGGCGTTGACCCGACCGTATACTACATATTCCTTCCCGACTTCAAGTTTTTTTTCCAGCCACTGTACCCCCGTGAACCACACCAGATCGAGCGCCCCCGATTCATCCCGCAGCTTACCGACTAGTCGCCGTTTGCGGCCCGAGCCCGCGACGCTAAGCCGGCGTAATACTCCTTTGATCTGTACAGAACCTATATCGGGATGCAGATCCGCAATGCGGTGAAATTGGGTCTTGTCGATGTAGCGGGAAGGATATTGCAGCAGCAGATCACCAAAGGTAAAGATGCCGAGCTCCTTTTGCAGCATCTCGGCTCGCTTGGGACCGACGCCTTTGAGGTATTCGATCGGATTTTTCAGCGTATGCTGCATGTTCCGGGCAAGATAGTTTTGGTTGTTTTGGAAGAAGCGAAAAGATACGATTTTCCATACAAACGGCCGGGGCTGAGGAATCCCTCAAATCATTGTCAAAAGGCCTGTTTGGTGTTTGGTTTTATGCCAAAGAATTAGTGTATTTCGTGTTGGATAGTTGGAAACCATTGACAGGTATTCATATCATGAGTACCTTTGTCGGCCTTTATAATCGTGAGATTGGGAATGGATTATTTTGCAAAATACCAATAATTTGAGCTCAACCTCACGGTACCGGGTAGTAGGTAGAGGGTATTGTGACCCACGCAAGGCCTGCTACTTTATACTCTATACCAAATACAACGTGAGGATCTGGCTCTTAGTCGTTCTGTAAAGGAATCAATCGCAGCCTCGCGTTAATAATAATTAGATTATGCCATCGGTAAGACAACAGCAGGTAGAAGAGCTCATTAAGCGCAACTTCGGAATGGTCCTGCAAAGTGAAGGAACATATGTTTTTGGTGCGAAACCGTTGGTTACGGTCACAAAAGTCAAGATCAGTCCCGATTTTGGTCTGGCCAAGATCTACCTGAGTATTTTCAATACGGAACATAAACAGGAGGTCATTCTGGAGATGGATGATAACAAGCCTCGCCTTAAACAATCACTCGGTCTCCGGATCCGCAAGCAATTGCGGCGGATTCCCGATATTGATTTCTATCTCGACGATACGCTCGACGAAATGTACCGACTGAACCAACTCTTCGATCGCCTGCACGAGAACAATCAAATGGGCAACGGGGAAGAGGAGTAGCATTAACCTCCCAAATATGGTTGGGGTGGATGTTGTTTTTTTGCCGGAAGGCTGATGCCTACAACCGGTATAATCCGCGAATTCCCACTGCGCGGGCGATATACGTTCCTGCTCCCGAATCGGCCTGCAAATTGTTGAGCTGACGGGACCACCGTACATTTAACCCGAAGCGGTCGGTAAAATGGAAGGTAGCATCCACCGCCACCTGGAACATATTTTCGTTGTACGACTGTAATTCGGTGACATCATCACCAAAGACATCCTCCACCGTGTAGTTAATCAGGCGCCCGTAGCTCAGTCCGGCCCCGACCTGGAATTTCCAGTCGGTAAAGTGGATCATTACCGGAGCCTCTACCATATTGAGTTGGATGCGATCGAGGGCTGCCGAGGGGCTGTCGTTCAGGTTACGGCTGCTTCCCTGCTGACTGTATAGCAGTCCGACACTGAACGACCAACGCTCGTCGAGCAGCGAATACACCTTGATACCGGCCTGGGCTCCCAGCTTATTGAATCCACTCAATTGATCCCCATCGATTTGGGCAAGATTAACGCCTCCGATGAGGCGGCCGGTAAATCGGCGGTCCTGTGCCTGTAACTGGCTTTCGCCAAAAAGAAGGAACAAAAGGAAAAGGAGGGGGTAAAGTCGCATAGATCATTCATTTAAAACCATCATCATCCGGCAATTAACCCTAAATTTAGGGCCTGTTATTGACGGAAGAAAGAATAAAGGTATGGGATTCAAGTTTACACGACATTTTCTCAAAAAGCTCGAAGAGCTGCTGGAGGAGATGTCCTACACCGTTCGGTACGAAAAAGGAAATTTTCAATCGGGCTATTGTATCGTCGAACAGCGTCGCATCGCTATTGTAAACAAGTTTTACGATACCGAAGGCCGAATAAACGTGCTTTTAGACATATTGTCCTCTATCGACGTAGATGCCGAATCCCTCACTGAGAAATCCCAGCAGTTGTATCAGGAACTGCGCAAGAATTATTTTGCCACTGAAGAACCGGACGCTCCATCGAACGATCAATAACACTGCTTGGAACCGGCACTTCTCAGGGCGTTCCCGTGATAGGTTGTACTTGTCCGGTTTGTACTTCTCCTGATCCCAAAGACCAGCGGCTGCGTACGGCAGCCCTCATAAAATGGGATGGGGTTCACCTGGCTATCGATACCGGCCCGGATTTCCGTCAGCAAATGTTGCGGTCGGGTATTGAGTACTTGAACGGCGTACTGCTCACCCACGAACACAACGATCACATTATCGGACTGGACGATGTGCGGCCTTTCAATTTCCGGCAATGGACCGATATGCCCGTGTACGCTCACCCACGGGTGCAAGATGAATTAAAGCGGCGCTTCGCCTATATCTTCGCTACCGAGAATCGCTATCCCGGAGCACCCATGGTTGAGCTAAAGCATTTGGATAAAGACAGTGTTTTCGATTGGGGAGACCTGAATGTGCGGGCGGTCGAAGTGATGCACGGTAAGCTTCCGGTATTAGGATTTCGCCTGAATGATGTCGCCTATCTGACCGATATGCGGACCATTTCCGATCTGCAGCGCGACAAGCTGAAGGGAGTGAGGCGGCTTATCGTAAGTGCTCTTCATCACCAGGAGCATCACTCACACATGAATTTGCAGCAAGCGCTGGATTTTATCGCGGAGATAGGCCCCGAGGAAGCTTTTCTGATCCATATATCGCATAGAATGGGGTGCTACCGGAATGTTCAGCCAGATTTACCGACGGGTGTACAACTGGCTTTTGATGGCTTGGAAATACCCTTATAGAACGCGAGGTTGGGCTTAGATGATTTCGTAAAATATAGATCATCAAGGCCAACCTCGCGGTACAAGGTAATAAGTATAGGGTATTTGGCTTTAAGCAAATGGTACTACCCAATTTCTTAAGCCAAATACAACATGAGGTTTTCACCCTCGGTCATTTAGCAAACGGACTTGCCCTCGCCGCTCGCAGTAACGAAGTGAAGGCGGGAACCTCACGCTAAAAAAAGGCCATCCCACGCGGGATGACCTTTTCGGAAAATTGGCACACAAGTATTGCTCCATTTGGTTTTTCGATTTTGCAAAGGGTCTCGGGTTTCAGGTCAGTTTCAAGTTGGTATAATCGGATTGCGGGATGATTTGATTATCGCTGGTCGTAGGACGAAGCGAAAGAAGATGTTGTTCCCTTCCCGGTCATGGAGAAGATGTCGAGCAACTCCTGATGTCCTTTGGATTCGGCCATTTGACGGGCGGTTTCACCGAGCATATTGGTTGATGCCGGGTCAGCGCCGTGTTCCAGCAGTAAGGATGCAATGCGCTTATAGCCGAGGTTGGCGGCCATATGTAATGGGGTATTGTCCATGTGGTCGGCGTAATTGGTCTGGGCACCGTGCGAGAGCAGCAGGCGGACCATTTCGTAGTCGTTGTTCTCCACAGCTTGCACCAGCAGGGGTTCGCCGATAGCGTTCTTCCAGTTGGCATCCTCGTAGGGCTGCATACTGCGATTCAACAGGATCTTAGCCATATTGATCTTTTGGCTGGTTACGGCTACCTGTAGCGGGATGAGGCCTTCCGCGTTGGCCAGGCTCGGGTTGGCGCCATTCTTGATCAGGAGGGCCAGCATATTCAATTGGTCGGTTCGCACCGCCTGAAAAACCGAGGTTTCACCTTTGGATTTGTGATCTACCCGGGCACCTTTATCGATCAGCTTTTGGGCAATGAACAGGTCTCCGTGATCGATCGCCAGCCACAGGGGCGTTTCATCCAAATCATTCTTGAGGGCTGCCTTGGCACGGTGCATGACGAGGGCGATAATTTCGGTATTCCCCTGCTTAATTGCCAGAGTAAGGGGTGTTTCCCCATCCTGGTTTTTGAGGTTGATTACGGCACGCTTGGTAAGCATGCGAACCATATCTACGTCACTGTTGACAATGGCCTGGGTTAAGGCCGTTTCACCCTCTTCATTGTGGCGGTAATACACCCTTGAATTGGCCAGCGTATCGGCCATATCGATATCTCCACTTTCAATAGCACTGAAAATGAGGCGGGTGCGTTCGGAAAAAGATATATCCTTTCCGGGGACAGCAGATTCTTCCTCCTCAGTTACGGGAGGGACTTCAATGGCGTCGGTAGATTCGGTAGCGGAATTGGTTACGGGGGGCTTGGTTTCACCACTTTGTGCGGGCAGCAACTGGTAACTCAGCAACCCCAGGCTGAGGAACAGCAATTTTGTGAATCGTTGCATGTGAACTTCTCAGTTTGATGAAGTACAGCTGCTGCATATGTTTAATTTGGCTCTTTGAGTGTTCTTGGATATGTAATCTGCATATATAAATGCGGGAGTAGGGTGGATTATTGTCTGCCTGTTTAATAAAAGAACCAATTCCTTCCGATCAGTAACTATCCTGAAAGTGGCAAAGGTCTTTATATTCCAGGGGTTAACCGTGATCCGGATGGGTTGTTAAATCACCGGTAGGTGGCCTAAAATTTATGTACCTTTCTCGATAAATCCACGCACGAAGGATATGTCTAAACTAGATTATCTGACCATTGGCATCGTGACCATTTGTTTGGCTGCGGTAATTTTCATTATGATCAAGGTGTACGATCTGGGGCAAACCGATAACCCTATCGACGTACCCCGTGAGGAACCTGAAACGGAGATCGAAGTCCCGGAATCAACCTCTGCATCGGAAGGAGAGGCGGCTCCACCGCCCTCGAACAACCGAACGCCATCCGGCACCGATCAGGAGCCGGATGATTTGGATGACGAAGAGGTTACCGACCCGATTGAAGAGGATATTCCGCCCGATCAATACCGGGAGGAAGGAATACTCAGCGAGGAAGGTGGGAATTTCCTGGTTCTGGCCGGATCTTTCCGCTTGCGATCGGGGGCTGAGGCCGAGGTGCAACGCCTCAAAAACCTGGGCTATAAAAATGCGGAGGTAACCCTGTTCAATGCCGGTACCTTTGCGGCAGTATTAGTCGATCGGTTTGAGGACCTCAGTCAGGCAGAGGCCCTGGCGAATGAACTTCAGACTAACCACGGCGTCGAAGCCTACGTGCATGAAAAAAGGCAGGAAGAACAGTAGAAGCCACCTCAAAAACATTTTTGAGATGGCCTCTGATATTAATCTCTGCCATAGGCATCGATCCAGGCCAGTACGCCTCCTTGCAGGTTGCGTACATTCTTAAAGCCGGCTTGTTCCATCAGGCTCTGGGCAACACCACTGCGTTGACCGCTGCGGCAATAAACGACGATCTCGTCGTCTTGGTGCTCCTCCATATCATCGAGTTCATGGGGCACGGAGCCCAGCGGAATGAGTTGTCCGCCCACATTGAATTCCTCGTGCTCGTGCGGTTCCCGAACATCGATGAGGATAAAGGATTCATCCTTTTTGTCGAGACGTTCTTTTAGTTCTTGTACGTTAATATCCATTTTGTTGGCGTTTTATAAGGGGTGTGACTACTGGCAACCGTCGGGTTTGGCGGCTTGCAGGTAAAGGTTTACCGGTTGGCCAATACTCAGCATGGACCCGGCTTCGGGCTCTTGTTTCCAGACGTAATAATCATCGGGATTACTGCTGGCACCTTCTACCCGTCCAACAACCAGCTGACGGCTGGAAATGTTGAAAGAGGCTTCGGAGAATCGCTGGCAAACCAGGTTAGGTACCTGTGCCTGTCCGGTGTTTCGCACACTGATCACAGCGCCTACGGTACTTCCCTTCGGAACTTTCACACCGGATTCCAGATCCTGGGGAGCAATTTGTTCACCGTCGTAGTAAAGATAAAGGATAGTATTTTCTTCCAGTTTGCGGTCGTATTGTTTGTCGCGGACGACCAGGTCGATGTTCAATCGTTCCAGTTTACGTCGATATTGCTCAAACTCATCCGAACCAATTAAGGAGGGCAGCGGTACTTCCGGGGGTACGCTACGGGTGATGGTCAGGTAAATATTACGGTTTTCCTTTACCTGTGAAAAGGGTCGTGGTGTCTGGTCGATCACTTCGTTAGGGGAGCGATTTAACAGAAAAACGGAGTCGAGCACAACCACACTGAACGAGCGTTGCCGCGCTTTTTGTTTGGCTTCACTTAGTGTCATACCCCGGTAGTCGTGTACCTCCAGGGATTTTCCGTGGTTTGTGTAGATGTTCAGGCAACCCTTAAGCAAAAAGAAAAAGAGTACCAGAAAACCGGTCATCACGGCCAGGTTCCTCAGGAAAATAGGGGCGGAAACAAACGCCCAGATACTTTTTCCAATGCGTTGGAAGAGATTGTCCTTCGTGGCTCCACCACCTTGCAATTCGTTCATACCTTGATTTTGGTCGACGGTGGCTCCGAGGATAGTTTCGTCTCCGGTAGCAACTTCAGCCTTAGCTTGTGATTGTTCCTCAGCAATGGCCTGTTCGATCCGGTCTTCACGATCGGCAAATTGCAGGATCTCCCCGATAAAGGCGGCCGGTTGGTAGCCATTGAGGGCTGCCTGATGGAATATGGCGGTAGCCGGGGTCATTCCCGGCAACGAGTTCACCTCGACAATAATCGTTTCTACGCTATCGTCCGCAAAGACCCGGACAAAAGCATCGATGCGGGCATAACCACGGACATCGAGAATACGCGCAGCTTTCTCCAGGTCTGCTTTCACCTGATTGGCGATGACATCGTATTTGGCCGGGTCATTGGAAAACCGCGCCGGGGTAATATTCTGACCTTCACCGGCCAGGAATTTTTCTTCCACCGACAGTACTTCACCACTCGAAAGAGCTTCGGACGGTTCAAATACCTCGTATTCGAGGCTGCCGTCGGGGGCGATGTGGGTTAGCAACCCACCGGTGATTTCCAGAAAGCGGGTAGCGCCTTCCGCTGTAATCAAGGTCTCGAAAAGCACTTGATCCTTGACCGGAAACTCTTCCTTCAGGCCCAATCGGAGGGTTCGCCGCGCTTCTTCTCCGGTGCTACCCCGGGGACGGAACAACAACCGGGCATAGGCTTGTAATTCCTCCCTTTTATTTAGTACGATCACCGCGGAGCTACATCCGTCATCGACCGGTTTTGCAATGAGCGGATACGCAAATTGCTGCTCGACCTTTTCGACAAACTTTGCGGGATCAGCCTCGTAATCAGCACGATCCAACAGCAGTTGCTCAGTTACTGAGAAACCATTCTTTTTTAAGGTCTGGAGGGTACGGTACTTATCGATGGTGATTTGAGAAGATCGGGGTCCTGATCCATTATACGATACGCCAAGATTATCCAGGGCGGCCTGCAGTGTACCGTCTTCACCCGGGCGTCCGTGCAGGGCAATAAATACCTGATCCACCTCCTCGGGCAATTGGTTCAGGTGGACTGACCGGGGCGCCAGCAAGGCTTCTGATCCGGCATATTTTTCGGTGATGGCGCGACAATGCTCCACAATTTCCGCTACCACCGGATGTGGATCGAAATGGCGGACTTTATCGCGTATGTCATCGGCATTATCCTTCAACAACAGGCTAATGGGCAATTGGTATAACTCGAAGGTATCCGGTGCCTTCCAGTCGGCCAGAAAGTAGGGTATGGGATGATACCCTTCGGAGCTCGATAGCTTTTCGTAAATATTGCGACCGCTCTCCACCGAAATGTGCCGCTCGAAAGACGTTCCGCCGAGCACGACGCCAATGCGTTTGCGTGTGCCTTCGGAGGCTTTCGCCGCCTGTATCTGCTCATCGACTACCGAGAGCAGGGCTTTGTAACCGGCCTCTTCTGGTTGTTCGGAAAGACGCTCCTGAATGGAGGTGCGGATAATGTAGGTCAGAAATTGAGACGGATTTAAGCCGATCTCGGCCGCCTGGTGAAAGAAGAAGGAAGAAGGAAGCATGCCCGAGGTCGTATTGGGGTCGTTCAGGAATACCTGGTCCTCAGGGGTGATGAAGCCATCGATGCGGGCGTAGGTATGAAAACCCAGTTCCTCAAAAAGGCGCTCGCATTCCTTCCGGATGGTGTTGATCTGTTCCTTGGGCAGCTTGATGGGGGTCTCCTTACGGGAACGTCCCGGCATGTATTTGGAGCGGTAATCGAACACCTCACCCCCCTTCACGATCTCGGTAGGGGGAAGGGCTACACATCCGCCGTCCTCTTTCCGGATAACTATACAACTAAATTCTTTCCCACTGATGAAGCCTTCCAGGATGACCTTTTCTTCACCCAGGTGAGCGGTTAATAAGAAAGCTTCCTCCGATTCGGGATTGGCTTTCGTTTGCCGGTCGAGGTGCTTTAGCAATTCCTCGGGATGATGGACCGTCTCAGTGTTTCCCTGAAAAGCAATATCAAGTGGGAACCCGAGGCCGTCGCGGATGTCGGTCAGGTACCGTATGTGGTCAACCCGGTCGTAGGTACTGCGATCGCGCCAACTGGCTACCGGAATGGTTTCCCGGAAAAAAGCCCGGTCGATGGCCTCCTGAAAACCCTCGAGTCCCGCCTTTTGGTCGACGATGCTCACACCAATGGATGAGCCCTGGTTAGCGGGCCTGATCACGATAGGGAAACCGATTTTTTCTGCTGCCTGGTCGTACAGCGCTTGGGCATCCGTTGATTTCAGCCAGTCTTCCCTTTGTACAATCTGCACCGGAGGTGTAGCAAACCCGCGCTCCGACATCAACTCTTTTTGGAGGCCTTTGTCCATACCAATCTCACAGGCCCGGACCCCGCTACCGGTGTAGGGGATCCGCAATGTTTCCAGTTCGCGCTGGATTTGCCCGTCTTCCCCGTATAGACCGTGGAGGGCCAGGAAGGCCACATTAATGAGTTGGGGTAATTCGTCGGGTGGAATGATCCTGCCAACCTCCGTGAAAGCCTCCCCGGTCGTAACACTCTCCTGGTACACCTGAAAGTGATTAGGACTGGCCGGAAGAGCGGAAACCGGCGGATAGAAATCACGGATGGATCCTTTGTACAAATAGGACCAATCGAGCTTGATAAAGTTCCGGTGGCTATCGACGAAGATCGGGATAGGGTCAAAAACAGACTTGTCGAGATTGTCGTAAACGGTGCGTCCCCCGGCAAAAGATATCTCCCGTTCGCGGGAGGGGCCACCGAAAAAGATACCTACCTTGATCTTCATAAGCGTTGGAACGATTCTATATTTGCGCCCAATTTAGGTATAATTTTGGACCAGTCTTAACCGGATCGGGCCTTTAAGAAACTGATGATGAATAAAGAGATCCTTCGCCTGGCGATTCCGAATATCATCAGCAACGTATCTGTTCCGCTGCTTAGTACCGTAGATACCGCTCTGATGGGGCGTTTATCCGAGGTTCATATTGGTGCGGTTGGCGTTGGTGCGATGATCTTTAACTTCATTTACTGGAATTTTGGCTTCCTCCGGATGGGCACTACCGGCATGACGGCCCAGGCCTATGGCCGGGATACTCAGACCGGCATCATCAACACCTTGGGGCGAGCTTTACTGGTGGTTGGCATCCTGGCGGCTATTCTTCTGATTACCCAGGACCCACTGGGGCGGATCAGTTTTTACCTGATGAACATCAATGCCGATCAGGAAGCCCTGGTGCGCCAATACTTTTACATCCGTATCTGGGCGGCCCCGGCCACTCTGGGGCTTTACGCTTTCATGGGGTGGTTCCTCGGCATGCAAAATGCCATATTCCCCCTTATCCTCACGGTGGCCATCAACGTCGTCAATATTGTACTAAGCTTTTATTTTGTCCGTGTACTTGGGATGGATGTCGAAGGGGTTGCCTGGGGTACACTGATCGCTCAATACTTCGGGCTACTTTTGGCGGTTACCTTGTTTGCCTACCGGTACCGGTCCTATCTGGAGCATCTGCGGGCAGCCGCCCTGACCAAATGGGAGGAGTTGCGGTCATTCCTTTCGGTCAACCTCGATATTTTTATTCGAACCCTCTGCCTCACCTTTGCCTTTGGTTTTTTCTACAGCCAATCAGCTGCCGAAGGCGAATTAGTGCTGGCAGCTAACGTCATTCTGTTGCAGTTCCTCAACTGGATGTCTTACGGGGTGGATGGTTTTGCCTTTGCTTCGGAAAGCCTGGTAGGCAAATACGCCGGTCGGGAGGATGCAGCAAAGACAAACCGTGCGATTCGGCTGTCTTTTATCTGGGGGATGGGTATTGCCCTTTTCTTTAGCGCCCTGTACGGTTTTGGCGGCCATGCTTTACTGAGGGTTTATACTAACCAGGCCGACGTCATTGATGCTACCCGCCCCTTCCTTTTCTGGATGGTGCTTTTCCCCCTGCTCAGCACTCCCTCATACCTGTGGGATGGGATTTTTATTGGCCTCACGGCTTCCAAAGCGATGCGCAATACTATGCTGCTGGCCATCAGTGTGTATTTGCTCACTTTCTTGTTGATCGGACAAAGCTGGGGAAACCACGGACTGTGGTTGACCATGTTGCTGTTCATGGTTGCCCGGGGTGTTTTCCAGCAGATATTTTATGTGCGAAAAGGGCTGGCATTGGCGTAACAGGATCCTTTTTGCGAAAGCATAATAAACGAGAGGTAGAGCCCGATCTGTTTACTACATGACTGAGAGTCAAAACCTCACGTTATTATGGTACAGTGTATTAAGTAATAGGACTTACTCAAATCCAAATACACAATACCTGCTACCCTGTACCGGGAGGTTGGATCTTGAGTAGCTTCCTTTTATGATATAGTCTGTGCCCAACCTCACGAAAGATTAGCCTTTCGGCAAAAAAAAACCTGTCGGAGAACGAGCAAGGCCGGGCAGATAACTCCTGCCCGGCCTTGCGCTTTACCGCTGCACAGAGAAGGTTTGTGATCGTACACCATGACTATTCAGCAAGCGAAGTACGTACAAGCCCGCAGGCCATTGATTCGTAGGTATGGTTGTTTGCCGGTCACCTTTATCCATGCTTTTTCGGAACAGGGGACGCCCCTGTAGATCAAAGATCGCCAACTCGGTCGGTTCGCTGATGGATTGTGGCCATTGTACCTGGAGGGCATCACGGGCCGGAACCGGATAAAGCAGTACCTCATTAGAGATCGGCAGGGGCTCATCCGTATCCACTACGGCTCCCTCCTCAATCCGGATGGGAACAGCGGCGGTAGCAAAAAAGCCTCCGGTACCGTCTTCGATCACGAAGGTTACCAGGTCAGCATCGGTTTCTGAGCCATCGTGCTGGTATTTAAGGTCGAAGGTTTCAATGGCGCGTTGGGTAAATTGATCACCCACCGCCAGCGGCACATTATAGGCGGTCAGAATACCGTTGTCGGGAGCCTTCAACACCGTATAGGTAAGTTCAAAGGATGTGTTGTCGGGGTCTTCCGCCAATAATTCGTTGGTAGAGATGGGATTGGTCAGTCCGGGAGGTACAAAGAGGGTATCGTTACTGACCAGGACCGGTGACTGGGGTTGCTGTTCGGAACAAAACTCCAGACGCCATTCTTCAATGCCGCCCGAGGCTCCAAAACCGAAATCGACAACGGCAACCCGTAGGGTCCAGATCCCGGCGATAGGTTCTCCGATGAAGCTGGCAAGAGAATCGACGGGTTTGAATACAATACCATCATCGGGCGGACAAAGGATTTCACTAGGTGCTTCATCGTCGAAGCCGATCGACATATTTACGGTATTTCCACAGGTCTGATCGTATAAAACAACTTCGGTTCCCATTGGGCTGATCAGGCTGATCTTCAGGCTGTTTACTGGCTGATAATTAGCCCGTAAAAAAGGGATGTTGAGGTCACTGATGATTCCTGATTCCGTAACCTCGACGGTGCTTTCAACAGTCGGTAATCCGGTGCCGGATATGTTGATCGGTAAATCATTGGCCGCGTTACCGGAGCAAACGGTGTTAGCGGTATGGAACGTTTGGATGGGGGAAGGCGGGCCTGCACCACACTCGTTAAAGGGACTGACTCGCCAAAAATATAAGGTGGAGGGATCGAGAATAGTCCCGGGCGTGTAAAAGGTGTCGCTAAGGTTAGATGCCCGCTCAATGATGGTGCTGTTTTCGAAGGTAGGGCTTGTTGCCAGGATTACCTGATACGTATCGGCATCGGTAGCGTCGGTCCACTGTAAATCCGTTGATAGCAGGATTCCCGGTGTGCCATCTGCCGGAAAGGTCGCCGTAAAATCAGCGTATTCATTGGACTGCGTGACGACGGATAGTTCCCGCAAAAAGGTATCGGCTTCACTGGTGGCACGTACCGTAAGGTTATACGTCTGACGTCCGGGCTCGTCAGAAAAAAGCCGCAGTAAGGACGTTTGCCCGGGATCGACGACGGGTGGCTCAAAATCGGCATTTAGTCCTGCGGGGAGATCTGTTATGTCCAGTTGGATGGGCTGATCGTATCCTAAAAAGGCATTTGTTTCCACCTGGATGCCGATCATTTCGGGCTGGCAACTCAGGGGAACTCCCGACGGGGCCAGTTTGACTCCGTAGGTGGTGTCCTGTGCACGCTTCAGGGTGAAATCATCATCCGAGGTATCGAAAAATACATTGCCGACAGCTTCTACAAAAATGCGGCTGCGATCAGAGGATGTATCGGGAAAGGTGACAAAGACTGAACCGTCATTGGGTGTGCTTTTGGCCAGGGTATCCAGAATAGTAGCACCACGGTCGAGCGACAGCAAGACATTCACGAACTTACAGTTCACGGGGGCCTGATCGGTATTAGCTACATCCCACCGGATCTCGTATTCTTTTCCTCCGAAGTATTCCAGGTCGCGATTGGGAGCGATCACGGTAAAGGGGCCAGCTTTATCGGTGACTCGCAGGTCCACCTCCCCCCAGGTTACGCCCCCTGCTTCAACATCATTATCGCGAACCGTACACCGGAAAGTTAGATCTCTTGCGTAGTCGGGAAGTACCTCGACCCGCGATTCAGTGCCCACGATAATATCGAACAAGCGGGGGAAATAGCGAAAGGGCTCAACGGTGGGTTCGTATGATCGGAAGGAGGGGTCATTCCCCTCCGGACTCCCCAGGGAAGATTGTGCCGGATCGAGGTCGTACTGTTCCCAGCAGTAGGTGATGGTTTCGGCCTCAACGTCCGAAACGGTAGCGGATAGCTTAAAGGGCGTCGATACCGGAATGACAGTTCCGTTGGTAATTGGGATGCTGACTTCGGGTACGGTATTGTCTACGGATTCAATTTCGGGACAGGTACTGCCAGTGCTCCTCCGACTGTAGTCGTACATCTGCTGTAGGCTGTGTACGTGGAAATAGGGGTCGGCGCTATTCTGAAAGCTCTGTGTTCCGCAGGCATCAGCGTAGGACATAATGGTGCTTCCGCCACCGGGCTCGTAGGCAGAGATGGGTGAAAGCTGCCCCTCATTAGGCGGGCAATTATTAAAGGTATGCGTAGCATTAAACTGGTGACCTATTTCGTGGGCCACCACATTGATGTAGAAGCGGTCGTTAGCACCTATCTGGCACGAAGCAGCTCTGGCTTTGCGTTGGGTGTTGCAGGTACCTCCGAGGGCTGCCTGACCAACCGTGCCCCCTCCGCAGGGGCCGGCAAAAACGTGCCCCAGATCGTAGTTGTCGGGGCCAAGTACATTGGCCAGGTTGGTGGTGTTCTGACTCAGGAGGGCGCTGATATTATCGTCGTCGTAGGGGTCGTCCTCGGCGTTCAGGTAAATGACCTCTTCATTCTCCTCGATCAGGCGAAACCGTATGGCCATATCCCGCACAAACACGAAGTTTATCCGTGTGAGCGCCACATTGATGGCCTCCAGCACGCTGGCCTTAGTGCCACCGTTTGCCTGACTGTATTCTCCGGTAGTAGCAATTGCAATATCGTAGACTTGCAGGTCGACCGGGTCGGCTGAAGAGCGCAACGGACTTTTCGGGGTACCCAATGGTTGGTTGAGCAGGTCGGTGGTCGATAATTCGGCTGACCCGCAACGCAGGTTGCCGGCAAGGTCTGCGGGCAAATGGTGATCGCGGGTGTAGTACACCATATGCCGTTCATTGGAACTCTGCTGGTAAGGGTCCAGGTAGACTTCCCCCCGGTCAGATTGGTAGACGGCATGTACCCCTTTTTCTCCGATGCTTAAAGCGATGCGGTGCTGCGGTTGGTCGGGGTCAAAACCGGAGTAACTTCTGATGTGTGGATATTTTTTGGCCAAAGCCGGATGAAATTGATCAACACTCGTCAGGGTAAAGGTTTTTTGACTGCCATCGGGCAGCGGAAAGGAGGCTTTGAACGAAGCGGACGACCGCAGAAAAGTGTTTACCCGATCGGCTTCCGTAATGAATATCGGGCGAAATGCTTCAGGTTGGATTGGCTGGTCCTCACTGCGCAAGACCGTCCAGTCACTATCTGAAGCATCGGACCAAAAGGATTGAGTAAATGAAGGGGAGCAAAGGATAAGTCCCGAAAGGATCAGGAGTAATCTCATGATGATTATTGGATTTTTTAGCATACGTTCATGAAGGTTCAGCTAAATTAGGTAAAAATCCAATGTGTCTATTCGATATCCGGGGTTTTGTCGGGGTTGCCACAAAGAGTTAAAAGACGGCTGCGACCTGAGCTCTGCCCACATGGACGGTGCGGGCACTACCCGTTTGACGGCCTTCGTAAGACAAGCTCAGCCGCAGATTTTTGCCCAACTGCTGATCCAGTTGGAGATTCCAGAGGAGGTTCCGTCCGGTTTGCAGACCATTCAGGATCGCAAAACCCACCGGTGAGGATGGGTTTCCGGAATAGTCAATACCGACGAGGGATACTTGTCCCCTCAGGGTTGTTTTGACCGATCGGTTATAAGTTACCTCGGTACGTATTTCACGGGAGATTGCCCGGTCTCCATTTTCCTGCAGATAATCCTGATCGATCTGGTAACGTCCGAAAAATGACCACCTGAATTGGCTGGAGGGGTTCCAAGTAACGGAGGGTTCGAGTGACCAAAACTGAAGGGCGTAATTTTTGGTGTCAAATAATTCGCTGTCGCTAATTCGTTTGCCCCGGCTGAATTCCGTTTGCAGGTTCCAGACCTTATCCAGGTTGAGCCGACTTCGGAGGAAGTATTCGGTTCGCTGACGACTTTCAAACCCGGTGGTTTGCACTATGCGGGAGCGGTTGTCCAACATACCTGCCTGGGTTTCGAAAACCGGCTTTCCCCGGTTAAAGAACAAGGTGTGTTGCATACCGCTGGTCAGGGCGACCAGATTGCTGTCCACTACATTGAGTTGGAAGGGATTGAAGGGTGTCCCGCCATTTTCTCCACGGGTTTTTCGCTGGATCCGCAGTGAAGATTGGGTGGAAAAACGCGCCAGAAAAGCTTTTATATTCTTCTTTTCGGAGAACCACAGAATACGGGGAATCACCGAAATGCTTTGGTTAAGCACCACGTTGCGGGTCCGGATGAAGTCATTGGTCACGCGGGAGACCCTCACGTAATTGGCCTGGTCGGGGAAGGGGGCAATTTCCATTTCGTTAGGCTGAATGAGGCCATCGTTATTGTAGAGAGAATCCAGCCATATATACTGGCCTTCTCCGGTTGCTACGCGAACATAAGTAAAGTCAATGCGGGGCTCCTGCCCAGTTCCCAGTTCGTAAACTGTTGAGAGGCGTACAATGCCATTGCCGAGAGAGAGGTTTTGCTGTAAGCGCCCCAAAAGGTTGTTACCGCCGGCCTCGGTGGTCAACTCGGGATCGAGGACATTCAGGGACCGGTATTGTATTCGTCCTTTTAGCTGCCAATTCTTGGTGGCAGCGTATCGAGTGTTAAAAATCCAGCTTCCGGCCCGCAGGGCATTGGTCAGGATGTTTTGGCCTGGTAGTTGATCAGTCCGGCGTTCGTATTCCAGTTGCCAGTTAAAGGCGGTGGAATCCCCCCCTTCAATACCGGCCCACCATTCGTGGAAAGCATAGCTTGATGCCTGCAGAGAATCAGTAGCGATTGTCTCCCG
Source organism: uncultured Saprospiraceae bacterium (assembly GCA_964342305.1). Taxonomy (GTDB): domain Bacteria; phylum Bacteroidota; class Bacteroidia; order Chitinophagales; family Saprospiraceae; genus DT-110. The sequence goes on along the minus strand of CAYFGK010000047.1, from coordinate 9,560 downwards.
TTGATTGGATTCGCCGCGGTATCCGGTCTTGATAGTCCAGTTGTTCTGGAAAGGCAGCGTGTGTCGCAATTGGATATCTGGCTGCCAAAAAATCCGATTATCCACCCTGGTTTCGGCATTTAAAATACTACTCTGGATGAGTAGCTGGCTCCGCTCTGTTTGGAGGTTGGTCTCCAGTCCGTGTCGTAGTCCGGTATAGCCACTTCCGCGGGAGAAAAAATCGAGACCATACCGGGCGTAGCCGAAATCCGGGTGGTTGAGTCCGATGCGATTGCGAAGGAGATGTTCATTGGCTGGTTCCACGGTACCGAGGCCCTGAAAGTCGGTAAGGCTCCAGGTACGAAAAAATTCCTGAGGGCGGTAGGGGTTGATAAACTGAAAAGAAGCCTCTTTGAATTCGTATTGGATATCGGTGGTCAGATCCCAGCCTTCATCCTGGCGGGAGAGGGGAATACTTTGTTGAAATTGCGTGTACAGAGCAGCACCTGCATCATCGGAATCATCAAGCGGTGAGAAGCGGTTTAAGTCGAGACCACCGGTAGCCCATTCGGCACGGAACCGGGATCGGTCGGATATATCGACTTCGGCACCGGCCACCAAAAGCTGCTGTTGTTGTGGTGTGGGTAACTGGATAACCGGAGCGTAATCACCGCGGGGTTCACAGGTTAAGGGATTGGGGGCCACCCATTCGTAGACTGGTTCGTTCGCGAGGCTGGCTTGCGACTGTCGATAGTTTCCCCGTCCGCTGCCTACGAAGCTGAACCGGGCGGTGTACAAGGGTACATCGGTACGGGAGGTAAACACCAAGACGGAATCTGAAACCGGACATTCGGCATATAGCGTATCGGCTAACCGGTAGGTGGCCCGGGTGGGGTTGGCATTATCGAGGGGCTGAATACCTGATACCACTGCCTTCTCGGGGTCATCTCCTGCCCGGAATAATACATCCCGGCCTGCTTCGTCGAGCTGCAGGGTCAGGGTACTGTTCCGGCTGTCCTGCTGACGAAACCACTGGGCGTATACCGTGGCTTTTTCCGATTCGTAGCGGGTGTCCAGCAGGGAAAGGCTACGCAAATAATTTTGGTCGGCATATTCGAATTCGACGATCACCCGGCTTTCCCTTTTGATAAAAACCTGGGCCGTAAAGGTTAACTCTCCCAGATTGTAATCGATGGTATAGTCGTGCTCTATTCCACGAGTTAGCAGGCGCCCATTCAGGTATACGCGTTCGGTACCGGCCAAGACGATGATGAAGCGTTCTCCCTGGTTGCCCTGCAAACGGTAGGGGCCTTGGTTGCCTTCGGACAGCGGCAGGTTTTGCCGGGCGAATTGGCCACGGGTGATGGCAATTCCGGCACGGTTGGTGAGGATTCCCTCTCCGATATCGACCTCATTGGAAACCGTAGCTCCCTGGAGATTCTTAAAAAAACGCATGAAATAGCTGGGGGAGGGGCTGAGTTCGTAATCGCCTGCCGTAAGTTGGGTAGCTCCCCGGTTAATTTGAACAAAAACGCGGTCAAAGTCCCGAAGTTGCTGGGTATTACCTTCGGGTTGCAAGGGAATATTTTCATCCGTAATGGCCGCAAGGATGGAAAAATCATCACCCAGGTCACCGGCTAACTGCAGGTTAAAAGCCGAGTTCAGGACCAGATTTTGGCGGTTACCAAAGGAAAGGCCCCGGGCAAAGCTCCCGGAATAATCCAGGTTTTGGTTTCCAAACAAGGAATTTCCGGTTACCGGGGCGCGTAGCGGTCGCTCGGGGAGTGCCGTATTCTGAGGGTTCACCCAACGGTTGGAATCCAGCCAGGCGACGGTGTTTCGGCGGGGGAAAGGTAATATCCGATACGTAATAGTAACAGGATGGCCGGGAGGGGTCGACTGCCAATAAATGAAGTTGCTATGGAAAGACCAATCGCTGGTATCCAGGGGCTGCTTTGTTTCCGCGTTGGTAATGAGGATGGTAGCAGGCAGTACCAGTAAGGTATCGAGGGTAAAGCTATCGGGCAGGGGGCTTTCCAGGGTAAGGGAGCGCAAGGTACCGGGGACCGGGTTCTGGGCGGTGCCAATCCCACTCAGTCCAAACATCAGTATCAGAACCCATAAGCATCCCCGGATCATATATCTGCGTAATGCGGAACAACCGCTGCGATTGAAACGTATTCTTCCCGGAATAGTATACGGAAGCGGTTTCTTGACAGTTGGAAAAAAAAAGAGGAGGACGTTTTGTCCCCCTCAAAAATCACCCGACTGTATTTCGGTCTAAGTCGCACCTGGACAGGCGCGGGAACATAGAGCCGAAAACATTCTTTTTACTGAACTGATTTCTAAGCTTTTTAGGTGGAGCAACACCCCGGTTTAACTGAAAATTAAGGAGTTGGCACCCATAAAAATGACAAAAATCAACCCCCGGTTAAGAACAATTAACTGATGCGTAAGGTCAATATTACGTTCAAAAAATGTATTTTTGAAAGAAGTTTGACCCTTGTTAATCAGTCTTTCCGAAGAAATGTTCCGTGACCATGGGGGTTGCAAATTGACCAGGGAACAGATATTTGGGTGAATAACGACTGATTCTACTATATACAAAATTTTGCGGACGAACCGCTAAAGAAGACCCATGAGCTAAATAAAAACATATGAGACGACCTTTACGATTTGGCCTTGTGCTTGGTGTGTCCTGTTTGCTGGGGACCAACCTGTTCGCACAGGAACTCGACCGAAATTTGTACCGTACTATCGACGGTACCTACAATAATCTGCAAAATCCCGAATGGGGGAGTGCCTTTGAAAACTTGCTTTTGATCACGAATCAGATGGGGTATTCAGATGGTATCTCGGCGCCTGGGGGAATTAACCGACCCAATCCACGGGATATATCCAATGAGATATTCGCCCAGGATTTTATGATCCACGACCCGCTGCAGCTCAGTGATTTTACCTGGGTTTTCGGGCAATTTATCGACCACGATATCGGACTTACTCCTGACGGCCAGGAAGATGCATCCATCGCCGTTCCCATGGGGGATTCTTATTTTGATCCACGCGAAACCGGTAACGCTACTATTGCCATGCACCGGAACGTGTTTGATCCGTCAACGGGCAACAGCACGGAAAATCCTCGTCGCCACCCCAACGAAATAACCGCCTACATCGACGGTTCAGGAGTTTACGGTTCCGACGATGAGCGGGCTGCCTGGTTGCGGTCATTTGTCGATGGTAAGCTCAAGGTCTCCAGTGGTAATATGCTTCCGTTCAATACCGTTACGGGAGAGTTTCAGGATGAAGTTGACCGGGAAGCTCCGGCCATGGACAATCCAGTGGGGTTGATCCGCAAACAATTTGTAGCCGGTGATGTGCGGGCGAATGAAAACCCGTTATTACTGAGTTTCCACACCCTGTTCGTACGCGAACACAATCTGGTGTGCGACGAATTGAAGGCGGAACACCCGGATTGGGGCGATGAGGAATTGTATCAGCACGCCCGCAAGATCGTTAGCGGAAAGCTTCAGGCAATTGTTTATAACGAGTGGTTACCGGCTATGGGCATCGATATGCCGGCTTATTCCGGCTACGACTCCAGAGCTCATGCTCAGTTGTTTAATGCTTTTTCTGCTGCTGCTTTCAGGGTCGGGCATACACTGTTGAACGCCAATCTGCAGCGCGTAATGAACGATGGTACCGTTCACCCCGAAGGCGCTTTGCCCCTGCGTCGGGCCTTCTTCAATCCATTGGTGGTAATGGAAGATGGAGGCATTGATCCCTTCATTAAAGGTATGGGGGTGCAGGTTCAGCAATCATTCGATCAGCGCGTGGTAAATGATGTCCGCAATTTTCTGTTCGGTCCTCCGGGAAGCCCCGGACTCGACCTGGCGTCCATAAATATCAATCGGGGACGTGAACGCGGTTTACCCGATTTTAATACCATTCGCGTCGCGCTGGGACTTGAGCCCTACCAGTTATTTCGGGAAATCAATTCCGATCAGCGCGTTTCCGGACGTCTGCTTGGGTTGTACCGAGATGTTGAAGACCTCGATCCGTGGGTAGGGATGCTCGCCGAGGACAAGGCCTCCGAAGGAGATCTTTTTGGGGAAACCATCAAGCAATTTATGATCGTACAATTCGAGTTGTTGCGCGATGGGGATCGCTTTTTTTACGAGAATGATCCGGTGCTGTCGGAATCAGAGAAAGAGCTGATTCGCAAAACGACCATGCACGATATCATCATGCGGAATACGGATATCAAACTCATGCAATCCAATGTATTTGAAGCCATGCCGCACAATTCCATATGTGACAATATGGTTGTTGATCTCTCCGGCCGGATATGGACCGAAGAAGGGAGTCCCGTATCGGATGTTGTGATCGACCTGTTATTGTCGGATGGCTCCATGCAAAGCGTAACTTCCACCGAGGGGAACTTTGAGTTGTCCGGAATTCCCGGATGTTTTGCCAAGAAAATGACGGCTACCAAGAGAAAAAAGGATTACCAGAACGGGGTGACTACTTTTGATATGGTATTGGTGCAAAAACACATCCTGCGTCGCAGTCCGCTGACCTCACCCTATAAATTGCTGGCCGCTGATGTTGATCTGTCAGGAAGCATCACTACCCTGGATCTGATAAAAATGCGCCGGGTTATTTTATCGGTAGCCACCGATTTTGGAGGTGCACCGGCCTGGCGTTTTATCCCGGCTGATCACGTTTTTTCTGATCCTGCCGATCCATTTGCCGATGATGTTACCAGTGAATTGGAGTTTGACCTTTTGTCGAAAGACACGGAGCGGAATTTCATTGCCATCAAACTGGGAGATCTGAATGGAAGTGCCCTGACGGTACCCTCTGCTCAGCAAGCGGAAACCCGCTCCCTGGCCGGAGGACTCACCCTGCTGACTGATGACCAATCGTTCAGCCAGGGCGATGAGGTCGCTGTTACCCTCTCACCCGAACAAGCAAATGTTTGGACTGGTTGGCAGTTCGGACTGACCTATAATCCACAAGTACTGGAATTCGTCCGCGCGGAAAGTGATCAGTTGGAAGACTGGGGCGAGGCAAACGTAGGCGTCGTAGCCGATGAGGGGCGCTTGCTGTTCTCCTGGCACGATCCATCAACACGCGGTGTTTCCGTTTCGTCAGATGAGCCTATGGTTACAATGCATTTCAAAGCCCGTCAATCGGGTAATCTGAGTGCCTATATGAATTTCCAGGCAGCGAACTTACAGCCCGAATCCTATCAGCCGGAAGATAATCCGAAGCCAATGCAGGTACTATTCTCCGGCGAACAAGCTGTGACTGCGGGAACTTTCCGCGTAGAACAGAACCAACCGAATCCTTTTGTGGAAGTAACAACTATCCGGTATACAGTGCCGGAGGCGGGTCAGGTGACTCTTACTGTGTCCGATGCACAAGGGCGCGTATTGTTGCGCAAGCAGCAAAACGTCACTCCCGGTGAGCACCAATTCCAGTTAGATGCCGAAACTGTTTTGGAACCAACCGGCATTTACCAGTACCAGCTACAGATCGGCGAGTACTCCGTGACCCGGCAAATGATACGCGTTAGTAAAGAATAGCACCTACGTGCATACGATCTAGCCCATCGTTCCCTGAGGGATACCAGCTGTTCTGGTATCCCTCTTCTTTTTCAACAGAAAGAACTTTGTTTAGCGAATTTTCGCTATTTTGTATTTTGCGAAAGCTAAAATACCTGACCATCTATGGCACATGCGCTTTACCCACATTTATTTGAACCGCTGGATCTGGGATTTACCACTTTACCCAACCGGGTGTTGATGGGCTCCATGCACACCGGATTAGAAGAATCTAAAAACGGCTTTGAGAAGATGGCTGCCTACTTTGCGGAGCGGGCTGCGGGAGAAGCGGGGCTGATGGTTACCGGGGGCATTGCTCCGAACCGGGCGGGCTGGGTCGGACCTTTTTCCGCAAAAATGACCACCCGGTCCGAGGCCAGAAAGCATTCGGTCATTACGGAGGCCGTGCATCAGGAGGGAGGTCGTATCTGCATGCAGATCCTTCATGCGGGCAGGTACGGATACCATCCCCTGGCGGTGGCACCTTCTCCCATTAAATCACCGATCTCACCGTTCAAGCCCTGGACTCTTTCCACGCGTGGAGTGGAGAAAACCATTCGCGCATTTGTGCGCAGTGCCGTACTGGCCCGGGAGGCCGGATACGATGGAGTGGAGATCATGGGATCAGAAGGGTATTTGATCAACCAATTTATTGTAAAGAAGACGAATAAGCGGACCGATGCCTGGGGTGGATCATACGAGGAGCGGATCCGCTTTCCGCTGGAGATCGTAGCGCGCACCCGGGAGGCAGTTGGTCCCGATTTCATCCTTATCTATCGATTGTCCATGCTGGATCTGGTACACGATGGCAGCAGTTGGGAAGAGGTGGTGGCTTTAGCCAAAAAGATCGAAGCCGCAGGAGCAACGATCATAAATACGGGCATCGGATGGCACGAGGCGAGGGTACCTACGATTGCGACCATGGTGCCCCGGGGTGGATTCAGCTGGGTGACTAAACGACTGATGGGGGAGGTAGGGATTCCCCTGATAACCACCAACCGAATCAATACGCCTGAGAAAGCTGAATCCATTTTGGAACAGGGTCATGCGGATATGATCTCGATGGCAAGGCCTTTTTTGGCCGACCCTTTCTTTGTGAAGAAAGCCCGGGAGCAAAAGGCCCGGGAGATCAATACGTGTATTGCCTGTAATCAGGCTTGTCTTGATCATATCTTTGAGCGCAAGCAGGCATCATGCCTGGTAAATCCAAGGGCGGGCTATGAGACTTCGTTGCGGATTGAGCCTGCCGCAGAGACGAAAAAGGTAGCCGTAGTAGGAGCGGGGCCTGCCGGCTTGGCGGCAGCAACCACCGCTGCCCGTCGCGGGCACCAGGTAACTTTATTCGAGGGCGACGGGGAGATCGGCGGGCAATTCAATATGGCTAAGCGGATTCCCGGAAAGGAGGAATTTCACGAGACCATTCGCTATTTCCGGGTGATGCTCGACAAACACGGAGTGGAGGTCAGGCTCAATCAACGGATTACCAGCCAGGAATTGATTGACGGTGGTTTTGATCACGTGGTGCTGGCCACGGGCGTTACGCCCCGCCGCATACAGTTGGAAGGGATTGACCACCCTAAGGTTTTGGGGTATATCGATGTACTGCGACACGGCCGGGAAGTGGGTAGCAGGGCTGCGATTATCGGAGCGGGCGGCATTGGGTTTGATGTGGCGGAATTTCTCACTCATACTCAGGAAAAGGAGTCCGACCAGGTTGCTGCTTTTGCCCGCGAATGGGGTATTGATCAGGATTATGAAAACCGTGGCGGACTAATGGAGGCGAAGGTCACCAAACCCGGCCGCACTATATATCTTTGCCAGCGGTCTACGCATAAGCCGGGGGCTAACCTCGGTAAAACCACCGGCTGGATCCACCGAAGTAGTTTGCGCAAAAAAGACGTCAATTTCCTGTCGGGGGTACAATACCGGCGGATCGATGATCGCGGTCTTCACCTGGTCCAGGAAGGGCGCCCAATCCTTCTCGACGTGGATCACGTCATTGTCTGTGCGGGCCAGGAACCATTGCGGGATCTGTTGGAACCTTTACAGAACGCCGGATGCACGGTTCATTTGGTAGGTGGTTCGGATGAAGCCCGTGAACTCGATGCCAAACGGGCGATCGATCAGGCGACCCGCCTGGCTGCCGGGCTGTAATTGACCGGGCCACATACCATTCGCCGAGTTATCTCCGTAAAACATTTTTGAAGTAGATGCCCGCGACGGGAAATAGTAAATCGTTAAGGGGAGTAGCTAAATTGTATTTAGCGGATAATTTTAGTAGATTACCCATCTATTCTACCCCGCGCTACCCGTATTATCACTTTGAGGACCAGTCTTACTTTCCTCAAATCGTTTAAAAAGTGAATCATTCAGTTGCCCGTGACCCTTGTCGGGCAAAAGCGAACTGAAGGACCTGTTACTAAGCAGGTGCGCTTCTGACCCTGTCTGGATACCTGACGGCCAGCAATTGGCGTTAGAATGGTCAGACAGATACATACGACACGATAATCTCATAGAACGCAATTCCAAAAACTGACTTATGAAAGTGATTAAGACGGTCATTGCAGACGATCAACCCCTGTTTATTGAAGGTCTGCGATCGATCTTTACCGAAAAAGCCTCTGAGATAGATATTTTGGCTTGTCATTCCGACGGGAAAGATCTCCTTAAGGATCAGTCGCTCCACCGTGCGGATTTATTAATTCTCGACCTAAACCTTTCGGGGAGTGATGGCCTCAGCGTCATCAAGGCCTTACGAGCCCGGCCTGAATGTCCGGCCATTCTGGTTTTTAGCCGGTATAACGATGCAAACATAGTAAAGACTGCCTTTCGCAATGGCACCGACGGCTACCTGTTGAAGAAGGAGCGACCGGATGCCCTTTTCGGAGCGATAAAGTCCGTGTTGAGTGGGAAGACGTACGTCGGATCTGGTGTCCAGATCAAATCTCAACAGGTACGTAAAAATCACCCGAAAGCAACGGGAGATCAACCTTCTTTTGAAGAGCGTTTCATTCGTAAATACCACCTGACCAAGCGGGAGCTGGAAGTACTCAACCTGATCACGGAAGCGCTTAGTAATAAGGAGATTGCACGGGAATTGTACATCAGCGACCAGACGGTGAGCGTGCACCGCAAGAACATCATGCGAAAGTTAGGCGTAAGCAATACCGCCGGCCTGATAAAAATAGCCTACGATAACAGCTTAGTTTAACTAAAATACCTTCATTAAGGTATTCATTGAGTGAAAATCTTTCGTATATTTGTAACATAATCCCGGTTGGGGTAAGTCCTCAACAACGATAATAACAAATCGATCCCATGACTAAAAAAATCTACCTCTCCAGGGCATCTAGTGTCCGGTCCTTATCTGTCCCGTCTCCGGGATTTCAAAAGGTTTCCATTTTTACTCATTATTTTTTTGGTGTTATTTCGGTTTGTTTGGAATTTTTTCACTCTAATTCCTTGAAAATCAGAAAATAAACGCAGTCTATTCTTTTGTTATTAGATGCGGGTGATTAAATTCGCCTACTAATACAGACGACCTACGAAAGAAAAGACTAGCAATAGACGACGGCTAATTTTAATCTTTCATATTTTCTTTAACCTAATTTTTACAAATCTTAATCTTATGGGAAAAACGAACTTTACCTTTGTTCGTCCAATGAGCTGGGTTGCAAGCCTGCTCGTTATGGCGTTCATGTTCGTGGCCCAGGCAACCTACGCTCAAACGGGCGATTGTGGTTGTCAGGACCAAGTGAATGTGACCCTTGGCGCAGAGTGCACCTTCACTCTGACGCTCGCTCAAGTTGGTGCAGGCGACTGTGAAAACCAAGGTTACCGTGTTGTGGTAAATGACCGCAACCCCGGTAATGGTAACATTGTCGATTGTGCTGGTTTGTACACCTACGGAATCTTTGATTCTGAGGATGAACTGGTTTGTTGGGGCGAGGTACTCGCTGAAGACAAAACAGCTCC
>CAYFGK010000046.1:0-48102 GCA_964342305.1 uncultured Saprospiraceae bacterium | reverse complement strand
CAGCCGTCAGCCGTCAGCCGTCAGCCGTCAGCCGTCAGCCGTCAGCCGTCAGCCGATTAACCATCACCAGCGTATCCAGCCCGTGGCTGATGGTCTTGTGGATCGGCTCCCACCCCAGTTTCCGGTAGAGTCCACCGGTCATGTTTTGTGTTTGGAGATATAAGGCAGGCACGCCATAAGAGCCAGCAATTCGATAGGCTTCCTGTACGAGTCGGGAGGCCAGTCCTTTTCCCCGAAAGGGAGCGTCGACGTATACTCCGCCGATCCAGTGTTCGTAATCGGGGTACTGTGGCATTTCGTAGAATTTAAGTTGGGTTGCTCCCGCCAATCGCTCGCCATCCAGAGCTACCAGCAGCATAGGTAAGGCGCCGGCATTCAGGTACCCTTTCTGGCGGGTTACCTCTTCCTCCAGCGTCATTCCGGTGTACTTGCCCCATTCTTCGTAGTACCATTTGGCGATGGTCGGTACATGGTGGGGCGCCTCCGCGAGCGTGGTGATGATCATAGGTTGTAATTAATAATGTTTAATTTGTAATTTTTAATTAATTGACTACTATACGATTAATTAAAAATTAAACACTAAAAATTAATAACTCACTCCGTTTCGAACCAGCTTGAATACATCACGTAATTATTCGCGATGCGTTCGATCGTATCGGCGAAGGTCTCCTCTGAAAGGGCTTTGATCTTTTTGGCGGGCACGCCGGCATAAATGTGCCCCGATTCCAAACGGCTGTTTTCGAGGACGACCGCTCCTGCGGCGATCAGTACGTTTTCCTCGACCACGGCGTGATCCATCACGATGGCGCCCATACCTACCAGTACGTTGTCGTGCAGGGTACAGCCGTGCACGATGGCCCGGTGGCCGATGCTTACGTTATTGCCAATGTTGGTGGGTGCCTTTTGGTAGGTGCAATGGATGACCGCTCCGTCCTGAACATTCACCTTATTGCCCATGCGGATGTGGTGCACATCGCCGCGGATTACGGCCTGAAACCAGACACTACAATCATCACCCATAATGACATCCCCCACAATAGTGGCATTTTCGGCGAGATAACAATTGTCTCCGAATGCTGGTGCAACACCTTTGACCGGCTTGATCAGTGCCATATACTTTTTACCGAAAGGTACAAAAGCTTATTGGGGATGTAACACTACTCTTTGCACCCATTGTTCCCCTTCCTGGGTGCGTATTTCCAATGCATACAGTCCGCTTTGCTGCCCCTCTACCGGAATGTTGGGCTGAACGGTGCCATATTGAACGAGCTGGCCCTGAATGGTACGCAACTGGTATTGAGCGCCTTCCCAGGCGGAAGGGAGGTGCAGGCGAAGTTGATTCCCGGCCGGATTGCCGAGTAATTTTGGTTGCTCCCGGAACTGCTCCGATACAGATGTAACGTTACATTCCAAGGTTGATAAGCGCTCCCAAAGCTGATCGTCGAAGTTCGAGGCAGCCAGCAATGGTTCGCCGGAGGCTTCTCCCATGCGCACAACCACCAGGTTTTGACTCGGAACGATGTATAGCTTTTGGTCATTTTTGCCCAGACCGGCGATCATATCGTCGGGTGCAGCGGAGACCAGTGGTCCCGGGAAACTAAGCTGTAATCGCGGAAGCTTATAGGCAGATTCTCCGTTCAGCCACCATAAATAACCGTAGCTGGGATTCAGAGTTCCGGAAGAGGAGGTCATATTTTTAAAGTAAAAGTCATCACTCATGATGGTGTCCCGGTCCCAGATACCCTCATTCAGTACCAGCAAACCGAATCGCGCCATGCTGCGGGCATTACTGTAGTACACATTATTGTATCCATTGCGGACCCAGGCACCGTTCATGCCGATGCGGTTGCGGATCTGTGCTGCGAAGTAGACGTTGTAATCGAAGCCGGTAGCTGCCTCGACAACCTCCCTGAGCAAGGTGTAGGGAGCATTGTGGTAGGCCCAACGTGTGCCGGGCTCTGCTTCAAACTGCAGGCAGGCAGGTTCGGTGCAATTCAGCGTGAGTGGATTGTCCCGCAAGCCCGTAGTCATGGTCAATTGGTGAAGGATTCGTATAGAATCTTCCTGTTCGGGGGGCAGGGTGGTCCATCCCTCAGGCAGATACTCGTTGGTGCGGTCGAAAATACTTAAGTACCCCTGTTCCTGTGCCAGCCCCACGGTAAAAGCGGTCAGTGTTTTGCCCGCGGAGGCCCAGTACCAGATGCTATCCTGGGTGAAGTCTCCGAAATATTGCTCCCATACCATGCGTCCATCCTTCAGGATCAGAAAAGCTTTGGTGTCGGCTTCCGCCAAAAAGGTAGCCAGGGAGTCCAGGGATTCGTCGCACCAGCCTAAAGTCACCGGGTCGATAGTTTCCCATTCGGAATCGGTTAAGGGAGGAAAGTATAGGTTCTGTCCCTGAGCTGATGATCCCAGCCAGAGTACGAGGAGTACAAATGAGAATCGCATAGTTTTAGTATTTGATGCCGCTACGTGGACAACGTTTAAGCCTTCACACCGGCAAAAAGAGCCTCTTCAATTTTCTCGAGTGAGTTGGCCAATTGCCGGAAGCTTTCAATGACGTAGTATTCTTCCTGAATGATGTCGGTGCGGAAATCGTGCTGATAAATCCGTTGTATATCGAAATCGTGCTTGATCGACTCATTGCCGAGGGCGTGTTCCGTTTCGCCTTTGGAGGAAATAATGCCGGCGCCGTAGATGCGCAGGTCCCCTTCATCGGAGCGGACCAGGCCGAATTCGATGGTGAACCAATACAGGCGTTGCAGTTTTAGGATAACCTCATCGTCGTCGATATACTTCATAGCCAGTACTCCGATCTGATGAAAGAAATCGGTGTAGTCGGTATTGGTCAGTAAAGGAGCGTGGGCAAATACATCGTGAAACATATCGGGCTCCTCCAGGTAATCCAGTTCACTCATCTTACGCAGCCAGCAGGTGGCCGTAAATTTCTTTTCGTACAGTCGTTGGAAGAACTCCCGGGGCGGACTGATATTCGGAACGGTGATCAGGTTCCAGCCGGTATACTCTTCTAGTCGGCGGTTCACGTCTTTAAACTCGGGAATACGGTCATTGGTAAATCCGATTTTGTCGATTGCTAACAGAAATTCATCGGCGACTTTTCCCCGGAGGTTTTCCATTTGTCGGTCGTAGAGGATCTTCCAGACGGCAAGATCTTCGGCAGTGTAGTTAGCATAAACTTGTTGGGTCGGCTTATTGCGCATAGTTGTGTATTTGATTTGGGCATCTCAAAAATAAAGTTTCCTACCCGTTGAATGGTCGGGAAACGGTCATTAACCTTCCTTTAGCAGCTAAATAGTGGTGAATCGTAGACTTTTGCCGAAAGGCAGTGATAAAACTCATCCCTTACCAGCCGCAGATATCACCAGGGCAGCCGGCCCCGGCCCCTACTTTTGTACCAAAGCCAAAACGAGTTAATAATGAATAGTCGCCTGTTGCAAAAGTACAATGTCCCGGTACCCCGGTACACGAGTTATCCTACCGTTCCCTATTGGCAGGAAGCATGCCCCGACGAAGCTGCCTGGAAGGGCAGGGTTCTGGAGGCTTTCGCCAAAAATCAGGAGATCAGCCTGTATATCCACCTCCCGTTCTGTGAGGCCCTGTGTACCTATTGCGGGTGCAATAAGCGCATCACCAAGAATCACGCCGTAGAAACACCGTACATCAAAGCGGTACTGCAGGAATGGCAAATGTATCTGGATTTGCTTCCGCAAAAACCGGTGTTGCGGGAACTGCACCTGGGAGGAGGTACGCCCACCTTTTTTAGTCCGGCCAGCCTGGATTATTTGCTGCGTGGCATTCTTGATAAGGTAGAACTGGCCGACCGGTACGAATTTGGCTTTGAGGCTCACCCCGGGAGCACCTCCCGGGAGCACTTGGAAACACTGGCGAATCTTGGATTTACCCGCCTGAGTATTGGCGTCCAGGATTTTGATCCTGAGATCATGAAGATCATCAACCGGCACCAAACCGAAGAGCAGGTGCGGGAGGTAACGCGCATGGCACGGGAACTGGGATACGATTCGATAAATTTCGACCTCATCTTTGGATTACCATTGCAAACACCTGATCATATCCGGCGCAATATGGCGATCCTGAGTGAGCTCCGTCCCGAGCGACTGGCCTTTTACTCCTACGCGCACGTACCCTGGATCTCACCCAGTCAGCGAGCGTATTCCGAAGCGGATCTGCCGGTGGGAGCCGAAAAACGCGCCCTCTACGAACTGGGGCGCGAACTACTGGAAGGTATCGGGTACCGGGAGATCGGTATGGATCACTTTGCCCTGCCGGTGGACACGCTCAGTAAGGCCATGGATGCCGGCCAGTTGCACCGCAATTTTATGGGATACACCCCCTTTTCCACCGAGTTGAACCTTGCGCTGGGGGCCTCCTCCATCAGCGACAGTTGGCACGGTTACGTTCAGAACGAAAAGAAGATCGAGGCTTACCAGGACCGGGTGGCTGCCGGGGAATTACCCATTGTCAAGGGCCATCTGCTGACCCGGGAAGATGAGATTATCAGAGCGCATATTCTCAACATTATGTGCCGGTACGAAACCAGCTGGAACCGGTCGGACCGCCGGTGTGATGCTCTTTTCCAGGGGCTGGATCGCATGCAGGCGCTCATCGCCGACGGGCTCGTGCACGTGGGTGACGAACGGCTGGTGGTGACCGCTCTGGGACGGCCTTTCATACGCAATATTTGCCAGTCACTTGACGCTCGGCTATGGGCAAAACGACCCGATAAGCAAGTCTTTAGTCAGGCGGTATAGTAGCCACCTGATAAAAGTCATTCCCGGGAATGCGTTTTACCAATGAACGGAGGTAAGAGATTCGGTAGCTTATAAAGGAATAAAAGGGTTGTTGCAGAATAACCCCATTACTTCACCTTCAACGAACCAATCATGAGAAGAGGAACGCGTCGCAACCGGGCTTTTGACATAATGACTGATCGTTTTGGGTCGATGATCGATCCCAGCCACTTCGGAGGTAAGTCCAGTTTCTCCATTAAGCGCAAAAAGACTGACCGGAACCAAGAGTTTCCCGACCAAAGTGGGCAGATGACTCTTTCCGGGGGCACAAAAAAAATATCCGCCGATAAGCGTCGTGTATCGATTCCTGCTTAGAAGGGGAGGGGGCGGTTTTTTACGCTATCGGTTTCGGTAATCACAGCCAGTGGAAAAAGCTTTTTGAATAAGTGAATGGTTTAGGGATCGGTCATGTCCTTGGTGGCAAGGGTCAGATTGACCGTTAATACGGTGGATTCGACTACCCTGTTTGGGGTATATTCACCAAGGGGATCGATAAAAAATATGTATATACACGAAACCTGTTCTCCTGGTATTCGATATATTCAGGTGCGGGTTCAAACGAGGATCGCATGTCAACACACGAATGCATACTTATCGGAGCAGATCTGAGTGAGATGGATCAGCAACTAATGCGAGCTGCGCGATTGCTGCTTCCCATCTGGCAAACAGAGAAAATTTACCTGCTACATGTTATGCCGGATTTCACAGTGCCGAAGGAGGCAGGGACCGATTTCCATAAACGGTTCGCTCCCGACCAGCCGGTGGATGAAAAAGTGAAAAATGGCCTGGAAAAAACGGCAAAGGATGTTTTTGGCACGGTAGTTGATAATGTAAGTGTGGACGTACGGGAGGGTAAACCCTACCAAAAGTTGCTCCACTGGATGGAGGTAAAAAATGCCTCTATGCTTATTGTGGGCCACAAATCATCGAACCACGGCAGTGGTATTACTGCTCGCCGGGTAGCGCGAAATGTGGCGGCGGACGTATTGTTCGTGCCGGAGACAAGCCGGAAAGGTATTGAGCGCATCGTCGTTCCTATTGACTTTTCGGAGAACTCCGCACGGGCGGTAATGGCCGCATTGCACTGGAAAAGGCATAACCCTTCGACCGGCATTGACCTGGTGTACTTTATCGATATGCCGCCCTCCGATTACTATATCGGTGCGGCGCGGGATACCGGCTTAAGAGCGGTTCTGAAAGACTCAGCCAGAGGCGCCTATCAGCGATTTATGGCAGAGTTTGAACTGGATGACCGGGAAGTGCAGATGCACTTCGTGGACAATGCCTACAGCAATGTAGCACTGCATATTGATGAGTTTGCCAAGGAAAAAGGTGCCGATATGATTGTGATCGGTGCACAGGGGCATTCGGCCTTTGAACGCTTCTTGTTCGGCAGCGTAACGGAGAAGTTAGTGGAACAAAACCGCGAACAATTCATGTGGGTAGTACGCTAACCAGGTAAGGGTGATGAATTCATGAATCCGGTCACCGGAAACGACTGTTCATCGCAGTAATAAAATACTGATAATAAGCCTATTGTGGGCTTTTGGATAATTGACAGATAGAAGAACACCTATTTCAACGGATAAAATCTCGGAAAAAGTATTCGATATATTTGCACAGAAATGCTCAGACCATTATCTTTAAGTAAATTTTCTAAGGGGGATTTAAAATCATTCCCTTCTCATCGAGATTATCCATCCTGAAAACCGACGAGACGTATTTAACGTCTATCCTACGTCATTCACACTGGAACACTATTAATCACTGAACATTATCGTATCTACTCGTCCTCTTGCAGAGGTACGTCCCTACCGGACTATGCCCTGTAATCGAGTCGACTGGTAGAGATTAATTTGGGTTAGAACGCTGTAAATATTTTAAGGCCAGTCTTCAATTAACCGGGCAAGACTGGTCCTTTTTTCCCTTCTGACCAGATTGATCCAGCGATCTTCGACAGGCATTAACGAGCCTCTTTTAGGCTTCTCGCCACCTGTCCTCCGGGCATTCCGATTGCACGAATGCCTCCGGGAGTTGACTCGTGGCCATACATTTGGGTTAGAACGCTGTAAATATTTTAAGGCCAGTCAGACTTTTTATTGGACTAGACTGGTCCTTTTTTCCTTCTCTGACCACTTTGCTTTGGCATTTTACGTCTCTTTCAGACGTCCGCCACCTGTCCTCTGGGCATTCCGATTACACGAATGCCTCCGGGAGTTGACTCGTGGCCATACATTTGGGTTAGAACGCTGTAAATATTTTAAGGCCAGTCTCTCATTAACCGGGCAAGACTGGTCCTTTTTTTTGCCCGGTACCCTCGATTCACTCTCCCGTAATCCGTACCTTGACTATTATTCACAACTCAAGGTATGGATACCCCTCAATTGATTTTGGTAATTGGCCTGCCGGGAAGTGGAAAAACGACATTCTCCCGTGCCCTGGCCGAGCGGATACAAGCTTTTCACCTCAATACGGATATTATCAGGGACAAGGTAGGTATGCGTGGCCAGTACGGCCCTGAAGCCAAAAAGCGCATCTATGATCTGATGTTGCTGGAGGCACGCAAGTCCCTGCGAGAAAAGAAAACAGTCATACTGGACGGTACCTTCTATCTGGAACAGATGCGGGAGACCTACCGGCAATTGGCTTTTGCCGAAAGGCTGCCTTTGAAATGGATTGAGCTGATTGCCTCGGAGTCGGTCATCAGGGAGCGAACCAGTCACCAACGTACCTATAGTGAAGCTGATTTTTCGGTCTATCAACAAGTTCGCGACCACTTTGAACCATTTTCCGATGCGCGACTTACCCTTCAAAGTGATCACCGTGACAATTTACCCCAGATGCTGGACCGGGCCGTTCAGTACGTTGCACAAAAATAAGGTATACCATGACCGACCAACAAATCCGCCATTTGATCGACCGTGGTGGCCTGCCGGATGCTGATCCCGACACAGCGCTGGTATCCACGCATATCTCCTGGGTTATCCTGACCCGCGATCACGCCTACAAGATCAAGAAGCCCGTTCATTTTTCCTTTCTGAATTTTTCCTCCCTGGAAGCACGTAGGTATTTCTGCGAACAGGAATTATCACTCAACCGGCGCCTGGCACCTGATATGTACCTGAATATTGTGCCCGTTTACCAGGGACCGGACGGCCCCGTTTTGGCGAAAGCCGAAGGCAGGGTCATTGATTACGCCCTGCGAATGCGGCGATTAGACAGTAGCCGGCAAATGGACCAGCTGCTGGAGCAGGGAGAGGTCGTTCCGGATCAGATAGATGCCCTGGCCGATCAGATGATCGCCTTTCACCGGTCGGTTCAGGTGGTAAAGAACGCCTTCGATCTTCGTACCTGGCGGAATACCTATAACGACCTGGAGGTTATACTGGACCAAGTACACGATTGGGGACTTGAGGAAACGGCCCGCACTATTGAACGCGCCATTTCCCTGTCGGATGCTTTTCTGGAAAAATACGGTGAACGCATGCTGGAACGACAGGAAGAAGGGTGGGTCGTCAACGGACACGGAGATTTGCACGCCCGAAATATTTTCCTCACCGATCCACCCGCTATTTTTGATTGTATTGAATTTTCCGAGGAACTGCGCCACCTGGATGTACTGAACGAGATCGCTTTTTTCTGCATGGATATGGATGTGTTTGATCGCCCTGACCTGGGGGAGCGGTTTTTTCGTCGATATACGGCCTCCATTCCCTGCCTGGCCAAACCGGAGGACGAACTCCTGTTCCGGTATTTTAAACTGTACCGTTGTAATGTGCGCCTCAAAGTCAACGGACTGGGGGCCACTCAATCGGGGCTGACCACCGAAAACCGGTCGACCATCGATCATTACACCCGGTTGATGCAGCAATATGTGTCTATTCTTTCCCACGCTAATGGACCAGAAACGGTCGTTTAGCGATTTATTCGGGTGATTCGCAAAAAAAAGAGGCATTTGGGCTTCGAAAAGAACACCTTTACCCAAAATCACCGACATGAAACGTTTCCATACCCTATTGCTTGTTTTGTGCCTGCCTCTTTTCGTGCAGGCGTCCCATGTTCGGTCCGGGGAGACTGTTCACCTTACGGAACCGACCACCGAAAATACCTATCTGGCCGGCGGCGAAATCGATGTCGATGCCGCAGTCGGTGGCGACCTCACCCTGATCGGCGGCAAGATCAATGTTCGCGACCTGATCGAAGAAGACGGATTGATCATTGGTGGCGAACTTTTATTTCAGGGCATTGCCCGGGAAGACCTCCGCATGCTGGGAGGAGAGATCGAAGTACGTGAGCCTATCGCCGGTGACCTGCTGGTCGTAGGCGGTGCCATTACGCTGGAAGCCGGAGCTGATGTCGGTGGCGATTTGATCATTCTCGGTGGCGAGGTGATCATTAAATCCAAAGTCAACGGCAATGTGCGCATCATCGGCGGCGATGTAAAGATCCAGGGGACCGTGGCCGGTGCCCTGGAGGTCAAAGCCGGTGTTCTGCGTATTGGTGGTACACTGGAGGGACCCACCCGCCTGCAGGCCCGGGATATCAGGATGGAGTCAGGTGCTACCGTTCTGGGAGATATCCGCTACTGGCATAAGGGCGACCCGCTGGACTTCCGGCCCTACCTGTCGGATGGTGCCAGTGCCCGATACGATGAGGATATGGCTTCTGAGCTTCTGGATTTCCAATGGGAAGAGGTGCGGGATAAAGGCCTGTTCTGGTACCGCTTATTCCAGACGATCAGCGGCTTGTTCCTGACGCTGGTGTTGATGCTGGTCTTACGGCGTTTTGCGCAAACCCGTACGGGAGATGGTACTAAAACGATTATCCGGTCCATGGTGATCGGTCTGCTGGCCCTCGTGGGACTTCCCATCCTGGGTGTACTCGGATTGACCTCCGTTGTCGGAGCGCCGATCGGGGTGATCAGCTTTGCTTTCTGGGTCGTTCTGGCGGTAGTTGGCCACGCCTTATCCGCCGTAATGCTAACCTACGAATGGCAAGCCTGGACGGGGCGTTCCTGGAGCAAATGGACCGCGATCGGTATTGCCGGTTGTTTATTCCTGGCCATGCGCCTCCTGGCATTGATCCCACTGGCTGGGCCGGCTGTTAATGGTATTCTGACCATTTGGGCCGTCGGCTACTTCCTCTTCCTGTTGTGGCGTAAAATGCCCGAACAACCGGGGCAAGGACCAACCACTGATCTGGTATAAAATAGCGTGAGGTTGGGCATAGACTATCTATTAAAGTGACCATTTTCAAAGCCCAACCTCCCGGTACAGAGTAATTGGTATTAGATATTTGGATTTAAGCAAGTCCTACTATAAAATACCATACCAAATCCAACGTACGGTTGCAGCCTTCAGTAATTTACCAAACTGCCAGACCCCAACCTTGCGTTAAAATTTAAAATGGCCGTCTGTCGGACGGCCAACTAATCCATTTATACCACTTCGTTGTAAGTATAAATCACCCGAACTAAAGCGGGGCGCCTGCCAGGGCGCCCCTTTTTTTTATCCAATCAACAGCAGCAGTGCCAGCACCAGGAATAGGCCCCACATCAGGAGGCGACCGTAGTTCGGACGGTGCCGGATCCACAGCATACCACACTCCATCGCCAGAAAAAAAGCCAGGGTCAGTAAAATTGTAGGCACCCAGCTCAGTTGCCAGGGATTCAGCAGGAAGGCCGTCAGCGACAGGACCACGGCCAATACCGTATACAAAACGGTTGACCAGGGAAAGTAAGATGCATTCGTTCTCATGGTCTGCAGGTTTGATTGTACCATCAACCTACCTTTTTTGCGAAAGCAAAAGGGTGATAAATCTCAGGGAGTAGTCTGAGGTTTCTCATCTGGTTGACCAAAAAATGGGGCGTACTTAGACTACATAGTATTGAACCAGCTTCCAGGCTTTCGGAAGACCTGCATAAAACCAAATTGAGATGAAAGGGAATATTCAAAAAATATTAGTACCGACCGATTTTTCGGCCACTGCCCAGCGAGCCTTCAGTCACGCTTTGTTTTTGGCCGACCAGTGGGATGCATCCATTGAACTGATCCACACCGTTTTTCCCGAATACGTTCCCACCGATCTGCCCGTCTTTTCCGCCCGGGCAACGAAAGACAAGATCGATCTGGCGAATGTCGCATTGAAGTCCTTCACCGAAATGGGCATTTCCCTGTTGCAGATGGGCTATTCCTTCCAGCGGGTACCCCGCGTAACCGGCCACGTGGAAATTGGAAGCCCGGTAACTATTATCAACCGGCACGCAAAGAAAGAAGGAGTTGATTTGATCGTCATGGGAACCAAGGGCACCCACAACCGATTAGAGAAAACACTGGGAAGCGTAACGACCGGTGTCATTCAGGGCGCCCCCTGTTCCGTATGGGTTATCCCGGAACACGCTCCCATCAAGCAGATCGGCAAAGTAGCTTACGCTGCCGAAATGCGCGAATCGGATCCATTCTACCTGCAGAAGGCTATCGATATGTTGCCAAGCGACGAGGTAGAACTGCACGTAGTTCACGTTCAGAATGGCAAGATGGAGCCGGCATTAGTGTCGCTCCAGGACTTTGAAAGCGTATTTGCCAAACAAGCGAACAGCCCGAAGATTGCGGTCCACCAACTGGACGGACCGGCCGTTACCGATGCCCTGGATTCGTTTGTCGAAAGCAGGGACATTGACCTATTGATGATGTTTGCACCGGAACACACGATGATCGACCGGTTATTTCACCGTTCGACGACAAAACGAATGGCTCTGGAAACCCATGTCCCCCTGCTGCTGATTAAGCGCCAGGAACCATCCTAAAACCTACAATTATGGGTGATTTTGCAGTATCGGCGATACAAACGCCCAAAATGCGTCAAGACTTTTTGCGGCACCTTCTCCACGATGTGGAAGCCCTCGATATTATGCTGGATAGTGGTCAATTTGAAACGACACCTATTCGCATGGGAGCCGAGCAGGAATTATGTGTATTGGACGCCGATTTCACACCGTCCCTGGCTGGCCCCGCCATCCTGGAAAAATCAACGGATCCGCATTTAACCTCTGAGATCGCCCGCTACAATCTGGAGATCAACCTGGATCCCTTTGTGATTCAGGGCAAGGCCCTCAGTGATACGCATCGCCATCTCGATGAACAATGGAAAAAGGTAGAGCAGCTGGCCAGCCAACAGGAGAAAAAACTACTGTTGTGTGGTATTTTGCCGACCATCAACCATCAGCATCTGACCATTGATTACATGAGTCCTCAGGATAGGTATAAGATCCTGAACGATATCATGCGCATGACCCGGGGCAAGGCCTTCGAGATACAGATCCAGGGTGTAAATGAATTGATTGCTTCCCTTGATTCTGTATTGTACGAGGCTTGTAATACCAGCTTTCAGATGCATCTGCAGGTCGCGCCGGACGATTTTGTGCGTACCTATAACTGGTCCCAGCAGATTGCCGGACCGGTCCTTGCTGCCTGCGTTAATTCACCTTTCCTGTTTGGACGGGAGTTGTGGATGGAGACTCGTATTGCGCTATTCCGGCAAAGTCTGGACATGCGAACCTCGCTGAATCACCTGCGTGAAAAACAGGCACGGGTATTCTTCGGCGACCACTGGCTGGAACACTCCGTTTCGGAGTTATTCAAGGAGCATATTGCACGGTTCCCACTACTGGTGACCCGGCCGGTGGAAGAAGACAGCCTGATAGCACTTTCGAACGGGGAAGTGCCGGCACTGCGGGCACTACGCGTGCATAATGGTACGGTTTACACCTGGAACCGGCCTTGCTACGGTCGCGGTGGCGGCCGTCCTCACCTGCGTATCGAAAATCGTTATGTGGGTTCCGGTCCTACCCGCGTTGATGAAATAGCCAATTTCGCTTTCTGGTTAGGCCTGATGCTGGGTCAGCCGGAAGACACTTACGACTTTTACGAACGAGCTTCTTTCTCCTGTGCCAAAGAGAACTTCTACAAGGCTGCTCGTCACGGCCTATGCTCCATTTTCTCCTGGATGGGTAAAGAACTTTCCGCCAGTGATTTAATTGTGGGGACCTTGTTGCCGATGGCTGAAAAAGGCCTGAAAAAGCATGGACTGGCGAGTGACGATATTGACTATTACCTGGGTATTATCAGGGAACGGGTGGAAAGTCGCACCACGGGGGCTGCCTGGCAGGTGCGCAATGTTCGTCGGTTGCGCGAAGCCTTTGGTCACGATCACGCCTTATTGGAACTGACAGCGGCCATGCATCATTTGCAACAGGAGGAAACCCCGGTCCATACCTGGCCATCTCTGCGCTCGGGCAGTATTCACCCCCTGCCCGGCAAAGACAGCCGGGTAGCCTCGATCATGAAAACCGATCTGTTTACGGTACGGGAGGAGGAGCCGGTCAGTCTGGTCCGTGCGATCATGTCGTGGCGAAGTATTCGTCACATGCCGGTGGAAGATGCCGACGGCAACCTGGTGGGGCTCCTGACGGCCAAGGATCTGATGCGTCTGGATCTGGAAACCTTCGATCAGGAGCATACTCCGGTGGAATCCGTGATGACCAAGCCGGTTATCACCGGCACCCGTTTTACTCAGATCGCCGAAGCCGTACGGCAGATGAAAGAACATAATATTGGTTCCTTCCCCGTAACCAGCGATCAGAAGATGATCGGACTGGTTACGGATACGGATCTTAAACAAATGGGCTTCTGGTAATCGGGTGGTACCATTCGTATTTGGTATATTATCACACCGGAACCGCAAACTATGTCAGATACAGAACCAGACTCAGCTATCGGGAACAGTCCTTCGCGCCGAATGCAGATACTGTACAATTCGGTCCATGCCGGACACGTAACGGGCATGCACCCCGAGAGCAAGAAGCGACTGGATGCCTTTACCGGCCTGCCCGAAACACCTCTTTTCGACGGTCGCCCTTACCTTGATTTGATCCATACTTCCGCCTATATCCGCCGGGTGGAGGAATCCTGCCGCCGGGGAGGGCATATCGATCAGGATACGGTGGTGGGGCCGGGAAGCTGGGATGCTGCCCTGTACGCCGTAGGAGCTACCATTCAGGCGGCAGAAACCGGAGGTTTTGCGCTGGTGCGCCCGCCCGGGCACCACGCGCACGCTGATCACGCTTCCGGCTTCTGCCTGTTCAATAACGTGGCAATTGCTGCCCGTTTTCTGGTCGAACAGGGTAAGCGAGTACTTATCTTTGATTTTGACGGGCACCTTGGCGACGGTACAAGTGCTATTTTTTACGATACAGATGAGGTAATGTACTGGTCAGTGCACCAATATCCCGCTTTTCCCGGGCACGGATTCGTGGATGAGATCGGCAGCGGAGCGGGAGAGGGATACAATATCATGCTTCCTCTGCCGGCGGGCAGTGCCGATGATATTTTTCTGGACGCCGTTCGTATGAGTTTGCCCATTGTTAAGCAATTTCAACCGGATGTGGTCGCCCTGTCGGCAGGCTTTGATGCCCATGAATACGATCTGTTGTTGGATCTGAAAGTGAGTACCGAAGGGTTCTTCAAGCTGGGAACACTGATCGCACGGGAGTTTCCAACATTTTTTGCCACCCTCGAGGGGGGGTATAATGTGCTGGAGAACAAGCGGTGCGTGGAGAGCTTCCTGGCGGGAGTGAATGGTGAATCCAATCCACACCCCGCCGAGCCTACCCTTTCCGGGATGCGCATTCACGAAACCTACGAGATCAATTTACACGCGGCCCTCGGTCGCCTGCGAACGTATTGGTCTATGTAATTTGGAAAAGCTGCCTTCGGCTCCGCTCAGGCAGCTTTCAGGCAGCTTTCAGGCAGCAAAAACAACTCAAACCGTCTTAATAAAACGTAAGGTTGGGTCCGATCTGTTTGCCAAATATCGGAGTGTAACAACCTTACGTTGTATTTGGTAAAGGGTAGCAGGTAGTAAGATTGGCTTAAATCCAAATACCTTATACCTAATACTCTGTACCGGGAGGTTGGGCCTTGATTATTTGAGCTTTACGAAATCCTTCACGCCCAACCTCGCGATAATTAATCAAATTCGATTAGCTTAAAAACGCTAGAACCACCCCGGATGCGACGACAACTCGAACAATTATTCCAACCTGCTACTATTGCTGTCATTGGTGCTTCCAATCAAAAAGGATCCGTGGGTCACGGACTGATGCGTAATCTGTTGAGTGGGGAATACAGTGGTATACTCTATCCCGTTAATATGGGTCGCCGTGCGGTCCTTGGCGTTCGCGCCTATGCCAATGTCCGGGAGATCCCGGAACCGGTCGATCTGGCTATTATTTGTACACCGGCGGCTACAGTCCCCGGCATTGTAGAAGAATGTGGCCAGGCCGGAGTAGGGGGGCTGGTGATTATCTCCGGAGGCTTTGCCGAAACGGGCCCCGAAGGTGCAGCCCTCCAGGAGTCGATCCGGACAATTGCGCGCACCTACCAAATGCGCATCATAGGACCAAATTGTCTGGGGTTCCTGAATCCACATCAGGGACTAAATGCCTGTTTCGCACCGCGTCAGGCACTGCCCGGCCGGCTGGCCCTTATCTCTCAGAGTGCGGCCATGCTTACTTCTATCCTCGACTGGTCGGTCGTGCAGCGGGTGGGGTTCTCGCAGGTAGTTTCGCTGGGCGGTATGATGGACGTCGACGTGGCGGACCTGATCGACTATTTTGGGAGCGACCGGCAGACGTCCTGTATTTTGATCTACCTGGAAGGCCTCCAGCGAGCCCACCGTTTTATGAGTGCCGCCCGGGCTTTTGCCCGGAATAAGCCAATCATTGTGCTGAAAGCCGGTCGTACGGAAGCTGGTGCCCGGGCTACCCAATCACATACTGCAGCCCTGGCCGGGCAGGATGCCGTCTACGATGCCGCCTTTCAGCGGGCTGGTATTATCCGGGTAGATACGGTCGCCCAGCTATTTCATATGGCACAGGCCTTAGCCATGCAGGCATTGCCCCGGGGTAAACAACTGGCCATTCTGACCAATGCCGGCGGCCCGGGGATCCTGGCTACTGATTACCTGATCCAGCACGGCGGTTTATTGTCTTCCCTTACGGAAAAAACCAAAGAATTACTCGACGATGAATTGCCGTCGGGATGGGAAACGCGCAATCCCGTTGATCTGCTGGAGGGGGCTAATCGCGATCGCTATACGGCTGCCCTGGAAACGGTGATGAAAGATCCGACGGTGGATGGGGCTCTGGTCATTCTGACCCCCCAGTCGATGAATGACCCCGAAGCCATTGCCAAGGGAGTGGTATCCGTATCACGCCGTACCCAGAAAACGATTTTAGCCTCCTGGATGGGTGAGGCCGATGTGACAACGGGGCGTGAATGCCTGGAAGAGGGGCTGGTGCCCAACTACCGCTATCCGGAAAGTGCGGTCGACGTATTCCTGCGCATGGCCAGATACCGCAAAGACCTGGAGTTACTGTACGAAACACCTCCGGAGATACCCGACCTGTTCAAGCCGGATCGCGAGTCGGCTCAGGCTTTGATAAACCGCGCTTGCCAGGAGAAACGGTGGGTGTTAAACGAAGCGGAGGCTCGGGAACTCCTGAGTTACTACGGTATCGCGGTGGGAACGCACCGCGTCTTCGAAGTGGAAGACGAGGCCGTAGCTTACGCAGAATCGCTGGGGTACCCGGTGGTGCTAAAGGTCGTAGCCGCCGACTTACCCCATAAAACGGAAGCCGGAGGGGTAAAGCTCAATTTATGGTCCAGGGACCAGGTGCGGTCTGCCTTTCGGCAAATTCGGGAAAATGTACAGGCCTATGCGCCGGACGTAGTCGTGGAAGGCATCCTGGTGGAACGCATGATCCGCAACGGACACGAACTGCTGATCGGTGCCAAAAAAGATGCCTTGTTTGGACCCGTAATTCTATTCGGGCAGGGCGGGGTGGCTGTAGAGATCTTCAAGGATGTTCGCATGGGCCTTCCTCCCCTTAATATGGCACTGGCCAAACGCCTCATCCAGCAAACGAGGATTTATCCGCTACTGGAAGGGTACCGCGGCCAGCCGGGAGTGAATTTGGAAGAACTGGCCCGTATGTTATGTACCTTTTCTTATCTGCTCATGGATTTCCCACAGATTTCTGAAGTAGATATCAATCCCTATAAAATGGACGAGCAGGGAGGTGTCGCTCTGGATACACGCATTGCACTTGATCCCAATATGCAGCGGCCACCCAAACGCCGGTACCAGCACCTGGTGATCTCACCATATCCGGGACATAAATATTCCAAGGCCATTACGGTCAAAGGCGGACGCGAGGTTCTCTTCCGCCCCATCCGCCCCGAGGATGAGCCGGGCATGGAACACATGCTTAAAGACGTTAGTAATGATTCCTTATACATGCGGTTCTTTGGCTTTATCCCCAAGGTTAATCACGCCTGGATGACCCGCTTTACTCATATCGACTACGACCGGGAGATGGCTATCGTTGCCGAGACCGAAGTGGATGGCGAATCCGAACTCATGGGGGTGGTGCGCATCATTGAAGATGCCTGGGGGGAGGAAGCTGAATACTCCATTCTGGTCGCCGACAAATGGCAGGGCCTGGGCCTGGGAAATATGCTCACCGATTTCATCATCGAGATCGCCAGAGAACGGGATCTGAAAAAGCTGGTAGCCTCAGTATTGCCGGGCAATAAACCCATGGTGCACATGTTCGAACGCCGGGGATTTTCTTTCGATCGCAGTGATATGGAAGTGTATGATGTGGAGTTACCACTGGGGTAGAAGTGAGAAGTGAGAAGTGAGAAGTGAGAAGTGAGAAGTGAGAAGTTAGAAATCAGAAGTGAGAAGTCAGAAGTGAGCGGAAATGATCGTCTAAATCTTCTATCTGGTCTCTTTAAGTCTTTTATCTGCCCAAATACCAAATACCCTATACCTAATTACGGTACGACTCATAATTTGCCAAAAAGTCCTTCAGCTTATCCAATTGAGTCCTATCGCCCAGTACGATGAAGCTACTGCCGGGGACCAGGCGGGTCGTGGGGTCTGGATTAACGCTGTAGTGGGCATTGGTGTCCTTAAAACCGATGATATTGGCGCCGGTATACTCCCGGATATTGAGGTCGCGGATCGACTTATACTTG
Source organism: uncultured Saprospiraceae bacterium (assembly GCA_964342305.1). Lineage (GTDB taxonomy): Bacteria > Bacteroidota > Bacteroidia > Chitinophagales > Saprospiraceae > DT-110. The sequence continues at coordinate 30,170 of CAYFGK010000046.1, read as the reverse complement.
CAGGGCTCGGGAACCTCGGTGAAGGAGATCTCCTCAAAACCAATATCGGATTGATATTCGTTGGTAATGAATGAGAAAAACTCTACTGCATCGGGTTTGGTGACGAGTGTTGCCATGTAAAAACCACCGATCTGTTCGGGCATGACGACGTGGTTGGCTCCGGCGAGCAATAGTTTCTTCTCCGATTTAGGATCCTTAGCGCGGCTGATGATAGTTATTTTGGGATTCAGCTGACGGGCGGTGAGTACGGTGAATACATTATCCGAGTCATCGGGCAGGGCGGAAATCAGGGCACTGGCCCGCTCAATGCCCGCCTCGATGAGCGCTTCGTCGTGGGTAGCATCATCCTGGATGTATAGGACCTTCTCTTCTGATTTTTGCAGGATTTCGATCTTGTCGGGGTTGATATCGATTACGACGAATGGCAGGTGTTGCTTCCCGAAATGCAGAGCGATTTCGTTCCCGTATTTACCGTAGCCACAAAGAATGACGTGGCCGGAGAGCTTCTTTATGTTGGAATGAATGAGGTTCACGTGCATTTTTTTAAAGATTTCCCCCTGAATAACGTAGTTCGAGAACACCGCCAGCAGATAGGCAAATAATCCGATATTGATGATAATGTAGAAAGCCGAAAAGATCTGCCCCGCTCCGGATAGCGGTTGCACTTCGGTATAACCCACCGTAGATACGGTGATCACCACCATGTAGAACGCGTTCAACAGGGAATAACCCTCGATCAGCATATACCCCAGCGTGCCAAGAAGGAGATCGATGATCAGGAGAATGAGGGCAATCCGGATATTCAAGTAGGTCGAAGGTACGGAGTACACATTCAGCCGATCCTGTAGGAGGCGTCGTATCATATTGCCAAGATACTACGATCCGTCTATTTTGGTGCCATCTTACCTGTCTTTCACTGGCAATTGGCGACCTCCTTTTTTATCTCTATTTTTAGGCAAAACACGAAAGCTATGAAAAACGTCTTGCTCTTTGCTTTTCTTCTTTTGTTCTCCTGCCAGACAATAGCGCAGGAGGAAGAGGAAGAACTACGGATGGATTTTGAGGCCTACGACCCTCCTTCGACCCTGGTCGTTCCCGAAAATCCGGTACAAAGCGCCAAATTCCCCTTCGTCGATGTGCACAGTCACCACTGGCGGATGGCCGAACAGGACCTGGATAAGCTGATCCGTGAGATGGATAGTCTCAATATGCAGGTAATCGTCAACCTGAGCGGGCGCGGTGGTAAAGCTCTAAAGGATATTACCGATCACGTAAAGGAAAGTGGCTATGAGGACCGCATCGTGGTTTTCACAAATATCAACATTCGCAGCATTGACGATCCCGACTGGACAGAGGAGACCGTTAAGCAGATCGAATACGATGTGGCTAATGGTGCCCGCGGCCTGAAGATCTACAAGAGCCAGGGTATGACCGACGAAGATACCGATGGAAATCGTATCAAGATCAATGATCCGCGGATCGCCCCGGTCTTCGCAAAATGTGGAGAACTCGGTATTCCCGTCCTGATCCATTCGGCCGATCCCAAGTCGTTCTGGGAACCCCACGACGAAAATAACGAACGCTGGCTGGAGCTGAAGTTGCGCCCACGCCGTAAGCGTGGCCCGGATGATCCGGCTCCCTGGGAAACCATCATTGCCGAGCAACACGATCTATTCAAAAGCCACCCGAATACGACCTTTATCGCGGCTCATTTCGGCTGGTTCCCCAACGACCTGGCCAAGCTGGGTACCCTGCTCGACGAGATGCCCAATATGTTTATCGAATGCGGAGCCATTATCGCCGAACTCGGTCGCCAGCCGCGCTTTGCCAAAAAATTCCTGACCGAATATCAGGATCGGATCCTCTTTGGCAAAGATGCCTATAATCCTGAAGAGTACTACACCTACTTCCGGGTACTGGAAACCGCCGACGAGTATTTTCCCTACTACAAGCGGTACCACGCTTTCTGGCGTATGTACGGCCTTGACCTCACGGATGAAGTGCTGAAGAAAATGTACTACGGGAACGCAGCGAAAATTATTCCCGGGTTGTCGATCAATATGTTCGAATAGCGTAAATGCTCAATGCTAAGTGCTCAATGAGGTAGTATTCATTGAGCACTTAGCACTGCGAATCTTTATCTATTTACTTCAATTTGCTCAGGGTATGGAACGGTACGAGTTCATACTCCGGACTTGCCTCAAACTGTTGCGCCAGGATGGCCAAATGTCCGGCACCAAATAATACCATAATGCGGTCGTTCTGATCGGCGCCGATCATTTGGATGCGCCGAAAGATGCGCAGGTTGCGGCTGTACCAATTCATCGCCAACCCGTCGGCTCCTTCGAATTCGCCGGTTTTGAAGCCGCCGAGAATGTAGTGCCCGTGCATGGTCTTGAAGTGGTGTTCGGAGTTCATGTCACGAAAGGTTTCCAGCATGGTATTATCCAGGGCGTACTGATCGGTGTAATCGTACCAGTCGTAATACCGTTCATTCAAAGGATCCTCGGGCGATTCAGCTGCGTAGTACCGTGCTACGATGGGTTTCATGGCAGTGGAGTCGTCGGAATGCATCAGTGACCAGAGCAGGCTGGGGGCATCACAACCGTACAGGGTATCCAATCCGAATCGCTTCATGAGCGGGAACGCTATCTGGTCAATTTCTTTGCGCTGCAAATCATACGTACCCGCCTGCCAGCCCTCATACCGGCGCAACAGGTAGCCCGTGTTTTTTCCACCTTCCACGACAATTTTTGTGGGCTTGAAGCGTGCAATATAATCGACTAATTCCTTCATCTCTTTCTGCCGCTTTGGAGATAGTACATCAACCTTATCCTCTTCGCTGGTCTTGTGGCTGTCGAGACCGGGATAACCAAAATGGAAGGTACCAACCAGCAGGACGGGAATCTTGTTTTCGCCGTCTTTGAGGAGGAATTCTTCCGGCGCTCGTTGGGCGTACACAAAAGTAGTTGCAATCAGTACCGCCGTAATCATCAATAAAATAGAACGTATCATGATGTGTGTTTTGGTGATCAATACCCTGAAACTACGTACATCTGATACCCATGCCAATCGCAATAGGTGAACCCCGCCATCCAATCGGTGAACAGTAAAAGAGCGGAAATCTGCATTCACCGATCAGATCCGCCAGTTCACCGATCGGCTGGCGGAGCATCCGGCAAATTGACCGGCAAAGGCTTATTTTACGGGCATGAAAAAGGAGTTGTCGACCGTTATTCTCTGGACCTTAGTCTTCTTTTACATCTACAGCCCTATGCAGGACGCTGCCCTAAAAGGTGATATCAGTGAACTGTATATTTTTCTGGTAGACAAGGTAGAGGCGCTGTTGACCGTTACTACCTTGATTCCGTTTACCTTTTACAGCATTGGAGCTTACCTGGTCTTTTACTATACCTACAATCATCGGCCCGTCTGGATGAGTATTGTCGGGTGTGTCGCTATGGCCCTCATGGTCATCGGTCTGCGGTTTTTCCTGCAGGAGCTCTGTCTGCGTTGGTTTTTCGGGTTCGGGAATTACCGGGAGGGGTATCCCATACCGATTTACATCATCGACAACCTGTATTATGCCTTTCTCTTTTCTTGTTTCGGAGTCGTTTTATATTTCGTTCAGTACGCGCGGTTCCGCCGGGAGCGGGAGCAGAAGCTGGAGATCGAGAATCAAAAAATGCAATTGTCGTTGCTGCGGGCCCAGATCAATCCCCACTTTCTGTTCAATGCGATGAATGGTATCTATTCCCTGGTCAACGAGAACAGTCCACAAGCACTTCCGGCCATCGAAACGCTTTCCAAGGCCTTGCGCTACAGCCTCTACGAACAGGATGAAATGGTCCCACTCAAACGCGAGTGGGCCTTTGTGCAGGATTATTTACGACTGCAGGAGATGCGCTTGCCCTACCAACCGGCACTACTGGTCGATGTGCCCGACCCCTTGCCAAATGTTGAACTGCCACCCTTCATCCTGACCAATTTCATCGAAAACGCCTTTAAACATGGCGAGTTAGCATCGGTAAACCACCCCGTTCGCATTCACATGACAACCACCGGCGACGCCTTTGTTTTTTGCGTAAGCAATACCATTAAAAAGCAGGAAAAGGACCAGACCGGTGGTATCGGATTGCACAATACCCGGCAAAGGCTGGAATTAGTTTACGGGGATCAACACGAAATGGAGATCGAAGAAACAGCGGATGACCGTTTTTTAGTAACCTTAAAAATCGACTTAGACGCATGCTCCGCTGCCTGATCATAGATGATGAGCCACTGGCCGTAAAGCTGCTGCAGGATCACGTGCAGGCATGTCCGAATACCATTTTGGCGGAAGCCTTCCATAATCCAATCAAGGCCATGCAGGCACTGGATGAGGTGGAGGTGGATCTCATCTTTCTGGATGTACAGATGCCGGAACTTTCAGGGGTGCAGTTTGCCAAAATTGTTCAGGGCAAATATCCGGTGGTACTCACTACGGCCTACCCCGATTATGCCCTGGAAGGTTATGAGCTGGATATTGTGGATTACCTCCTCAAACCCATCTCGCTGGGTCGCTTCGAACGGGCGGTGGAAAAAGTGATGGATCGTCAGGAGGTGCGGCCGGTTGCTTCTGCTTCCGCAAAAACCGACCCTGTTCCGCCGGTACTTTTCGTAAAAAGTGGCTATAAAACCCAACGCATCGACCTGGAGGATATCCGGTACCTGGAGGGACTCAGCGACTACGTGCGCATTCAAACCGGCGAAGGGCCGGTGCTGACCCTGGATACCCTGAAGAATTTCACTGAAACCTTACCGGGGGAGCGCTTCGTACGCGTGCATAAGTCCTGGATCGTCGCACTGCCGCACATCGATTACATCGAACGCAATCGCATTGTCATCGGCGATCAGCGTATTCCCATCGGGGGGACTTATCAGGAGGAGTTCTGGAAGCGTATTCACGATTCGTGATCGCCCCGCGAGCGTTTGTACAGCGTGCGGACCAGGAATACCAACAGGGCGGTCACCCCCGCAGCAATAAGAAAGGTGTTGATTTCGGAAGAGGTTAGTGCTAAGGTAATCATGTGTTTGGTTCGATCTGGTTCACGCGCTAAGCTATTTCACCGATTTTATTTTCCCAAAATAGTACGCAATTAACCCAAATAAAGCCAACATAAAAACCGGAACAAAATAGGTGCCCAGACCTTCCCAGTGGCCCATGGCCGTTTGAATAATTCCCCAGGTCAGATACAGGAAACTCGCCATTACGAACAGGCGGATCCATCGCATCATCTGCTGTAACACGCGGAGTTCGGCGGCTTTGCGGCCAGTCTCTCTGCTGTCGACGTAATTAATGCGTCCCAGCATAGTATACATGATGACACCCAAAACCGGCAGTAACCAAACCCACATTTTCGGCGCGTACCAGTCGGGAAGCCCCTTCCAATTGAAGTGGATCGGGATCTCAGGCGGCAATTCAGCATAATAAAATGCGGGAATAAGTAAACCGACCACCATCAGCATCAGGGCGAAACGATCGATTATTTGCGGGAGGTTGTAAGGGTTTTGCTCCATGATTTAAATGCTAAATGTTAAGTGCCAAATGATGAATTAAATTTAGCATTCATCACTCATCATTTAGCATTGTTTGGGTTACCAAATATCCACCTCCACCGCTTTTTCCAGCTTCGATTCATCGGTCCGTTTGCGGTAGAGGATGTCGAATAGTTCAATATCGGACAGCCAGGGTACCTGGGGGAAGTTTTTCATCTTTTCCAACCACGCCTTCTGAAAAACAGTGGTTACCTGCCCGGGTTCGCCTGAATGCGAAGGCAATTCATCGAGTAAGTGGTCGAGGCGGTTAGCTTTTTCGGTAGGAGATAGACCGTGTACCTGGTTTCGGATCGTCTCCTTTCCTTCTTTAGAACCTACGGTAAGCTGGTGTTCCTCCTGGCTCCACTGCAACCAGCGCACGAATTGGGGCCAGCGCAGACTGATGGTCAGCCACTTGGCCAGGGATTCGGTAGAAGCATTGGGCAGCCCGTCCCGGATGCGTAATTGCTGAATGGCTGGATAGAACCGCAGGAGATTGGCAAACCGCTTGAGGCCGCGGGGCGAATCCTCCAGATAGGGTGCATAGACTTGAAGTTGCTGTACAATATCTTTAGATTCCTTACTCTCTTCCAGCACCACTTCTATGAACAGGCGGTCCATTTGGGTTTGTTCCTGCTTGCTGCGGCGGCGTTTCACCTTGCTCGATTGCCCGCGCTTGGCACGGTCGACTTCTTCTTTGACCATTTTACGCATGGTCTCTTCGTCGGGCAGGGGCGCTTCTTCCGTGTCCAGGTCCGTATCTTCCGAATACCCAAATAACCTACGCAGGTATAAGGTCTTTTCATCCTTATCCAGCGTCGGAATGAAGAAGGGGAGCTGAATGAATTTGTCGAGGAAATACCAGCCGATCGATCCGGCGGTGCGGGCCCGGTTGTCGAGTCGCCCGTACATATCTTTGTAGGCGACATCCAGCGCGGCCGCGACGATCTGCGCATCCATGCCCAGCACGAAGTAGCATTTGTTGCGATAGCTGCCGTTCATGAGCAGGTTTATCGCCTCGATCACCTCGGCTACTTTTTTGGGTGAGCAGCGGTCCAGGTCATCGATGAAAATGACCGCGGGCTTATCATCTTCCACCAGTAGGTCAAACACCCGGATCAGATCTTCCTGGACCTCGTGGTACATGCCCAGATTGTTTTCGTAATCGGGTTGCTGGAAGTATTTGTCGTATTTGTCGGCGACGCCCTTACGGGCACTTTTCCACCAGGATATCCCACCTTGGATAAGTCCATACAACGACAGCCCACCGGGCAGGCCCATTACCAGCCAGACGGGCAGATTCGTTGGTTGAGCCACTAAAAAACCATATAAAACAAATGCCAGAATGATGATAACCATGGAAGGCAGCAAACTCAGGATAGTAGTCCGGTGAATATCCTGGCGAATAGCATTGCGATCGATCCGGCGTAAGTGGAGCTGGAAGTAAAACTTCTCCCGCTCTTTAGGTTTGAGCCGTGCAACTAATTGCTGGATCAGGGCGTGTGCCATCCCCGCCCAGATCTGCTGACTGCTCTGGTACTGCCAGGGGTTGAACCAAACGGTAGGTAATCCCTCCTGCGGCACGTCGTAATTGATTTTCTGGCCTTCTTCTAATTGGTCAAGCTCTCTCATCCACCTCCGTACATCGTCGGAATCGGCATTTCGCTGATCCGAGTAGGACATCAGGGATTCCAGGTCGGAATCTGCTTCCCTTTCTTTCTTTTTCGGTCGTTTCCCTTCTTGCAACCGCAGGCGTACGTAGTGCATAAGAGTGGTCTTCCCGTGTCCCCAGGGGGCGATGATGCCAATGGCCAGGGGCGGCTGGGAGAGTTCATCCAGGACCATGTTAGCGATCACCTCGGCGTAGGTCTGGTAGCCCAACAGGTCTTCCTTAGCCCATTGGTCGTTTTCCATACGGGTCTGGACTTCGAGGAGGGTGGGGTTGGTGGCGGTTGGTGGCTCCGGTATATCTTCTTCTTCGGTTGGGGTTTCCCCAACATCGTTGGCGGGTTTCAGGGTTTCTTCGGGAATGTCGAATTGGAAGGATTGCGTTTCTTCAATATGGGGGTCCAATTCGTTGAGTAAAGATCTGGTGCGATCCTGAAGCTCGGATTCAATGGCCTGTTGTTCCTTCCCGGGTAATCCCTGTTTGCTGTTTTGACGCTCGCGGAGCTTTTCCAGGTCGTTCAGTATCCGCTCGGCGGTGTAGCGAATCTTTTCGTCGGGATGATCCTGGCTTACGCCAAAAAGGCCACGAACGGCTTCATCAATGGCCCCGTCATCGAGAAACCGTCGCACATCCTCGCTGGTTGGGGGGCTTATTTCGGATTCAGCTGCTTCCCATTTGCGCAGAATATCAATCAGGGCGGCATTGATTCGGTTGAACGTCACACTTTCTTCTTCCTTGGATAATACTCCGGAGTACATTTGGTCCTGCCAGCGCTTGTGCTGCGCTTTAAGTACCGTTATTTCATCGTGCAGCGGATCATTCCCGGAAATCTGATCCAGGAGTAATTCAATGGCCCGGTCGGGCTCACCCTCCATGATGGCTTGTCGAACGGCTGCTTTAGGGTCTTGGGCCATGGGTTTTTATGTTTTAGATGGAATTATTTGGCCGGTTAAAACCGGGTGGAGTTATTGGTTTTGCTCGTATTCCCATCACTAAAGTGATGGGCTTATTTGGTTTCGATGCACCCCGTCTTCCGGGGCTTTGTGAAGGATAACGACGCTCTCCGCCCGCCGGAGCGATGGCGAAGGAGGGCCCCGCCCGATGCTCCATGCTCGGCGCCCAATGCCCGACGCCATAAGCTGAACGATCCCGCAGAAAAGAGTATAACCCGAGATCCCTCCAGTCACTCCGTTCGCTGAAGTCTCTTCCGTTTCTACGCCAATAACACGAGGATCAAAAGATCGGGGATGCCCGGAAAAACCCAAACGCGCGATCCGGAGGATCACGCACCAGTTCTCTTCCGTCCCCAAAGACCAGACTCTGGTCGTCTAAAATCGTATAAAGCACGATTTTCTACCTAATTTACGGGGAAATACCCGAAATATCAGCTACCGACGGGGGTAGCATACTCCCGGTTCCGGGTATGCCCATATGAAAAACCAATCCAAACCTATGTTCCGTCAGCTATTTTTTACCGTGTTTATGGTCGGTCTTGGCCTCGGGGCTTTCGCCCAAAATGCCTACACCGTACAAACCGTTCCTGATCCAAAGACCTTTGGGAATGGTTACGTCAGCGATCCCGATGATGTCATATCTGCTACTTTCGAGAGCCAGCTCAATAGCCTGATCTCCGGGTTGGAAGATTCTACGACCGCCCAGGTGGCCGTGGTGGTTGTGAACTCCATTGGTGATCGCAATCCCAAGGATTTTGCTACGGCCCTCTTTCGCGAGTGGGGCATCGGCCAGGCCGGGAAGGATAATGGACTGTTGATCCTGACAGTGATGGACCAACGGCGGACGGAGTTCGAGACGGGCTACGGACTGGAAGGGGTGCTTCCCGATGCCATCTGCTACCGGATCGGCATGCAGGAGCTGGTACCTTATTTCAAGAATGAGCAATACGGCGAAGGCCTGGTGGCGGCCATGACCGCTTTTAAGGAGCGGTTGGAAGATCCGGAGGCGGCAACCGAGATTAGTGCCGACCGACCAGGAGCAACTGGTTCCGGTGGAGGAGGTACTTCTACCGGCTTTATTTTCCTGGTTATTTACTTATTGTTGACGGGGGGCTTCCATATTCATTGGTTCACCCAAATCCGGAATGTCCTCCAATCAAAGGAGGAGCTGTACGACCGGTACATGGCTACCCGTAATACCCGCCAGTTGTGGGCTTGCTTTATTTTTCCCATCCCGTACATTCTGGTATATATTTTTCTGACCCGCAAAATGAAGGCACTGCGGACGGCCCCCAGGTACAGCCGGGAAACGGGTTCACCCATGCACTTGCTGGATGAGCAGGCCGACGACGAATACCTGAGTGACGGCCAGATCATGGAAGAACAATTGGGCTCGGTCGACTACGATGTATGGAAACCGGAAGACGATTCCGACCTGCTGATCCTTCGTTACGACAACCGCTATTCCAAATACAAAAAGTGCCCCTCCTGCAAATTCAGGGCCTACTACCACGCCCGTACGCAAATCGTACGCCACGCGACCTACTCTTCATCTGGGAAAAAGCGGTTGATCTGGGAGTGCAAAAATTGCCGCTACGAGAAACAGACCTATAAGATCATACCCAAGAAAACCCGCTCCTCGTCCTCGTCGGGAAGTTCCGGCGGTGGCGGTGGCTCGTGGGGTGGCGGGTCCTCGGGGGGAGGCGGAGCCGGAGTTAGTTGGTGAAAAACAGGTGTGAAGTATGAGGTATGAGGTATGAGGTTTGAGGTGTGAGGTTTGAGGTTTGAGGTTTGAGGTGTAGGGTAGTAGATATTGGGTACACAATACCTACTACCCATTACCCAATACTAATAAAGGAAATCGAGCGCTGTCTTGTCGGCTGAGGTAAAGGGGCGTGCCGAGCCATCGGAACACGACAGCATCCAGCTGCCATTCCCTTCCAAATCAGCACCGCTCGGAGTGCCGGGAACCTGATTGGCACCTACTCCACCGTCGCCTTCGTCGGTAGGGTCGCCTCCGCAACTGATCGACCGGTCGAAGTAATCCGTATGTCGGAAGCCAATGCAATGGCCCATTTCGTGAGCGATCACGGTGGCAATACCTTCCCGGTCGAAACCGTAGGTCGTATGCATGCGGCCATTAAGCACAATCGAATTAAAGGGATCTCCATTGGCCGTGGGGAAACCTGCTGAACCGAGTACACCGATCAATTCCTGAAGGAAGTTGATCCGTTCGATCACTATTTCGGCCTGGTTGGGATTAGAAACCCGCTGGAAGGTGAGTTCCAGGTTTTCTGCGTTATAGTCGGTCAGGGCAAGGTCGAGGGCTTCTCCGTACACGGGCGCGAACCGACGCAGAAAACCATCCGTCTTAATGTATACCCGGATGGTACGCTGACCCCCGGTAGCCACCAGGTTGTTAGTGTGGTACTGTTCAGCACCAGGTACGCGGTGTTCGGTACCGGGATTATCGAGAAACTCTTCGGTGATGAGGATGTCCCGTTCAATAAGGTAGCCACCTTCCACTTTCCGGATCCCATCCGGATTAAAGCCCATACCGTAGAGGGCATCGATTACTTCGGCGGGCACTTCATCCGCAGAGGCTTGGGAGGAATCGTACGTGTCTTTTTCACAGGCTGTCAGGAATAGTAGGGCTGTGGTGGCTAGCAGCAGAGCATAGGTATGCATTCGCTTCATAAGTAGGTGTTGTAATGAATAAAATGAACAATTGAGTGAATCGACCTGGTCGATTCTACACTTTACCTACGATGCCAATGGAAAGTCTGGATTTACAGAAAAGGAAAAAATGGAATTCGGTTGATTAGTGTATGGTCGAACGAATAAGTTTAACCTCTTTTTCGCCATCCGCTGTTTCCACGGCAATAGCTATGCTTTCCATCATCCGGATCTCCCGGGACAACCAGCAATAGTCTTCAGCTGTCATAGGGCGGCCATTGATGCGCAGGACGCGTTGCCCTACTTCGAGGCCCTTATCAACGGCGGGGGAGGGTGTGGTGATGGTGCCGATCTCTAAAAAATTGCCCACTATTTCAATGCCCATGCCGAAGGCGTTCCATTCGGGCCATCCGGGTCGTTGCCGTTCGAGTAATAACTCGTTGCGTTGCCAGTCGATCGTCGCTTTGAATTGTTTGAGAATGTCGACTCCCAGCAGCCGGCTGTCCTGAGGACGCAGACGTACCAGGATACTATCTTTCCCGAAAGCCGGAACCAAAGCGGGAGAAAAATAGACCTCGCCACGTCCAATTCCGTATAATCCCGTACCGGTGGCTCCCCGGGAAACCACCGGTGCAGCCTGGAGGAGGGAATCGGTAAACATATCTTGCGGCAGCGTAAGGCCATTACCCGAACCATAATCGAGGGTGATATTCTCCACGGTTTGATCACCAACCTGAAGGGATGTGATCACAGGGGTAAAGGTCGACTTGGTAGAAAAGGGCAACCGGATCGGATCTGTGATAACGAAAGCCGAGCGGTTACTGGCCATGCGTATCAGCTGGTCCTGAAAATCGATCTGGACCACGGTTTTCGCCATCAGGTTGGAACCGAGTAATCCGTCGACTTCCATGCAATCAAAGATGGGAATCGCCCGCATATCCGCTACGAGGGCAGCGGTGTTACTGAAGGTCAGGTTGCCCAGGGTGACCGACGGAAGTATTACGGATTCCAGTTGATTCGATTGGCCCTGAGAGTCGCCCACGTTGCCGTATACCTCGCGTGGCAGGTTGAGTACATCCGCTACCTCCTTGGTGACGACGTTGGGGGCTCCTGTATCCAGGATGAATCGAAAGGTTTTACCTGCCATTTCCAGGTCCAGGAAGATTAAATCATTCTCCAGGGTAAACGGGATCTCTTCCACGAAGGAGGATTGGTCCACAGTACCCTGCCGGAACAAGGACCGGTTGGTTGAGCAAGCGAAAATAAAAAAGCCCATCAGGGCCAGCAGAAGGTAGCTTTTACGGGTCATCCGGTTCAGATTGGGTAGCTGGGAAGATACTATTTTTTACGCGAGGTTGGGCCCGATCTGTTTGCTAATTGACTGGGGTTAAGAACCTCACGTTGTATTTTGTATAGGGTAGTAGGTAGTAAGACACGCTTTAACCCTGATACCCTATACCTACTACCCTGTACCTGGAGGTCATTATCTGCGTTTTACAAAATCACTTAAGTCCAACCTCACGTTTAATTACCAAATCCGGCCGGTGCCCCCAGCAGAAGATTGCCTCAGGAATGGGTGGGCTTCTGGCTACCTGGCGCAATAAAACCCACCCTCCGGCTCCCTCCCTTTGGCTAAGGGAGGGAGAGTTGATTTCAAGTGATGCTCCCCTTCCCTTCATCAAAGGGAAGGGGCAGGGGGATGGGTTTTCTGTTGCGGTATCCAGGGTTCCGCAAAGCGAGGAAAGGTATAACCCGGAATAAATAGAAAAGAAGCGTTCGATAAAATTTGCTTTCCAAGGATATGCAAGATCGTTTCCGCAGAACCATCGCAATCGATCTTTTTGTAATGGGCAAAATGATGGCGGTTACGATTACCCTTTTTTGCTATAAGCGGAGTCTGACAATGCGGGCAGACGCAATCGCACGCTAAACCAGAAGATACTTCATCCACACCCCAGAGTCGGCCGTGACGCCAGCCCAGCAACACTTCGTGTCCCATAACGGAAATCATTTGGGGGTGCTTTTCCGATAAGGAATATCTATGATTCGCGTTTGGGATGCCAGGCAAGAACGGTCGGCCAATAGCAAAACCCACCCTCCGGCTCCCTCCCTTTGGCTAAGGGAGGGAGAGTTGATTTCAAGTGATGCTCCCCTTCCCTTCATCAAAGGGAAGGGGCAGGGGGATGGGTTTTAAACAGTAATTGGAGAAGACACCCCACCACACTAAAAAGTGCGGTGGGCCGTTTGTATCTTTGTTATCATTGCCACACGAAACAAAATACATACATGAAAAACGTACTAGCAATACTGTGCCTCCTGGCGCTGGGACAGGTAACCATGCAAGCCCAAAAGACGCTGCGCGGAACAGTAGAATATACCTATACCGTAAAAGGGGATAACTCCGGAATGATGAGCGGCATGTTGCCCGAACGCATGGTGGTCGTCTACGGTGACGATGCTATGCTTACCTATATGGAAGGCGGAATGATGGCTTCCATGATGGGAAAGATCATCGTGAATGGTGGCGAAAGCTATATTGTCAAGGAAGACCAGAAGACCATCTACGAGATGTCTGAAGAAGACATCAATAGTGCTGAAGAACAGCAAAAAGAACAGATGGGAAAGGCAGAAAAGGTAGAAGGCCAGACCAAAGAAATAAAAGGCTATCCCTGCCAATTGTACGAAGTAGAGGTCAATCAGAACGGTCAGACCGGAAAACAAAAGATCTGGGTCACCGAAAAGCTGAAAGCTCCCGAGATCAAAGGAAGTGGGGCATCAGCTATGAATCAGGGCCTGATGGGGGCTAATAATGTGCCCGGATTCCCGATGGAAGTAGAAGTGGAAATACCACAAGCCAATATGACCATGGTATTGTCAGTTAATGAGATTACCCTGGAAAAACCGGATCCGGCTATATTCAAGAAGCCCGAGGGGTTTGAAGTGAAGCCATTCTCGGAGATGATGAACATGATGGGCGGCAACTAGCGTTCATTGCTGCTAAAAAAAGATCGGGGATATTTCGCATCGCGAAATATCCCCGATCTTTTTTTAGCAGCGGGTTAAAGGTTGAGCCAGTAGGTCGCTTTGACGACCAGGGCCCTGCCCTTCGAATTGAATGTGTCGGGGAAGTAATTGTCGGTATACACGATAAACAGATCCGACACGGGCCGGAAACGCCACTGCAGGCGGGAATTGATGTTGATGTTCTCGATCTGATTGTTGTACTGGATGAAGGTGGTCCAGAACAGGCTGCGGGTAAACGTGAAATCGAAGCGGGGGCCAATCAGCACGAGATCGGCATCATTGTAAGGCTCCGGTAGCCGCAGCCGGTTGAAACTGAAATCCAGGGAGATAGACCCATACGGCTGGAGGCGGTAATTCAGGCTACCTTCCAGGTTGAGGCGTGACCCGTTAAAATAACCGCCGCTCCGGGTACTCAATTCCACGGATAACCGCTTGCGACGGTCGGAGCTATAGTTGGCGATGATCAGGTTGTAGGCATAATCCGACTCGGCCGGTAGTTCGACACCGTCCGTACGGGTGGGGTCGAAGGAATCGAAGAGGAATACATATTCCCTGCGTAGCCGCAAACTCAGCCGGGAGGTATTCCGGAAGTTGAATTCGTACAGAAAATTAATGTCGTAGTCGGTTACCCCATATCGTTCATTCCCCAGGACATCGAAATCGAATCCCGGACCGTGATTATTGATGAACCCCGTTTTGGGGTACCAACGGTGTTCGATGGTCGAGGCGATGCGGTTGTAGCCGATCCTGCGGGCGAAACCCGTTTCCGGATTGTAGTTCTCGCCAATGGACTGGGCAAAGATACGGCCCTGCCAGCGCAGGGTATTGTAATTGATCCGTGCCGAGGTTGCGTAGCTTTTCTCCGGATTATCCTGTTCCAGGGATTGGTGGTAGAATACCTTGCCGGTCCAGGTGTCATCTTTGGAGGCCAGGTTGTAATCCAGACCTATTACGCGGTTGTAGTCGTAGAGTGTCCCCGTTGTGTCCGATATTTGCTCATCTTCAAAAGGCTGTTTATTTACGAAGATCATCCCTACGTTGGAGCGGCTGAATACCTTGCGTTGCACGGCCGCTACGGTATAATTCACGGAAGGGGTACCAATCTCCAGGTCGCGGGCCGATTGCATATTCAGCAATCCCACCCGCCAATCGTCGTTGAGTTTGCCACTCAGACGCGCACCTCCGTAGATGGGGTTTTGGACGTTCTGGCCGGTCTCTTCGTCGCGGGCCACGCCAATGCGACGTGAAAAGAAGGGGCGCATGCGATCTACCCCGAAATCAGCGAAGAGGTCGGCGTTTTCCAGAAAGAACTGCCGTCGCTCCGGGAAGAATATTTCAAAGCGATCGAGGTTGGTCACCTGCTGATCGACCTCTACCTGCGAGAAATCGGGGTTGAATGTAAGGTCGAGGTTGAGCGCTGGTCCCACGGCGATCTTGGCATCGCCGCCCACATCAAAACCCGAATCACTGCCACCTTCGATCAGGTCATTACTGGTACGTCCGAGCACGTAGGGGATGAGAGCAACGTTAGCTCCTGGCTTTTCCAGAGGGCGATCCCAGATGAGCTCGCGGGTGTAAGCGAGTGATATGATGCGGTAATTACGGGGGATAGGCGTCCAGGTCGACCGTTCACCTTCGTCACTGTCGATACGGTAGAAATTAATATTCCAACGGTCGCTGCCTTCTTTAAAACGTATGGTCTTGAAGGGAATGGCCATTTCGGCGATCCAGTAATCGCCGTACTGTTTAGCCTCGGCGAACCATTTGTTATCCCAGCTCAGGGAAAGGTCGCCGCCATTGGAGCCGCCATTGGCAATTAGTCCCTCGCGTTGTACACCAAATGGATTGACGCCAAACTGGAAGGCATTGGTGTTGTCCTGGAAGGGATCGAGGATGAGCGTGATCCCGTCATTGGCTTCCCCCCGGTAATCGCGCCGCAGGGAAGGTGTTACGTAGACCGAGCGCTCGGGATCCTTATTGTACATCTTGGCTCCGAGATAGAGGAACTGGCCATCGTAGGCCAGCATGACTTCGGTCTGACTCTCCGCGAGGCTGGTGTCAAAAGGAAAATATTGGGTGAAGTTAGTTGCCTTTTCGGCTAATTGCCAGGCGTCATCATCTAATTGTCCGTCGATGCGGATGGGTTGGTCGGTACGTACAATGTGCAGGCCGTCTGACTGAGCTGATAGGGTAAGTGTAGTCAACAGACAGGCTACGAAGACCGGGATCGATTTCCAGTTCATCGTTTTTCGTTTTGTTCAGATTCCGGTTCCTGGCTTTCGCCAAAAAGCGGTGGTTTTTGTTTTCGGTGGGCTAAAGTACAAAGAATAGCTGGAGCATGTTATTCCCGAAGAGCCCTGATCTTAGGTGAAATCA
The DNA here is from genome assembly GCA_964342305.1 of uncultured Saprospiraceae bacterium. Classification (GTDB taxonomy): domain Bacteria; phylum Bacteroidota; class Bacteroidia; order Chitinophagales; family Saprospiraceae; genus DT-110. Next base: position 13,895 of record CAYFGK010000046.1, on the reverse strand, counting down.
GTAATTTTGAAAATATACTCGCGTGAAGTGGTTTGGAGTCACAGCACGGAGTACTGCGGAGCAAAACCACTTCATTGTCGGTAAAATGGGATGTAATTAAACCAAACGATATTAATTACATCCAAGGAAAGTCAAGCCTATATTCACAAATGTATTTATTATGAAAAAACAATTACTTCTGTTGACCCTTATGCTTGGTGGTCATTTTTTAATGGGTCAAAGCCTGGTTTGGGAATCGGGACCAGGTGTAAGGCCACAAAACGCCGATCTCGATCCGACCACCCTGAACACCTCCAATCTCGATACGGATTTTAACGGCGATGGATTTGCCGATGTGGTGGTATCCGTCATTTATCGGGATAGTCTGTTTTTCCAGATCCTGTTACCTGATGATACGTATCAGTTTCACGCCGATGACGACTTCTTTTCCCGTTCGTCGCAATTTTTAGGATACGTTAAAATTCCCGACATCGATGGGGAGTCCGTTCAGGAAAACCCCTGGTTGGTCTTTGGAAATACAAGTGGCAACCGCATCATCGGTGTTCTGGTGGCCAGGGTCAGTGAGGATGGTAAAACAGTCACCTTCGAGAAGTTAGACGCCATTCCGGAATATGCCCTTCTATCGGTAAACGATGTGAATGGGGATACGATTCCGGATTTTCTGATTTTCAACCGCGACAGTCGGAGGCTTCAAGCCTGGCAGTTTGATTAAAAAACACCTAAAAAAACATTATGCGAACGTTTATATATATTTTTTCTCTGTTCATTATGTCGACCTCCCTTACGGGGCAATCACTGGTAGAGAAATTCCGATCCCTGCCGGGCGAGTTGGCGTTTAGCCGCTCAGAATTGTTATCCCGAAGCCGGGCTGCAGCTACTAATGACTTTGACAACAATGGTGTCCCTAACGTTATCTACCGGGATTCCCTCTTCTTTCGATTTGCCGATATAGGAGGCCCCGCTGGTGAAGAATTTCTGTTTGAAATTCCCGCCAGCATCCGGAACAAATCGGGGTTTTGGGCCCCTTACCACGTTTCCGGCGGTAAATTTGCCGATATCATATTCGCCACCCGTCCCGAGAATAGCAGCCCTTCCGGTTGTACTTGCGTAGATGTCACGCATTTGGTACTGGACGATCCCGGTGGCACCGCCTATGTTTCATTTACGTTGACCAATGTGATAGGATTTTTCGATATGGATGGTGATCAACTGGTCGATTACCTGCGGTTCGACGAAGAAAACCGGCAGATTGTGGTACTGGGGCACCCGAATCCTGCGGGGATTGCCTCTCCTTTGATCCCTGTTTCGGTTCGAAGTAATCAGCTATCGGGTCTCCAATTGAAATACGAAAGTGATGTGGATGCCCGTATTCCTTATCTACCCAATGCCTTTTTGTCAACATCTGACTACGACCTGAACGGGGATGATGTACCGGAATTGGTGTTAACCCGCAGGGATACACTGGATAACCCAGTCGGATTGCGAATAGTAAATGGATTGAATCCTGACACAGATCTGATCATTCCGTTCCCGGAATCCGGAATTGGCTCCATCGGTTCTTTCCGCGGGTTTTATGATATGTTGGATGCAGAAGGCAAGGAGCTCTTTTTGGGTAACCGGACCGTTTTGAATACAGCTGCTGCCAGCATGCAATTACCGGAGCATTTCGTGCCCGCCGCTTTTGTAGATGTCGACGGCGATGCATTGGTGGATATTGTTGGTCGGGATACCGTGGCGGACCGGGTACAGATTTATGGCCAGTCGGCGACCACTCCGGTAACGGAGGTGTTTCAACAGTCGCTGGGTCTGTCGGTGGAGCCGGTGTTTCCAAATCCGGCCAGTGAGCTGATCCGGTTGCCGATCAGCCTTTCTGAATCGATGCGTGTGCAGATCACCTTGTACGATGCGGCGGGCCGCCAGGTGCGTACCGTGGTGGATGGTATTTTGCCGAAAGGCGAGCAGTTAGTTCAAGGAGCCGTGCAGGGTTTGGCCAGGGGTATCTATCACCTCGAGGTCAGGACTGTGAGGGGTATGCTTACGCAAAAAGTAGTAGTGCGGTAGGGATCCTGATCGATTCAGGAACTTACCCATAAAGGGATTTTTCCAAAATAGTCACGCTAACATTGTGGGGCCGTATGTCCTACTTTCTGCTAAAGCGGATCTCCCGCGGCACGGCTACTCCGAGTTCCGTCCATTGTAGGCGTAGCGTGCTGCCACTGCACTGCAATCGGTAATTTTGGAAGGGTAGGAACGGAAAAACATCCTCGAATACAGTCACCGGTTCGGCATCGCCGCGTTGGAGGCGGTGCACCAGCTGATAGGTAGTCTTACTTTCCTCGTAGCTGGCGAAGCCGGGGCGATTGGCTATCTTAAAATAGCCTTGCCCTTCCCCGGTGAGGGTGCTGCTAAGTCGTATTGGCTCGGCAGCATCCACTCCGGCATTCTGGGAGAGGGTGAAATCAGTAACACTAAGGCGGGCATTACCCACCGAATCAATGGTCAGGATGGCCGAACCGCGGGCATTGGGATTGGTATAGGCAACCCCCAGGGTATCACTCACTTGATTGTTAAAGTGATTGGCCAGGAAGGATTCCATTGCACTGGAAGGGTCAAGCTGCCAGGTGCCCTGCAGGCACTCCAGATCCAACACACATTCTTCCTGAGGGGTGCTACGAATGCTGAGGGATAGGTTTGGTAGCTGGTCGCCGGCCTTACCGATGTTGGTAGGAAGTATCTCATAGGTGACATCCTGCAGGCATCCGGTAGTGATCGAAGGGGGAAAACCCTCCGACCAGCGTCCACTATTCCTTGGACGCGAAGTCATGCGGATACGATTACTATCGGTATCTGAGGTGATGCGGTACCGGTAACCGGGAGGAAAGGATACATCCCACTTTCGAATCTCGAAGGGGTTGATTTTTCCCGCAAGGCTAGTGGTGGAAGAGTCTACTTTAACTTGTTTTTCGATCACGGGTACTTTGCCATGGGTAATTCGTCCGCCGCCGGGATCCGAAATGCCGCGGTCGACCAAATCCTGGGCGAAAGTGTGCCACCAGGGATTCTGGGTGAAGTAGGCCGCGAGGCCATCCTGCATGCCGGCAGCATTAGTGCTGTCGATTACCGCCCCGATCAATTGGATTACGGAAGTATCTGATCCGTAATTTTTGATGGCTTCCAAGAGTACCCCGGCGCTTTTACTATCACTACCCAAATATGAGTAAGGCGTTCTGCCGGGGTCGAATTCAGCGTAGTGCACCTGCTCCAGGTTCAGGCCCGGATAGATGGCATTGGCGTAGAAATCGGCCAGGCCCTCATCCCACCAGTTGATGGAATCGGCGGGTTTACGCCACCCGTTGATCTGTTGGAAGCAATGGCCGCACTCGTGGGCGATCACGAATGCCAGTTGCTCCATAGAAAAGCGCTCCAGCGCTTTGGTGCCCAGGATGATGGGACAGGGTTCATCCCGGGTGGTGTTGTCCCAGACGCCCGTTTCGGCGGTATGACTTATGTTGCCGTTCGTTCCGGTACTATCCTCCAAAAAGATGATTGTGGTAGGTCCAAGAGGCTCCAGGCCGTGCTCCAACGCATATTCGTTGAAGTAATCGATGGCCCGCTGACGAGCCTGGATGGTCGTTTCGATGTAGTCGGCAGGTCGCTCGAAGCGCCAGGAGGTAGGTATGAACAGTCGATGGGTCAGTCCGTCCGTTGGTTGCTGGTTGGGCAGGAAGTCGATGGCATCCACACAGGAGTGATCCCCCAGAAATTCGCGCAGGAATTCACTGGCCCAGGGTTGTGCACAGGGAAATTCGGATTGGGCCAGAGATTGGGGCATTTGGGTGAGCCAGAGAGCGAACCCAAAAAGCATATACATGGATTTGCGCATGGGGTCTTTAGGTATTGGGTTTAATGAAGGGGGGAGCAATACGTAAAGATTACCACAGAAGATCGGTAATTTCGCCTGGAAAACAAACGGAACCGCCGGATACGAACGCAAATAGCCGCTTTTTAGGGATTATTTAACCGTTTTCTGCCTGGTTGCGTGAAAAAACACCTCCTATTGGTGGGCTATGGCCTCGACCAAATAGTTACGGTACCCATATTCCCTCACCTGGCGGGCGATGGGGGCGCTCCGTACCATTCGGAGCCGTTGACAACGAATTTAAAGGCTATCTGGTCAGAACGGTCCAACTCGGACCATGGGATTTCCAACCGGAAATTCCGGTCTCCGTCGAAGGTCATTTTATATCCGTTCGCCTGTGGTTTCCAGTCGTTAAACGTACCGGCTACACATACGGTTTCAGTCAGGCTGGATTGGTATAACCTATGAGTGTAAGATATCGGACATGCGGACTTCACAGGCTTTCGCCAAAAGACTTTTTGCCGAAAGGCAGAAAAAAAGAAAAAGCACTCTGACCGAACGGTCAGAGTGCTTATCTGATGGATATGTTGTTTTATACCGCTTCCGAAAAGGATTGGGCTTTGCCCAACCTTTTCACGCGAGTATATACTCGACTCGAAGTGGTTTGAACTCCCAGCACGAAGTACTGCGGAGCAAAACCACTTCGTTGTCGGTATAGGTGCTTTCTCCGGGAGAGCTCACCGCAGGATGTGGTGACTTACCGCTGGATCATCAATTTCCGGCTTATCACTTCCTGCTCTCTGCGCAGGGTAATGAAGTACAGTCCGTCGGGTAATTGGGAAGTATCCAGGATGTCAAGTACTTGTTGATTAGCCTGGAGACCATAAGCTTCCGTACGCAACCGTTGGCCGTATTGATTATAGACTTCGACTTGGATATCACCCCCCACCGGAGCCGTAATATCGAGAGTCACCTGATCCCCGGCGGGATTGGGGAATAACCGGAAAAGCGTTCGGTTGGTAATAGATGCCGTAGAGGTGGTGATCTCCTGACAAGCATCGCCAATGCCGTCGTTATTGGCATCCAGGGCAGCAATGGGGGCGCCAATGATCCAGTTGGACTGGTTACCGGATTTCTCAAAGTTGATCAGCTGACCGTTATTTCCGGACTCACTCTGATCGAGGATCAGGTCAACACCTCCGTTATCCTGAGCAGGGGTGCCTTCGGTGAAGGTAAAGTACCCGACGAGTCCCGCTTCGGTTCCCGGGATTTCGCGGTCAAAGTTGTCAAACAGGTCCAGTGGTGAACGCGCTATGTTCCAGATCCGTAACTCATCGAGCGTGCCCAGCCAGAAATTGGTAATGGACTCCTGCTTGCCCAGGTTGACCGCCGCATTGTTCTGTACGCTTTCCGTGGTGGTGTCGGTGGTGCGGTCCTCTTCCTGGCCATCCACCAGCAGCTTTAGTACCGTGCCTTCTTTGACGAAGGCAATGTGGTGCCATTGCCCGTCATTGAGCAGGGTGGTCGATTGAACCGTCGGACCGGCTGTTCCATCGAACCGGTCCGCTACCAGTTTTTTGGATTGGCTATTGTACCGAATCCCAAAGGGATATACCGCTCCGAACTTTTCAATGATGGAGTGCAGGCTATCGGTCGTGTTTGACTGATCATTCACCGGAATGTTCAACCATAGTTCAATGGTAAAATCCTGATCGGTGGCAAAATTCCATTCATTCATGGGCGCAAACTGCACAAAATCGTTCTTACCATCGAAGGAAAGGCCCACGTTGGGAATGGTGGGACACAGGTCCATGTCGTTTTCGATCCCGTCGTTGTCGTTATCATTATCGCACCGGTCACCTATACCATCTCCGTCGATGTCTTGCTGATTGCTGTTCGGGAAGTCAACGCAGTTATCATCCGCATTGGGGACTCCGTCTCCATCCTGATCATCGGGGGTACGAACGAGGTCTTCACCGGCCGTAAACAGCCAGGAGACTGGTTCGGCGATCCCATTCTGACTGGCGTCTTCCAGGTTAATGATCTCCACGATAAACCGCTCGCCGCTTTGTTCTTCAATGGCCTCCTGCGGAATGATGGTGAGGGTTCGCCCGGCACAATTTAGCTGCACCGGGATCATGGCCTGATCGGATTCCCGGATCAGCAGTACATCCCCGGCACCCAGGTTCTGGCAATTGATACTCTCATTAAAGGTGACGGAGAGTTCATCGCCGGCGAGGTAGCGGTCGTCGTTTGGTTCCGGCGTTCCGAATACGACCGGAGGTGTGCGGTCCATGCGACCACTCAGTACCTGAGAATAGACAAATCCCTGGTCGCAGGTCAGTCGGGCCCGCAGCTTATACGCTCCGTCGGGGATACCAAAAGCATCGAGGGTAAGTTCGGTCCCGCCGGGCAGATCCGAGAGATCCTCGGGTGTTACGATGGTCCAGTCGGACCAGGCACCGGTACCGGCGGGAGCGTATTGGATACTGATGCGATCCAAGCCGTTTTTGTCGTAGTCCTTCAGGCGAATATCCAGGGCATTATTGGACCCGCTGTTGACCAGCCACTGATCACCTTCATCCGTTTCGAGCGTCACATCGCTGCAATCGCTTTGGAAATATACCGATAGGCCCACGCTACTGCTGATACTGGTGTCGCACTGGGACACGAGGCTGAATTGCAGATCATTATAGGTGTAGGCCACCGGCCCCCGCTCCACCGTAACGGTGGCTTCCACCTCCTGACCGGGAGGAATGGTGTACGGGATGGCATCCTGGATCTCACTACCACCCACCCGGATCTTCGCTCCGTCGGGGTTGCTGGCCTGGCTGAATTTCAGGAGGTAGATCCTGGTTTCGTCACTCTGACTGATGTTCCCCAATTTCAGGCGGAAAACGGCCTGCCCGTCGGGATTTACATCGGTCTGTACCAGATTGTCGACCGAAATTTGGGCTTCGTCGCGCGGCTGGGTCATGGATTCGTAGGGACAGCTCGACCGGCCACTGACCGTTTCGAATACCGGTGTATTATAGACCGGATCGGTTTTGATATCGACCGAAAAGAAATCGCCCTGGTCGTCGTCATTAAGGGTGAAACCCGTAGTCATTTGTTCGATTGTAGTCTGGCCACTGCCAATACCGGTTTCCATGCGGAAGTTATATCTGGCCCCGGCGGAAAACCCGATGCCCGCCACCTCCAGGCCCGCCTCGGCGGCAATTTGTGAATCGATATCATCGGTATACTGGATGGAAATAGTTTTGCTGCTGCTGGACGTGACGGAGGAGGTATAAGGTGCATTTCCGCTGAACGACCGGTTCTCAACGAATACGGCATCGTTCTTTAAGTCTTCGTTACGTTGCAGCGTTTGCTCCCACACCTTTACCTGTGAGACGTAATAATCAGCGGTATCCGGATTCTCGAATTTATTGAGTTCGATCAAATCGTGTAATTGTGGGATCAACACCTTTCGGATGTGGTCTTCCGTGTATACGTAGGTGGTCGCAAAGCCATCATTACCCATGATGAGGGTGGTGTCGCGACTGATCGAACAGGTTACCGGATCGTAGATCACCTCATCGGCCAGGGCATAGATCAGGTTCATGGCTGCGCCAACAAACACATCCCCTTCCGTACCCGTCACGATCTCGCTGTTGGAGGTAGAGAAGGATTCGGAGGTCGTGATGCTGGTGGTAAATTCTTCGTTGTTCTGAGTAGATGCCGTTACTGCCAGGGAGGCGCCGATCTCGCCCCAAACGTGTACTTCGGTAGAGTAGAACAGGGGACCGACTTCGAATTTGGTGCCCGCCTTGATCTTTGACCAGATATCCACCTTATCGGACCGTTTGGTGGAAAAGGAGGTCTTGGTCTGAAAGGTAGTATTCTGGCTCAGGTAACTGGAACTGGCGTCGCCCGGAGGGTCGCGCAGGATCATCAGAGGCAGCTCCGGTGTGACGGTCGTAAAGGTGCGTTCCCTGGCCCGGGCACCGGTCACAATGACTTCGACTTGCTGTTCCACGGTGCGGCCGTCGATAAGGGCCGTAAAACTGATGGATTGCGTATAGGGCGAAATGATATTAGGTGCTGCGGCAAAAACGGAATAGCGCACCCGCCCGTCCTGGATCGGAAGTTCTATGGTTTCGGCGGGTTCCGCTACGGTATTGACAATGCGTAAGGTACCCGTATCAATGGCACATACTCCCACCTCTTCCCAGACAAAAATATCCAGGATCGTCGAACTGTACTGCTCTAAGATAGGGTAGGGGATATCCGGACAGGCGGCATCCGGGAAGCCCACGATTTCCAGGGTAGGCGGACGACGATAGGTGAAGTCGACGACGGCTGATTCGGCAGTGATATCAACCTCTTCCGGTTCAAAAAAGCCGGTTACTTCCCCGTCATTCAGACCCGATTCCGGAGTGGCAAATACTTCGATGACTTCGATGCGGTAGTTCCGCGCGGGCAAAATGGCGGAATAGGTGCCATCCCCGGGATTAGTCTCGAGGAACGTTTCAATACAACCGTCGGGAGAGGTAATACGGATCACGGCATCGCCAATGTACTGTTCGCAACTGGCCAGGAAGGCTCCGCTGATGGTATCGAGGGTAACGTCCTCGAATTCCAGCCCGGTAACATCGGCTCCAACGTCAATGGTAATGCTGGCCGGTTCAAAGGTATGCCCCTCGAGGATCGGGGTGATGGTATATTCGCCGGCCTGTTCGGCCAGCAGGAAAAAGTTCCCGTCGGCATCGGTCGGATTAATCTGCAGGATGCCGTTCAGTTCCAGCTGAATGCCCTGGAGCGGACACATGGCACCATCGTACATATTGAACACGTTACCCGCAATGTTAAAGGACGTAGTGTCCGTGAAATCTACATTGTTCTCACTACTCCGTTGGGGGTTAAGCGTACGTTCCCGGGAGCCGGGATCGAAGCCGTGCCCTGGTTTGGAGGGAACGATTTGGAAGGTAGCCTCTTCGCCAAAATAGATATTATCGATGATGTAGTTGCCTTCATTATTGGTGGTGGCGCAGTAGGTGGTACCAGCGGGCCGACCCGGCAGGTCGTTCTGCTGGATGGCACAGACCTCTACGTTGGGTACATCGGTGGTGGTGCCATCGAGACCACCCGGACGAGTGGATACATTCCCCCGGATGATGCCCACCGGCGGGTAAATTTCCAGTGCATTGGAGGTAGCTCTTTTATTGAAGGCTATCATTTCGATCGTATAATCGAAAGGGCCGGTGGAGGGAAACTGATCGGTGGCAAACGACCGGGCGGTGCCCGGCAGGGTTTCAATGATCTGGCCGTCGCGTTTGATATTGATCTCGATCAGGTTGTCGGGTACATCTGAGTTTTTGGTCCAGAAAAGATCCACTTCACCGGCATCGGTAATGGCGAAGGAATCCAGGGTAGGCGCTTTAAGATCGGCCGTTGACAAACTGATAACTCTGGAATCCTGTGCGTAGCCACATAAAAATATGCATCCACTGGCGCGGTCACCCGAATTATAGTTGAAGGTAGCCTCCACATTTTCCAAACCTGGTTCCAGACCAATCTGGAGAGTGTTCGACCAGGCCGAACTGGTGCGAGCTGGTTGGCTAAGCGTAGCCTGTACCCCTTCATAAATAAGCCCGACCGCCTGGGCAAATTCCCTGGTGTCATCATTACACCAGCAATTTTGGCTAGTGGATGGTACCACCGTAAAGGCCACTGTTGCAAAATAATCACTGCCCGATTGTACCTGGTTCGCACTGGCGATCCGGGCAGGATCATCCCACCCATCGGAATTGGATCCGGGTTTGCGTATCTGGACACTGGACACTTCGTCAAAGATCCGGTTGTTGTCGTTGGGCAGGTCCCACCGTCGTCCGATTCCATCCGGGTCGCGGTACCAATCAGATCCCCTCCCAGTAAGATTAAAGTCCCTAAAACCCCGTCCCTGAATGAGTCCCCGGACATATACGGCTTCGAAACAATCGTTACAAAACAAGTTTTCCACCTGGTAGGTTATTGGTCCGTTTCCCTGAACACCGAATCCCTGAAAGAGATAGGGGCTACCGAAGTTCTGTTGTTCATCGATCATGTAAAAAATGGGTTCATTGGGGTCTATTTCTTCAACGAGGACGAAGTCGGTCCGGTCTTCCCACTGCCCGATGTAGGGGTAATAACCAGGATAGATGGTTACTCTTCGCCTCGGATCGGGTTCATTGGGATTATTACTATCGATCAAAGTGACTCTTAGTCCGCGGGGCACCTTGATGGATGAGATGCGATTTAACAGTTGACTACCTACCGCTTGTGGGGACGGATCAGCAGAAAAGGGGCGCTGTGATTGTCCCAGGAATTCCCGATTATCCCAGCAGGTAACCTGCGTTCCTACCGGAGGGTAATATGTGCCCTGCGCCATTAAGGTCTGGGCTGCAACAAAGAAAACGAAACATAGTAATCCCGTATGGATTACAGATTTACGTGACCAGTACATGTGATTTGCGTTTATGGTTATAAAGCTTCGCTACGTGGGTAGCCTACCATAATGTACTGACATTCGATCCCAGCTTTCGGGATGACCTTCCGAATGGAGCTTTTCAGTTTCCGAACAGGCCTTTTCACTGACCGAACGATTCACTACTTCTGAATTTCGTCCTAAATGCGGCATAGCCCCGGGAAATACTTTTCTATCTCCGCCTATATTAAGAACTTAAAACAACCGTGAAGTTGGCACAGACTATTTCTAATAGTCAAGATATTGACCTCCTTGTAAAGGGTGGATGGAGTATGCATTTAAGCAAGTCTTACTACCTTATACCCTATACCAGATACAACGTGAGGTTTGTGATAATCAGTGATTTAGTAAACAGGTTGTAGATAGCCTCACGTTGTGAAAAGCAAAAGCCATGAAAGAATCCCTCACCCTGAGCGTCAACGGTCAGGATCGCACCGTCGAGGTCGATCCCGCCACGCCTCTCCTCTACGTACTGCGCAATCAACTGCAATTGAACGGACCAAAATTCGGCTGCGGCCTGCAGCAGTGCGGGGCCTGTATGGTCCACGTGGATGGGGCCTGTGTGCCTTCCTGCCAGCTGCCAGTCAGTACCCTTACGGGCAAAAAGATCCGTACGCTGGAAGGTCTGGCAGAACGGGACGGCAGCCTGCATCCCGTGCAACAGGCTATGATCGACCAGCAGGCGGCCCAGTGCGGCTACTGCCTCAACGGCATTGTGATGAATGCGGTGGCCCTGCTCGATGAAAATCCGGCGCCCTCCGAACAAGCCATTAAGGATCACCTGCAAGTGAATGTGTGTCGCTGTGGCATCCATGCCCGCGCCGTCCGTGCCGTTCAGCAAGCTTCTACCACCAACCAATAAAACCATGACCGACCGACGACAATTTCTCAAGACCACCGGTAGCCTCACCATTGGATTCTCCCTGCTGGGTACCGCCTGTGTACGCCAGGGAGGCAACGAGGCAGTACCGGAGATGCCCTTTTCCACGCAAGTGGGCTTCCCCGGCCAGTTACCCGACGGCGCGCAGGTGAACGCCTGGTTACAGGTGCTGGAAGACGGGCACGTGCGCGTACTCACCGGCAAACACGAGCTGGGGCAGGGCCTGCGTGGTGCCATGCAACTGGTGGCCGCCGAGGAACTGGTCATACGCCCCGACCGGGTGCTGGTACAGGTGGCCGAGACCGGCATCACCCAGGATGAGGGCTATACCGCCGGAAGCCGTTCGATGGAGTCGAGTGCCATGTCGGTACGGCGGGCAGCGGCTTCAGCCCGGGAGCATCTGTTGGAGGCTGCCGCCAAAAACTGGAACGTCGACGCCTCCGAATTGACGATGGCGGATGGCGTGATCAGCCACGGTTCCGAAGAGACGAGTTGGTACGACCTGCTAAACGGGCAGCAGATAGTGGCCAATCTGCGCGATCCGCTGGAGATCTACGCCAAAACCCGTCGGAAGTGGGTGGGGCAGGAGCATCCACGTCCCGGCATCGCTCAGATGGTACGGGGTCAGTACGACTATATTCAGGATCTGCGCTTCCCGGATATGGTGCACGCACGGGTGGTGCGCCCTTCGGGCTATGCGAGTAGCCTGGAAGCATTGGACGAAGGGCCTTTGCAGGCGATGGACGGATTGGTGAAGATCGTGCGACGCGGGGACTTCCTTGCCGTAGTGGCCGAAGACGAATGGCAGGCCATCCAACTACAACGGGCCGGTCGGGAAAACAGCACCTGGACTACAGGTAAGGCTCTTCCCGCCGATCAGGATCTGCGCGAACACCTGCGTTTCCTGCCCGCCAGCACCGAAACCGACGTTTCGGAGGGCTCGGTAGACCAAAAACTAGGTAGCGGTGACATTCGTTATAGCGCATCCTACTCCAAGCCCTACATCATGCACGGTGCCAACGGCCCCTCCTGCGCCCTGGCCCGCTGGGAAAACAATCAACTGGAAGTCTGGACGCATTCGCAGGGCGTATATCCATTGCGACGCTCCCTGGCCGCCCTGTTGGAGATCGACGAGGCCGCCATTCACGTGAAGGCGGTGCCCGGTTCGGGCTGTTACGGCCATAACGGGGCCGATGATGTAGCCGCCGAGGCTGCGTTGATCGCCCGCGAGGTACCCGGCCGTCACGTGCGTCTGCAATGGATGCGTGAAGACGAACACGGCTGGGAACCCTACGGCACGGCCATGCTGATGGATTTGGAAGCCAGTCTGGACAAGACCGGCCGGATCACTGCCTGGTCATACGACCTGTGGAGCGACGGCCACTCTACGCGTCCGGGCGGCCAGCCCAACCGACTGTTGCCCGCCCGGTACATCGGCAAGGGATACGAGCGTCCGGGAGCGGGCTTCCGCGGTGGGGCTGTGCGCAATGCGCCGCCCTATTACGCGCTGTCCGACGTGCGGGTGACCTCGCACATTGTGTCGGGGCCCCTGCGCAAATCGGCCCTGCGGGGGTTGGGCGCTTACGCCAATCTGTTTGCCATCGAGGCCTTTATGGATGAGCTGGCGGAAGAAGCCAATCAGGATCCGGTGGAATTTCGTCTGCGCCACCTGGACGATCCGCGCGCCCTGGCCTGTCTGCGCCGACTAAGGGAAGAGACCAGCGACGTCACCACCGGCGACGGGGAGGGGCTGGGCTACGCTTTTTCCCGCTATAAGAATTCGGCGGCCTACTGTTCGGTAGCCGCCAAGGTCGGGGTTCGCGATGGCGAAGTACAGGTCACCGATCTGTGGGCCGTAGTCGACGCCGGCGAAGTCATCAGTCTGGACGGTCTGAAGAACCAGATCGAGGGTGGCATGGTGCAGTCGGCCAGTTGGGCCCTGCACGAGCAGGTACAATTCGATCAGACCCACGTCACCAGTCTGGACTGGAATACCTATCCGGTACTGCGCTTTCCGGGTGCGCCCCGCACTACGGTGGTGGTGTTGGATCAGCCCGATCAGCCACCATTGGGAGCCGGAGAGGCGTCGCAGGGTCCGGCAACGGCGGCGATCGTAAATGCGGTGTACCGGGCGACGGGGGAGCGGGTACGGGATTTGCCGGTGTAGCGGGTTTCAGTTGGCAGTCTCCAGTTCTCAGCAGGCAGTAGGCAGTCGGCAGTTTAAGCCCATCCGCTTCAGCGGTGTGAGTGAAGTCAATAACCGTCCGATTTCGAAGTCAGTCTTCAGTTTGCAGTAGGCAGTCGGTAGTAGGCAGTCGGCAGTGCTCAGTGCTCAATGATGAATGTTGAATGATGAATGCTCAATGTGGTTTTGTTTTTTTGGCTTTCGCCAAATGGCCGGCAGTCTGCAGTCGGCCGCTTTAAGCCCATCCGCTTCAGCGGTGAGAGTGAAGTCAGCAACCGTCCAATCGTTTTCTCCGGGTCTCCACACTAGACGCACTATGCAATAAAGAGCAGTGACGCAGCAGTAAAAAACAAACCACAACACCTTGCTCTGGCTAGTCTCTTCTGTCTCTTCTGTCTCTTCGTTCTTTCCCGGTCCGCCCGCCAAAGTCCGTACAGACGAAGGAGGGCCACACTCCACTCGAAAA